>JAAESI010000216.1 GCA_024229515.1 Pseudomonadota bacterium | reverse complement strand
GAGGAAGCTGCTCCACGCCATCTACGGGATGCTCAAGGCCGACGCGGCCTGGGATCCAAGTCGCTTCTACCCCGCCTTCCAAAGCCAGTCCGAGGACCTCACGGGAGGGAAGATGGCTTGACGCTCAAGTGAGCATCTACTTCCAGAAGGGGGCGACGTGGTCGAGGTCGACCCGCGGCTCACGTCCTTCTCGACCGCTGCGGCCGAACCGACCGCTGCGACCGTCCTTGCCGTCCTTGCCGCAGGTGCCATCACCCCCGGCGCCGGCCGAGCCCGCGTCGCCGCCCCGACCGAGGCTGAGATCCACGTGGAGGTTGCGCACCAGCTTGGCGGCGCGGGCGTCCACGAGCATGCGGACCGCGCCGGCGTCCCCGCCCCGGCCCCCGTCCCCGCCGTCGCCGCCGTTGCCGCCGCGGAAGAGCGCCCGCGAGACGCCATCGATGCAGGCCGACGAGTCGCCCCCGTCGCCCCCGTCGCCCCCAGCGCCTCCGTTTCCGCCGCTGGCGTCGACGTGGAGGGAGCCGCGGTCGGGGTCCAGGGCGAAGCGCCCGGCGAGCTCGCCGGTGCCGAAGCGGACCTCGGTCTGGAGCACCGGGCGTTCGGAGATCGGCTCGATCGCGTAGGCCACCAGGACCGTGGCGCGATGTCCGTCTTCGCCGTCCTGACCGTCCTGCCCGTCCTGTCCGTCGAGGCCGACGGGGGACTGCTCATCGCCGTCGTCGCCGGCGATGCCGCCGTCCCCGGAGTCCCCGCTGCGGCCCCCGACCCAGGCCGTGTAGTCGCAGTCGTAGCGGATGCCGACGGTGCCCGAGGCCTCAACGCCGGGGTGGTCCGGGAGGGTGACCGACCAGCGGACGGGCTTGCCCCAGGTGTCGGCGGGATCGGGGGAGACGCGGATGGCGCCGCGGCTTCCGACGGTCGCGCCGCCCTCGACGTGGACCCGGAGGTTGCGCCAGCCGACCGAGCCTCCGCTGGCGCCCGCGGGCCGGAGCACCTTGCCGTCGTCCAGTTCGATGCCCAGGAGCAGGTCGACGCTGCCTCCGGGGCAGACGCTGACGGACGTGAGGTCGGCGTGCACGGCGGTGACGGCCTTGTTCTTGAGGCCGATGCAGCCGGTCATCAGCGGCAGCAGCAGCACCGCGATCCACCGGTATGCTCGCGGCCCCATGACCGCCACCGTCTCGTTCACCCCGGTCCTCCGTCGTCATGTCGACGTGCCCCCCACGCAAGCGGCGGGATCCACGGTGCGGGCGGTGCTCGAAGCCGTGTTCGAGCGCTACCCCCGAGCCCGAGGGTACGTGCTGGACGACCAGGGCGCCCTGCGCACCCACGTGGTGGTGTTCGTCGACAGCGAGCAGATCGCGGACCGTGACGAGCAGTCCGATCCCGTGCGTGAGGGCGCGGACATCTGGGTCATGCAGGCGTTGTCGGGAGGCTAGGAGGAGCCATGTCGAGGTTGCTGATCGGGACGAGGAAGGGACTGTTCACGCTGAGCCGCAAGGCCGAGGGCTGGACGGTCGACGATGTGAAGTTCTTGGGCGATCCGGTGGGCCTGGTGACCATCGATCCCCGGGACGGCGCCATCTACGCGTGACTGGAGTTGGGCCACTTCGGCAGCAAGCTGCACCGCTCCGACGACGGCGGCGTCACCTTCGAAGAGGTCGGCGTGCCGGCCTTCGCCGACGACGAACCGGCGGACGAGGGCAACGACAAGGGCCCGGCGGTCAGCGCCCTGTGGGCTCTGGCCCCCGGCGGCGCCGATCAGCCGGGGCGGCTGTGGTGCGGCACGCTCCCCGGGGGGCTGTTCCGGTCGGACGACCGGGGGGCCACATGGAGCCTCGTGCGCAGCCTCTTGGACCATCCGGCACGCCTGAAGTGGTTCGGCGGCGGCGCCGATGTGCCCGGGATCCACTCGATCTGCGTCGATCCCCTGGAGCTTCGGTGTCGCCCTCGCGGTCACGGCCGCACTGTTCGGCTCGGCTCACCTTCCCGGGGCACTGCTGCACGGCCAGGGGCTCACCATCGGCTCGGTGGCGGTCACGGGCGCGGGCGGCGCGTGGTTCGGCTGGCTTCTGATGCGGTGGGGCTGGTCGGTGTGGGTGCCGGTCGCGGCGCACATCTCGATCAACGCCTGGTGGGTGCTCTTCAGCACTGGAGCGACGGCCGCATCGGGCGGATCGGAGGGACTCTGGAGCCGGGTGGCGGCGATCACGTTCGTGACCGTGTTGACGATCCGTTGGACGGACGAGCCCGCCGCGGGCTAGCGGTCGGAGCGCCGGCGCACCCACCCCAGGAGGAGCAGGCCGACCAGTCCGAAGGTCCCCGTCGGCGTCGCCGCGCTGGAGCAGTTGCAGGGTTCCTGGCCCCAATCGCCGTTGACGGAGAAGGGGGGCGGGCCCTCGTCGATGGTGCCGGCGGAGTCGTCGTCGTCGTCGTCCCCGTTGTCATCGTCGTCGTCGTCGTCGTCGTCGCCCGAGTCGCAGTCATCGAGGTCGTCTCCGTCGATGGCTCCGTCGCAGTCGTTGTCGAGCCCGTCGTCGCAGATCTCGAGGGCGTCGGGGTGGATCTGGGGATCCAGCACGGCGCAGTCCTCGGGGCCGCACCAACCGTCGTTGTCGGCGTCGTCGGTGGCGTCCTCGGGGCAGACATCGCACTCGTCCCCGGCGCCGTCGCCGTCGCTGTCGAGTTGGTCGGGATCGGGGGCGAGCGGGCAGAGGTCGCAAGCATCGCCCCAACCGTCGCCGTCGGTGTCGGTCTGGTCGGTGTTCTCGACGGCGGGGCAGTTGTCGAGCGAACCGGGGATGCCGTCGCCGTCGCCGTCGGCGATGCGGTCGGTGTCCAGCAGGGCGAAGTCGAAGGCGAGGTAGGGCTCGCTGGGGGCGATGACGGTGATGATGACCTGCCCGTCGGTCATCTCGTCCCACGGGATGGCGGCGAAGGCGGCCTGGACCTGGCCGTCGTCGGGACCGGCCTGGGTCTCCATCGGGATGGTGATGCCGTCCACGTCGAGCTCGGCGGGGCTGACGTCGTAGTCGCCGAAGATGAAGTTGATGTAGTGCAGGGCGCCGAAGTCGAAGTCGCCCTCCACGGGCACGTCGAAGTCGAAGATGAACTGGATGCCGTCGGCCGCGCCGCCGCCCTCGAGGGCGAAGTCGGTGTACTGGGCGCCAACCGTGGAGGCGAGCTCGCCCGCGTCGCGGGTGTCGAAGCTGTCGCCGGACCCGACCGCGCACGAGCCGTTGAGGTTGAAGTCGGGGATGAACTCGGCGGCCTCGATCATCCCGTCGCCGTCGACGTCGGCGGGGTTGGTGTGGGCGCTGTCGGCGCGGAAGTAGTTGTCCGTGGGCTGGAGGCCGAAGCCGTCGGGATCGCCGATGACGATGGTGACGGCCGACGCCGAGGCGGGGACGAGGAGCACAGCAGCGAGGGTCGCGAGGAGCCGCATGCTCCAAGGGTAGCCTGGAGTGGTCCGTCTCGGTCGGGCTACTCGCGCGTGCAGTTGATCCACTGGGACGGCGTGCCCCAGCCGACCCTGATCTGGCGGGGCTCCAGGTCCTGCACCTCCGGCAGGGCCGCGAGGTACTCGGCGACCTCCGGGCCGCACGCCCCTGCTCGCGCGATGTTCCACTCGACTTCACCCTGCGACTCGCTCAGGAGCGTGAGGAACGCGTTCACGATCTCGTCCTCCGGCGTGCCCTCGAGCTCCAGCGTGACCCCGGGACGACCGCCCCAGCCGGCCACGGGCTGCACCTCGGGGCAGGCGAGCGTCTCGGGGTAGTCGATCGGACCGGGCTCGGCGATCGGCCTCCAGCCGTGCGAGCGCTCGGTCCATCCATCGGCGGCGTCGGTCCAGGTGACCCTCAAGGAGGCTCCTTCGCCGCCGAGATCGAAGATCGGAAGCTCGGTCGGGTCGCTGCCCTCCAGGTGAAGCTCGAATCCGAGCCTGGTTCGCAAGCCGTCGACCTAGACCTCCTGCCGCCACTCAGGGCCGGTCGTGGGGGGCTCGGAGGGCTCGCCGATCGTGATGAAGCCGGCCGGTTCGATGCGGGTCAGGGTGATGCGATCGCCGTCGTCGAGACCGTCGTGAACGGACCAGGAGGCCGCGATCGGCACGTCATCGGAGACGGTCATGGCGACGGCCAGCACGGTCCCGCCGCGGGTACCCCGGAACGTGAATTCGACACCCCCATCGACGGCGAAGGGGCCCTCCGGGGCCGCGGGAGCGAAGGATGTGAGGACGTCGGTCTCGGTGACGGTGCGCACGTCGAAGCTCAACTCGTCGTCGACGCCGACCCCCGGGAGGAAGAGGGTTCCGTCGACCGACGGATTGATCGTGAACGTCCCGCCGGGGAGCCAACGGCTGTGTTCCAGGCTGCAGTCGAGCAAGCTGCGGACGTTGTTGGTCCACTGCTCCAGATCCACCTGGGCGGGGTACACGGAACTGACCGAGCGGTACGCGCCCTCGCTGTCGGTGGCGGTCTGTTCCCCCGCGACCCAGACCCGGACATCCGGCATCGCTCCGTCGAGGTTGCTGATCTCGCCCGTGTAGACGTACTCGGGCGGCGGTTCCGGGGTCGGCTCGCGGGGCTCGAGCACGGGGGGGCAGGCGGCCAGGACGGGGAGCAGGAGCAGGACCGGGGCGCGCATGGCCTGAGGAGGGGCGATGGACCCGCTTCTTACGAGTCTCCGCCCTCGACTCCACGGTAGCCGCGGCGCCAGTACAGCAGGGGCGCGCCTTCGTTGGCGCGGGCCTCGACGACCTCGCCGACGACGATGGTGTGGGTGCCCTGCTCGATCGAGTTGCGGTGCTCGCACACGATGGACGCGAGCGCGCCCTTCACCACGGGGACCTTGGACTCAGTCCACTCACCGTCGATCTCCGTGAAGCCGCGGGTGGGCTCCCGGTTGGGGCGGGCGAAGTAGTTGGAGGCGTCCTCCTGGTCGCGGTTCAGGATGCTCACCGCGAAGCCGCCGGAGGCGTCGATCATCTCCGGCAGGCGGTTGCCGTTGTTGAGGCACACCAGCACCAGAGGCGGATCCAGGGACAACGACGAGAAGCTGCTCACGGTGAGGCCATAGAGGAGGCCGTCGTGGTTGGTGGTGACCACGGAGACCCCGGAGGCCCAGGATCCGAGTGCAGCTTTGAAGTCGTCGGTGAGGCTCATGGCAGGCGCGCGATTGTACGCCGGTTCGCCCCGGGGTATCAGGGCCGCCGTGCAACGGTTGGAAGCCATCGCGGAGTGGACGGGCAAGGCGGTCGCCTGGGGTTCGCTGTTGATGATCCTGCTGGGGGCCTGGAACGCGGCGGTGCGCTACATCGGCCGGTTCACAGAGACGCAGCTGGCGTCCAACACCCTCATCGAGGCGCAGTGGTACCTGTTCAGCGCGCTGTTTCTGCTGGGGGCGTCGTGGACGCTGAAGGACGACGCCCACGTCCGCGTCGACGTGTTCTACGGGCGGATGAGCGAGCGCGGCCAGGCGTGGGTGGACCTGCTGGGCACGCTCTTCTTCCTGTTGCCGTTCTGCGCGTTCTCGATCTGGGTGTCGATGGACTTCGTGCTGGAGTCGTGGCGCACGCTGGAGGCCTCGCCTGATCCGGGCGGGCTGCCGCGGTACCCGGTCAAGACGTTGGTGCCGATCGCGTTTGCCCTGCTGCTGGTGCAGGGGATCGCGGTCGCGGGGCAGAAGCTCGCGGTGATCCGCGGGAGGGCCGAGTGAGCACGGATCTGCTCGGCCCGCTGATGTTCGTGGTGGCGTTCATCTTCATCTTCACGGGCTACCCGGTGGCGTTCAGCCTGGGTGGCACGGCGCTGCTGTTCGCGGCCATCGGGGTGGGGCTGGACCTGTTCGAGTGGAGCCTGATGTCGGGCTTCCCGCTGCGCGTGTTCGGGGTGATGGAGAACCTCATCCTGCTGGCGGTTCCGTTCTTCATCTTCATGGGCACGATGCTGGAGCGTTCGCGGTTGGCGGAGGACCTGCTGCACACGATCGGCATGCTCTTCGGGCCGATCCGCGGGGGGCTCGCGCTGGCGGTGGTGTTCGTCGGCGCTCTGCTGGCGGCGGCCACCGGGGTGGTCGGAGCGAGCGTGGTCGCGATGGGGCTGATCAGCCTCCCCGTGATGCTCCGGTACGGCTACGACCAGAGCCTCGCGACCGGGATCATCTGCGCGTCGGGGACCCTCGGTCAGATCATCCCGCCGAGCGTGGTGCTGATCGTGCTCGCCGATCAGATGGGGGTCAGCATCGGCGACCTGTTCATCGGTTCGCTGGTGCCGGGTCTGCTGCTGGTGGGGATGTACGCGCTGTTCGTGGTCGTCGTCGCGTGGCGGAGACCGGAGCTGGCGCCCGCGCTGCCGAAGTCGGAGCGCACCGTCACTGGGGGCGAGCTGGCCCGTCGCGTGGTGCTGGTGCTGATCCCGCCGCTGTTCCTGATCCTCGTGGTCCTGGGCTCGATCTTCGCGGGCGTCGCGACGCCGACGGAGGCGGGGGCCTTGGGTGCGGTCGGAGCGATGCTCCTGGCCAAGGTGAACGGCCGGCTGACGTGGCAGTCGGTGCGCGAGACGATGGAGTACACGACGAAGCTGACGTCGATGGTGGTGTTCCTGCTGATCGGCTCGACGGCGTTCGCGTTGGTCTTCCGGGGGCTCTACGGCGACGTCTGGATCGAGGACCTTCTGACGGGGCTCCCGGGTGGAAAACTCGGCCTGTTGATCGTCGCGAACCTGGCGATCTTCCTGCTCGGCTTCTTCATCGACTTCTTCGAGATCGCCTTCATCGTGCTCCCGTTGATCGTGCCGGCGGCGCAGATCCTGGGGATCGACCTGGTCTGGTTCGGGGTGATGATCGGGATGAACCTGCAGACGTCGTTCCTGACGCCGCCGTTCGGGTTCGCGTTGTTCTACTTGCGGGGGGTGACGCCGGAGGAGGTTCCGACGACGGCGATCTACCGCGGTGCGATCCCGTTCATCGTGATTCAGCTGATCGGGCTGGGGCTGATCTGTGTCTTCCCGGAGCTGGTCACGTGGCCGTTTGCCGGTGGGGAGTAGGCCGGCCGGAGCGTCGTAACCGGGGGCAGGTCGACGACCTCACCCCAGTTGTGGCGGGACTGACCGCCAAAACCCGGGCAGGGTCAACGACCTCACCCCACTTGTGGCGGGACTGACCGCCATAACCCCACCCAGGTCAACGACCTCACCCCACTTGTGGCGGGACTGACCGCCACAACCCAGGCTGGGTCGACGACCTCACCCCACCTCGTTCCCCCCACCGGAACCAACCCCGCCCAGGTCAACGACCTCACCCCACTTCGTTCCCCCCGCCCACCAGCACCCCGACCTCTGGTATCCCTCCCCTCCATGCGCTGGAGCGTCTACGAACAGCTGGTCTGGGAGCTCGGATCCCGGGACACCCACGGCGTCGTCATGCTCGGCTGCACCCCCGACGTGGCCCGTTTCGCGCTCCCCGAGGGTCCCCTCGTCCTGATCGTGCGGCACCGCGCCGATCTGCCCGAGCGCACCCTCCAGGTCGCCACCACCGCCCTCCGTGAGCATGGCGCCAGCTCCGCCGACGTCGTCGCCGCCGGCGATCCGGGCGGCGCCGCCGCGCTTGGCTCCGGCCCCGGCATCCGCCGCCACGCCATCGACGAGTCCGGCGCCACGTGGTCCGAAAAGCCGAAGGCCGTGCCCAAGACCCTCGGCGCCTGCTTCCGCGAGGTCGCCCGGAACCCCGGCCAGCTCCGCCTCGGCGCCTCCGAGTTCGAAGCGTGGCTCAAGGAGCGCGCCGCCCAGGCCCAGACCACCATCGCGGCGATCCAGCGGTACCAGGCCGAGCTTGCCGCCCGGAAGCCCATCGCCGTCCCCATCCTCGTCGCCCTGACCTGCCTGGTCTTCGGCCTCGAGGTGATGTGGGGCGGCGCCGCCAACACGCAGAACCTCATCCGCATGGGCGCCGTCGTCGGCGACCCGCCCCTGTCGCTGCAGTGGTGGCGCCCCCTCGCCGCCTCGTTCCTCCACGGGGGCCTGCTCCACCTCGCCGGCAACATGTTCGTGCTCTGGCTGATCGGCGGCTTCCTGGAGCGACTTCTCGGCCCCTGGCGCCTGCTCGCCCTGTGGACCGTGTCGGTCGCCGGCGGCAGCTTCGCGGCCCTGCTGTTCTCCGACGCCAAGGTCATGGTCGGCGCCTCCGGCGGCGGCTGGGGCCTCATGGTGGCCGCCGGGGTGATGAGCATCCGGGGGGCCGGCGTCATCCCCGAGATCCTCGCCGCCCCGATGCGCAAGTCCATCCGCGACGTGCTCGTCCTCAACCTGATGATCTCCTTCGTCCCCGGCATCGCCCTGTCCGCCCACCTCGGGGGCGGCATCGCCGGCGGCCTCATCGCCGTGATGCGCCTCGCCACCGTCGGCATGCAGCCGCCCGAGCGGGCCGCCACCCGCGTTGGCCGCGATCCCCTGCGCGGCCCCGTCGTCGCCGTCGGCCTCATCAGCGCCGCCCTGCTGCTCGGCTCCCTCGGCGGGGCCTTCGCCAACGGCACCCCGTGGCAGTCCATCGTCGACGGTCCCTGGGTCGACCACGCCACCGACATCGAGGGCGTCACCGTGTCCCTCCCCGCGGGCCTCGGCGACGGCCACCAGCGCCCCGGTCGCACCGAGTACGGCGACCTGCTGTCGACCTCCTACCTCGTCACCGTCAAGACCCAGCCGATGAAGCCGCCCGCGCTCACCACGGGCAAGCTCTTCCTCGCCCACCACCGGCTCAAGAAGAGCCAACTGGACGAGACGCTCCCCCCCGAGTTCGTGCGCGGCGAGACCTCCGAGGTCGAGACCACCATGCGGTTCGATCTGACCGAGCGGTTCACCGTCGGCGACGGGCGCGCCGTCCGCCACACCGTGTCCGTACCGGCCGGCTCGGTCTCCGTCATGGTGCTCGAGGCCGCCAACGCCGCCCCGATCGCCAAACGGGTCATGGCCGGGCCCCCCGACCCGACGTAAGGTGATCCCCATGGGTGACCCGAACCGACCCGACTTCGGACGCATGAGCACCGCCGAGCAGATCGCTCACGTGCAGGACCTCTGGGACCAGATCGCGTCCGACCCGGACCTCGTCCCCGTCACCGACGCCCAACGCCAGGAACTCGATCGCCGCCTCGCTGTCCATGAAGCAGGGGTTGGAAACACGTCCGAATGGACTGATGTTCGCGCCCGGAGCCGATCGACCGAGTGATTGCATCGACAGGGCAGTGGGACCGCAGATCGGAAGGTCAGGGCGGCCGAGGGCAAGGCGAGAGGAGGAAGCGGGGTGTCGCCCCGTGACCGACGAACAACGCAGTCATCGGACGTTCTGGGCGACGAGGTGGGGTTCGGAGGCCCTGTTGCTGCAATGAACCTGCCCATCCGGCTGCGGGCTGCCGCGGTCGCCGAAATCGAGGAAGCGTACGACTGGCACGAGGAGAAGCTCCCCGGGCTCGGATCCGCGTTCCTGCACCGCGTCGATGAAGCCCTCGAAGGGGCCGCCGAACAGCCCGAGCAGCACGTCGAACGGCACGGACGCGTCCGCCGCGTCTTGCTCCGCCGATTCCCCTACGGGCTCTTCTACGTGGTCGACGATGACGCCATCGCCGTGCTCGCGCTGTTCCACGCGCGCCGCGATCCCAAGGTCTGGCGCGGGCTCTAGTATCCCTGGGCGGAGATCGCGATACGAATTCCGGTGAGGACCGGGCGACGCTGGGGGTGATCGGACGAGCGAGGCGTACCTCGTGTACGCCGACGAGGGCGGACGCCGGCAGCGGCGTTCGGGGCCAGCGGAAACGGGTCGCGACTTCTGTCCATGGGTACTAGGGAGCTCCGCCCGAGTCGTCGTCGTCGCCCAGGAGGGCGTCCAGGTCCAGGTTGCCCAACGGCAGCGCACCCGCCTCCGGCTTGACCGGGGTGGCATCGTCGTCGTCGTCGCCGCCCAACAAGGCGTCCAGATCCATCTCGCCCAACGGCAGCGCCGGGGTTCCGGGCTCATCGCCGGCCTCGTCCTCGAGCCCGCCCATGTCGATCTCCGACGTCGTCGGTCCCTCGTGCGGCCACAGCGTCAGGCTCGGCACGTACGTGATGATCAGCACGCCGGCCAGCAGCACCAGCAGGAACGGGAAGCCCATCTTGTAGACCGCCGTCAGCGGTTTATCGAACCGGTACGACGCCAGGAAGAGGTTCATCCCCACCGGCGGCGTCAGGTAGCCCAGCTCCAGGTTCGCCAGGAAGAGGATGCCCAGGTGCACCGGGTCGACGCCGAACGCCGTCGCGATGGGCACGATCAGCGGCACCACCACGACGATGGCCGAGAAGATGTCCATCAGACAGCCGACGATGAGCAGGAACACGTTCAGCAGCAGCAGGAACATGATCTTCCCGGCCACGTGCTCGGTGGTCCACGCCGCCACCCGCATCGGGATCTCGGCGTCCACCAGGTAGTTCGTGAAGCCCAGGGCGACGCCGAGGATGATCATCACGCCGCCCATCAGCGTTCCGCACTCGACGAAGACGCGGGGCACGTCCTTCTTGAAGCCCAGATCGCGGTGGATGACCACCTCGGACAGGAACGCGTACGCCGCCGTCAGCGCCGCCGCCTCGAAGATCGTGAGGAAGCCGCCGAAGATGCCGACCAGCACCAGCGCCGGCAGCGCCGCCTCGAACTTCGCGTCCCACAGCGCCTTGAGCGCCGTCGCGAAGTCGAACCTCGTCCGCTGCACGTTGTTCTTCCGGGCGTGCACCACGCCCATGGACACGACCAGCAGGACCAACAGGGCCCCCGGCACGGCCCCGCTCATGAACAACTTGTCGATGGGCACGTGGCTGACGACGCCGTACAGGATCACCGGCAGCGAAGGCGGGAACAGCAGCCCGATCGAGCCCGACGCGATGAGCACGCCGATGGCGAACTTCTCCGAGTAGCCGGCCTTGGTGAGGATCGGCAGAAGCAGGCCGCCCAGCGCCAGAATCGTCACGCCGGAGGCGCCCGTGAACGTCGTGAAGAACGCGCACACCAGCACCGCCGCGGCCGCGATGCCGCCGGGCATCCAGCCGAACCACTCCTGGAACAGCGCCACCAGCCGCTTCGAGGCCCCTCCCTCGGCGAGCATGTAGCCGGCCAGGGTGAACAACGGGATGGCCGGCAGGGTGGGCGACGCCACCAGCCCGAAGGTCTCAAGCGGAACCGCAGCAATCGGCGACGGCAGCGGCTGTCCGTACAGCAGCAGCATCGCCAGGCCGCCCATGATCGTGAAGATCGGAGCCCCCAGCGCGACCGCGCCCAGCAGCGTGATCGAGCCAGCCCACACCACCGGGGTCCGCGAGCCCACCGGCACGAACGCCATCGACAGCGCCAGCGCGGTGACCGCGACCGCGAGCAGCCGGCCCTTCCACGAGTCGTTCTCGACCCACGTCAGGTACAGCGCCATGCCCGCGAAGCCCACCGGCATCGCCCCCTGGAGGGCCCACTTGGGCACCCCGCCGGCCATCTCGCCGCCGGTGCCGAGCTCCGCCATGAGGAACTTCCACGAGGCCAACGCCAGCAGCGCGGTGACCGCCACCGACACGGCCGTGGTGCCGCTCCGGATCCACCGCTCCGCCTTGGGCGACAGCTTCATCAGCTCGCCCGTAGACAGGCTCAAGTGGCGCCCCGCCCGCGCCGCGACCAACGCGCCCAGCATCGTCAGCCAGAGATTCAGGTACTGCGTGAGCAGGTTCGCCGTGGCCAACGTGGAGCCGAACAGCTGCCGGCCGATCACTGCCCCGACGGGCAGGATCACCATCCCCGCGAGGATGGCGACGAGCAGGGCGTGCTCGATCTTGGCGAGCGCCCCGATGGGCGGTGGCTTGGGCGCCTCGGGCGCGGGAGCTCCGCTCACGGGTTGGCGGCGCGGTACTCCTCGACGAGGCCCCTGGCCTTGTCGAAGACGTCCTCCGGCACGATCTTGCCGCGCACCGAAGGCCAGGTGCCTTCGCCGACGGTGTTCCACTGCGCGCGGGTCGCATCATCGACCTGCGTGACGCTCAGTCCGTACTTCTCCATCACGCCGACGGCCTTGCCGTCCTGCTTGCGGATGGTGCTGCTCATCTCACCGCCGATGCGCACGGCCGCGGCCTTGCACTCGGCCCGGTGCTCCTCGGGGATGGCGGTCCAACCGGCCTCGGTCAGCACGGTCGCTCCGACCAGCGGCGCCCAGGGCACGTCCAGCATGTTCTTGCTGAGGGCGAACCACTGCAGCGCGAGGGCGCCCAGGCGGGTCGACGGGAAGGCGTTGATGAGGCCGCTCTGCAGCGAAGGCAGCACGTCGGTGGACGACAACACGACCGAGTTGAACCCGACCGCTTCGAACAGCTTCACCGCCTCGGGGTCGCCGTCGTAGGTGTAGATCTTGAAGTTGCCCGCGTCGCTGGGGACCTTCATCGGCTCGCCCGTGAACAGGTGGACCCACCCCGCGTCGCCCCAGTTCAGCGCGATGATCCCCTTCTCTTCGAGGCGCGCCTCGAAGGTCGGGATCATCCCCGCCATCACGTGGTCCAGCTCTTCGTTCGTGCGAATGAGCATCGGCGTCTGGATGACCTGGGGACCCCGGTCGTACATGTTCAGGCCGATGTTGGTCATCTGGCCGCCGTGCAGCTGGCCGATGTTCATCTTCCGAACCATCGCGGTCTCGTTGCCGACCACGCCGCCGGCGTAGATCTTCACCTCGACCTCACCGTCGGTGATGCGGGTCCACTCGTCGCCGAGGGTGCGCAGCGACTTCCACCACGTGCTGCCTTCGGGGGCGAGGGTGGCGAGCTTCAGAGTGACCTTGGCGTCCGCGGCGGCGGGACCGCCGATCAGGGCGGTCATGAGGACGAAGAGGGCGGCATACAAACGCATTCGGCTACTCCAGGAAGAGATCGTCGAGGTGGTCGAGCAGGAAGCGGGCCTTGCTCTGGGCGTACTCGTTGGCGAGGCGGGATTCGGGCTCTCCCTCGACCTCTACCGCCAGCGCCATCTCCAGGAGGCGGACGAACTCGTCCTTGTCCTGGACCTTGAGCGCGACGGCCGTTGCATAAGACACATGGGGACCGGCGGACTTCCCGCCTCGCATCCCGATGACGGCGTCGTAGTGCTCCTTGCTGCGCTCCTTGCCGCCAGGCATCGGCAGCACCGGCTCGAGGCTGATGAACAGCTCCCGAATCGCCCCCTCGTTCCAGTCCGGATCGAGCTCGTAGGCGCGCTGGAGGACGCTCGCCGCGACGGGGAAAATGCCAAACATCTCCGGGTCCTCCAGGTTGGTCAGGGCCGCCGCCAACCAGCTCGCTCCGAGCCAGTACAGCAGTGGGACGGATTCGACCTCCATCTCCTTCAGCACCGCGTCGGTGTCGCTCAAGATTCGAGACCGGAAGTCCGGCTCCATGAGGTCGAGACCGTCCAGGGCGAAGCTGTTGGCGCGCCAGTAGAAGACTCGCGCGCGGGTCTTGCCGGCGTCGTAGGCCTGAAAGTCGTCGTACTTGAGCTGCTCCGCGGGCCACTCCACGAAGACGACGCCGTACTGGGTGAAGCCGGACGCGAGCGTCACCTTCATGCCGACGTGATCGGGCACCGAGTCGTTGATCGACTCCATCATCTTGAGCGCGAACGGCAGCGCGTCACCGACGAACTCGAGGTCCTCGTCCTGGCTGAAGGAGCCGCCGGTGCCGGAGGACAGCGCGTCAGCGACCGCGTTCATCGCGACCGACTTGATCGAGCAGCCGCCCAAGGCGAGGGCGAGGATGGAGATGAGCAGCAGGGGCCGCGAAGACGTCATTGAGGGCTCCGGAAGGGCGCGAATGTAGCGGAAGAAGCCCCTCGGCTCTACGCCCCTATTCGCGAACACCGGCCGCCTCGGGCCGATCTCACGCCGTCTTCGCCAACCACACCAGCACCTCGACGTGGTGCGTCTGCGGGAACATGTCGAACGGCGTCACCGACTCGATCGCGTACCCGCCCTCGACCAGCATCTTGAGATCCCGGGCGAGCGTCGCCGGATCGCACGAGATCGCCGCCACGTACTTCGGCGACAGCTTCAGCAACGCTGGAATCGCCGCCTTCGCGCCCGCACGCGGGGGATCCAGGACCACCAGATCCACCTCCCCGACCGTGCGCACGAGCCTGGGGAACAGCTCATCGACCGTGCCCTCGATGAACCCGACCCGGGACGCCAGTTGCTCCCGCTCCGCGCTGTCGGACGCCGCCGCGATCGCGTCGGGGCTCGCCTCGATGCCGCTGCCGGTGAGCCCGCTGGCGGCGAGCGCCAAGGCGAAGTTCCCCGCCCCGCAGTACAGGTCCACGAAGCTCGTCGCCTTCCGCGCGTCGGTCCCCTCCAGGAGCGCGTCGACCAGCGCCACGTTCACGTCGGGGTTCACCTGCACGAACGCCGTCGCCGGCACCGCCAGCTCCATCTGCAGGGGCAGCGGCCAGCGCTGCACCGGCGGGGGCACCTTCGGAACGACGGCCGGGATCAGGCCGCCCAGCTCCCAGACCTTGTCCGCGGGGCTGCAGCGAACGACCACTCGGGGACCGATGGGAGCGGCCCGCAGCTCGACCTCCCGCACGCCCACGGGGCGGCCTGCCCGCAGCACGGGGAGCGCGTGGTTGATCGCTTCGTCCGCCACCGCGCAGGCGTCGATCTCGACGACGGTGTGGCTGCCCCGTTCGTACAGACCCACGCGGCCGGCGCCGTCGACGTGCAGCCGGAGCCTCGACCGGTAGCCGACCTCCGGCCCCGCCGAGACGCAAGGCTGGACGTCGACCTCGATCTTGCCGATCCGACGGAGCGCGTCCGCGACCAGCTCCCGCTTCCAATGCAGCTGAGCCTCGCGCTCGAGGAACATCCAGTCGCACCCTCCGCAGCGATCGGCGAACCGGCACGGCGGATCGAGGCGACGGTCCGGGCCGGCTTCCACCAACTCGAACGCCTCGACGCGCACCATGCGCTTCTTCTCGATCAGCTTCGTAGGTCGAACCCGGTCGCCGGGAAGCCCTCCGGGGATGAACGCGGCGCGCCCGTCGGGGGCTCGGCCGAAGCCGTCACCTCCCGGGATCAGCCGCTCAACGAGCCATGGCTCCTCGCTCACGCCTCGCCGATCGACAGCTCGCGCGACTCCACCGAGCAGCGCAGATCCACCGACGAGGAGGTGCCCGGAGGCGGCTCCTGCGTCGCGATCCAGACCTGGGGAAGCCGCTCGCTCAGCCGCGGCATCGCCGCCAACGTGCTCTGGGTGCGCTGCGCGTCGAAGTACGCAAATGGCTCATCGAGGAACACGAACTGCGGTCCCTTGTCGGCCCGATCGGCCAACGTCTCGCTCAGGGCGAGCCGGGTCGCCAGCGCGATCTGCCGCTGCGTACCGCCCGAGATCTCCTCGAACGTGACGAAGTCCTGCTTCTCGCTGCTGAACACGCGCACGCTGAGGTCGTCCTCGATGCGCAGGTACTGGTACCGCCCCTCCGTCAGGCTCGGGAGGATGCGCGACAGCGCCTGCTTCGTGCGGTTGTTGAAGTCGAACGCGATCTGCTTGCTCGCCCCCGCGGCCAGCTCCCGGGCCAGCTCGCTGACCTCCAACTGCCGAGCCGACGCCGAGCGCCGCGCGGCCAGCTTCGACCGCGACTGCCGCAACTCGTGGATCTGCCCGAGGGCCTCCACGTCCGAGGCGATCCGCGCGCTCAGCTGGGTGAAGTGAGCGTCCAGCACAGCCAGCTGATCCTCGGCCCCAGAGTCCAGCCGCTCGGCCACGTCGGGACGCACCAGGCGGCCTCCGGCGCCGTCGCGGAACTCCTGCACCGATTGCTGCAGCGAGCCCAGAGCGCGCAGGTTCGCCAGGCTCGCGTGGGCCTGGCGCAGCGACTGCTCGGTGAATCCGTCCAGGAGATTGGCGTCGTCCTCGGCGGCGTCCCGGCGGGAAGCGAGATCCGCGTCCGCGGTACCCAGCCGTCGCAGCTCCGTCACCGCCGCGCGCTGCTTCGTGAAGAAGAAGACGCCGACCGCGGCGAGCACCACCGCGCCGATCCTCAGGCCGAGCACCACATTGGCGTCCATCCCGTCGATCGGGAGGAAGCCCGCGACCGCGCAGCCAACCGCTGCGAGACCCGCGACGGCCATGCCGCGCCCCAGCTTGGTCCGCCCAGCCCGCGCCTTGGCCTTCGATTCATCCAGGTCCGCCTGCTGATCGTCGAAGTTGGAGGCCGCCTCGCGGCTCCCCGCCTCGCCCAGCAGCGACGCGATCTCCGACCGCCGCTTCACCACCGCCTTGGTCAGCGTGTCGAAGCCGTCCAGTCCCTCGGTGATCCGCTTGAGCAGGTGGCTCAGCCGACCGGTCCCCGCCTCGACGTCGTCGTAGCCCAGGAACGCCACCGACTCTTCGATCGCATCCAGCGCCGCTTCCATGCGGTCCGCGCTCGCGGCCCACTCTTCCAGGCTCCCGTCCTCGGCCCGCGACACCAGCTCGCGCGTCGCCGCCTGCAGCTCGGGCAGCTGGGTCTCGAACCCACCGAGGGTCGCGCCCAGGGCGGTCCTTCGCTCCGCCGCTTCCGCGACCAACGCCTCATCGCCCCGCGCCGGTCCCGGCTGAGGAGGCAGCAGGTCATCCCGCGAGTACCGCGCCAGCTGCTCGTCGATCTCCAGCAGCTGGTCCGCCAGCTCCAGGGACTTCTCTTCGATGGCGGGCAGCTCGGCGGCGAGCTCGGCCGCGATCTGCTCCAACGGAAGCACCCCCGCCATCGCCCGCACCGCATCCGTCCGCGCCCGTGTCGAGATCGAGTCCCGGCGGGCGAGGTAGAAGCTCTCCACGTATTCGCTGAAGCCGAAGCCGAGCAGCCCCGCGACGGCCTCGTTGACGGCTTCCCAGCCGCGAATCTCCGCGCCGTCCTCGGTATGCAACGTGGCGGAGCGACGCCCATCCCGGTCCAGCTCCCGCACCACCTTGTGCGTGCCGTTCTCACCGGAGGAGAAGTCGACCTCGACGGACCCGCCGCGCGCGTCCCAGCGGATCGCCTTGTCCAACTCGGCCGTCTCCAACGCGAAGGTTCGGCCGAAGAGGGCCAGCGCGAGGATCTCGCCGATGCTGCTCTTGCCCGACTCGTTGGGGCCCGAAACCATGAATACGCCCGCCGCGGGCAGGCCCCCAAGCTCGAGCCGCTGGTACTTCAGGATGTCGTGCGCGCGCACGCTGCCGACGATCATCGGCCCTGCTCCTTGGCCGCGAGCCGGCGCTGCACCAGCGCCCGCGCGTCCCCGAAGAGCCCTTCGTCGAGCTCCACGTCACGCGCTCGGCGGCGTTCGACCTCCTGGTCGCACCACTCGTCGAACTGCTTGGCTGTACTGGATTCCTGCGGCCTGTCCGTCGCGCGCTTTGCGTCGCTCATCGAGCCCTCCTCGACGCCGCCACCTTACTCCATTGAATCGATGTGGCCGCCCTCCGCGAACCACTCTGCGACGCGGGGGCTCCAACGCTTGAGGGCGGCGGGATCCAACTTGTGCAGCGCGAACGCCTCGGAGAAGGACTCGGCGAGCGAACTGCGCCCGTACCGCGTCGGCCCTTTCCGATCGCCGCGAGCGCGCGCGTAGGCGCTCAGAACGGGCCCTCGGCGGCCCACCTTGCGGGCCCGCGAGATGTCGCCCTTCTCGATCAGCTTTCGCGCGGGCCAGGTCGCGATCGCGTGACCCACCTCGTGGAGGATCGCCGAGGAGGAGAACGGTCGCGGCTTGCTGGGTCCGCCGACGAACGCCCGCCCGTCGAACGCGAACGCGCGGTCGTAGACCATCAGGCGGTACCCCTCCGTGCCCCAGATGTAGAGCGCGGCGTTGCGGGGACCCCGCGGTCCGGCCCGGGAGCGCACGATCTTCACATCATCGAGCACCCGTCGCTCCTGGCGGTTCAGGCGGTCCAGCGCGCCGGACAGGACCTTCAACTCGCGCGCCTTCCACGTCGCACCCGCCCCCTTGATGGCGCCGCTGTCGTACCGCCTCCGGATCTCCTGTCTGTCCGTCGAGGTGTCGCCCCCGAACGCCGGCTTGTGATCCATGCGCTTGCCCACGCGCACGGTGACGTCGCCCTTGCCGGAGTGCCACAGGGTCACGGGCACGCGCTCCGACCCGACCGTCACCAGCAGGTCGAGCTCACTGCCCCGAAAGCGCTGCCCGCCGGTGTAGGCGATCGCCGCGATCCCGGCCAACGGCACCGGCTTGAGCTTCTTCACCCCGTCGCCCCGCCTCGCGAGCTTCTTCGTCTTTCCGTCCCGGACCAGCGACACCGATCGGATGCGCCCGCGCGCGAGGCTCGCCACGACGGAGCGCCGGTACAGGTCCATGCGGTCCTTGCGGACCTTGGGAAAGCGGACCACCGCGTTGTCGTAGAACGGCGCCGCCGCGAGCGCGGGGGCCGGGGCCAGGAGCAGGGCGGCAAGCGCGGCGGCGGCGAACCTCGCGATCACGAACCGAACGCGAACTGCGCGTAGGCCAGCTCGGCGGTACCCCACCAGCGGAAGGAATCGGTGCGGAACTTCGACCACGCCTCATGGACGGTCTTGTAGGTCGAATCCTTCGCCGCGTTCTCCGCGAGGATCTGCGCGGACGCATCGCGCGCCGCCGCCATGATGTCGGGCGCGAACGGCTTGAGCGTGACCCCGGCCTCCAGCAGCTGCGCCAGGGCGATCGGGTTCTTGGCGTCGTAGCGCGTCTGCATGGTCGTCGCCGACTGCATCGCCGCGGCCCGGAAGATCTCTTGGTACGCCGCCGGCAGCTCGGCCCACGCCTCCTGGTTCACGTAGTACGACAGCGACGGTCCCGGCTCCCACCAGCCCGGGTAGTAGTAGAGCTTGGCGACCTTGTGGAAGCCGAGCTTGTGGTCGTCGTAGGGTCCGACCCACTCGGTGGCGTCGATCGCGCCCCGCTCCAGCGCCGGGTAGATGTCCCCGCCCGCCAGCAGCTGGACCGTCGCCCCCAACGCGCTCATCACGCTCCCGCCGAGCCCGGGGATGCGGATCTTCAGCCCCTGCAAGTCATCCACAGAGCCGATCTCGCGCTTGAACCAGCCCCCCATCTGCGCGCCCGTGTTGCCCGCGGGGAAGTTGATGATCCCGAAGTCCGAGAACAGCGGCCGGAGCAGCTCCAGCCCTCCGCCCTCGTGCAGCCAGGCGGTCTGCTGCCGCGAGTTCATGCCGAACGGCACGCACGTGTCGAACGCCAGCGCCGGGTTCTTGCCCAGGTAGTAGTACGAGGCGGTCTGCCCCATCTGCACCGTCTTGGACTGCACCCCGTCCAGCACCTGCGTGCCGGGGACGAGCTCGCCGGCGGGGTAGACCCGAATCTCGAAGTTGCCCCCCGACATCGCCGCCACCCGCTCCGCGAGCACCTCGGCGGCGCCGTAGATCGTGTCCAGTCCCCGGGGGAACGAGGAGGCGCAGCGCCACCGCACCTTCTTGGTGGTGTGGACCGCCGGTCCTTCGGATTGAGCCGGCTCGCCGCCGCCGCAACCGGCCGTCAGCGTGATGCCCGCGGCCGCTCCGGCGGCTCCGGTGAGGAAATCCCTGCGCTTCATGAATGCCTCTCTGTCCCCCGATCAGGGGTCCTATCACGAAAAAAGATCGAAGAAAAATGAGACTACCCTGGGAGTTTTTTCGTCGGGGGGTTCGAGAGCAATGAACTTCCGCTCTCGGAGGACTGAGCCATGTTCCGCACCGCCCCCCTGCTGACCGCCCTGATCGTCTCCACCTTCGCCCTGACCGGCTGCGAGGAATCCGAAAGCCGCCGCGCCGAGGTCGAACCCATCAACCTGGAGCGGCCCGCCGAACGAGTCGACGGCTTCGTCACCCCGGACCCCACCCTGCCCAGCGACGCCGACGCCGCCATCGCCGCCCTCGAGGACGCGGTCGCCGCGCTTCAGGACCGCAACGACGCGATGGAGGACGCCATGGACGTGGCCGACGACATCCGCATGGCCATCGGCGAGCGGGTGCACGAGAACCAGTCCCGCCTGGACGACCTACAGGCCGAGCAGGGGGCCCTCGCGGCCCGCGTCCACGACCACGACGCCGACTTCGATCAGCTCCGCGACGACACCATCGAACTGAAGGGCCGGGTCGCGAACGTGAAAGCCGATCTCGACGCCCAGGGGGTGCGAGTCTCCACCCTCGAGGACGCCGACCTCGTCGCGCGCTTCATCGACGCGCCCATTGGCGGCGGCACCGAGTGCGTGCTGACCTCCCCCGACGACCCCCACATGGCCATCGTCTACTCCTCCTACGCGGGCGACATCGACGGGACCCTGCTGGCCAGCACCGCCAACGCCGGCTTGTTCCTGCCCCAGGCCGAAGAGGCCAAGTGCGGCCCCCACGACGACCCCGAGAGCATCTCTCCGCTCATCTGGAACTCCGACGGCATCTTCGTACGCGTCGACGATGTCGATTGGTTCGCCCTGCAGACTGAGGAGGTGACCGACTGATCGATGTGGCAAGTTCGATGGCGGCGTGAAGTCCTCACTCCAAATCGCCGCCGCCATCGTCGCCGGGCTCTGCCTGGTGGGTGGGTCGGGTCCCGAAGTGCCTCGGGACCCGACCCCGTCCACGTTTCAGGGGATGACCGTGTCCTGCCCGACGTGGGGCTGGGAGTGGGGCAGCGACGCGATGGTGGACACGATGGTCCATCTCAAGTCCCTGGGCGTCGACTCGGTCGCCATCCACCCCTACGCGGCGGTGCGCGACGACGGCACGCTGGTGGTCCGCGGCCAGGACCCCGCCCACCCCCCAGTCTGGATCACGCGACCCATCGCCGAGGCGCATCGGCTCGGCATGACCATCATGATCAAGCCCCACCTCGCCTACTGGGGGAGCAGCTTCTCGTGGCGCGGCGACGTCGACTTCCAGGCGGCCGAGGAGCTCGACCGATTCTGGGGCTCGTACCACGCCTGGATGGTGGACATGGCCCAGATCGCGGCCGGCGCGGACGTGCTCGTGGTGGGCACTGAGCTGGACCGGCTGACCCGCCACGAGGACCGCTGGCGCGCGCTCATCACCGACATGCGCGGCCACTACGACGGCCCCCTGACCTACGCGGCCAACTGGGACTCCTACGAAGCGACCCCGTTCTGGGACGCCCTCGACTACGTCGGGATCCAGGGCTACTTCCCCGTGCTCAGCGCCGGGACGGAACCGACGGACGCGGCGCTGGAGGAAGGCTGGACGAAGATCGCCGGCGGACTGTCCCGGTTCTCGACCAAGACGGGCAAGCCCGTGCTGCTGACGGAGTTCGGCTACAACCGCAGCGCCAAGGCGCCGTACGAGCCGTGGAAGTACCGACAGGGGGGCGAGCACGCCGAAGACATCCAGCAGCGGTCGCTCGCGGTGGCGCTGCGGACGGTGGACGCGGAGCCGTCGATTCGGGGCGCGTACCTGTGGAAGTGGTCCCCCGGCGAGGTCCGCACCGGCGACTTCCTGCTGTCCGAGCCGAGGCTCCAGGACGTCATCAAGTCGTGCTGGGTCAGGCCGTCGGTCTCGACCCCGTGAGGGAGGCCCGTCGGCCGCCGATCACCTCCTCCCAGCGCGCCAGCGGCTATGGCCCGCAGGCGGCGGGGTCGGAACCGACGATCTGGGTGCAGAGCATGAGGGTCGCCTGATTGCCCGCCTCGAGGGGAGCCTGGAGCATATGCAGCGCCTGCTCCCGACGGCCTGCGTAGGCCAGGGCGGAGGCGAGCTTCAGGTCCAGCTCCACCGACCCACCGACCTCGTCTCGAACGCTCTGGAGCAGCTCGATCGCAGCCTCGAATCGCCCCTCCCGTTCATGGAACTCGGCGAGCAGCAGGCGATCATCGATCCGGCCCAACTCAGCGGCCTGGGCCGAGAGCAGCTTCAGCGCGAGGTCGGTCAGCTCCGACGCGGCGACCGGCCCCGTGGGTCCAACCGCAGCCTCGGCCCGGCGAAGGGCGAGGTCCACGCGTGGAGGCAGGGGGCCGGCCTTCCCGAGCCGGCGGGCGAGCGCTCGCCAGGCCCGAAGGTCCCCCACCGACCGACCCGGTTCGAAGCGGCCCTGTTCGACGTTCCAGGTGTGACCGATCCAGCCCTTGCGCTTCAGAACCACCGCGGTGAGGCCGGCAACGGGGCCCTCGGCGTCGCGCCCGGCCCGGGTTACGGCGGGGATCGCTTCACCGTCCTCGAACCGCGCGATCAGCGAGACGAACTTGCCTGGGGGCAGCGCGTCCCGGACGCGGACGAGGAGCCCGGATCGCTCGAGATCGAGCGTCCCCCCGGGGGTGTGGGACCAGTCTCCATCCGCGGGGACGGAGTGGGTGCCTCCATGCCGTTGGGCGTCTCGACCCACTCGGTGACAACGAACTCCATGCCCGCCCCCTGGAGGCTTGAACCGATGAAGCCCAACCGTCGCGTCTTCATCCTGGGCGGCGCCCACACGACCTACATGGGTCGCGGCCGACCGGAATTTGTCCACCGCCGCCACCCCGACTACGGCACCCGCACCAACCCGGGGTTGGAGGACCACCTTGGGGAGGCCGTACACGGTGCGCTGACTGCCACGGGCGTGGACGCGGGCGAGATCGATCGCGGCGTGGTCAGCAACTTCCTCGCCGAGTGCTTCTGCCGGCAGGGCCACCTCGGCTCGATGTTCGCGGCGGTCGACCCGGCGTTCGACGGCAAGCCGTTCCTGCGGGTCGAACCGGCCTGCGCCTCCGGCTCCGCAGCCGTCATCTCGTGCGTCGAAGCGATGCAGGCGGGCGTCGACGTCACCCTCGCCGTCGGCGTAGAGGTCGAGACGAACCGTCCCGGCAAGGAGGGCGTGGACCACATGGCCCTGGCCGCCCACTGGGACAAGCAGCGCGACTTCAGCCAGTTCCTCTTCCCCTTCCTCTTCGGACGTCGCGCCAAGGCCTACAAGGAGGCGTTCGGGGCCACCGACGAGGCGCTCGCCCGGGTCGTCGCCAAGGCGTACGCCAACGCATCGCGGAACCCCCAGGCGCTGAACCAGAGCCTGGACGTCAGCCTCGAGCAGGCGATGACGGTCGACGACCACAACTACGTGTTCCTCGAGGACGAAGCGCTGCGGCCGCACATGAAGCTGCACGACTGCACCGCGTTCACCGACGGCGCCAGCGCCGTGATCCTCGCCACCGAGGACGGACTGAAGCGCCTCGGCAAGAGCCCCGCGGACTGCACGGAGTTGACCGGCTACGGCTGGAGCGTGCGCGCCCTCGGCGCCGAGACGGACCCGACGCGCATGTCGAACATGGCCGATGCGGCCGCCGAGGCGTACGGCCACGCGGCCATCGACCCAGGGGACATCGACGTGGTCGAGCTCCACGACTGCTTCTCCATCAGCGAGCTGCAGCAGGTCGAAGCGCTCGGCCTCGCGGACGCGGGCGGCGCTCCGGCGCTGATGAAAGACGGCGCGACGGAGTTGGGTGGGCGCGTCCCGGTCAACACCGGCGGCGACCTGCTCGGCTTCGGGCACCCTATTGGAGCAACCGGCGTGAAGCAGATCCTCGAAATCCACCGCCAGCTCGCGGGCAAAGCCGGCGCCTACCAGCTGTCCAGCAGCCCCCAGGTCGGCGTCTGCGCCAACCTCGGCGGCGACGATCGCACCGGCATCGTGACGGTGCAGCGGGCGCCCGCGTCGTGATGGACACGCTCGACCTCTACGGCTTCGGCGTCGGCGATCGCAGCAGCAAAGTGCGGTGGCTCTGCCACGAACTCGGCTTGCCCATCCAAGAGCACAAGCTTGGCTTTGGCGAGCACCGCAAGCCGCCGTACACGGACCTGAACCCCTACGGCATGGTCCCGACGGCTCAGTGGCGGGGGGAGACCCTCACCGAGTCGACCGCGACCTGCACCTGGCTCGCGGAGCAGCACCCCGAATCGGGCCTCGTGATCGCCCCGGGAGAGCCGGACCGCTACGCCTACCTCCGGTGGGTCGCGCTGTTCGCCGAGACCCTGGAGAGCCGCCTCGTGGAGTACGTCGTGGCGGGCTTCGGGGCGGTCGCCCCCGTGTTCCGAGAGACCACGGAGCCTCGCCTCAGGCACCAGCTTCCGATCATGGTCTCCGAGCTGCCGAGCGAAGGCTTCCTCGTGGGCGGCCGGATGACCCTGGCCGACATCGAGGCGGGCTACTCGCTGCGCCTCGCCATCGGCGCGGAGCTGCTGTCGATCGACGACGTGGCCGGCTACCTGCGGCCCCTGATGGCTCGCCCGGCGGCGAAGGCGGCTCAGTTCTTCTCGTCCATCGAAGGCTGACCTGACTCAGAGCCGCAGCGCCTGGTGCAGGGTGAACGGAGGACCAAAGGCTTCCTTCGGCGCCCCCCCAGGCACGTAGATGATCCCGCCCGCCTCGGCCGCCCCGGAGCCGTGCACGGGGACCGGCAGGGGCTCCAGCGTGCGCCACGTCCCCGCCGCGACGTCCCACGCCTCGACCTCCTCGTAGACCCCATCTTCCTGCTCGGGATGGCCTTCCCCGCCCAGCACGAACAGCTCTCCCCCGACGACCGCACCCGCGGCCCCGACCCGGCTCGTCGGCATCGCCGGTCCCGCCCCCCACGCGTCGGCGACGGCGTCGTAGATCCAGGTGTCGGCGTGGTGGGACCCGGCGGACCCGGAGCGGCCTCCCGCCACGACGAGGCTGCCTCCGACGGTCCCGCCGGCGGCGTGGTCGGTGGGCTGGGGCAGGGGCGCCAGCACCTCCCACTGGTCGGTGACAGGGTCGTAGGCGTCGTGCATGTCGCTGACTCCCGACACCCCCAGCCCCCCCACGAGGTGGATGCGTCCGTCGAGCACGCCGATCACCATGGAGCCCCGCTCGCGGCCCACGGGCATGCCGCTGGCGTCGCCCCAGGCGTCACCGCCGACGAACAGACGGGAGACGAACGGCAGGGGCTCGAAGTCGAACCCGAGGTTTCCCCCAAAGATATAGAGGGCGTCATCGAAGACGGTCGCGGCGACGTGGTGTGCGGGCACGTCCATGTCCGGGAGCGCGCGCCAGCTGTCGGTCTCGGGGTCGTAGGCCTCGGCCCGCGCGACGGATGCCGCCGCCTCGTCGAACCCGCCGAGGATGACGATCTCGCCCCCCCACCGCAGGACCGCCTGCTCCTGCAAGGGGGCGAGAAGATCGGCCGCGTCGGACCAGCCCGCCGGGGGAGCGTCATCGTCATTCGCAGGCTCGACAGGAGCGCAGGCGGAGAGGGCGAGGAGGAACGAGAGCGCGAACCGCATGAGCGGAAGGTTACCCCCCGATGGCGTGGCACCCCTGCAGTTCGATCGCCCCGCCCGCGGCCGAAGCCAGCTCCGCAGCCCGGTCGGCGCTCGGGCGCGCCTCCGGATCACGCTGCAGCAGCGCGCGAACGAGGTCCTTGGTCGGGTCGGTGAGGCCGGACAGGCGAGACTCCAGATGGCGAACCTGGGCGACCTGGATGCTCGACATGATCTCCAGCGGCGTATCGCCCTCGAACACCGGGACCCCGGTCAGGAGCTCCAGAAGCACGATGCCCAGGCTCCACAGGTCGCTGCCGGCGCACTCGAAACGCCGTCCCTTGAGGCGCTCGGGGCTCATGTAGCGGAGCGTGCCGACGACCTTGTGGGCGGCCGTCTTGACGAGGTCGAGTTCGTCGCAGCGGGCGGACCCGAAGTCCATGACGATGACGCGCCCTCGCGGAGTGACCTGGAGGTTGGCGGGCTTGATGTCGCGGTGCAGCACGCCGGCCCGGTGTACGGCCCCCAGGCCTCGCGCGGCGCTGGCGACAAACCCGAGCGCAGCCGCCTCCCCCGTAGGGATGCTGTACTGCAGCGGCGCACCCTCGATCAATTCCATCGTGTAGTAGGGCCGGCCAAGCCAGGCGCCGGAGTCCTCGATGCGCACCACATTCAGATGGCGAATGCTGCGGGCGATCCGGATCTCTTGACGGAGTCGGTCCGCATCCAGACTGGAGGATGGCGTGCTGTGCAACAGCTTCAGCGCGACTCGCTGGTCGAGGAATTGATCGTGCGCCTCGTACACCGTGGCCGAGCCCCCCCGGCCAAGCACCCAATGAATGCTGTAGCGACCGTCGACCTGAGCAGACGAGCCAAGCAGGTGCTCACTCGATAGGTCAGCCATGGCTGAGTTGGATGCAACTTGGATGCCACCCGACTCGAGGCGACGCACAACGTTTCGGGAGGGTCGATCGAAGAAACGGGTCAGCGCTGACCCGTTCTGGTCAAAACGGCGGTCAAAAGCGTCCCGCAGCTGACCCGTTGGATCTCGCACCCGGTGCCCACCCGGGCCCACCACGTCAGTTGTCGGTCTGCGGATCGGCGGGTAGCCTTCCTGGCATGTACCGGAAGTCCATCCTGCTCCTGTTGTCTCTGCTGATGGGCGGCTGCACGGTCCTGGGGGTGGAGGCCGACCCCGGCGAGGTCGACTTCGGCGAGGTCCCCCTGGGCACGAGCGAGTACGCCACGGTGTACTTCATCAACCGCGGACCGGAGCGAACCGCGGTGCTGACGGTGCAGGGAGCGTCCGGGGGTTGGGACGTAGTCTCGGTCCGCGACGTGAAGCTCCCGCAGGACGTCGCGGTGCCCGTCGTGGTGCAGTTGAAGGCCGAGGAGGTCGGACCGACCCAGGGCGCGGTCACGGCAACCTGGGACGAGGGAGGCTTGGATGTGCCCTTGTCGGCCTCCATCGTCTTCGACGACGTCATCGACAGCGACGACGTCATCGACAGCGACGACGCCACCGACGACGACGATGCCTCCACCGACGATGACGACTCGGCCGGCGACGACGACGACATCGCACCTGACGACGACGACATCGCACCCGACGACGATGACATCGCACCCGACGACGACGATGCCGCCCCGATCGACGGAGACGGCGACGGGTCCCCCGAGGACCTCGACTGCAACGACGAGGACCCGACGGTCTACCCCGGCGCCCCCGATCTCTGCGACGGCGTCGACAACGACTGCGACGGCTTCTTCGGAGCGGACGAGGTCGACGTCGATGGGGATGGCTCCCTCGTCTGCGCCGGCGACTGCAACGACGCCGACAACACCATCTACCCCGCCGCCCCGGAGCTCTGCGACGAACTGGACAACGACTGCTCCGGCGCCCCCGAGGCGGACGAGGTCGACGTCGACGGCGACACCGTCCTGGTCTGCGACGGGGACTGCGACGACGCGGTCGCGACGACGTACCCGGGCGCCCCCGAGCTGTGCGACGGCGTCGACAACGACTGCTCCGGCGCCCCCGGCACGGACGAGGTCGACGGCGACCTGGACGGCATCTCGGTCTGCGAGGGCGACTGCGACGACGGCGACGACACCATCTACCCCGGTGCCTCCGAGCTCTGCGACACCCTCGACAACGACTGCGACCCCGCCACCCTCGAGGACGACGGGCCCAACGCCCCGACCTGGTACGCC
Source organism: Pseudomonadota bacterium (assembly GCA_024229515.1). GTDB lineage: Bacteria > Myxococcota_A > UBA796 > UBA9615 > UBA9615 > JAAESI01. The sequence continues at coordinate 187,337 of JAAESI010000216.1, read as the reverse complement.
GACGCCGACGACGCCGGATGGGGCGACGCCGCCGTCGCCACCGTCGCCTGCTTCGCCCCGTCGGACACCGTGCTGGACGCCACGGACTGCGACGACGACGACGACGACATCAACCCCGGCGCCACCGAGGAGTGCAATGGCGTCGACGACGACTGCGACGGCAACGTCGACTCATCGGCGGTGTGCCCCTGCAACTTCGAGACGTACAACGGCCACGGCTACCTGTTCTGCGAGGACGTCTCGACCTGGGACGAGGGCCAGGAGTTCTGCGACGACGAGGACAACTACTCCCTCGTCACCATCGACGACGGCCCCGAGCAGTCCTGGGTCGAGGGCGTGGCCAACGGCTACGCCAACAACCGCTGGTGGTGGATCGGATACAACGATCTGGACAACGAGGGCTCGTTCGAGTGGGACAGCGGAAGCTCGTCGACCTACACCAACTGGAACGGTGGCCAGCCGGACAACAGCTGGGGGGGCGAGGACTGCGTGCACCTGTACAACAACAGCGGCAACTGGAACGACCTCGATTGCGACCTCGACAACTGGTACGGCACGCAGATCTACTTCATCTGTGAGTCCGAGGACGACGACTAGCCCGGGAACGCCTCCACCAGGGGCAGCGCCGGCGCCTTGCTTCGGAACGCTTCCACCACACTGGCCGACTCCAGGCACCCGTTCGGAATGGCCTCCCCGTCCACGGACCAGCCGCCCTCCCAGTTCCAGCTGAAGTGGAGGTGGTGGTGGTGGAACGGCCAGCCGTTGCCGTAGGCCAGCTTCGAGTCCATGCGATTGCGCTGGTAGCTGGAGATTCGGTCGGCAGCGTACAGGCCGTCGGCCGCCTCCAGCACGTCCTCGGCGACGACGGGGTCCACGCCGATGACGCGGACTTCGGGGTGGAGCAAGAGCTGGGCGAGGAAGTAGGCGGTGCGCTCCGCGTCCAGGATCGAGGCCTCGCCGGTGCAGAACTGGCCGTTGTGCGACGGGCAGACGATGTCGCCGTTGTTGGCGCCGTCGGTTTGGTAGTAGGCGACGTCCATGTCGTTGCCGTTGACGTGGGTGCCGGAGGGGTGCCGGAGGTCTCCGGAGCCTGTGCCCGGGGTCGAGCCGTCCTTCTCGCTCATGTCGAGCAGCCCCAGCGGGGTGGTGCCGGGGAACTCGTCTGCCACTTCGTCCGCGGCCCAACGGATGACGTAGGCGACCTCGCGACGCACGGAGCTCCAGGCCGCCTTGTGCTCGGGGTAGGAGCCCTCGAACGTGCCGTTGGAGCGGGGGAACTGCAGGATCTCGTTGCAGGGGCCGCCCTCGGCGGGGGAGTCCTCGTAGAAGCCGTCGCACTCCCGGCCGTCGTGGAACGGCGAGGTCTGCACGACCAGCTCGTACGACGCCGTGGCGCCTTCGTACCCGCGCACCTGGAACCAGTGGAGGCGGTCGGTCGAGGTCGGGTTCCGAACCGCGACCCGCTCGTAGCCGTACGTCGTGTAGCTGTTCTGGAATGAGGCTTGCCCGTCGCCGGCGAGCTCGTACAGGTCCAGGTCCGAGGAGCCTGAACCGGAGCCGTCGATGTCGATCTCGACGCTGGCCCAAGCCCCCGCGGGCACGTTCAGGGAGAAGACGTCGATGTCGCCGGCGCAGATCTGGGCGTCGTAGGTCTGGCCGTCGACGGCCGCGATCGGCGTCGCCTGGGGCAGCAGGTCATTGCTGTTCTCACCGCAATCGTCGGCCCACGGGGGCTCCGCCGGCTCCTCGTCGTCGTCGTCCCCGGGATCGTCACCGACAGGGCAGTCCCCGCCGTCCCAGTCGTAGGCGGGGCAGTCCAGGAAGATCGCGTGGCCGTCGTACTGGTACGAGCCGTCGTCGCAGTAGCCGTCGTCGACCCAGTTGGCCGGCGCGCAGTTGCCGGCGCAGTCCAGGACCTCGTCGCTGTCGCAGGGGGCACCGTGGCCGTAGGCGCCGCTGCCGCCGCCCTCGGTGGCGACTTCGTCCACGGGATCGGCAGCGACCTTGTCCGCGGGCGGCTCGCCCCACGGGCCGTAGCAGCCGGACGCGGCGAAGAGGACAACCAGCAAGAACAGGAACGAAGGAGTCGAACGCACACAACCTCCAGGGTGCTCCCTCCAGAGGCCGGGCGACGGTAGCGAGGCCGCGACCGCGCGGTCAACTCTCGGTTGCGTCGACCTCCTGGTCGACCCGGGCCAACCGGGTGACGGCCACCGCCACGTGCGCCCGTAGCTGATCCATCAGCTCGGTCCACGCCACGTCCGACATCGTCTCCTGCGTCGACTCGGAGATGTGCACGAACAGCTCCTGAATCACCGGCAGCGTGCCCGCCAGCACCGTGTCGCGTGAGCCCAGCGGCGGCAGCACGCCGTCCTTGCCCGCGACCAGCGCTTCTTGCGCCTGCATCAGCACTTCGCGCTGCAACCGGCCGACATCCGACGCGGTCTCGATCTTGGTCAGCTCCGGTGCCAGCCACTCCAGCAGGTTCAGCGACGCCAGCCCCGAAGTAGCCGCGTCCAACGCCTTGCGCACGCCGGCGATCTCCTCGCCGACGCCGTAGATGCGGGCGTCCAGCCGCTCCTCGTCGCTGCTGTCCATCAGCACCTTGCCGATGCCGCCAAGCTTCTTGCTCATCGCCGTCAGCGTCTGGATCAGCTTGTCGTTGCCGCCCGGGTCCGCGACCGCCTCGCGCACCATCGTCAGCTCCTTCACGACCTCGTGCAGCTCCGCGCCGAGGTCGCCGGTGGCGCCTTCACGGAGCACCTCCTGGATGCCCTCCATCCGCTGCTCCAGCGCGCCGAGCACGCCCGTGACGCGGGCCACCGGGTCGTCCTCCCCCGAGCCCATCATCTTGCGGCGGGCGAACTCCTTGCGGATGCCGTCCCAGCGGCTGACCGCCTCGTCGTCGAGCTTCCCGAGCATCTCGTACAGCTTCAGCAGGTTCGCCTCGGCCCCGGTCGTGAGCGTCTGCGCCTCGCCGACGTAGTGGTCGTCGATCAGCGCCTCGACTTCGGCGTCGTTCATCGCCGCGACGATCTTCTCGACCATCTTGTTCATGTTGCGGTAGCTGCCCTGAAGCTTGAACGGCGGCTCCGTGCGGTAGGCGTCCTCCTGCGCGGCCGAGGCGATGTACTGCTGGTTCACCTGCAGCACCACCTTCTGCACCTGGCGCATGCGCTTGAGCACGGCGGTGATCTCGCCCAGCTCGACGGCGCTGTAGTCGTGGCCCAGCTCGGAGGCGGGAACCTCCTGCCCGTCGGCCATCCGCAGCAGCTTGTAGATGTCGTCAAGGCCGCGCGCGGCCACCGGCTGGAGCACCTCGGAGCTGGTCAGCGCGTTCTCGATGTACGAGAGCGCGAAGATGTCGTCCTGCCCGCTGAGGATGTCGCCCAGGTTGTAGGTGTCGGCGCGGTTGGCGAGCATGTCCGGGATCTGGAACTTGTCGCCGGACTCGGTGTACGGGTTGCCCGCCATCACCACGCAGACCTTCTTGCCGCGCAGGTCGTAGGTCCGGGTCTTGCCCTTCCAGACGCCCTCGATCCGCCGCGTCGCGTCGCACAGCGAGATGAACTTCTGGAGCAGCTCCGGATGCGTGTGCTGGATGTCGTCCAGGTAGATCATCACGTTGTTGCCCATCTCCAGGGCGAGGTTGATCTTGTCGACCTCCTGGCGGGCGGTGGCATTGGGCGCCTCGGCCGGATCGAGGCTGTGCACGTCGTGCCCCAGCGCCGGTCCGTTGACCTTCATGAAGACCAGCCCGAGCCGGTTGGCGACGTACTCCATCAGCGTCGTCTTGCCGTAGCCGGGAGGACTCACCAGCAGCAGCAGACCCATCTGGTCGGTGCGGCGGCCCGCGCCCGCGGCGCCCAGCTGCTTGGCCAGGTTGTCGCCGACGATCGGCAGGTAGGCGTCGTTGATCAGCTTGTTCCGCACGAACGCGCTCATCACCTTGGGCATGAACTCGTCGATGCGCAGCCGCTCACGCTGCTCCGTGAGGATGCCGACGCGGAGCTTCCGCCACGCCTCGAACCGGGGCACCCGCTCGTCGGCGAACCACGTCAGCCGACCCAGGAACTCGTCCAACCGGACTTCCAGCTTCCCCTCGCCCAGCCTCGGATGCTGCCCCAGCATGTCGGTCAGTTCGCGGGACGTCGAAGCGGAGCTGACCTCCTGCGGCACGTCCTTCTCCGTCAGCAGCGCCACCGCGGCTCCAAGGGCCACGTCGGCGTCGTCGCCCACGGCCTCGAACCAGGCCCGCGCCAGCGCCAAACGCTCGACGGGGTTGTCCGACAGCGCCGCCAGATCGGCCTCGAAGCCGTCGCGGGCGGCGTGATCATCGAGCTCCCGACGGACCGCCTGGCGAAGCGCATCCGCCTCCGCCGCGACCGTGAACCGCGGCTTGGACGCGACCAGCTCTTCGACGAGGTACCGGGCCGCCATCGCGACGTCCACCTCATCCAACTCGAGCCCCGCCGTGGGGAGCCACTCGGCCAACACATCGGCCGTCTCGTCGGCCAACGCACGCAGCGGACCGGGGTTGTTCAACGCCTCGCGCAGCCGGCCCAGGCTTCGCGCCCGCCGACCCAGCCGCGTCATCGCGTCGCCGTCGCTGCACCAGCCCCAGTACAGGAGCGCGGCGGCCCTCGGCACGCGGGGGAAGCGGAGCAGTCCGGCGGTCTGCTGGAGGCTGACGACGGCCCGGAGGATCTTCTCCGCGTCGACGTCGTGCACGCCCCGCTCGTACCCCTCCTGGAAGCGCTCCGAGGTGTACTCCCGGATCGTCGCCAACAGAGACTCTTCGGTGGACAGCGCGGCCATCGTGAGGCCCTCGCGCCCCGCCTCGGCGGCCGCCAGCATGGTCGATGCGAGGTACTCGCCCCGGTAGACGTCGGGGGTCTCGGACACCACCAGCTGCGGCCAGCAGTCCTTGAAGCCGTTGACCCGGTCGTCGTCGAGCGTCTCGTAGAAGTCGGTGCCGGTGAGGTGCACCGTCATCGATCCGTCGCGCGGGAGCATCGTCAGCTCCAGCGGCTGGGTGTTCACCGCGAACCGGTGCCGCCCCAGCTTGATGATCGAGTCGCCGTCCTCGAACAGGTCGAGCCGATCCCGCAGTCCCCGCAGCGCGTCCTGCTTGGCCGACTGCAGCCGCCCGAGGATCTCCTCGCTCTTGACCCCCTCGCCGATCGAGCCGAGCTCCTCGGCGACGGACCGGAGCTTGTGCACCATCGCGTCGGACGCGAACCAGGCGTTGAGCTCGTCCTCTGCCTTGAACGTCTTGGCGCGGCGCTGGAGCCCCTGGAGGATCCGCCCCGCCGCCGTCTGCATGTTGTCGACGCGACGTCCCCGCTGGTCCAGCAGCGTCTGCTTGCGCGCCTCCAGGGCGGCGTAGATCTCGTCCCGCTTGGACGCCAGCTGGGGCAGGTACTCGTCGTACTCCCCGAACCGCGCCTCCAGCTCCTCCAGCTGGAGCATCAGCCGCGACAGCGCGTCGTCGCACTGCTCGGGCGTCTCCGCCAGGGCCACGGCCGAGCTGACCGACTGCCCCAGGAGCTTGAACTGGGCCGCGAAGTCGGCCTTCGCCTCGTGGGCGCCGATGTCCTTGCGGCGGCGCTGGAGGATGGCGCGCACCCGGTTCAGGTGCGCGAACACCTCGCCGATGGCCTCCAGGATCCCCGCGCGGGCGGTGGCGTCGTCCACCTGCAGCCCGGCAATGACCTCGGACATGAGGTCGAGCCCGCCCGCGAGCCGATCCTGCTCCTCGAGCAGCGGCGCGAACTCAGTCAGCTTCTTGGCGGCCTCGACCTGCGCCAGGAGCGCGTCGATCTGGTCGGTCAGCGGCTTGAGGGCTTCGCCTTCGAGGAGGAACTCGACGCACACGGCGGAGACGTCGTCGAAGGCCTCCTTGACCGAGTCCTCGAGCGCCGTCAGCGCGGCGTGGTCGATGAAGCGAACGTCCTGGAGCGTGATCAGGTGACCGCGCTGGTTCCGCAACTGCGTCATCGCGGCCATGAACTCGTCGACCGACCGGAAGTCCTTCGGGCGGAAGCTGCCGACGAGCAGCTTGGTCTCCGCGGTCGCCTCGGACAGCGCCTTGCGGGCTTGGCGGCGGAGCGCCTGGACCTTCTCGAACTCGTCGATGATGAGCTCAGACGTCGTGCGGATCGTGACGATCGTCGACTTCAGGTCGCCGACCTCAGACTCGCCCAGCCAGTAGTAGCTGTCGATGATCCGCTCGGCGTTGCTGACGATGCCCTCGTAGACCTCGCGGGTCGGGGACGGCTCGTCGATCAGCCGGATGAGCGTGTAGGCATCCGAGATCCCGCGCACGAGATCGGCGTTGCCGATGCGTCCCAGCTCTCCGCCCTGCTGCGGCTGGGCGGCGTGGTGCTCGGCGCTGGCGAACGGCGTCGCCCACAGCTGCATCGGATGCACCCGCGCGGGTTCGTCCGAGTCGGCCCGGAAGACGACCAGGCTTCCGTCTTCGAACAGGCTGTAGCCGTGCGCCCGGATCGCGGTGGCGACCTCCTTGCGGATGAGGTTGTACGGCAGGAGCACGTACAGGCCGTCGGTGCGGCGCACGAACACGAAGAGCACGTCCTCGCCGTTCGGTGCCGCAATCCGGCGGACGAACTGCATGCCCTCGACCTCTTCGCCGAACAGCTTGGTGTCGCCCGTCTGCAGCACGTAGCCGCCGGGGAAGACGATCCCGTGGTCCTCCGGGAGCTGCACGCAGCTGACCCCGATGGCGTCCGCCCGCACCACCTGCTTGGTCCTCGTGTTGAACACGAAGTAGCGGACCTGGGTCTCCTTGTAGGGGAGGATCCGCAGCAGGATGAGCGCACCCAGCTTGCAGAAGCTGATCTCGGCGTCGTCGAGGCTCTGGTTCGGGTCGTCGACCGGCTCCCGGTAGACGCCGTGCCCGTCCTCCGTGTTGTCCTCGACCTTGATGGTGAGGTCGCCGCCGATGGTCTCGACGAACACCTCGTCCAGGATCGACACGTGCGCGTGGCGGCCCAGGATGTGGTCGGACCGTGAGGTCGGCGTCCACTCGAAGTCGTGGCGGGGCGGGAAGGTGTTGTCGCGCTCGCCCCGGTTGTCCAGGTAGGTCGCGCCCCCGCGGGCGTCGATCGCCCACCGGAAGACCTTCTCGTCATCCAGCGTCTCCCCGGTGCGGAAGACCGCGAGCAGCTTGCTCTCGGTCGTCGCGAGCCGGACCAGCCGCACCTTGGCGTAGTACTGGTAGAGCTCTTCGAAATCCTTGATGAAGGTCGCGTCGTGCAGGAACGACGTGGCGTCCTTGTCCTCGACCGTGGCGAAGTGCAGCCCCTCGCCGTCCCGGCCGTCCACCCGCACGAGGCTGAAGACGTCGTCCACGGACGTGGTCTTCTTCAGCCCGACGAAGACGTTGTAGCCAAAGAGCAGGTAGTCGCCGACCGCCGCGATGTCGACGGGCTGGCAGTTGTTCTCGGTGCGGACGCGCTCGTTGCCGACCACGTCCAGTTGCGTGCCACCGAAGGTCGCCTGACGCTCGGTGTTGAGGGTGCCGGCCAGGCCCGCCAGCGTTTGCCCTTGCGAGGCAAGACGCTGGCGGATGACCTCGTAGCTGCCGCCTTCCAGACGCGAGCTGTCGTCGGCAGCTGCCTCAGCAGCCGCCTCGGGGGCCACTGCCTTGGTCATTTAGCTGTCCTGGGTCGTCGTGGCTTCGATGACGTCAGACACCACCTCGGGCAGTCCGCCCCCGGCCGCCACCTTGCCCGCCAGCGCTGCCAGGCTCAGGTCACGAACCGCGCCCGCGTCCAGCCCCGACAGCATGTCCTTGAGGTCGCCGGGGAGGTCCCCCTCGCCCTGCAGGTACTTGCCGAAGACGGTGCTCAGCGTGTCGCTCTCCTCGAACATTCCATCGACGCCGTGGCCGACGGCCATCGACTTCATGAACTTGTCGAAGAAGGCTCCGTCGCCGCCGACAATCTTGATGTCGGCCTCACCGAACGCCTTGCCCAGGACCTCGGCCTGCGCCTCGGCGACGGCCTGCTTGATCTTGAGCCCCTCGAGCTGCAGCTCCTTGATGGCGGCGAGCTTGAGGCGGAACTCCTCGTGCTGCCAACCCTGGCCCTCGAGCTCCTTCATCGCCGCGGCCTTCGCGGTGATGCCGGCAGCCTCGGCGGCGAGCTTCTCTTCGGTGACGACCGCGGCGGCGTGGCCGACCTTGGTCTCGCCCTCAGCCTGCGCGTCCATCTTCTCGCGGATGACCTTCGCCTCGGCGAGGCCTTCCTTCTCGAGCGCGGCGGCGTGCGCCTCCATGACCTTGGCACGGGCCAGCCCGCTGGCGGCTTCCTCAGCCTGCGTACCTTCAGCCATGCGAATCATCGCCTTGGCCTCGATGTCCGCGGCCTGCAGGTCCGCCTGGGCGAGCACGACCTTCTCCTTGGCGGCGTGCTCGGCCGACTTCTCCGCGGCTTCGGCGGCCTTGATGCTCATGATGAGCGCCTGCTCCGCTTCGCCCTCGGCGGCGATGACGACCTGGTCCTTGAGGCGCTTGGCCTCGGCGACCACGCGCAGGTCCTTGATGCGCTCCTCCTCCTCGGCGACGCCCTTGTCGACGGCGACGCGCTGGCGGACCACTTCGGCGATTTCCTTCTTCTCGACCTCGACCGCCTTCTCCTTGGCGATGTCGCCGAGATCGACGTCACGTTCGCGGCTGATGCGCTCCAACTCTCGGTCGCGCGTCACCTGCTCGGCCTTGATGCCGACCACCCGCTCGCGGTCCTTGTCGGCGACCTCGACCTGACGCTGCTTGTTCAGCGCCTGGACCTCGATCTCCTCCTGGGCCTTGAGGCGCGCCAGCTCGGAGCGGCGCTTCTCTTCGGCCTGGATGACCTCGGTCTCGGCCAGCTCGCGAGCCTGCACGGTGGCGATCTCGCGGTCCTTCTTGGCCTCGGCGTCAGCGCGGCGGCGCTCCTGCTCGAAGACCTTCTCGTCCGCGGAGACCTTCAGGCGCACCAACTCCTGGCGCTCCTCCTGAAGCCGCTCCTCGGTCTGGATGTTCTGCTCGGTCGTGATCTTGGTGATCTTCCGAATGCCCTGAGCGTCCAGGATGTTGTGCTTGTCCAGCGACTCCAGGGGCGTCTGCTCCAGGTAATCGATGGCGCCGTCTTCCAGCGAGTAGCCGTTCAGGTCGCGGCCGATGACCTCGATGATCCGGTCCTTGAAGTCGTCTCGCTGCGTGTACAGCTCGACGAAGTCCATGCGCTTGCCGACCGTCTTGAGGGCCTCGGAGAACTTCGCGAGGAAGAGCTCTTCCAGCGTCGCCTGGTCGGAGGCGCGCTTGCAGCCGACGGACTGCGCGACCTTGAGGACGTCGTCCTTGGTCTTGTTGACGCGCACGTAGAAGGTCACCTTGATGTCCGCCCGGATGTTGTCCTGGCAGATGAGGCCTTCCTTGCCGCGGCGGTCCACTTCGATCGTCTTGACCGAGATGTCCATGACCTCTGCGCGGTGGATGATGGGCAGCACGACGCCGCCGGTGAACGTCACTTCCGGTTCCGCTTTCATCTTGTTCACGATGAGCGCGCGGCCCTGATCGACCTTGCGATAGAACCGGGCCACCATGACGAGGACGCCGACGGTGACAAGGAGGGCGATGCCTCCAAAGCTGATGATCATGGGGAGCATGTCTGTTTAACCCTTCTGTGGTTGGCGAACGGGTTGCGCAGCCCGCTCGAGAGCGTCGACTTCTTCTTGAGCCGACGTGAGGTTCATTGCGGAGAGGCGCTCGACTACGAACGCCTCCCGCTTGCGATCAAATCCGATGATGAGTGCGTGGTCGCCCTTGCTCAGGCCGCTGGCGTGGTCGCAGCGCACCTGGATGAGCATGTGGTCGCCCGAGTCGCTGACTTCGGCCTGGCCGAAGCCGCCGTCGACGCGGCCGGTGGTGATCTCCGCAGTCAGGCCGATGAGCGAGCAGTTGTCGCGCGCCAGGTCGGTCTTGAACAGCGGGGCCAGGGGCTTGACGACGACCGACGTGATGCCGGTGCCGACCACGAAGGCGGACACCGCCACGAGGCTGGCGAGCACGACCGGAGAGAGCGACAGCGCGGGGGCCGCGTAGGCCATTCCCGCGTAGCTGAGGGCCCAGCCGAACAGCGCCATGAAGCTGAACGAGACCGTCAGCGGAACCGACGTCAGGTTCAGCGCGTTCATCATCCCCAGCAGCGCCTTGAGCGGACCGGTGACGGAGTGAGCTGCCCCTTCGGCGACGTCCAATCCCGAGTCGATGGCTTCGGCCGCCTCGGCGCCGGCGTCCAGCGCGCCGTCGATTGCCTCGGCGCCCGCATCCATCGCGCCGTCGAGCGCCTCCGCGGCCCCCTCGAGTCCGTCGATGTGGATGAGGTCGATGTCGACCGCGCCGAGCACGACGAAGAACCAGTACAAGACCGAGAGGCCCACCGGGATGGTGAACAGAATCGTCGGAAACGCGACGATGGCCTGCAGGAACTCGGTCATTGTCTCCCTCTCCCCAAGGACCGCGGAGTATCCCACGTTCTCAGGGGGCGCGGTCTCGCTGCACTACGAGGGTTCTGACCCGGTTATTGCTCCGAATCGGCCCGGTCGCGGCCGAGCACGAGCCGGACCACGTCGCGGCGGCCGACGAGCCCGACGAGCTCGCCGTCTTCGACCACTGGAACCGTCGAGAGGCCGTCGTCGATCATCATCGCGGCGATCTCGGAGACCTTGGTCGTGGGGCTGACGGTCTTGGCCGGCGACGTCATCGCGTTCCGCACCGTCATCGCGGTGATCTTCTTCATCTCCTTCTCGAACCGACGCGTGCCGAGGTAGAGCAGCGCGTCGAACACGATGATCGGCGTCGGGGCATGCACCGACCGCTCCTGGGCGATGACGTCAGCCAGCGACAGCACGCCGACGATCTTGCCGTGCTCCAGGACCGGGGCGCCGGCCCAGCGGTTGTCGAACAACGTGCGCGCGGCGTCCAGCAGGGGAACGTCCGGGCCGAAGGTCGAGACCTCCGCCGTCATGATCTCGCGGGCGGTAGTCGTGGCAGGCATGTCGTCAGCGTATCTTGGCCCGCATGTTCGACGCCGCTGCTGGTCTGACCGAAGTCACAATCGACGATCTCAAGAAGCTCCTGCGGGTTCTCCACCGGGAGGAGATCCGGTGCCCGGTGACGGTGGATGAACTCGCCCGGTGTGGACTGCAGCACTGTGCGGACTCGGTCTTGAATTCGGTCCGGGGGCTGGACGCCGTCGGCGTCAAAGCGGTCGTGGTCGCCGTGATCGCGGAGCGATTGCCGTCCAACAAGCAGCGCATCCTGCAGCGACAGTTGAAGCGCTAGTCGACGTCACTCCGAATCGTCGAGGAACTCCAGGACCGGGCCGACCCCGAGGGGGTAGCCATACTCCTGTTGGAATCAGGGCACCTGCCGGGGGGCGAGGCCGAGGTCGTTGATCTGCGGGAACCGTGAGGCGAGGTGGGGGTGGACCTCGTCCAGCAGGCACCAGGCCCCGCCGGGCTCGTCCAGCTCGCAGGGAAGGCCGGAGGCGTAGTTGCTCTCCATGTCGGAGACCGCACCGGTCCAACGCCAGTCCCAGCGCACGAGCGCGTTCAAGGCGATGCTCCCGCCGGAGTGGCCGACGAGGGCGATGTCGTCGATGCCCAGGTAGCGCAGGTACCGATCCAACAGGAGGGTCTCGTAGTGGCGGACCGCCATCAGCGAGGAGCCCGCGCACAGCAGGTAGGCGTTGGCCTCGCTCTCGGCGTACCAGGCGTCGTACACCCGGTTGGAGGAGACCGCGAGCAGCCGGCCGTTGCGGGGGTAGTCGCGGCCGTGAGCGAGATCGATGAACTCCTGCGCCGCGTCGTCGGTGGAGGGGTGGCCCGGGAGCGCGATGATCGCCGCCAGCGACGCGGACCCAACGTCCGGCCACAGCAGCCGCCACTGCATCGTGCCGACCAGCGGGTCGGTGGCGAGCAGCACCTGCTCACGCACGCCGCCGTCGAGTCGCTGATCCACGAGGACGACTTCGAGGGAGCGCGCGTCGAGGCCGTCCAGGAACCTCGATATCCCGAGCCCGAGCATCAGGTCGTCGCGCAGCTCGTCGGCGCCCCAAGGGTCAAACGGCGGCGGTGGATCGGCCAGCGAACGAAGCTCCTCAGGCAGGTGCGCGGCACATCCGTCGAGATCGAAACCCGACGGCGCCAAGGCGCGCGCGAGGGCGACGTAGGCCGCGTCGTCGTAGACGGGTTGGGCTCCCGAGGCCCACGTCGCGGTGGGGTCGTGGCGGACGGAGATCGCCGTGCCGTCGGCCGCCACCGTCCCCGCCGGATCGACGGACGGCAACGGATCGGCGGTCGCATTCGCGCTCGGTGCGGGCACCGAAAACGGCGCCGGGCCACGCTCGGTGGGCGCACAGCCCACTGCCAGCAGCAGAGGAAGCACAACCTGGATTCTGATCCGCATCGAGCACCTCGAACCGCCATCTCGCCCCTCTGGAGGTGCGGCGTATCCAAGAGTGCGGGTTGGAAAGCAAGCTGGATATGCGGCCGAGTCCCGGTTGTTGGCTCAGGAGTTCACGCTGCTTCCACGGGGCGTCATGAGGTTGGTAACGGCCAATCCCCGAGGACTTGCCCGGGGATCCCCCGAGGGGCTACTCGCTGACCGGCGTCATCCAGATCATCGCGGGATCGACGCCCAGGCTGTCGATGCAGTGCTGCCACCGCTCGTCCGCGGGCAACGAGAACAGCATCTCCTGGTCCACCTCCATGTAGATCCAGGAGCCGGTCTCGATCTCCCCGTCGAGCTGGCCGGGGGCCCAGCCCGCGTAGCCCAGCGACAGGAACGCGCCGGCGTTTTCGGATTCTCCGGCGACGGCTTCGATGACGACCCGGCTGGGGGAGACGCCGATCGTCTCGCCGACCTCGAACACCGCCTCGTCCTGCTGGCCGTCCGCCGCCGAGGGGCGGGCGTAGGTGAGAAACACCGCGCCGGGCTGGACCGGTCCGCCCCAATGCACGGGGCCGGCGATGCCGCCGCCGGCGGGCACTTCCATCTGATCCAGGACCTTGTCCGCGTCCAGCCCCGTGAGGCGGTTCACGACGATGCCGATCGCGCCTTCCTCGTTGTATTCGCACAACAAGACGACGGTCTTGCTGAAGAACACATCGACCATCTGGGGTGTCGCCACGAGGAGGGCCGTCGCCATGCCCCGATGATATCTGAGCGGCGCCCATCGGTCGCCGAGGCCGAGTACCCTTGCCGCCGCGGCGAGGGCGGGGGAACGCATGGCTCGCGACCGAGGGTGAGCAAGATGGGCAGTCCGACTCTGTTTGAGCAGGCGATCGTGAACACTCTTGGGTGGGCGAAGCTCCGTGCGCTTCTGGTCGCAGCGCTCCTGGCGGTCGGAGTGTCCGGCTGCCCGACGACCCCGCCGGACGACGACGACGCGGTCGATGACGACGACGCAACCGACGACGACGACGCAACCGACGACGACGACGCAACCGACGACGACGACGCAACCGACGACGACGACGCAACCGACGACGACGACGCAACCGACGACGACGACGCGGTCGATCCGTGCTTGGACGACGTGGACGGCGACGGCGTGACGGTGTGCGGGCCCGACGGCATCGAGGGCAACGACGACGACGACTGCGACGACAACGACATCGCCAACTTCCCCGGCAACGCCGAGATCTGCGACGGGCAGGACAACGACTGCGACACCCTCCTCGGAGCTGAGGAGATCGACGACGACCTCGACACCTTCACCGAGTGCGACGGCGACTGCGACGACAACGACGACACGACCTTCCCGGGCGCGGAGGAGGTCTGCGACAACGTCGACAACAACTGCGACTCCTCCATCGACGAGGACATCACCCTCGTCCTGACGGGCGCCGGCGCCGTGGCCATTCCCGAAGACACCGCGGCCAGCACCGGCTTCACCATTCAGACCGCCTGGAACCCGGCCGACATCACGATCGGCGACGTCAACGTCGCGTTGGACCTCACCCACACCTGGGTCGCGGACATCGAAGCGACGCTGATCTCCCCCGCCGGCACGGAGGTCCTGCTCGTCGCCGACGAGGGCGGCGGCGGCGACGACTTCACGGGGACGATTTTCGACGACGAGGCGGCCTCGAGCATCGTGGGTGAGACCGCCCCCTTCACCGGCACCTTCTCTCCCACCGAGCCGTTGTCCGCCTTCGACGCCGAAGGCGCGGGCGGCACCTGGACCCTGTCGATCTTTGACGACGCGGGCGGCGACACGGGCACGCTGAACAGTTGGTCGATCACGATCGCCGGCGTCGGCGGTGCCGACCTCGACGGCGACGGTTCCGCCTCGTGCCTGGACTGCGACGACGACGACATCACGTCGCTTCCGGGCGGCACCGAGGTCTGCGACGAAGCCGACAACGACTGCAATGGCCTGCTCGACTTCGCCGGGGGCGAGACCGACGAAGACGGCGACGGCGTGATCGCCTGCGCGGAGTGCGACGACACCGACCCCGCCAACTTCCCGGGCAACACCGAGATCTGTGACGGCCAGGACAACGACTGCGACACGTTCCTGAGCGCTGAAGAGATCGACGACGATCTCGACGGAGTGACCGAGTGCGACGGTGACTGCGACGACGTCGACATCAACAACTTCCCCGGCAACGTCGAACTCTGCGACGACGCCGACAACGACTGCGATGGGGCGACCTTCGCCGACTTCTCGCTCCTCCCGGGCGAGCTGACGGACGCACAGACCCAGGTCGAGTACGCGATCTCCAACACGTTCGACCCGGACGTCGCCGCGACCACCACGTCGATGGAAGCGCTGCTGACCGCGCCCGCCGGCGCCCAGATCGAGTTCGCGCTGTACGAGGGAGCGAGCGCGCTCGGCGCGTACACCCGCGTGGCGCTCAACACCGTCACCGTCGGCGCCGCCGACGACAACGTGGAGGTCTGGCACCAGTCCGGGGCCCTGGTCCACACCCTCGACCCGAGCCTCTACTACACGTACCTCGCGGCCTGGGATGTGGCCTCCGGCACCGTCGGGTTCGTGCAGTCGACCGGGTTCACGCCCGTCCCCACTTCGGTGGGCGACCTGACCTCCGGCGGCGAGGGCGTGCACGCCGCAACCAGCACCGTCACCTGGGGCGCGTCGGACTTCGAGGATCCGCCGTGGGCGATGAACCTGCACTTCGAAGGTGACGAGACCGACGGCGACAGCGACGGCGCGTTGTCCTGCGACGACTGCGACGACACGGACGACACCTCCTACCCGGGCGCGACGGAGATCTGCGACAACGCGGACAACGACTGCGACGGCGCCCTGGACGACGGCTTCGGGAGCCCGCTCGTCTACGTCGATGGCGCAAGCGAGCGCATCCCCACGGACCCGGCCGCCAGCTCCGGCCCGACCGTCCAGACGGTGGACATCACCGAGGGCGAGCTCATCGACGACCTCGACCTCCGCATCGACCTAGAGCACACCTTCGTGGGGGACCTCGAGATCACGCTCGAGTCCCCGGCCGGAACGTCGGTCCTCGTGATCGACGACGACGGCGGCGGCGGCGACGACATGGTCCACACCATCTTCGACGACGAGGCCGGCGTGGCCATCGACGGCGTGGGCTCATCGGCCGCGCCGTTCACTGGCCGCTGGATCCCCGAGAACGCACTCAGCGCCTTCGACGGAGAGGACCCGGTGGGCACCTGGACCCTGACCATCAACGACGACGACGGAGGCGACATCGGCACCGTCGGCTCGTGGGAGCTGCTGATCACCAACGATCTGCACGGCGACGGCGTGGGCTGCCCCGCCTACGACTGCTCCGCGATCGTGGAGGCGGACGACCTCGCCGACGACGGCGTCTACTGGATCGACCCCGACGGGTTCGGCGCATTCGAGGCGTACTGCGACCAGACGACCGACGGGGGCGGCTGGACGCTGCTGATGAAGGCGTCCGGCGACTCGACGTTCGGATACACCGACAGTCTCTGGACCGACACGGACCTGCTCAACGAGGCCAACCTCGACGAGGACACGAGCGACGACGCCAAGCTGCAGGCGATGGTCGACCTGCCGATGCTCGAAGCGCGGGGTTGCTTCCCCACCGAGGGCGGGCACTGCATCTACGCGGACACCACCGGGGACGCCGCCATCGACCTCTTCGCCGGTGCCGACGTGCAGATCGGCTCGGGCTTCGACGGGCAGCTGTACAGCGGTTGGTCGGTGCAGCCCAACTGCCAGTGGTTCGGGATCAACTCGCCGTACCAGTACCGTCGCGTGCGCTTCGGGTTCACCGCGAACCAGGAGGGCAACTGCAACACGAACGACACCGCCGTCGGGCTCGGAGTCGGCCCGCTGAACACGAGCGGAGCGAGCTACGGCGCCGGTGAGCTCTGCACATCGACCCAGTGCGACCAGGGCAACGCCGACGGAGGCTTCCCCGGCCTGCTGTGGGGTCGCTAACCCGACCCCGGGAGTGGTGAGCACCATGTCGTTGCACCTGCCGAAGCACCCCGACGCCGCGGCCCGACCTGGGCCCGTGGTCGTCGTCGTGATGGACGGGGTCGGCCTCGGACGTGCCGACGAGGGCGACGCCGTGTGGCTGGCCCGCACGCCCACGCTTGATCGCCTCAAGCAGGAACCCTGGGTCCCCCTCGCCGCCCACGGAACCGCCGTCGGCATGCCCAGCGACGCCGACATGGGCAACAGCGAGGTCGGCCACAACGCCCTGGGCGCCGGTCGCGTGTTCGACCAGGGAGCCAAGCTGGTCGACGAATCGATCGCCCGTGACGCGTTGTTCGAGGGCGAGACGTGGGCCTGGTCCGTGGGCGGCTGCGTCGGAACCGACCGGGCCGTTCACCTCATCGGGCTGCTGTCCGACGGCAACGTACACTCCCACCAGGACCACCTCCACGCGCTCCTGGAACGTGCCGTCGCCGACGGCTGCACCCGTGTCTACGTGCACCCCCTGCTGGACGGCCGCGACGTCGACGCCACCTCCGCTCCGCTGTACCTCGGGCGCCTCGAGGCCAAGCTCGCCGAGCTCCGCAGCTCCGGCGCGGACTGCCGGATCGCCAGCGGCGGCGGCCGGATGACCACGACGATGGACCGGTACGAGGCCGATTGGTCCATCGTGCAGCGCGGCTGGCAGGCCCACGTGTTGGGGCAGGGGCGGCGGTTCGGATCGGCGATCGAAGCGGTCGAGGCGTTCCGGGCTGAGGAGCCTGGGATCGGGGACCAGTTCCTCCCGGAGTTCGTCGTGGGCGACGCCGACGGACCCGTCGCGACCATCGAGGACGGCGACGCGGTGCTGTTCTTCAACTTCCGCGGCGACCGCGCGATCGAGATCAGCAAGGCGTTCACGGCTGAGGAGTTCGATGCCTTCGACCGCGTCCGCGTCCCCGACGTCCGCTACGCCGGGATGATGCAGTACGACGGCGACGAGCACGTGCCCGAGCGCTTCCTCGTCGACCCGCCCGCGATCGCCCGCACGATGGGCGAGCACCTCGCCTTCGAGGGGATCTCGCAGCTGGCGATCAGCGAGACCCAGAAGTACGGCCACGTGACCTACTTCTGGAACGGCAACCGCTCCGGCGCCTTCGACCCCGCCAAGGAGCAGTACGTCGAGATCCCCAGCGACGTGATCCCCTTCGAGCAGCGCCCGTGGATGAAGGCGGCCGAGATCACGGACGAGCTCATCACCCGCCTGCGCGCCGACGACGCCCCCGCCTTCGCGCGGGTCAACTACGCCAACGGCGACATGGTCGGACACACGGGCGCGCTGGAAGCGACCGTGATCGCCGTCGAGTGCGTCGATCTGCAGCTGGCGCGGCTGCTGAAGGCGGTCGAAGAAGTCGGAGGCGCGGCGCTGATCACCGCCGATCACGGCAACGCCGACCAGATGTTCCGCATCGACAAGAAGTCGGGCCTCTACCTGGAGTCCCCGCTGACGTCGCACACGCTGAACGCGGTGCCGCTGTACCTGTTCGACCCGGTCGGCAAGGCAACGCTGCGCACCGTCGAGGGTGCGGGGCTGAAGAATGTGGCCGCGACGGCGCTGGAGTTGATGGGCCGGAAGGCCCCAGAGGACTACGGCGTCAGCCTGATCAGCCCGTAGTCTTGCGCTTGTCGTCCAACGACTTGAACAAGCTGTCGGGGGACGGAACGTCCTCGCCCGGTCGGGCCTTCGGGTTCAACCCGAACTCGGTGTCGGCGTCGTGGTCCAGGCTGGAGCCGTTGTCGATCTGAGCGGCCGCTTCCTCGGCGGCGGCCTTCTCCAGCAGCGCGCCGAGCCCCTTGAACAGATCTTCGGGACGCACTGCACCCTTCTCCATCCGCTCTTCCCGGTTCTTCTTGATGCGCGCCACGCCTTCAGCCGCACGTTCGTGCAGCTCGGCCAGCTTCTTGCGCTCGCCGCGGAGGTTCTTCCGGGCGGTCTCGTCGCAGCCGACGATGCAGCGGGTGGGGACCTCCATGCCGAGCGTCTGCACGAGCACGGCGAGCTTGGCGTCGAAGACGAAGCCCGTGCCGCAACGCGCACACTCGATGGTGGTGGTCTCGACCCCGCGGCGCTTCGCACGACAGCCCAGGCATCGACGCGGCAACGACAGGTTGCGGGCCGCGAGATGCTCTTGTTCGGACGGATCGACTGCGAAGGACTCGGAACAGTCCCGGCACTCTCGAATCACGGTGGATTCCCCTGACAGCGGATGGAACCGGTGCAGAACGCACCGCCGCTAGGGGCAACGTCCCAGAGGGGACCGTTCCCGTCAAGGGCGAAGCGTGTCGACTCAGTTGTCCCAGGTTGTCCCGGATCCCGAGCGTCGGCGCGGCGAAGCCTCATGGTCGGAGCATCAACAACCCGCGAGGTGACCATGCAGCTGCTCCGAGCCCTTCTCCTGACCGCCGCCGCCCTTTTCTGCCTCGCCCCGGGCGTCCACGGCTGCGAGATTTGCCAGGCGGCTGAGTTCGAGCCGTACGACTTCCTGGTGCCCGACCAGCCGGGTTGCGCCGTGTGCGGGCTGTATTCGTTCGAGCCCTACGACTTCTCCATGCCCTGGGACGACGGCTGCGACGTCTGCTTCGAGCCCTACGACTTCTCCGTGCCGACCGTCGCCGTGTTCCCCAGCACCACCGGCGGGGTCGACATCGAGGTGGAGCTGATGCTCGAGGGCGGATTGATGGGGTCCTCGGCCTGGCTCGACGTGTTCGTGAACTCGCCGACGCTGCCCGAGGTGGGTGACTACGCTCCGATCTACACCTCGTTCAGCGGGACCCAGCTGCAGCCCGAGGGCGTCTTCACCTTCCACCTCGACGTGAAACCAAACGATCTGTGGGTGCTGGACATCGTCGTCGACACGACCGGCCGGCTCGGCGAGGCGTACGAGGACAACAACGTCTTCACGCTCTTCCTCTAGGAAGCCGGCTTCGGAATCCTCGGTCCCACCGCGAACGAGACGCCCGCTTCCCCCAGCACGTACAGGTCGGGTCCCTGCGTCGCGGGGAGCACGATCGCGGTGGCCTGGACCCAGACGCCGAAGATGCGCCGCTTGCCGAACACGGCTTCGATTCCACCCCCGGTTTCGAACCCCGTCCGGTGGGTCATCGCGTAGTGGATCCCCAACAGCGCCCGCCAGGGCATCTCCTTGAACAGGTCGAACGGCAGCTCGTGTTGGTGGGCAAAGGCGAACCGTGCGAACGGTCGAATCCCCTTCACCTCGGGGAAGAGAAACCGGGCGCCCGCGGCGATGCTCGTGACGTGCCGCGTCGGCCCCGAGGCGAAGCCCTCGCGAATGGTGAACTCCGGGACCACCGGAATGAGGCGCAAACCGAGGGTGACCGACACATGTCCGATCCCCCCGATTTCTTCGGCCGTACCGCCCCCAGCACCCCCAATCGCCGTCCATATGGGGTGTTCCCCTACCAACAAAACGGGTTCGCGCGCGTACGCGTCCCTGGTACAAAGGGCGCCGATGAACAGCAGCAAAAGCATCATCGGTCGGTTCATAACCGGCGAACTAGGGTGGAAGTCAGAAGTCCGCAACCAATTGTCAACGAACTACATGCCTGAAATCACTACGTTTTCATGGCAAGTGCAAACTTCTTGTCAAGAAGTTGTTGACCAGTGGCAAAGGATCGAGAAAGATTTCCCACACTAAGAAGTCACCAACACGTCCTTAGAGGCGTGAGAAATAGAGAGGCTGGAACCCATGACCCTTTTCAAGCGAGAGCAGTGGCTCACGTTGGCGGCCGCAGGGCTGATCGTCGGCTGTACCCCGACTGGCGACTTCAATGGCACCAACGGCGGTGACTTCGAAGGCAACGGAGACAACAACAACGGCCAGACCGACGACGACGACGCTGTCGTCGGTACGTCCCTGCACGGTGTCGTTCGCGACGCCTGGGGCGCGCCCATCGAGAACGCTCGTGTCACGACCGACACCGGCCTCGAGACGACGACCGACCGCAACGGCCGGTTCATCATCGAAGGCGTTGACGCCAAGGACATGATGCTGGTCGACGTCTACCTGCGTGGCTACGCCAAGCAGCAGGCTCCGATTCAGATCATCGAGGACATCGAGAACTTCCTCAGCCTGACGCTGGCCGAGGTCGACTTCGAGGCTTCCTTCGACAGCACCGACGGTCTCTCCTTCGAGATCGAAGAGGGCGGCCCGAGCGTCGCGCTCCAGGCCGGTTCGTTCGTCGACGCCGATGGCAACGCCTACACGGGCTCCATCAACGTCGAGGCGACCTTCTACGACCTGACCTCCCCCATGGAGCAGGGCAACGAGATCTTCGCCATCCCCGGCGACTTCTCCGCGGTCGACGCGCAGGGTGACGACACCCGGCTCGAGTCCTTCGGCATGTTCCAGGTCAACCTGACCGGCGAGAACGGCGAAGAGCTGAACCTCGGTGACGAGGCCGCTCCCATCGTGCTGCCCCTGCAGGACCTCGGCTCGGCCGATGCCCCGGTGGCTGGCGATGAGGTGCCGATCTGGTCCTACAACGAGTCGACCGGCAAGTGGGTTGAGGAGTTCGTGGGTCAGATTCAGGAAGACTCCGACGGCAACCTCGTCGTCGTCTTCGACGCCCCCCACTTCTCCACCTGGAACTGCGACCAGCCGCTCCCGACGCATGGTTGCGTCACCGGCGTCGTCACGAACAGCCAGGGCACGCCCCGCCAGGGTGCGACCGTCCGCGCCGTCGGCATGACGTACATCTCCACCACCACCGCCCGCACCGCGGCCGACGGCAGCTTCTGCATCGAGGTCAAGAACGGTGAGACCGTGTGGATGGAGATCAGCTACTCCGTGGGTGGTCAGCCGGCCACGCAGCGGACCGACCCGGTGACCATCCCCGCCGGCCAGGCCACCTGCTTCGACGGCAACACGAGTGACTGCGTCGACATGGGTGTCATCCCGGTCGACATCATGAGCTGCGTCACGGGCGTCGTCATCGACAACCAGAACCAGCCCATCACCGGCATCGAGGTTGTGTCCCCGCAGGGCGGCATCGCCACCACCGACGACAATGGCGCCTTCTGCCTGGCCGTTCCGGTCTTCCAGACGACGCAGGTCTACGTGCTGACCAACCAGGACGACGAGCTCGGCTTCCAGCCGGTGCAGATGTTCACGCAGCCGGGTCTCCCGAACTGCGCGGGCGGTTGCTCCAACGTCGCCGTCCTCCGTCCCTACCAGGAGAGCACCTGCGCCACCGGCGCTGTGGTCATCAACGGCAACGCCGCCCCGAACATCCTCGTTGAGGTGTTCGACAACGCGTTCCCCGACGTGGCCGTGTACTCGGGCCTGACGGACGCCGCCGGTGAGTACTGCGTGGATGTCCCCGCAGGCACCGAGGTGACCGTGATGGTCGGCGCTGGCGAGAACGTCTGCGGACAGGATGTGCTCAACACCACTTCGCTCGGCGGCGAGGTCTGCGACGAGTCGTCGCAGAGCGAGTGCGCCCCCGTGGCCGACTTCATCTGCAGCCTGTAGATACGACGAACTAGAGAGAAACCCCCGGGTCGGTTCGCCGACCCGGGGGTTTTTCGTTCTGGCACTCGATAGAGTGCAGGCAATGCGCTTTCTGCCCTTGCTGCTGCTGCTGACCGCGTGCCTCCCCAAGACTCCGCCGGCCCCGCCGGTGGTGGGCGCGATCGCATGGGAGGTCGACCGCGCGTCAGTGCCTCCGGGCACGTTCCGGGTGATGCACGTCGCCACTACCGGAGCCCGCGAGCGGATCGTCGTGGATGGCGGCGGCGGCGACTTCATGGACCTGCCGGTCTACGTCTACGTCTACGAGCACCCCACCGAAGGCACCGTGCTCATCGACACCGGCTTCGGACGGCGCACCGCCAACGACCCCAAGGACTACCCCGGAGCCCAGGCCGCCAAGCTCCTGAGCTTGCGCATGCACCGCCCCGCGGCGGATCAACTTGAGGACATCGGACGCGATGTGGGCGACGTCCGCAACGTGGTCGTGACCCACATGCACGCCGACCACGTCGGGGGCATCGAGGACTTCCCCAACGCCGCCCTGTGGGTCGCGCGGGACGAGTGGGAATCCGCCGGGGAGCGCACCGCGCTGGGCAAGCCGGACACGAGCCCGTTCGAGAGCCACGCCGCGGTCAAGATGGTCGAGTTCACGGGCACGGCCCCCTACGGCCCCTTCGCGGGCCACGTGGACCTGTTCGGGGACGGCTCCATTATCATCATCCCCGCGGGAGGCCACACCCCGGGTCACGTCGCGGTCATGGTGAACCTGCCCAGCGGTTCGTTTCTGCTGACCGGAGACTGCGCCTGGATCGACCGCCATTGGACCGGCCCGGAGCTCAAGAGCAAGCTCGTGCGCAGCCTCCTGGAGGACGACTGGGAGCGGAACTGGGCGAACCAGCATCGGCTCCACGAGTGGAGCAAGGCCTATCCGGAGCTGACGGTCATCGCCGGCCACGAGCCGGCAAATCTGGAGCGCCTCAAGGCGTGGCCGGAGGCCTACGAATAGCGCGGGTCAGCAGCAGCGCCACGAAGAAGCCGGCGAGCAGCAGGTTCGCCACCACGTACCAGCCGAAGTCGTCGCCCGTCTCCTCCTGGAAGACGTACTGCGCCGCACACCAGGCGAGCAGACCCGCGCCCAGCCAGGCCTCTCGAGGTCCGTCCCGCTCGCGGCCCCCCAGCAGGAAGAACAGGCAGGCGATCGTCCAGTAGTAGCGGGACAGCACGATCCCCGCGAACAGCACCGGGAGCGCGTAGACCATCGAGTCCAAGGGGTCCCGCTCGTCGCGCCCGCCCCGCCACGCGGCGGCGCCCCAGAGCAGCAACAGCAGCCCCGCCGAGCCTGCCCAGGCGGCCTTCTGGCCCGGCCACACCTCGCGGCGGCGGGCCTTGTTGGGGAAGTCTTCCAGGCCGTAGGCCCAGTCGTGGGTGAAGGGGTGCTGGAGCCCGATGCGCTTGTCGCCGAAGCGGTGCTGCTCGCTGTGCAGCCCGATGTTGTCGGCCCATTCGGTCCAGGCGCCTAGGCCGCGGCCGGTGAAGCAGCCGAGCACGAACATGATGGCGACGGCGGCGAGCACGCCGCGGCCGAACCGGTTGGTGAAGCGAGGGAAGGTGCCGTCCCGCCGGATCGCGAGGATCGTCCAGACGACGAGGCCCGCGAGGAGGAAGCCGGGGAACACCCGGACCATGGCGGCGTAGCCCAGCAGCAGGCCCGCGGCCATGGGCCGGTTGGTGTGCACCGCGCACGCCATGAGCAGCAGGGCGGCGACCCAGTCGTGGAGGATCGGCCCCCCCAGCACGTGGAATTCGTTGCCGAAGAACAGCAGGAACCACGCCGCTGCGAGGGCCGCCTTCACGCCACCGAAGGTCCGCCCGACGGCGATGAACGCCAGCAGCAGCAGCAGCGGGTCCAACAGGCCGAGGAACATGAGGCTCGTCTTGCTCAGGCTCAGGGCGGCGCTGAGGCGGTAGAGGGCGCCCCCCGCGGGAGTGGCGTTGTAGCCGCGGTCGCGCAGGATCCGCTTCCACGACTCCCACTTGAATCGGGGCAGGAACCAGTCGACGTCGGCCACGAACGCGTGCCAGCGAGCGTCGGTCCAGGCCTCGTTCCGGCGCCGCCACTCGTACGCCGTGGGCACCCGCTCGTAGGTGGTGAGGTTCCGGACGTCGGGGAGGTCCTTGAGGGTCCGCTCCCCCTCCCGGTCTGCCGCCAGGGTCTGGTCGTACAGGCCGCTGTAGCCCAGCTCGGGGAAGTACTTCGCCCCCAGGTAGTAGTGGTACTGCGACCAGAGTCGGAGCTCGCCGCGCCGCAGCATGCGGTCCAGGTCGCGACCCGTCATGCTGCCGACCACGGCCCCACACCAGCCGATGAGGACCAGCGTCATCACCACGCGGGCGGTGGGGTTGTCCTTGGGCGCGTAGGCCCGGGCGAGCACGAGGATGGTGCCGACGAGGCACATCGAGGCGCGGTAGCCGTAGTCCGCGAGCGCCCCCTCGCGGAGGACGCCGTAGCCGATCCAGAGCCCGGCGACGGCGGCGACGGGGAGCCATCGCTCCAGCCGTTCTTTCACCGCAGGATGCCCGCCTCGCGGAGCCATTCGACGACCCGCTCGGTGGAGGCGTCCACGTCCAAGGCTCCGGTGTCGACCTCGAACTCGGCCGACGCGGGCGCTTCGTAGGGGGCCGAGATGCCGGTGAACTGGGCGATCTCGCCGGCGCGGGCGCGCTTGTAGAGCCCCTTGGGGTCACGCTCCTCGCACACGGCGAGGCCCGGGTTGACCCAGACCTCCGCGAACGAGTCGCCGATCAGCCCCCGGGCGGCGTCTCGGTCGGCCCGGTAGGGGCTGATGAAGGCGGTCAGCACGATGGCGCCGCTGTCGACGAACAGCCGCGCGACTTCGCCGATGCGGCGGATGTTCTCGGTGCGGTCCTCAGGGCTGAACCCGAGGTCGCCGTTGAGCCCCATGCGCACGTTGTCGCCGTCGAGGCAGTAGGCGTGGGCGCCGAGTTCGTTGAGGCGCTTCTCGACGGCCCGCGACAGGGTCGACTTGCCCGAGCCGGAGAGCCCGGTGAACCACAAACAGGCGGCCTGGTGACCGAGCACACGCTCGCGGTCGTCAGCCGAGACCTTGCCCGCGTGCCACGTGAGGTTGTCTGCGCCCATGCGCGGGGAGGCTACCGCCCGAAGCGCACGCCGACCAGCAAGCTGGCCCGTGCCTGGAAGCTGAGGCCGTAGCCGACGCCGCCAGTGACGCGGATGACCGCCTGGCCGCCGGCGGGGATGACGTCGATGCCGCCGTCGGCGAACAGGCGGGGGGTGACCGGGCCGCTGCCTCGCTCGAACTTGCTCGCCCCCTCGTCCAGGGGGACCCCGCCGAGGCTCGCCTCGACGTCGAACTCGGGCGTGCTCCAGATCCCGCCAGTGATGCTGAAGAAGGGCTGCACGAGCCCCAGCGGCTTGCGGATCGCGATGCCGGCACCGAACCCGGGGAGCCACGAGATGCCGCCGTCCCAGTCCGCGTTCCCGGAGTGGCTGATCGGCGCGGCCCCGGTGTTGATGTCGACCACGACGTGGAGCGGGCCCGCGATCTTGATGTCGAAGGCGAACCGGATGTCCCCGTGCTGGAAGTCGCCCAGCCCGGTGGTGAGCCAACCGCCGCCGAGCAGCACGCGCGCCCGGTCGGGCTGCATCTCGACGGCCGCGGCCACGTCCGCGGTCTACGCCGTGAGGCCGTCCTCGCCGATGCGGTAGCCGCTCTGGGGGCGCTCTCCGTCGACGAGCACGACGATGCCGCTGAGTCCGTGGGCCCTGCGGATCGCGTCCAGCCACGGGCCCAGCGCCGCTCGGCCGGCCTCGGAGTCCATGCCCGTCGCGAGCAACGAGACCGCGTGGGGCCGCTTGGAGGTCACCAGCACCGGCGTCTTGGCGGTGGGCGCGATCACGACCCAGGCGCCGAAGATGTTGCTGTCGTCATCGCTCCACTGCAGCAGGTGGCGGCCGGGGCCGAGTTCCACCCGCGCCGTCGGATCGGCCAGGGCGGTGCCATTCCAGCGGACTTCGCGGGAGCCCGCGTGCACCGCGAACGGGATGAGGGCGAGGGCCGCGGACTCGGCTCGGACCGGCGGTCTCGGCGTCGGCGCTGACCTCCGGCTCGTAGGCGAGGGTCGCCGCCGAATTGGCGCTGGGGGGCGGCGGCCCATCGACCACCCGCTTGCTCAAGGTCGACGGGGTGGGGGCCTCACCGAAGGCCGTCCGCAGGCTCTCCAGGGCGGCGATGATCTCGTCCCCGGATTGGAACCGGTTGACCGGCTCCGGATCCATCAACTTCGCCACCACCGGCACGGCCGCGGGCGCAGAGCGGCGCACCGGAGCCAAGGCGTCCTCCAACTGCAGATGCGCGATGCGGTACATCGACACGACCGACTCCCGGGCGTCGAACAGCCGCACCCCGGTGATCGCCTCGTGGAGCATCGTGCCGAGGGCGAAGTAGTCGGAGTGATGGTCGATCTCCATCCCCCGGACCTGCTCGGGGGACATGTAGGAGACCGTGCCCCGCACCGACCCCTCGACCGTCGTGTCGGCCATGCGGTCCCGCATCTTGGCGATGCCGAAGTCCAGGAGCTTCACCTCCCCCTGGGCCGACACCATCACGTTCTCGGGCTTGAGGTCGCGGTGCACCAGGCCCAGGGGCTCGCCCCCTTCACCGGTGAGGGTGTGGGCGTACTTGAGCCCCCGCGCGAGGGCGAGGTGGATGTCGATGACATCGGGAAGGGTGACCCGCGTGCCCGCACGCCGCGCCTCGTCCAGCAGCTTGCGCCACGTCTGCCCTTCGACGTAGTCCATCACGATCGCCCACACCGAATCCCCGTCGGGGGCCTCCAGCTGACCGAACCAGTGAGCGACGACGACGTTGGGGTGGCGGATGCGACCGAGCAGCCGGGCCTCGTCGGCCAGCCCCATGGTCAGCGCCGGGTTGCGGGCGACGACCTCCGGGTGCAGCACCTTGACGGCGACCTCACGCTCGAATCCGAGCTCCCCCGTGCTGATCGCGCGGAACACGGTCGCGAAGCCGCCCGAGCCCAGGCGGGCGACAAGACGATAGGCCCCCAGTTCGATCGGCTCGAACTCATGAGGGCCCGCCTGGTTCCAGGTGATCGTGGGCACGCGCTTGGATCCTACGAGATTTGTGACCTCACGCCCGGGCGACGGCCCGGGAACGCAGGTAGGAGGCACACAGCGCGACGAACATCGCACCGGCGACGTAGTTGAGCGCGAGGTAGCGGGAGCCCGGGTTGGGGAACATCGGAAGCAGCACCGCGACCGCCATGACCCCACCGCCGGCGATGACGCCAGGCCACGACGCCGAGCCGTCGGGGCGTTGGGTGGGCAGCAGGAAGAACAGCGCCCAGACCGACGCGTAGTAGCGGCTCGAGGTGGTAAGCAGCCACGCCGCGAACAGCATCAGGAGCATCGCCTCGAGGTCGGAGCGGCCGCGCAGGGCGGCGAACAGGAGCAGGAGCCCCAGCACCGAGGCCACGCGCTTGCGCAGCACGATCGTCTGGTTCTGCTCCGGGCTCGTCCGGCGCGGCGCCCGCAGGAACCGCTTCTCCGAGGGGAAGTGACGCACGAGCTTGCCCAGGCCGACCCGGCGCGCCCCCGACCGGGCGTGCTGGGAGGTGTGCATCTCGATGTTCTCCTTCCACTCCGGCCACGTGTCGGCGCCCCGCCCGGTGGCGTGGGACCCGGCCAACAGCAGCGCACAGAGCGAGCAGAACACGAGCGTGAAGCGGAGCTGCGCAGGGTCCGGCCGGCGGCGCCGCACCAGGTCCCAGGCCGCCTGCCCGACCAACGGAAGCGCCATCAACCCCGGGAAGATGCGGGTCATCCCCGCCCACGCCAACGCCGCTCCTGCGAGCGCCGGTTTCCCCTTGTGCCAGGCGGCGAGGCCGAGCACGGTCGCGGCGAGCCAGTCGAAGTTGAAGAACCCGCCGATCAAGATCCGGCTGTTGAACAGGACCGCGTGGATCCAGACCATCGCGATGGCGGCCGTCCGCAGGCCGAACGCCCACGCCAACGCCAGCGCGATGACGACGTGCATCCAGACATCCGAGGACGTGACCAACGCCCACCCCCGCCCCCCGGGGTCGATCGTGGAGGCCAGCGGGACCCCGAGCATCGTCCACGGCGGCGCGGGGTTGTAGCCCAGGTCCATGAGCACCCGGCGGACCCGGTCTTCCCGTCCCTGGGCGCGCTCCTGGGCAGCCATGAAGCGGGTGTCCCGCCCCAGCTCGGCCAGGCGGTCGGGGGTGATCAGGGACCGGTCGAACTCGGCTGCGATCTCGGTCCGCGGCCGGACCTTGTAGGTGCGGAGGTCGCGGACCTTCTTGGCTCCGCCGAACGACAGCGCGGCGTCCCCCCCGGCGGCGAGGAAGTCGTCGTCGGCAGCCACCGTGGCGCCGTACAGCTCCAAGTAGCCGAGCTCCTCGAAGTACTTGCTCCCGGTGTAGTAGTGGAAGACGGACCAGGAGCGGAACGTGTCGCCCGTCATCGTCGGCACCAGGGTGCGTCCGTGGTGCGCCACCAGCGCGGTCAGGGCGAGCCCGACGAACAGCGGCGTGAACCACGCGATGCGTCGACGTTCGCGGATCTCCGTGACCACCATGGCGAGCCAGAGCACCGCCGCCACCGGACCGATGATCGTGTACGAGAAGGTCGTCTCTTCCTGGCTGATCAGCCCCAGGGCGGCGGCCCCGTGCACCCCCGCGAACCAGAGCACGGGCACGGCGCCGGCGAGGAGCACGTCACGTCGAGTCACCACGTCACGACCCCCAGGTGGCGGCGGACCTGAACGAGGCCCCCGAGCCGAGCGAACGCGTCGACGCGCTCTTCCTTCTTGCACCGACTGACGCGGTACCGGGTCTGCTGGTTGTCCGCCTGGATGCAGTCCAGCTCGAGCCCCTCGAACCCATCGGGGCCCAGGTAGGCGGTGGCGATCAGGCCGTAGCCGGGCTGTTCGAAGTGCTTGAACCGCCCCGGCGTGTTGAAGATGAAGTTCCCCAGGGAGTAGACGACCGGCATCGTCCCGAAGCGGCCCACGCCCTGGATGACGTGCGGTCCGTGGCCGATTACGAGGTCGTAGCCCTCCTCGGCGAAGACCTTCGCGAACCGCTTCTGGTTGGGGAGCAGGTTCCAGTAGTTCGCGCCCCAGTGGACGTAGGCGACGACCCAGTCCGCGCCCATGGCCACGGCGCGCTCGTACTGCCGCCGCACCGTTTCACGCCGCAGCCGGGGGGTGCCCGCGTGTTCGGGCGTGGCTTCGTGGCCGACCCGGGTGCGGGATTCGATGCCGACGATGCCGACCGTTCCGTGGGGCGTGGAGATCATCAGCGGCGCCTCGGCCTGGTCGCGGTCCCTCCCCCCTCCGAAGACGGCGAGCCCGTTCTTGGGCCCGAGCGTCCAGGTCTGCTCGATCCCCTCGAGGCCGCGGTCGAAGGTGTGGTTGTTGGCGAAGCCGACCGCGTCGATGCCGTGGTCGCTCATCGCCTTGGCGGCCGCGGGGCGGGTGGCGTAGGACCACTTCCGATCGGGGTCGTACTGCTCGTTGAGGGTCGAGATCGGCGCCTCGGCGTTGACGATGGTGTAGTCGGCCCGGGCGAGGGTCTTGGGGACCCGCTGAAACACGTACTCGTACCCGTGCTTGCGGATCCTCTTGGACGCGGCGCTGCCGATCATCGTGTCGCCGGCGAACGCGATGGCGTAGCGGTCGCAGGGCGAGGGGCACGCGAATGTCGTCTCGTCCGCGGCCTGATCGACGGGGGTCTCGGGGATGCCGGAGGGGCGCAGCACGCCCACGAGCACGACGACCCCGACGATGAGGCCGACGAGGGCGGCGATCGCGAGCAGCCCCAGGCCAGCTCGGCGGAAACGGGAGGTCACGCGGCTCAGACCCCCAGGCGAAGCTCGAGCCCGAGCCGGAGCGTCTCGCGGGCGACCATCTTGATCCGGCGCACGTTCAGCACCTTGGAGCTGCCGCTCATGCGCGGGCGGATGTGCATGGTCGCCTCGCCGGGCTTCATCCCCGACCGGATGGCCTTGATCGGCAGCTCCAGGTTGAGGAAGAAGGTGTCGCTGCGAAGCTCCATGCCCTGCACCGTCTCGCGGGGGATCAGGTAGACGCCGTCGAGCTTCCGGGAGACCCCGGTGGCGGTCCACATGACGACCCGGAGCCCGCGGCTGAGCACCTTGCGCATCAGGTTGTCGGCTTCCTGGAAGCGGTGCGGGAAGTGGCAGGTGACGAGGTCGATCGACGGGTCCTGGAGCACGACGTCGAACAGGTTCTGCAGCCCCGAGGGAGGGACCTGGCCGTCCGCCGGGAGGCAGCTGATCCAGTCCTTGCGCGCCACCGCGTAGCCCGCCTTGAGGGCGCCGCCGATGCCCCGGTTGGGCGTGTAGTGGACGACCTGGACGTGATCGGGGCGCTCCGCCATCACCTCGCGCGCGACATCGGGTGTACCGTCGCTGCTGCCGTCGGACACCAGGATGAGTTCGTAGTCTGAGCAGGCCGACGCAAGGAAGTCGAGCGCCTCCTCCATGCAGGGGCGGATGTTGGCTTCTTCGTTGTATGCAAACATCACGACGGAGACGGAAAGCATGATGCGTGGGACCATAGCAAGCCTCCCCCGGGGGGCTCGGATGCTGCTCGGGCTGGGCACCGTCGCGATGCTGCTGTTCTTCGGGATGGCCTTCCGGGAGTCGTCACCGACGCTCGGCTTCATCGTCATCGGGTTCGCGGGTCTGCGGGCGGTGCTCTGGTGCATGGAGCTGGCGCAACTGCTCATGCCGGGCCAGGACGAAGAGGCCCTCGAAGAGGAATTCTTCGAGAAATGACGCGGAGTTGGCCGCTGCTGCTCCTTCTCCTGGGCGGGCTCGTTGGCTGCCCCACGCCGGGCCCCGTCGGTGACGACGATGATGACTCCGCCGCGGACGACTCCGCGGCCTCCGATGACGACGACGTCGCCGACGACGACGACTCCGGTCCCGTCGAGGCCCCGATCACCGATCGCATGCTCGTGATCTACAACGCCGACGAGCCCGACTCGTTGGCCGTCGCCGAGCACTACGTGGCCTCCCGCGGACTGCCCGACTCGGCGCTGTGCCCCACCACCCCGGGCGGCATCGACGCGATCGAGGCGTCCGCCTACAGCGCCGGGGTGGGCGTGCCGGTGCTCGACTGCATCGACGGCGCGTGGGGGGACTACCTGATCTTCGTGACGGTCTGGGGCATGCCCTACCGGGTCGTCGGGGCGTCCCGCGACCTCGCCGACTCGAGCAACATCGTGCCGGCGTCGTTGGATGCGCTGCTGACCGCGCCCTACCGCCACGACGAGCTCCCCGTCAGCCCGATCTACTCGCCGTACTACCGGGCCGCGGACTCCATGGGCGGCGTCTACGAAGAGGGGCTGTCGATCGCCGATTGGCGCGAGCAGGGGGGCGCGAACTTCTACCTCGTGACCCGGTTGGACGGCGCCACCCCGGCGGATGCGATGCGGCTCGTGGACGACGCGATCCTGGCCGAAGAGACCGACCTGACGGGCCTCGCGTACGTCGATCGGGGGTGGCAGACGCGCGACGACACCGATGGCTTCGGCAGCTACCAGTCGGTCGAGTGGGAGCTGACCCGGCTGGTGCAGGCCTTCGAAGACGCTGGCTTCACCACGATCTACGACGAGAACAACGCCGAGATCGGCACGGACCCCGCCCCCCTGACCGGGCCCGACGCCCTCTATTACGGAGGCTGGTACTCGTTCAACAACTACAACGACGTGTGGGACTGGAACTTCGGCTCCATCAGCCTGCACTTCGACTCGTGCTCCGCCTGCGACCCCCGCGGCGGCACCAACTGGTCTGCCAACGTGCTCCAGCGAGGCGCGGTGGCGACGATGGGGGCGGTGGCGGAGCCCTACGTCGCCGGACTGATGGGCTACGACCAGTTCTATCGCTTCCTCTTCCAGGGCTACAGCTTCGCGGAGGCGTCCTACATGGCGACGCCGGTGACCGAGTGGATGGCGACGTTCCTCGGCGACCCGCTGTACCGCCCCTACGGGGATGCGCCGCTGCTGCCCGAAGGCTGGCAGCCGGAGTAGCCCTCCGCGGGCCCGACGGTGCCCGATTGGCACGCGCTTCGGGCACCCGATCACACGGGCCCGACTCAGCCCTTCGCCGCTCCCTCGACCCGGGGGAGGGTTCGTCCCGCGCGGCCGACCGCACCCGGGGAACGCGATGCGGGGGAACACGATCACGGAGGTGGCGGGGGCCTACCTCGACCTGCTGCCGGCGCAAGCACCGCTCCTGCTGGTGCTCGCGGCGCTGCCGGTGCTCGCGCTCTATGCGCGGCTGAGGAAGCCGGCGGCCCCGCTTCTGGCCCTCGGCCTCGTCCTGGGGCTGGCGGGCGCGGTGCGGCGGGCATCCCTCGTCGACGACGCGTTCATCTCGTTCCGCTACGCCCGCAACTTCGCCGACGGCTACGGCCTGGTCTGGAACCTGGGCGAGCGGGTCGAGGGCTACACCAACTTCCTGTGGACCCTGGTCATCGGCCTGCTCCACCGGGGCACGCCCTGGGAGGCGCCCGAGATCGGCCTGGCGCTGTCGCTGGCGGCGCTGGTGGGGAACCTCCTGATCGCGTTCGAGCTGGGCGCTCGGCTCTCCGCGCCGCAGGACGGCCAACGTCACGTGCCCCTGGCGGTGCTCGCGCTGGCGCTCCACCCGGTGTTCCTCTCCTTCGGCACGACCGGCCTGGAGACGGGGTTCGCGGCGCTGCTGGTGCAGGCGGGGCTGCTCGCGCTCCTGAGCGACCGCAGCGGTTTGGCGGGCCTGCTCTTGATCGCGGCGGCCCTGACCCGGCCGGACCACGGCCTCTTCTGGGTCGTTGGCGGCGTCGCCCTCGCGGCGCAGCGCCGGGATCCGCGGGAGCTCGCGCGGTACGCGCTGACGTTTCTGCCGCTGGTCCTCCATCTGGCGTGGCGGCTGAACTGGTACGGGGAGTGGTCCCCAACACGTACTTCGCCAAGTCCGCGGGGGTGGCGTGGTGGGACCAGGGGCTGGTGTACCTCGCCACCTTCTGGCTCGGGAGCCACGGCTGGATCTGGCTGCTGTTGGCGGGCGCCTGGCTGCTGACCCCAGCGCCGCGGGCAGCCAAGGTGTTCGTGGTCGGCGCGGTCGTGCTCTGGAACGTCTACGTGGCGAAGGTCGGGGGCGACTTCATGTACGGCTGCTTCTTCGTGACGCTGCTGGCGGTCGCAGCGGAGGCGTTGGCGCATCGAGTGGCTCGGTCGGAGCGCACGCTCGGAGCCGCCGCCGCCGGGCTCTTGCTGGCCTCCAGCGTGGGCGAGCCGATCACCGAGCACGGGACCTGGGGGATCGTCGACGAGAGCGGGTACTACCCGGTCGAGGGCTGGCATCCGGTGCGGGTCGGCTCCGCCAAGTTCGACGTCGGCCTCTTCTTCGCCGAGACGCTGCACGATCGCGGCATCAGGCCCACGCTCGGCTCGGGCGGGATTGGGATGATGGGCTACTACTCGCGGCTGCCGATCATCGACGTGCTCGGCCTGACGGACGTGACGGTGGCCCGCGCGGCGCTGACCCGACGGGGGCGTCCGGGGCACGAGAAGAGACCGCCGGAGGGCTACCTCGCCGAACGCGGGGGCACGCTCCTGCGGGGCAAATCAGGGATGGCGCGCCTGCACCCGGAGCGGTTTCGTGACCTCGCGGTCCTCCGCCTCAGGCCCCTGGAGGGGCGCGACCCCTGGCTGCTGCTCCGGTAGGCGCAGGTGGAGGAGGACCTGAGGTGGTTCCGAACCTACTGGTTCGACCACAACCACGATCCCGCCCGGTTGGCGGTGCTGGAGGCCTACGCGGGCAGGCAGGCGACCTACAGCCCGGTGAACAGGTAGGTCGAGCCGGCCGCGTGCTCCCCGACCAGCCCCGTGGGCACGGTCGGATCGGCCGCCGGGTTCGTCTCCGGGTTGAAGTAGAGGACCATGTCGGGGACGTAGTCGCCGGCGTCCCCGGCGGGGGCGAACAGATCGCCGAGGTCCGCCGCGGCCCCGCCCCGGCGGGCGTCCTGGAAGCGCAGCCCCGCGTAGGTGAGGCCGAAGTCGCCGTAGGCTTCCTGCATGGCCGCGGCGGAGAGTTCGTTGTTCAGGCCGTAGTCGGTGCCCAGCGCCGCGTGCACGCCGGCCGACATGATCGCGCCCTGGTTGTGCTGTCGGCGAAGTCAACGGCTGCGCCTGCGCCGAGCGAGATCGTGCCGCTGCCGACGAGGACCTGCTCGCAGTTCAACTGGCCGCTGGCGTGGTCGATCCAGAACCGGACGGACATGCGGGCCTCGAGCGCGCAGACCGCCTCGAGGGGCGGCTCGGGCGCGGAGTCGTCGTCATCCCCCGAGGAGTCGTCGTCATCCCCCGCGGGGGCGTCGCAGATCACGTTGAACACCGCGCCGAAGCTGGTCTGGGTCAGCATCAGGGGGCAGTCCTCGTCGTCCTGCGAGTCGTCATCGTCCAGGAGCCAGCCGTCCTCGAACTGATTCCGGTCCTCCCGCTCGTCGGCGTCCTCAGGAGGTGCCGCGCACGCGAGGGTCAGTCCGAGCCCCAGCAGCGCCAGGGCGGTCCTCAAAACTGCTCCGCCGTCGGCTTGAGCTTGAAGCCGAGGACCGTGAGCTCCGCCAGGTCGGGATCGCCCAGCGACGTCGCCTCCACGTCGAGCCAGTCCGCGGCCGCGTCGAGGTAGGTCTGCCGGTCGCCGAAGTTCATGCCCCACACGCCGTCCATCGCGTCGACGTACGCGAGGATCGCGTCCGCCTTCGCCAGTTGGGGGGCCGGCGCCTCCAGGAGCTCGTCCAGGGTCACGCTCACCGCCTCGGACCGCGGTTCGTGCGTGACCGGATCCTCGAACGTGACCACGAAGTCGAAGACCAGGGCGCCGCTTTCGTCGTCCGCAGAGCAGTCGTGGATCACCTGGTGGAACTGCATCGAGTCGTTGGGCGCGAGGTGCTGCGGCTCGACCTCGTCCGGGTCGGTGCTCTTCTCCTCGCCGCTGAACCGCTCGATCACCACACCCGGCGGCAGGGTCATCTCGAGGCGCACGTTCTTGGCCGCCAGGGCCAGGGTCTGCTCCAGCCGCCCCGGCCCGAACGCCCGGCCCGCCTCCGCCTCGGAGTCGATGTAGACGTAGGCCCCCTTGCCCAGGTCCGTGACGGTGTCCATCAGCAGGTCGTTGTACGCCTGCGCCGGCGGGGCCCGGGGCGGATCTCGTTCGTCGAACCCGAGGACCTGTCGGTCGAGACCGTGACCGGCTTCGAACTCAACAGCGACATCGATTAGGGGGATCTGATGAAGCCGCTTCTGCTGTCCGCCTGCATGCTCCTGGTCGGCCTCCTCGCCGGCTGCGACGGCACCGACCACAGCGTCTCGTGGGAGGGCGATCTGCTGTCGCTGTCCGCCGAGGCGCGCGACGGCCGGGTCTACCTGCTCGCCCCCGCCACCGACGCGGTGGTGGAGATCGACCCCGGCGCCCGCGACTGGACCAGCATCTCCGTGGGGCGGGGGCCGACGGCGCTCAGCCGACCGCCCACGCGCGACGAGCTGTTCACCCTGGAGCGTCAGGACTCGACCCTGAGCCGCCTGAATCTGGACGGTGATGTCGACCAGTGGGACCTCGGGGCGCCGTTCACGACCCTGTCGTGGGCCCCCGACGGCACCCGCGCCATCGCTTGGATCGAGCCCGCGCTGGCGTCGTCGATCGAGGTCGAAGGCTCGCTCAACCTGAACGCCTACGCGGTCATCCGGGAGGCCGAGGACGGGAGCCTCGAGATCACCCCCGGATCGCTGACGTTCCAGCCGCAGGACGTGAGCTACTCGGCCGACGGCCGGCACGCGCTGATCGCCAGCACCGCCCGCCTGCACGTGTTCGATCTAGACGCCGATCCAGTGCTGGAGCAGGCCGTCCCCTTCTCCGCGGACGAGGCGGTCCACCGCACCCCCAACCTGGTGGTGCCGGCGCCGGACTCGAACCAGGCGCTGGTGACGGTCAACGGCGTCGATGACCTGTTCGTGCTGAGCCTGTCGCCGGTGCTGATCGAGAATGTCATCGGTCTGGAGCGCAGCGCGCGCGACATCGTCTGGTCGCGCGACGGCTCGCGGGCCATCCTCGCCGACGGCTCCCCCCGGGTGACGTTCCTGGACCTGGGCAGCTTCGACGTCGAGGTGCTGGAGCTCCCCCACCCCGTCAACAACATCGTGGTGTCGCAGAACGAGGGGCCGCAGTTCGCGCTGCTGTTCTCGGACACGGGCAGCTCGTCGTACCTGACGAAGGTCGAGCTCACGGACTCGGGCACCGCCCCGGACAACCCCGAGGTCTTCCTTCTGGAGGACGCGGTGGTCGGGTGTCACTGTCGCCGGACGAGACCGCGGCGGTGATCTTCCACGACGGCACGGCGGGGGGCTTCGTGCCCGCGCAGTCGCTGTCGCTGTTCAACCTGGAGGAGCGGGCCCCCAGCCGGATCCTGCTCGACGCCCCCGCCTGGGACCTCATCTTCCTGGACTCGGGGGTGGTGCCGGACAGCGACGACGAGCACGTGATCGTCGTGCTCAAGGACTCGGCCCGGCTCGTTCGCTACAACCTGCGGACCTACGCCCAGATCGTGCTCGACACGTACGCCCTGCCCCACGCCATCGGCCGCATCCCCCCGGCGGAGGGAGGGAGTGAGCTGCTGTACGTCGTGCACGACCAGGACCTCGGCCTCGTGTCGTTCCTGGCCCCCGCGACGGACCAGGTGCCGTCGGGAGGCTTCCCCGCGGTGGCGGGCATGGCGGCGAGCCGCCTGCTGGAAGGGAGGTAGCCATGACCTACGCACGCTGGTGGATGGCGCTGATCGCGATGACGCTGTTGCTGCCGATGGGCGCGCTGGCGCAGGACGAGCCGAGCGACGAGGACGAGGCCCCCGCCGACGAGCCCGACGAGGCCCCCGCCGACGAGCCCGATGAGGCCCCCGCCGACGAGCCGTCGGGGCCGGCCTCGCCGCCGTTGATCCAAGAGACCGAGACCCGGGAGATCTGGCCCGATGAGGTCGAGGAGGAGCCCGCCCCGACCGAGGAGGCGCCGCCCGTCGTGGTCGAGACCGTCGACGCCAAGGAAGCCGCGGAGCAGGCCAAGGAGCCCGAGCCCGGACCGGCCCCCGAGCCCGTCGTCGAACGGCCGGTGGCGAAGCGCTACCTGGGCCTGGCGTTGTCCTTCGGCGGGTCGCGCCACGCGATGCTGGACGAAGGCTGGCAGGACCTGACCGGACGCGAGCAGCTGGAGGCGTTCCAGTGGTCGCTGGACGTGTCCCTGCTGCCCCGGCTGGCGGTGTCCATCGGCGGCACCACCACGAGCCGGCACACGATCGACGTCTACGGGGGCGAGGGGGCCCTGGAGTTGCGCCCCCGGGTCAGCTCGCTGGACGTGTCCGCCCGGTTCATCCCCAGCCCGCCGTCGTTCCCCGTCCGCGGGTTCGTGCGGGCCGGCGGCGGCTTCGTCCGCGTGCACGTCGAAGCGGTGGACACGGACATCAACGGCAACCTGCGCCAGCGTGACCACCGCGGCGCGACCCCCTACGCGCTGCTGGGCGGCGGCCTCGAGATCGTCTCGCCCCACCGCGTGAAGGACCGGGTGATCCCGTTCGCCTTCGGCTTCGCCGCCGAGGGAGGCGCCCGCCTGGGCGGAGGAGGCGCCACCCCGGCCGCGCCGAGCGTCGATCTGCAGGGCCTCGGCCGGCTCGATCTGGGGCCGATGTACGTGCGCTTCTCGCTGGTCGCCTCGGTCGTTCTCACGCCCCGCAAGTACGCCGCGCTCGTGCCGAGCATGACGGGCCGCTGAGGCCGATCACCGCCGCCAGAGCTGCAGCGGACACCCCTCCGCGGACCACAAGCAGACGGACCCACCGGCCCGGAACCCGGCCTCCACGAGCGGCCGATCCTTCGCCGGATCCAGCGCGGTCTGCGTGATGACCACGTCGACTCCCTCGAAGTCGATGAGCGGGCTGAGCTCCCGCCGGACCGGGAGCAGCACCGCACCGCGCCGCCAGTGCAGCTCCCAGATCAGCATGTCCCGCAGCTCCGGCCAGCGATCCTCCACGAAAATCGGGAGCACCACGCTGTCCGGAGGGACCTGCGCGGCGAGGGTGTCGAGTCCCCGGTCGTCGGCGTCGGGGCGGAAGCGAAGGTCCGCTTCGATCAACGGGGGCGCCCCCACCGCGAGGATCAACCCGATCGCCAGCACCGCCGTCGCGACCTGAGGCACCCGGGACGTCCTCAGCTCCTCGGCGAGCACGACACCGAGCCAGACGGCCGCCGGCGCGAGCCCGGGCACGAGGTAGCGGACCTCCTTGTGGGGGATGAGCTGATGCGCAGCGCAGACGGCTGCAGGCACCGCCAGGATCCACGCCAGCTCCCGACCCCGCGCTGTCGTCAGCGCCCAGACGACCAGCAGCACGCCGCCCGGCTGCAGGCCGTGAAGAAGCAGCCAGCGGGGGTAGTAGAGCGCAGGGTGGACGCCCAGCACTTCGGCCGTGCTCGTCTCCGCCCCGGAGCCGCCGACGATGGCGTCCCAGGCGTCGACGTACATCATCCAGCCGAAGAACGGGACCAGCCCCAGGGCCGCTCCGCCGATCATCCAGCCGGCGGCCGACCGTCGCCGCGCGACGCCGATCCCGACCGCCGCGACCAGGGGGATGGCGAAGGTCCACTTCGACATCATCCCGAGCACCACGATACCGGCGAGCATCGCCGCCGGGCCGGACTCCTCACCCCGGTCGAGGCGGACCAGCGCCACGAGCATCCAGAGCACCAACGCCGCGTGCAGGGGCTCCACGCCCACGATCGCGGCCCGCCCCACGAGCGCGGGGAGCACCGCCGTCAGGACCACCGCCCCCAACCCGCCGCGTTCGCCGCCCAGCAGCCAGCCCAGCCGCCACGCCCCGAGCAGTCCGACGGCCGTCACCGCGGCGAGGACCAGGGCCAGAGCGCCCGGCGTGAGGGTGTCGGCGCCGGCCAACAGCTCGGGGATGCCGCCGTAGAACAGCGGCGGCTTGTAGGGGTCGCCGAGGAAGCCGGTGGCGCCGGGAACGTCCAGCCCCGTCGCGCCCCAGTGGTGGCGCACGAGGTTGGCGAGATCGCTGGCCTCGGCCCCTCCGAAGCGGGGTCGGGCGTCGAATCGTTGGTGGAGGAGGACGCGAACGGTGGCGAAGGTGCCGACCGCGAATGCCGCTCTACTCGCCGTCACCGCCCCCGCCTTCGATGGCGAGTCCGGAGCCGACCTCGTACGTAGCGCTCTTCTCGTTGGAAGTGCCGTCGCAGCGGTCGTGGATGCGGAACTCCATGTCGATGAAGTCGCCCTGAACGGCCGGTGCGGCCTGGTAGATGAACGTCACCTCGGCGCCGACGCAGGTGTCGATCTGGCCCGGCGAGCAGCCGCCGAGGCTGTGGCCCGAGCCCGCACACGGGTTGGCGTTGTCCTCGCTGGGCGTCGGGAAGCAGGCCGCGACGAGCAGGTCTTCGGTGATCGCCACGTCCTGGCTGGCCGCGTCCGAGAACTCGATGCTGAAGACGCCGCCCTCGAGGTTCGGCGCCTGCGTGGCCTCCGTCTCGCCCGGATCGAGCCAGTCGAAGTGGATCGACAGCGAGTAGTCGACCGCGCCCTCGGGGAGGAACGAGTTGAGTTCGACGTTGCCGACCAGCGGGGGCCGGTTGTCGCCGCAGTTCTCACCGCGGTCGTTGATGTGCATCGGGATGATGTTGTCCGCCGGGCAGCCCGTCAGGGCCGGCAGCATCAGGATCAGGATCAGAAGCAGGAGCGGTCGCATCAGGCGTCCCATACTACCGGGGTCCCTCCGTTACCTGATCACGATCTGCCCAAGTCCGTGCTGCCGACCGGGGCCCATGCCCAGGTGGTGCGCGGCCCGAAGCAGCGGAGCGAGGGCGGTGAATTCGCCCTTCCAGGTGATGGAGCCGGTGAGGGCGGGGACCCGTCCGGCGGAGGCCGCGTCGCGTGCGCCGGCGGCGCCCATCATCCCCGCGGGGATCTCGATAACGCGGCTGTTGTCGGACGAGATCGTCGCCGCCGCGGCGGAGCGCAGCAGGTCGTCGACGGGGAGCCGGGGACCCTTGTGGCCGGTCCGTCCCATCCACGCGCCCATGCTCCGCGTCATGCGATCGACGATGAGCGTCAGGTCGGCGGTGGGCCGGCCTTCCTCGCCCATCCGGGACAGCGGCGTGGCGGTCAGGAACGTCATCGTCAGCCGGGTGCGGCGCACCTTCGGCTCCGCCAGCCGCTCCAGGTGCAGCAGCGGCGGAGGCCCCGACATATCGACCTTGCGGAAGCGCAACTCCCCCTCGTCTCCGAGGACCAGCGCCTGGACCGTGGACCACGACACCACCGGCGCCTTCGGCGGCGGGGGCGGCAGGTCCTTGAGGGCCTCGATGAACATCGGCGCCTGGTTGATGGACTGCTCGCCCGCGAGCACGACCTCCATCTTCAGGGACGTGCGCTCGCTCACCTTGCCGGTGGGCATGTCGTTGGCGCGGACCACCAACGGCGCCCACGCCTCGCCCTCGGGGCGGCCTTCCGTGGCGTGCCGGCCCATGAGCTGACCCGCGGGGCAGTCGTCGAAGCGGCAGCGGTCGCCGGGGCAGATGCAGAAGGGGTCGATGACGTCGCCCAGGTGGGCGCGCGCCCACTTGCCGGGGTTGCTGCCGAAGGCCTGGTTGCCCTTCATCGTCCCGAGGAGGCGGAGGCTGAGGATCGGCCAGCCGGCCAACGCCTGCGCGGTGCGATCGGCGATCAACGCCGCCGCAGGAGGCGCCCCCTCGGGCACGAACGCCTTGAGGTCGGGCACGGGCAGGTCCGGCTCGGGAGGCCGCTGCTGCCACCGGAACCACTTGTGCGTTTTGACGCGTTCGTCGGAGGGATTGACCATAGACGCGCGAAGGTACCTCAGGTCGGCCCGACGCGCGCTAGAGGGATCGATCGAAGCGGGCCATGAAGGCGCGGAAGGCGCGGAGATCATCCACGTCCAGGCGGCCCGTGGCGATGGCTCGAGGGGCTCCGATCCGCCCCAACGCGAGCTCGCGCCACAGGGCCGGCGAGGTGGTGACGGTGGCGGTTGGCGGCGGGGTGCCGGGGAGGGGTTCGCCGGCCACGGTCTCGGCGACGCCGTTGCGCACGGTGATGACGAAGGTCTGGCCGTCGTCGAAGTCGAACCTCACCGCCTCGGTGACCCCCTCGGCCGCGCCGGGCATCAACCGCACCCGCATCTGGGTGAACAGCATCGACAGCGGAATCGCCTCGACGAGGCCGTCCGAGGGGGTCGGCGCGGCCGGCTTCGGAACTCCGTGCACCCGCTCCCACGCGGACTCCAGCAGGTAGGCGCGCCCGTTGGTGTTCCCGGAAGCTCCGCCGACGGCGTGGAGGGCATCGACCACGAGGGCATCGACCGCCTCGGCGGCGGGACCGGTGGGGTCCGCCGCGTCCAGCCGGCCGGCCAGCTCCAACGCCCAGCGCGGCTCGCCGTCCGCCAACGCCCCCTGCGCCTCCCCCAGCACCCGGTCGAAGCCGCCCATCAGGGCCAGTTCGCGGGCGGCGCGGTCGTCGGGGGCGAGGGGGTAGAGGTCCTCGGCGGAGCCGTCGAACCAACCCAGCTCGTTGGCGTACATCGCCTTCACCGACCAGTCGATCTGCCCGTACCACTCCCGCAGCCCGGGCCGCTGGGCGAGCGCGGGAGGGAGCCCCGTGCGGGCGGCGATGGCGTCGGGGCCAAGCCCCTCGTTGGCGCCGCGCACCACCTGGTCGCGCACCCACTGGATGGCGTCGCGGTAGTCGCGGAGCGCGTCCCGCACGGCCGCGGTCCCGGACACGGGGACGGTGTGCGACGGCACGAGGACCTCGGGATCGAGCCGCCGCATCGCGTCCAGGCTGTTGATCCAGTCCTCCACCGGGCGGGGGCGATCTCCCCGGATGGTGTAGAGGTTCGGGAAGGCGGCGTAGTAGTTGTCGCCGGGCATCAGCACGCGCTGGCGGGGGAGCCAGACGAAGAGCTGATCGGGCGTCTCCCCCGGCGCTTCGTGCAGCTCGATGGGGACCCCGCCGATCTCGAACGCGACGTGCCCCGAGAAGGTCTGGGTCGGCATCACCGCGCCCGTCTCCAGCGCTTCGTCCACGTCGATGGTGCGGCCGATGGAGCTGCACGGCAGCGCCTCGGGGGGGAGGTGGCGGCCGAACTGGCGGGCGCCCCGGATGTTCTCGATCTCCCGGAAGAGGCCGTACTTCTCGAAGAAGTGGTGCTGGAACGTGTCGGTCGCCCACACCGCGGTGTCGGGGCCGGCCCACACGTCCGCTCCGCCCACGTGGTCGATGTGGCTGTGGGTGAAGATCACCGCCGCCACCGGACCGGGCACGACGGCGTCTACGGCGGCGCGCACCTCGCGCGCCCGCGTGGGGCTGAGGGAGGTGTCGATGACGACCTTGCCGGCGTCGGTCCGCACCACGATGGTGTTGGCGAGGTCGTAGCCGATGGCGACGAACACGTCGGGCGCGACCTCCTCCACCCGGGGGTCGCCGATCGCCTCGCTGCAGTGCTGGTGCAGGTCCTCGGGCGCGCCCAGAGCGCGGGTCTGCTCGAGGTCCGGGGTGGCCGCGGGGTGGCCGCGGTTGAGCGCGATCACCAGCACCATGGCGGTGCCCGCGAGCAGGAGGACGAGGGCGAACCGGCGGGCCATGGCGGGAATACTTACCACATGGTAAGTAGTGGTCAACCGTGGCCCGACGACGACGAAGCGCCGAAGAGGCGCGTGGCGAAATCCTGGACGCCGCCGAGGCGCTCCTGCTCGCGGACGGGCCCGAGGCGGTCCGGATCCGCGCCGTCGCCGAAGCGGTCGGCATCTCCCACCCGGGCGTGCTCCACCACTTCGGCTCGGTCGATCAGCTGCTCGAGGCGCTCCACCGCCGGGCGGGGCGACGGCTTCGCGAGGAGCTGCTGGCGTCGATCCCCACCGACGCCTCCCCCGAGGCCATCGGAGCCGCCGTGGCCTCGGCGTTCGAGCGGCTCCGCGACCCCCGGGAGGGGCGGCTGTTGGCGTGGCTCGTAGCGACCGGCCGGGACCCGTTCCCGCCCGAGGAGGAGCATGGGTTGGAGGTCGTTGCGCAGGCGCTCCACGGCCAGCGGGGGCCGGATACCGAGCTCGACGAGACCCGCTACGTGGTGATGCTGGGGCTGCTCGCGATGTACGGCGACGCGTTGGTGGGGGACGGCGTGCGCCGCCGGGTCGGGCTCGACGAGGACGCGGGCGCCGGCTTCCGTCCCTGGTTGCTGCGGCTGCTCGGCCGGGAGCTTCAGGGGCGGTAACCTGTCGCTGCGCATGCACGCGATCGACTACTTCCAGCTGGACGACAAGCGCATCCTGGAGACGGCCACGATCCTGCATCAGCGGATCGAGGAGCGGTTCCCGGGCTCGAGCCTGAGCAAGGCGGCGGCCGAGATCGAGCGGAGCGTGCGCGCCACTTCCGGCCGGATTGAGGAGCTCAAGCAGCCCTACTGGCCGCTGCGGGCGACGTCGGGGACCCTGCTCGTGCTGACGGTGCTGTCGCTGTTGTACGGCTTCCTCGGAGCGATCGATTGGAGCTCCGTGAAGGGCTCGCTGACCTTCGCCGACTTCGTGGGGCTCCTGGAGCCGTCGATCGGGTCTTCGGTGTTCATCGGCGCCTTCTTCGTCTTCGTCATCAGCATCGAGCAGCGGTGGAAGCACCAGCGGGTGCTGGAGGCGATCGGCGAGCTGCGATCCCTGATCCACGTGGTCGACATGCACCAGCTGACGAAGGACCCCGAGCGGGCGCGCCGACACGGACCGGACACGCCGTCCTCGCCGGTACGGAAGATGACGCGGTTCGAGCTGGGGCGGTACCTGGACTACTGCAGCGAGATGCTCTCGACCATCAGCAAGGTCGCGGCGCTGTACGGGCAGGCGTTCCCCGATCCGGTCATCCACACGGCGGCGGATCAGGTGGAGACGCTGGCCTCAGGGCTGTCGCGGAAGATCTGGCAGAAGCTCGACCTGCTCGGCCGCGACGGGAGCGTCGAGAGCTAGAGCCCGCAGTCCAGATCCTCGCCCGTGCCGCCCTCCTGGCAGCAGTTGGTGAAGTCGGCCCAGTCCCCCTGGCTGGCGTGCCTGCGCGCCCGCGCCAGATCCCCCGAGGCGGCCTCGAACTCGGCG
Source organism: Pseudomonadota bacterium (assembly GCA_024229515.1). Taxonomy (GTDB): domain Bacteria; phylum Myxococcota_A; class UBA796; order UBA9615; family UBA9615; genus JAAESI01. The sequence goes on along the minus strand of JAAESI010000216.1, from coordinate 143,026 downwards.
TCCGTCATCGCGCTCGGGTCCATCGCCAGGCAGGCGTCCAAACCGTCCCGCCAGGGGGTGGCGAGCTGGAAGGTGGGCTCATCGGGGAGCATCGCCGCGTCCGGGCCGCAGACGGTCGCGCCGAGCTTGCACCAGACGTCCTGGTAGCTGCCGCAGACATCGCCGCCGTGGGTCGCGGCGGCGCTGCAGGAGGCTGCCTGGTCGGCGGGTTCGCTGGCCTCGGAGGCGCGGTAGGCGTGCTCCAGCCGGCACGCCAGGAAGTTGCCGCTGGAGGCTCCCCATTCGCCGACCTCCCCGGAGACGCTGCCCTCGTAGAAGACGTCGGCTTCGCAGAGCTCGACACAGTCGGGGGTTTCGTCGGCCTCGGCGTCGCAGCTGGCCTCGAGGGTCTGGCAGTACGTCTCGCAGGCCAGCTTAACTGGGTAGGATCGAGGCATGCGCCCCCTGCTCGCCTGGCTGATGCTCCTGACCGTCGCGTTCGCGGCTCCGGCCCTCGCGGAAGACCGCCCCGACGACCTCGTCATCCAAGCTTCGGGCCTGGTCAGCAGCGGGGATTGGGCCAAGGCTCGATGGGTGCTGGATCGGGCGCTCGCGGCCGACCCCGACCACCTTCGAGGGCTGTACTACCGGGCCCTGTGCCGACTGAAGCTGGGCGACCCGGTGGGCGCTTCGACCGATCTGGACCGCTACGAATCGCTGGCCACGGATGACACCGACCAGGAGCCCGGGCAGAGCCTCCGGGTGCAGATCGACAACGCGCAGCCGGCCCCTCCCAAGAAGGCCCCGAAGGCCAAGGCGGGCCCCGAGGTGGGGTTCGTGGTCGTCGGCATCGCCGTGGCGGCCGCCGGCGGCGTGTTCCTGGCGACCGGCCTATCGCGCGGCAACGCGGGCGCGATGGAGCAGCGGCCAGGGGCTCTACTACGCCGGCCTGGGCATGGCGATCGGCGGAGGCGTCGGCGCCTTGCTGGGCATCCCGGTGGGCGTGGCGCACAAGAACCGGGCGCAGGCGAAGGTGTCGGTGGGAGCCGCCGCGTCGCCGGTGGGCGCGGAGGTCGGGTTCACTCTGACCTGGTGATCTCGGCGACGACGTCGTCCAGCGGAACGAACTCCAGGGTCGACTCCAGCGCTTCCCGCGACGTCGACGGAGCACCCGCCATCTCGACGAGCAGCATCGGCTCCGACGAACCCAACTGCAGGACCGCGCGCGGCATCGTGTCGTCGTCGATGACCTTGTAGTCGTCCGGCTGGGGGGCTGATTCGCCAGCGTGGAGCGCCAGGGACAGGGTCATGATCACGCCCTGGTGGTTGATGATCGTGAGGCGCGCGACGCTGACGCAGACGCCGTCCCGTTCGGTCTTGCCGGCTCGGGGCCAGAGCACGACGAGCTCCTTGGCGTAGGTCGGGAGCGCGGCCACGAGGGCGTCGGCCGAGGGGTGGCCGGAGCAGGTCTTGCCGATCGCCAGATCCGGATCGTGCGGGCCGCTGGGGGCGGCCGCGATCAGGAGCAGGGCAACGATCGGAAGAGCGATCCTCACACGGCGCTTCTACCCCATCGCCCCTCGCCGTGATAGATCGCGCGGCCATGAGCTACGACTTCCTCGACACCCTCGATCTCGGCGGCCCCCAGGAGGGCGCGGGCATCGGCACCTGGCTGACCACGACCTCCGGCGAGTCGGTCACCGTCAACACCCCCATCGACGGCTCCGTCATCGGCGAGGTCAAGCTCGCGAGCCTGACCGAGTACGAACAGGTCGTGGCGGCCGCCCAGGAGGCGTTCATCAAGTGGCGGGAGGTGCCCGCGCCGGCGCGCGGCGAAGTCATCCGCAAGCTCGGCGAGGCGTTCCGCGCCAAGAAGGGCGAGCTCGGGGCGCTCATCAGCCTCGAGATGGGGAAGATCCGGGCCGAGGGCGAAGGCGAGGTGCAGGAGTGCATCGACATCTTCGACTTCGCCGTCGGGCTCAGCCGGCAGCTGTACGGCCTGACCATGCACAGCGAGCGGCCCAAGCACCGCATGTACGAGCAGTGGCACCCCATCGGGCTCGTCGGGATCATCACCGCGTTCAACTTCCCGATGGCGGTGTGGGCGTGGAACGCGGCCATCGCGGCCGTCTGCGGCGACGCCATGATCTGGAAGCCGTCGCTGAAGACGCCGCTGTGCGCCATCGCGATTCAGAAGATCGTCGATGAGGTCTTCGCCGAGGCGGGGCACCCGGGCGTGATGACGACCATCGTCGGCAAGGACGCGGACGTCGGCGAGACGATGATCAACGACAAGCGTCTGCCCCTGATTTCGGCCACCGGCTCCTGCCGCATGGGCCGGCACGTCGGCACCGCGGTGGCGCAGCGGCTCGGCCGTTCACTGCTGGAGCTCGGCGGCAACAACGCCATCATCGTGGACGAGTCCGCCGACCCCGAGATGGTCGTGCGCGGCGCGCTCTTCGGCGCGGTCGGAACCGCCGGCCAGCGCTGCACCTCGACCCGCCGGCTGATGCTGCACCGGTCGATGTTCGACGAGGTCGTCGAGCGCATGGCCAAGGCCTACGCGACCGTCCCGATCGGCGATCCGCTGGCCGAGGGCACGTTGATGGGGCCGCTGATCGACGAGGACTCGGTCAAGCAGTACAGCGCCGCCATCGAGACCGCGGTCGCCCAGGGCGGCACGGTCGTGGCCGGCGGCAACGTGCTGGACCGTCCGGGCACGTACGTCGAGCCGACGATCATCGCGAGCGAGACGCGACTGGAGATCAGCCACCACGAGACGTTCGCGCCGATCCTCTACATCACCCCCTGGGACCGGCTGGAGGACGCGATCGCGGACCAGAACGACGCCGACCAGGGGCTCAGCTCGGCGATCTTCACGAACAACATCCGCAACGCCGAGCGCTTCCTGTGCGCCTCCGGCAGCGACTGCGGCATCGCGAACGTGAACATCGGCACCAGCGGCGCGGAGATCGGCGGCGCCTTCGGCGGCGAGAAGGACACCGGCGGCGGCCGCGAGGCGGGCAGTGACAGCTGGAAGGCGTACATGCGCCGCCAGACCTGCACGATCAACTACGGCAGCGAGCTGCCGCTGGCCCAGGGCATCAGCTTCGGCTGAGCCGACCGTGATCAGCGCCGCACCGATCTTCATCCTGTTCATCCGTGATCAGGTGGCCAGCGCGGCGTTCTACCGAACCGTCCTGGGCACCGAGCCCCGCCTCGACGTGCCCGGCATGACCGAGTTCGCGCTGGGCTCCGGCGCGGTCCTGGGGCTGATGCCGGAAGCCGGGATCTCCAGACTGCTCGACGGCCAGGTCGACCCCGCCGCCGGCGCCCCGCACCCGCGCGCGGAGCTCTACTTGCGGGTCGATGAGCCCGAGGCCTGCGTCGCGCGGGCGCTCTCCGCCGGGGCGGGGGAGCTCAGTCCGATGGCCCGACGGGGTTGGGGCGACGACGCCGCGTACGTGGCGGACCTCGACGGCCACGTGATCGCCTTCGCCCGCCCCGCTCCCGTCTGATCAGTCGGGTCGCCTCCCGCACTGCACCCACTCGGCCCGGTGCATTACCCTTACGGGCGATGCGTCGACTGCTCCTGTTGCTCCCGCTGCTCGTGCTCCCCGCCCTCGCCGTGGGTCAGGGGCAGCTGCTTTCGTACGCGCTCAAGCCCGCGGTGCAGTCCGGCGACGGCTACCCGCAGGTGTACCTGACGGCCAACGACAGCTTCGACAAGGTCACGCTGACCTGCGAGCGCTCCGACGGCGGCTCCGTGAACCTGTCCAAGAGCTCCGTCTCCAAGGGCAAGAAGATCACCTTCGACCTCAAGCAGCCGACGGGCGAGTTCAACTACGACTGCGAAGCTCGCGGCTACTACGGCAGCGGCGAGGACGAGTTCTTCGACCTCTACTTCCGGTTCGACGCGTTCCTTGGCGGAGGCCTCGCCATCGAGGTCCCGCGCGACGAGATCGACCTCAAGAACAGCACCCTGACCGCCCGCGCCGACCGCGTCGTGGGGACCGCGCACCTGACGATCGTCACGCCCGACGGACCGCAGTTCGACGAGGACGTCGACGTAGGCGAGAACTCCGCCGGCGATGACCTGTGGCTGGAGTGGAGCGGCGTGCGCGGCGACGTGCTCCGCATCGACGTCACCCTGACGGACCGATGGGGCTTCTACTCCTACGAGAACATCTTCCCGTGGAGCCTCGAGATCCCCCACGAGGACATCAACTTCGACACCGGCGCCCACGTCATGCGCGACGACGAGAAGCACAAGGTCGATTCGGCCTACAAGGACGCCAAAGAGGTCTTCGACCGGTACAGCAAGTACGTCGAGGTCCGGCTCTACATCGCCGGCTACACCGACACCGTCGGCCCCCGCGGCGACAACCAGGCGCTGTCGGAGCGTCGCGCCCGCTCGATCGCCCAGGAGTTCCGCAACAAGGGCTTTGTGGGGCCGCTGTACTACCAGGGCTTCGGCGAGGACGCGCTCGCCATGGCGACCGAGGACAGCGTCGATCTGGAGGCCAACCGCCGAGCCATGTACATCCTCGCGTCCCGCCCCCCGGCGCGGTCCGAGAACTTCCCGCGCGGCAACTGGAAGAAGCTTTGATCTGTCGACCCTGGGTGGCGCTTGTCTTGATAGGGGGCCTGACCCTTAGCTCGGGCTTCGCCGTGGCGGCACAGCCTGATCCGTCCTCCTTGGCCGTCCGGGCATTTGAGATTCATGACAAGCACTGCGCGGGTATCGCCGCCGATCGAGCCTCGAGAGCAGCCGACCGAATGCAGTCAGTCTCGCAACTCTGGGGCGAAATCGATGCCCACATTCAGGCGGCTCCACTGCCGGAACCGCATCTCCTGTACTGGCGAGGACTTCTCGCTCAGTGCCTCGGGCAGGACGAGCGAGCTGAGAATGACTTGAACGGCTTCCTCAAAGCCGCCGAGTTCCTCACCCAAGCCGACTCGGACTCAGCTGCCTCATATTCCCCGCTGGTTCAAGACGCGAAGCGGCGACTCCGAGCCCTCGCCGGGACCCGTCGAAGCAAGGCACCCACCACGCAGGCGCAGGCACAGGCGGAGTCGGCCCCGGTTACCTCGCGCGCGGCCCCCAAGGAACGGACTCCTGCGGATCCTCGCAGTGCGGGAGTCGCCCTCACCATTGGCGGCGGAGCAGTTGCGGCAGCCGGGTTCGCGACCAACATCGCGCTCTATCAGCAGTACTACCGACCGGAAACGAACCAAGCGACCTACGACACCGCTCGCAACGGGTCTGCCGGGGCGTTCGCCGCAGGAATCGCCGGGGCCCTGGTCGGGATCACTGGGATCGTCCTGATCGCGTCGGCACCGAAGGCCAAGCAACGGGTCTCATTCGCCCCCGGTCCTTTCACCCAAATCCTCGTGGAGTTCTAGTCATGACTCTGCGGTCTCACGTGCGGGGACTCCCCCTCGCGCTTTGCCTACTGTTGTCGGCATGCATTTTCCCTCCGTGGGACGACCGCAGTTTCGACGATGACGACGACATGACCTCGCCGCCGCCGGAGGGCTGCTCCGAGGTGGATCTGTACGAACCGGATGCCTGCGAGGACCCCGCCTACTGCGGCGCCGCGTCCGTTGAAGTGGGGACCGGCAGCGACGGCTGGGAGCCGCTGACCGACGGCCAGGAAGTGCCCATCTGGTACGGCTCCCAGGGCGGCTACCACATCGACATCACCGCCCGGATGGACAACCTCTGCCCCATCGTCTTCCTCGTGCCGTCGATGTACCTGGACCCCGGCGACGGCGGCGAGCTGGTCGAGATCTTCACCCAGACCCGCCACGTGCAGGCCGTACGCCAGGAACCGCAAGTCTCCCCGCTGCAGGACTTCTGGGGCATCCGCGGCTTCGTGCCCTGCGAGTACTGGCCCGTCGACGAGCAGAACCCCGACATCACCTGCGGCGAGGACGAGCAGGGCAGCGCAGGACGCATCGACCAGTTCGAAGTCGTGATCAAGATGGAAGCGTGGGACCACAACCTCAGCCCCGCGGGCGAGGATCGGTTCCGGTTCGACGACGACGAACAACGCGTGCAACCGGTTTGCTGCAACTACTGACCCGCCTCGCGCTGGTCGTCACCGTCGCGGGTTGCTGCCCCGACGCGGACACCTTCGTCTCGGACGCGCCCGGCTGCGACGACACCTTCTGCGGTGAGCCCAGCGCGCTCGTCGGCACCAGCCCCACCGGCTACGAAGCGATCGACGAGGGGGCCGCCGTCGACCTCGTGTTCGGCCCGCAGGGCGGCTACCACATCGACGTCAGCGCCCAGATGGACGGCCTCTGCCCCATCGTCTCGATCAAGGTCACCCTGCTGACCGACGACGGCACCGAGCTGGCCTTCGAAGAACACCGCGTCCAGGCCGTGCGCGCCGACAAGGGCACGATCCAGGAGTACTGGGGGCTGACCGCGCTGGTGCCCTGCGGGTACTGGCCGCTCGACGGCCCCTACGACGGCCCCAACCCGCCCGGCTGCCCCGACGGCTACGGCCTCGAGGGCCAGGTCACCGGCAACGAGGTCACCCTCGTGGTCGAGGTCGAGGACGACAACGGCCGCATCGGCCGCGGCGAGCGCACGGTCATCCCCGGCTGCTGCGCGGAGTAGGACTCAGTCCGGCGCGATCGCCGTGTGGATCGTGATGCGCGCGTCCTTGATCTCGATGACGTCGCCATCGGTCAGGGGGTGGCTGCTGACCTTCTGACCGGCCACCTTCACCGGCACCAGCGACGTCAGCGCGATGACGGCCCAGCCCTTGCCCTGGGGCACCACCTCGGCCGCCTTCTTGCCGAACAGCGCCTTGCCTGGGAGCCGCACGTCGCAGTCGTCCGCGAAGCCGAGGACCAATGGCCTGGCCACCAGCGGAACCTCCGTCCGCTTGCCGTCGCCTTCGACCACGAGGTGCGCCTTGAGCCGCTCACCGACCTTGCGGTGGATGCTCTCGATGTCCTTCTTGGGAAGCACCGCGGTGGCCTCGTCGGCGGTGAAGTCGGGCTTGCGATCAGCGACCGTGTCGACCCCATCCCAGGCTGACTCGCCCGCGCCCGCGAAGACGACGACGTGCTGCCCCAGCTCGATCCGGTCGCCCACCTGGAGCACGCGGTCGGTGACCTGCTCGCCGTTGACGTAGACGCCGTTGGGGGAATCCAGGTCCGCGATGCGCCACTCGCTGTCGCGGAAGCTCAGCGTCGCGTGGCGGCGGGACACCAGCGGGTTGTCCACGCGGATGTCCGCGTCGTCCCCCCGACCGAGGATGACCTCGCGCTTGTTCAGGTCGTGTGTCGCCTCTTTGCGGCGGCCGCGGAACACCAGCACCTTCGCCATAGGCGCGAATTCTACGTGCTAGCTTCGCTCGATGCTGCGACGGCCTGTGATCTCGGAGGCCGCCAAGCAGTTGCACGAAGACTGCCTCGTCTTCGATCTGCACTGCGACACGCTGCTGAACCAGTCCCTGCTCGGCTACGACGTCACCAAACGGCACACGAACCGCCTGCCTCTGTCGCCGTTCCTGTTCCACGCGGACATCCCCCGCATGAAGGAGGGCGGCATCGGCGCCGTCGCCCTCGGCCTCGTCGTGAACCCGCTCCGCAAGCGCAGTGCGCTGGATGCCACCCGGCGCGCCCTCGGGCAGGTCCGCGGGTGGGAGCAGAGCGCGCCCGATGACGTGAGCCTCGTCTCGACGGCCGACGACATCGAAGCCGCGCGCGCGGCCGGCAAGCTGGCGGTGTTCGGCGGGCTGGAGGGGGCCCACGGACTGGGCGGGCACGTCGAGCCGCTGCCCGAGCTCCGCGCCAAGGGGCTGCGCTACGTCGGTCTCTCCCACTTCAGCAAGAACCTCGCCTGCACCCCCGCCCTGGGCTGGCGCTCCAACAACGTCGATCCGCTGACGGACCACGGCCGCGACCTCATCGACGGCCTGTGCCACGAACGCATCCTCGTGGACCTCGCCCACATCAACAAACCGGGCTTCCTCGAAGCCGCGACCCGCGCGACCCGCCCCGTCATCGTCAGCCACACCGGCGTGCGCGGCGCCCACGACGTGTGGCGCAACATCGACGACGACCAGCTCCGGGCCGTCGCCGACACCGGCGGCGTCGTCTGCATCATCTTCGCGCCCGTGTTCCTCAGCGCCGGCCTGCGCGGCACCTGCGACGGCGTCGTGAAGCACATCCAGCACGTCATCAACACCGTGGGCGAGGACCACGTCGGCATCGGCACGGACCTGGACGGCTTCGTCGTGCCCCCCAAGGACTTCCCCGACATTTCCCACATGCCCCGCCTGACTCACCTCATGCTGGAGGCCGGCATGAAGGAGCAGACGATCCGCAAAGCCCTGGGGGCGAACATGCTCCGCACCTTCCGGGAGGTCTGCGGATGAGGACTGCCCTGCTCCTGGCGCTCGCCCTCCTCGCCGGCTGCGCTGCTCCGGCGCCGATGGGCACGCCCGATCCGATCGACGATCCGCTGCCGAATCTGGACCGCGTCCAGCTCCCTCAGGACGAGGAGGGGAGGCCCATGATCGTGGTCGAGAACGGCGTATTGAGGGACCTCCCCAACCAGATCAGCGTGCTGCCCCCGGGAAGCTCGACCCTGCTCGTCCGCAACGTCGTGGAAGGCGCCGGAGTCGAGGTCGAGGGACTGGATCTGAGCACCCAGGCGATCGCCCTGTGGATGCGCGGCCGCGGGAGCCTGCGTCACCTCCGACCGGAGCACACGATCGGCCCGGTGAACGCGGGCGTGCAGGAAGATTGGAACGTCGATCTGCCCCCCGGTGAGTATGCTCTGACGGTGACCTCTGGGGGCACCGGGGACGCGATCATATTCGTGGGGGCAGGCGTTCGGTAAGGTAGCCGAACGCGGAGGTGCGCGATGCTCCTGATTCGGTCGATTCTCCCTGTCGTTTCAATGGTTTGCCTGCTGGCAGGATGCGACGCTCTGCCCCCCGCTGACGTCGCCCCGACGGCTCCTTCGGACACGCCGGTCGCGGCGCCGAACGACCTCGGACCGGACTCCAATCCCGACGCCTCGCTGCACGACGGAGTCGAGCCCCTCGGCTCCCAGTACACCTACACCCTGACCATGCCCGCGGGACACACCCAGCAGGTCCCCGACCAGGGCATGAAGGGGGCGCCGGTGCCGCCGATCCAGGCGATGGCCGAGGCGCTCGCCGTCATCGCCCAGCTGCGCGCGGCCGTACCCGAGCCGGTCGTCATCGCCGCCGGCTTCGACCACCACGGCGTGCCTGCGGAGCCCGAGTCGACCAACCCCGACGACGTGCCCGCCGGCACCCCCCACCTCGTCCTCGACTTCGAGGCGACCCGCGGCCCCATCCAGTCCTGGCACATCTGCAAGGAGATCGTCATGGACTGCGCCGTGCGCTCCGGCACCGTCGACGCCTGCATGGACTTGATGCCCAGGTGTGCGACGGAGACCCCCTGGGAGGAGGCCGGCGAGTGCTGCCCGACCCCCTGCGCGACCGAGTACACCGACCGACGAAAGGCCGGCGCGGACGCTGAGACCGCCTGGTTCGACACCTTCGAGGTCGACATCCCCAGCTGCTTCGCCCCCATCCGGGAGATCGCCCGCCTCGCCGCGGAGCTGAACACCGGCGCCCCCATGACCACCCCTGACGGCGGAGGCACCCCGTGATCCGCGCCCGCTCCCTCGCCCTCGGCGCCGCCCTCACGAGCCTGCTGCTCGTGCCCGCCCCCCAGTCCCACGCGTTCAACAGCCTGGACTCCGCGGGAGGCGAACCGCACGGTCGCGCCGCCGCCCGCACCACCTACAACTCCGAGCATCGCCAGTACATGCTCAACACGCTGCTGGACGGCATCGGCACCGGCGTCGGAGCCGAGATCAACCAGAGCTACCAGGTGCTCGTGCCGACGGTGCACACCGACTACGCCGACCTCGGCAACCCCGCCAACCCGTCCGATCCGGCCGACCCCTGGACGCTCATCCCGTCCCACCCCACCGAGGTCGAGCGGCTGCGCATCCGCGAGGTCTCCAACGGCTCGATGTACACCGAACTCCCGGACTTCTCGTACACGCTGTACGACTGGTGGAGCGGCAACGAGACCTGCCCCCCCAGCGTCCCCGGCGCCGTGAACGACGGCGATGTCCTGGACGAGTGCTACGAGTTCGCCGGCTGGATGGGCGCCCTCAACAGCACCCACTTCGCCCCCCAGTCCCGCACCAACTGGCTGCACTACCACCAGGTCGCGATGGGGGTCGGCGACCAGTGCGCCGCCTACAAGTCCCGCATGGGCTACATGTCCACCGCCACCGGGTTCGACGCGTACCTGACCAACACCGTGGACTGCGGCATCGACGGCCTCTGCCCCGGAGATGACGGCTACACCGCCGCGGACACCGGCGAGCTCGACGGGGTCGACGACTTCCTCGAGCAGTGCGAGCTCATCACCTACTGGCTCGAGTCCATCGGCCACCACTACCTGCAGGACAGCTGGAGCTCCGGCCACATGTGGCAGCGCTGGGGCGGACCGACCCCGGCCCTGCTGACGACGCTCGAGCGGGGCCTCGCGGTGGCGATGACCTCCGGCACCATCCACGGCACCGCGTCGGTCACCGGGAGCCACGACCGCATGTGCTCCGGCGGCGGCTTCCGCTACTCGCTGGGCGCCGGCCACGGCAGCCCCACCCCCGACGACGCGCCGATCTACAACCCGGCGCCCTCGGGCGGCGACTACTGGATCTTCCACGACGCCCTCGGCGACCACCACTACGGCGACATCCAGACCGGCGGCGGCTGGATCTGGTCGGGACCGTTCCCCCACCACCACGACACGACGTACCAGTACGACAAGATGATCGACTGCGCCTCCGCCTCGGTCCGGCAGATGTACACCAGCGGCGCCGCCATCTACGGCTCGCCGTCCAGCTGGTCGGGGAGCCCGAGCAACCCGCGCTCGGGCTGGTGCTTCGACCAGCGCGCCATCAACGAAGAGATGTACGACGGCTCGTGGTTCGACTACGGCCGCGTCTCCCTCCCGCTGGACAGCGGCGCCGTCTACAGCGGCATCGTCTACAACGCCGGCCTCGGCGTCACCGACTCCGCCGTGCTCCTGTGGGAGCTGACCCGGATCAGCTCCCGCCTGTCCCGCGCCGACACCTGGGACGCCAACGGCTGGGACGGCTCCACCAACACCGGCCGCTACGCCCTCGGCAACATGATGGGCGTCGCCTCCAACGAGCTGAACAACGCGGTGCCGCCGTGGACCGACCCGCCCGCTCCCTGGGACGGAGTCGACTCGACCGGCGCCGACGACCCGCGCGAGGAGATCCTGCTCAACGCGTTCCACCGCGGCCTGGCCCCCTACTGGTGCGACAACCTGGACAAGGGCGACCTCAACACCCTCCGGAACCAGTGCCAGAACGCATCCGATCCGCTGACCCAGGAGGCCGCCTGCCAGACCTGCGAGGAGTTCTCCGCGCGGCACATCCGGATCGGCTGCAGCGACGGCGACTACGAAGAAGATCGTGAGCCGCTCTGCAACTACGCCTCGGAGACACCCGACGACGTCGAGTACCTCTACCTCGACATGGACCCCGACGCCCCCGAAGCGCAGGACGCGGGCCTCGCGGCGGCCGAGTTCTGCCGGTCCACCAACCCGCAGTTCGGACCCTGCGTCGACGCCTACTTCTTCGGCGACTACGAGAGCACCTTCTGCAGCGCCATCTACTACCCGTGGTTCCAGTGCTACGGCTGCAGTTCGTGCATCCCCATCGCCACCGCGATGGCGGTCATCGACAGCCCGTACGAGGAGGAGGACCTCAACATCCTCTGGATCAACGCCTTCGGCGGCTACTACACCAGCGACACCGAAGCGACGACGCCGTTCGTGCACAACCCGCCGTTGACCCCCTACACGTGCGGGGCGACCGCGACCGGCTACGCCAACGTCGAGGTGCAGGTCTGCGACCCCTACTACTACGCCTGCACGACCGCCTGGGATTCGGGCCAGTCGACCTGCTACGGGGCCTTCTGATCCATGACGCGGTTCCCCTGGCTGCTGCTGCTCACGTTCTCGCTGCTGACCGCCTGCCTGGGCGACGACGACGACGCCACCCCGGGCGACGACGACGACGCATCGGCTGACGACGACGACGCATCGGCTGACGACGACGACGCATCGGCTGACGACGACGACGCGACCGACGACGACGACGCAACCGACGACGACGACACCACGCCGCCGCCCCTGTGCGACGACGACGTCTACGAGGAGAACGACGACGCAGCCGCAGCAGCCGCCCTCGGCGCGACCTCCGCCGTCCTGACCGACCTCTCCGTGCAGGACGTCGACGCCGACTTCTACGGCCTGTACGCCTGCGGAGACGCCGCCATCACCCTGACAACGGACGTCGCCTCCCTCGACCTGACGCTGTCGGACGCCACGGGTCCGCTCAGTTCCGCCGCCGGCTCGGTGTCCTGGAGCGAGGCGATCGGCGCCGACCTGACCCTGGCGGTCGAGTCGACCGATCCCGTCTGCGTCGACTACGAACTGACCGTCGACTACGACGACGCCCTCTGCTGCGAGGAGGAAGCGTCCGAGCCCAACGACGACGCCAACACCGCCGTGGTGCTCGCCGACGGCGTGCCCGCCCTGGGCGGCGGCCTGCTCCCCGGCAACGACGATTGGTACTCGTTCGACGGCTGCCTCAGCGGCGACATCACGCTGAAATACACGCCGACCAACCCCGGCGACGCGGCCGATCTGACCCTCTGGGACGCCGACGGCAGCATCGTCGAGGAACGCCTCGCGGCCGCCGGAACGCAGACCTTCACCGTCGTCGGCCTGACCTCGCCGACGTACTTGTTGGAGGTCTCCAACCCCGCCAGCGGCGTCTGCCAGCGGTACGAGGTGCTCGGCACGGTCGACGCCACCAACTGCCCCGCCGCCTGCCTCGATGACGCCCACGAGCCGGACGACCTGCCGGGCGACTCCACCGGAGCCGTGGCCGCGTCCACGACCTGGACCGGGCTCACCTCCGTCGACGACGACTTCTTCCCCGTCAGCCTGTGCGAAGGCGCCATCCTCACGGCGACGGCCACGTTCGACCCCCTCGTTGGCGACATCGACGTCAACGTCACCGACTCCATCGGCCTGGAGGTCGGCGGGCTCGGCAGCCCCGGCGGCGAGCCGACCTACACGATGACGGTGGCCGCAGCCGCGGACTTCTGGGTGCACACCACGCTCGCGTCGGGCACCTGCCTGGACTACGACCTGGACGTCACCATCGACGACTCCGCCTGCGTCCCCTGCACCGACGACGCCTTCGAGCCCAACGACACGGCCGCGGACGCCTTCACCGTGCTCGACGGGCTCGTCCTGCCGAACATCTGGGTGCTCGACGTCGCCGACGACGTGTGGGCGATCGACGCCTGCGAGGGAGCGGTCGTCACGCTGGAGGCCGCCTTCACGCACGCCGACGGGGACATCAACCTCGACCTTCAGGACTCCTCCGGCTCCGCCCTCATCGCCTCGATGTCCACCACCGACGACGAGACCGTGACCTGGACGACCACCGCCGCCGACACGCTCCTGGGCGTCGTCTCGATCCCCGCGGACTGCAACACGTACACGCTAACCACGACCGTCGACGAGTCCGGCTGCGCGGCCGGCTGCGCCGACGATCCCTTCGAGGACTACGACGACCTGGCCTCGGCGTACCCGATGCCGATCAACACCGGCCTGACCCAGATGACCGCCCCGGTCGGCGATCCCGATTGGTACGCCATCGACGTCTGTGCCGGCGGCGTGTTGACCGTCGACGTGACCGAGGATTCGACCCTGGATCCGCTGGTGTTCTCGCTCCTGGACGGCGCCTCCAGCCCGCTCGCGACCGCCAGTCCGACCCTCGACGGCTGGACCGTCGACTACACCTCCACGGCCGGTGAGATCGCCTACGCCGCCGTCGAATCCGGCGGCACCTGCTCGGGCTACGACATCGCCGTGGCCGTCGACGAGACCGCCTGCTGCACCGACGACGCCAACGAACCGGACGACTCCGCCCCCGGCACCGCCGTCGCCGCCACGACCTCGTTCGTGGGCCTCACCCAGACCACCACCGAGGACGACTGGTTCGCCCTCGAGGTCTGCTCCGGCGCCGCCGTCACGATCACGGCGACGACGGACTTCCCGACGGCGAACCTGGACCTGTTCCTGTTCGACCCCACCGGGGCGACGCTGGTCGAGACCATCGACTACGTGGACGTCGAAGTGCTGACGTGGACGGCCGCCGCGACGGAGACCCTGGACCTCCAGGTCACGTCCGACTGGGGCGACTGCTCCAGCTACGACCTGGACATCGTCATCGACACCACCGGCTGCTGATCAGCCTCCCAGCTGGGCCACCAGCACCGTCGCCAGGACCAACAGCAGCGCGATCACGAGGCCCGCGGCGATCACCGCGGAGCTGACCCCCGAGGGGACCGGGTCGGCGTCGGCGGGCGGGTCGACCGAGCGATCGACCGACCTGGGGGGCGGACGAGAAACCGCCAGCGCCCTCCAGCGGGGGTCGGTCGAGGCCTCCAGCCCCAGCAGCAGGCTCCCGCTGACGGAGTCGGGCGTGCGCCCGAGCCGGCGGTCCAGCAGCGTCACGAAGTCGGCCACGTCGCCCTCGGCGCCCTGCCCATCCCGCACGGCGAGGAGAGCGTCGATCAGCTCCGCGCCCCTTCATCTGGGCGATGATCTCCGCCGGCGTGCCCTGGAACAGCTGCTTCAGGGTGACCATCTCGAACAGCATGCAGCCCAGCGCGAACAGGTCGGACGGGGGGCCGATGTCGGCCTGCTTGCGCCACACCCCGGGGGGCACGTAGCGGGCGGTGCCCCGGACCCCGGAGGCCTCGCCGGAGGCCTCCTCGGACGCGCGGGCGAGCCCGAAGTCGATGATCCGCGCCGTTCCGTGGTCCAGGAGCACGTTCTCGGGCTTCAGATCGCGGTGCAGGATCGACTGCTCGTGAGCGGCCCCGAGCCCCCGCGCGATGCCGATGCAGAGGTCGACGATCACCGACTGGGGGAAGCCGACGTTGGCCTCCTTCACCCGGCTGGTGAGCTCGCGGAGGGTGCCGCCGGGCACGTACTCCATCGCCAGGAAGAAGCCGTCGCCGGCGGTCTCCACGGTGAGCACGTCGACGATGTTGAGGTGGGCCAGGAGCGCGGTCAGCCGGGCTTCGTTGATCAACGCCTCGGTTCGTTCTTCCGACAGCGAACCCTTGAGCAGCTTGATCGCGACCTTCTTCTTGAACCCGCCCACGCCGATCATGGTCGCCAGCCACACCTCGGCGGCGGCGCCCTCGCCCAGGCGCTTCGTGAGTTCGTAGACGCCGACCGTCGTTCCCGGCTCCGGCGTGATCAAGTTGGGGTGCCCACCAGCGCGGGATGGTACTGCACCGAACAGGTCCAGACGACTACTTCAGCGGTTCGCCCATCATCGTCGAGGCGATCGCCCGCAGCAGGCTGACGCGGGGGTCGTCCTTGCGGTGGATCAGGCGGAACCAGTCGGGCACCGGCTCGACCGTCGGGAGCAGCGGCACGAGCCGGCCGGCCTTCAGGTCGGGGCGGATGAGGTAGGCGGGGAGCACAGCGACCCCCAGCTGGGCCACCACCGCCGACCGGATGGCGTCGATGGTCCCCATGTAGCGCTCGGCCTTGAACGAGATCGTGTCGTCCGCGCCGGGGGCGTCGCGCCAGTACCGGAACAGCGCCAGCTCGATGCTCGTGTCGATGACGACGTGGTTGCAGGCATCCGCGACCGTGTCGAAGGGCACCCGCTTGAGCAGCTCCGGCGAGGCGACGAGTACGTAGTCCTCCTTGTGGAGGCGGATGCCGTCGACCTTCGGGTCGGTGATGCGGCGCGAGCTCACCGCACAGTCGATCTCCTGCGTGCGCGTGCGCAGCTCCAGGTCGGGGCCCGAGCCGAAGTACAGGTGCACGGTGATGCCGGGGTGCGCCTCCGCCAGCTTCGGGAGCATCGGCACGATCCAGGACAGCCCCAGCTCGTGGCGGGTGCCGATCTTCAGATCCATCGACACCGGGCCCAGTTCGCCCCGCGCCGCGCGCACGCAATCGAAGGCCGCGTCCAGCGCGGCGTGGGCCGCGGGGACCAGCGACAGCCCCGCCTCGGTCAGCTCCACCTTGCGGGTGGTTCGGTGGAACAGCCGCACCTCGAGCTGCTCTTCCAGCTGCTTGATGCGTTGGCCCAGCGCAGCCGGGGTCAGCCCCACGGCCTTGGACGCGGCGCGGAAGTTCAGCAGGCGCGCGGCTTCGACGAAGCAGCGCAGGGAATCCAGATCGGGCAGCGGTCCGCGGCGGTCCATACGCGGATCATATCCATTCGCCTCTCATAATGAAGCGAGGGCGGTCAATCTCTAGCCGCAGCCGCCTCCGGCGCAGGACGCGGTCACCACGGCGCCTTCGCCCGCCCGTCGATCGCACCCTCCGCCGGCGCAGGACCAGGTGCACACCGCGCCCGCGGCGCAGGTCTGGTTGCAGCCCCCGCCGGCGCACGAGGCGACGCAGGTCGTGCCCGCGGCGCAGGTCGTCGCGCAGCCGCCAGCGGGGCAGGAGAACTCGCACACATCGCCCGCGCTGCAGGACTGGTCCCCGCCCCCGGCCCGCTTGATGGTCACGCCACCGCCGCCGCCCCCCAGGGTCACCCCGCCGGTGTTGAAGTCGAGGTTCAGTCGGTTTCCGCCGTCCTTGACGACCACCGAGCCCGAACCCGAGTCGTCCTTGCGGATGCGAATGCCGTCGCCGCCCCCCAGGTCGATGGAGACGCTCTTGCCTTCCGGAGTGGGCTCCGGCTCGGCCACGGCCACGGTGGTGGCGGCGGTCGCGGCGGCCTCGGTGGGCTCAACTTCGGGCGGGGCGGGCTCGTCGGTCGAGCACCCCACCAGCAGCAGGGCGATGACGATCGTGGTCCAGGTCGTGCGCTTCATGGCTCCTCCATTCGCAACGGCAGTGCCCGATGGCAACGATTTGGATCATACGGACACTGGTGGCGTGCCCGGTCGACGGGCGCTCCCCGTGTGGTAGGAAGCCTCCGTGCGCGCTTCGATGATCCTCATCCTGACTGCCGCCCTGCTGATGCCCGCCGCGGCGATCGCGCAGGACGAGCCTCCGCCGCCGGATCCGGCCGAGCTGGCGCAGACGCTCGGCATCGTCGACACGGACGAAGCCGTGCTCCTCATCGTCGCCGAGGGCGCGCTCGACAGCCTGACCGTGGGCGGACGCGACGTGGTGGTCGCTCCCCCCGTCGAGGGCGAAGGCGTCTGGCGCCTCGTCCGCGAGCAGCGGGAAGGCATCGTGCCGGTGACGATCACCCGCGGCGACGTCGTCTGGCAGGGGCAGGTGCGCACCTTCGCCGGCACCGTCACGGTCGTGGACGCCGAGGTCGAATTGTCCGGCCCGGACGCGCGCACCGGCCCGGCGGTCGACGACGAGTTCGACCTCTTCGGCTTCTACGACGACCTCGACGCCCAGCGGAAGGACGAGGACAAGCTCGCCTACTGCACCGAGGTGCTGACGCGGACGCTGAGCGAGGCCGACCGCACCGTCGTCTCGGAGACCTGCACCCGCCTGCAAGCGTCGCTGGACGCGGAGGCGGCCTCCACCGCCGACGACGACAGCGAAGACCTCGCCGACGCCCTGCTGGACGACGACCCGGAATACGTCGACGACGCCCCCGACCCCAACCTCGGCATGCTCTACCGGCGCGACGGACGGCCCCGGCTGGTCGCCCGCGGCACGCCCGAGCGGCTCATCCTCGCCGGGGTCGGCGCGGTCGGCACCGGCATCGCCACCTACAGCGCCTTGTTCTGGGAGTTCCGCGCCGAGCAGGAGTACGCCGCGTACCGCACCGCCGAGCGCGTCGGCGACGACGAGGCGATGACCCGCCACCTCTTCTTCACCCGCGACTACGACGTCCGCCGGGACGCCTCGATCGGCGTCGCCACCGTGTGTCTGACCGGCACCGCCGTCGCCCTCGCGTTCCAGGCCATCGAGCAGCGGCGCTTCCGCAAGCAGCGGACCGCGCTGGAGGCGTCCGCCCCATGAGACTTCGCCTCGCCCTCATCCTGCTGATCGCGCTCGGGAGCGTCTCCTGCGAGACCGAGTACAGCTACACCGCCGTCACCGCCGACCGCGTGGACATCCACGAAGTGGTCGAGTGCGACTTTGCGGAGACCGACGAGGGCTGGGAGCAGTACACCTGCGTGCCCGTGTTCTCGAACATGGACCCGTCCGCCCAGGAGTGGGAGCGCGACGGCATCGGCACCTTCGACATCGTGCAGCGGGAGATCTTCGGCGCGCCCTTCTATCAGCTCTGGTACTCGGGAGTCGGGGGCTCCACCGCCTCCTCGGGGCAGGAGATCGGCTACGCCGTGTCGATGGACGGCGTCGACTGGACCCGCCATCCCTGGAACCCCGTGCTCACCCGCGGCACCTCCGCCGGCTCGTTCGACCGGGACGACGCCCAGGTCGGCTGCGTCGCGTTTGACGGCGACGCTGGCGTGTTCCACCTCTGGTACACGGGCACCAACGGCGGCGGCGTGGGCACCACCTTCGGCCACGCCACCTCGCGCGACGGCATCTTCTGGGACAAGGACCTGCTCAACCCGTTGGACCCGTTCGGCGGCACCGCCAGCCCGCTGTCCCGCGTTTGGGGCTGCGACGCCCTGTACGAAGACGGCCAGTTCCACTTCTGGGTCGGCGGCCTGACCCGCACCGGCACGGACCTGTCCACTTCGGCCTACGACATCGGCTACCTGAGCACGGTCGACGGAGCCAACTTCTTCGGGGACGGCAACGTCGTCCTGTCCCACACCGGCTTCGGATCCGACGCCTTCGACGCCCAGGGCGTGCACCGACCGTCGGTCTTCACGTTCGGGGACGAGGACTCCACCGAGAACCGCTACTGGATGCTGTACGCCGGCTACGAGACGGTGACGGCGAGCCAGCCGTCGCCGTCGGGGCTGATCTTCATCTCCACCGAGGGCGAGCAGCTGGGCATGGCCAGCGCCCCGACCCCGGACGCCGGCTGGACCAAGCTGTACGACGGCGAGCCGGTCCCGCTGGACTTCAGCGGCGAGAAGGCGGCCGACGCGCCGCGCGCCTTCTTCATCAACGGGCGGCTGCACGTCTTCTTCAACGACACTTTCTACGACCCCATCGACGGCACGGAGGTCTCGGGCATCGGCCTGGGCATCTCCCCCTTCCCCGTCGTGCCGGAGGAGGCGGGCTGATGCTGCGTTCCCTGCTTCTGCTTCTGTCGCTGACCTTCGCCGTCGGCTGCAACCCTCACGCCGAGGGCTGCGAGGCCGTCTGCCGCAAGTTCGTCAGCGGCTGTGAGTTCTCCGCGTGGTCGAACGTGACCCAGTGCCAGGAAGGCTGCATGGAGGACATGTACCGCCGCAGCGACGCCACCGAAGTCCTCGCTTGCTACACCGCGGCGGTCGACGCCCCGGCCCGCGCCAGCGTGGAAGCGACGCTGGACCGGGCGCTGGAGCACGGCTTCTTCGCCGACGAGGTCACCGCCGGAACCTTCGACCGCGAGGCGAAGGTCGCCGAAGGGATCGAGGCGGGCACCTGCGACCTCTTCGCGGTCGTGCAGTGCAAGGTCGACGCAGTCCAGATCGCACCGACCGGTCCGTTCCTGGATTGATCCGCTCAAGTCACCGCCTCTTGCGCCGATAGGGTCAAGACGACCCTGGAGGGGCACCATGGCCGAGCCAGCGATTCAAATGACGACGAGCACTCCCAGTCCGTTCCAATCCGGCCGCGAACAGCGGTCTGCACCGCGTGTCGACACGCGGATCGAGATCGACCTCGAGGTGGACGGTTCGGAGCACAACTCGTACACCAAGGACCTCAGCGCCACCGGCGCCGCCGTCGAGTACCCCGCTGCCATCGAGCTCGGGCAGGTCTTCCAGCTCGCCTTCACGCTCCCCGACGATGGCGAGCGGGTCGAGTGCGTCGGCCTGGTGCGCAGCTTCCGGCCCGGTCCGGGCGGAAGCCGCGTCGTCGGTCTGGAGTTCCACAACCTCCCCCCCGAGAAGCGACGCGCCGTGGCGCGGTACGTGGCCTGGGTCATGTCCGGCGAGGACGTGCAGCAGGCGACGTCGCATTGGAGCGCTTCGGATCCCGGCAACGCGACCGTGGCCGAAGCGGATGACCGCGCCGTGATTCGGTGGGCGCCCGGCTTCGCGGACGTGTTCCTCGAGGTCGCTGCTCACGTGCAGCAGATCACCCAGCTGTTCGTGCCCGTGCGCAACAGCGAGGTCGGCGTGGGCGACCGCGTCTGGTTCGAGCTCGTGCCCCCCAACTCGCACGTCGTCATCCGCGCGATGGCCGAGGTGACCTGGGTGGAAGACGGCGACAGCGAATCCGGTGTGGGTCTGCGGATCGCGGGACTCAGCCCGATGGACCGCCACGTGTTGGCGTCGGTTCGATCCTGGTTCGCCCGGGAGAAGGCCCGCTACTCGTAGCCGAGCGCCTCGAGGATGGCTTCCTCGACCGAGGATAGCCACGCGTCGAAGTCTCCCGAAGCCGGCACCACCACCTTGATCTTGCCGTTGCCCTTGCGCGTAACGCCGCCCGGATCCCGGCAGCCGAGAGGGATCTCGATCAATTCTCGGTTGATGTCACGGTCGTCGAGGATCTCGAGGATCTGCTCGATCTGCGGAAAGGTCACGGCGTCTCGCATGCGCGCGGGAGTATAGAACGCTTGCCGTCGGCCCCCGCGAAGGGGTAGAAGCCCCGGCCATGAGCCGACTCAGTTCCCTGATCGTCGCGACATTGCTGCTGATTTCGCTTTCCGCCCCGCAGTCGGCCGATGCGCAGATCATCCCCCGATCCGCTGAGGTCGACGTCTTTGGGGGGTATTACTTCTTCGGGGGCAACCTCGAGAACTTCCGCCACGGACCCGCGTTCGGGGGCCGGCTGGGCATCAATTTCCTCGAGTACATCGGCGCCGAGGCGACCATCGCCTACATCCCCACGACCACCGAGCACGGCGGCAAGGCGGCGCACTACCTGCTCCCCCACTTCGACCTGATCATCCACACCACCCCGTGGAACGTGGTCCCGTACTTCGCCGTCGGCGCGGGCTTCCGCTACTACCGGATCGAGGACAAGACCCGGCAGGGGATCGACCTGGGGGGCAGCGAGCTCCAGCGGGACCCCTACGTCACGGACGCCGAGTTGGCGGCCGGCAACCTGCTGTACCGCAACCAGGACATGGACTTCGTCTTCGACGTCGGCGGCGGCATCAAGTTCCTCTTCTTCGAGCGCGGCGGCATGCGCATCGACGCCCGCTACGTGCTGTCGGTCGGCCCCGCGCCGGACTGCTACGACCCCAACGGCGTGGACCTCGAAGACGGCGCCAACGTCGCCGCGTGGCGCGAGTCGGCTCCCACCTGCGACGCCGTCCCGGCCTGGGATCTGGACAGCCGGCAGGTCTACTGGAACGACATCTTCCACCACGCTGAGCTCACCGGATCCATCTTCTTCTTGCTGGGCGGAGGCCAGGGCAAGGACTCGGACGACGACGGCATCCCGGACAAGGACGACGAGTGCGTCGACCAGCCCGAGGACTTCGACGACTTCCGCGACGAGGACGGCTGCCCGGACCGGGACAACGACGAGGATGGCGTGCCCGACACGGACGACCAGTGCATCGATGATCCGGAGGATCGCGACGGCTGGCTCGACGGCGACGGATGCCCCGAGGCCGACAACGACCGCGATGGGCTGAACGACCAGGCCGACGCCTGCCCCGACCAGGCCGAGGACGTTGACGGCTTCCAGGACGCCGACGGCTGCCCCGAGGCCGACAACGACCAGGACGGCATCCCCGACGTCCGCGACGGCTGCCCGCTGGAGGC
Source organism: Pseudomonadota bacterium (assembly GCA_024229515.1). Taxonomy (GTDB): domain Bacteria; phylum Myxococcota_A; class UBA796; order UBA9615; family UBA9615; genus JAAESI01. Next base: position 121,115 of record JAAESI010000216.1, on the reverse strand, counting down.
CGAGGACAAGGACGGCTTCCGCGACGACGACGGCTGCCCCGAGCCGGACAACGACGGCGACGGCATCCCCGACTCCGCTGACCTCTGCCCCAACGCGGCCGAGGAGCTCAACGGCATCGACGACAACGACGGCTGCCCCGAGCAGGACAGCGACGGCGACGGCGTCTACGACGACCGCGACCAGTGCCCCGACAAGCAGGAGGACCTGGACGGCTACGAAGACAACGACGGCTGCCCCGACGAGGACAACGACGCCGACGGCATCAGCGACAAGCTCGACGCCTGCCCGAACGACCCCGAGGACGGCGACGGCTGGGAGGACGGTGACGGCTGCCCCGACTTCGACAACGACGAGGACGGTCTCCCCGACGCGACCGACACCTGCCCGAACAAGGAAGAGGACGAGGACGGCTTCGAGGACATGGACGGCTGCCCCGACCTGGACAACGACCAGGACGGCGTCCTCGACCTGGACGACCGCTGCCCCAACCACCCCGAGACCATCAACGGCTTCGAGGACGAGGACGGCTGCCCCGACGAGATCCCCGAGGAGCTGAAGAAGTTCACCGGCGTCATCCCGAACATCGGCTTCAAGCTGAACAGCGACGAGCTCCTGAGTTCCTCGTTCCCGACCCTGGACCAGGCCGCCCGGGTGCTCCAGGAGTACTCCGGCGTGCGGTTGGAGATTCAGGGCCACGCCAGCAGCGAAGGCGACGATGACTACAATCAGGAGCTGAGCCAGCGACGCGCCGAGTCGGTCCGTCGCTACCTCATCGGCCGCGGGGTCGAGAACTGGCGCCTGAGCGCGGTCGGCTACGGCGAGCTGCAGCCCATCTCGACCAACAAGACCGAGTCAGGCCGGTCGGACAACCGGCGCGTCGAGTTCCACCTCGTTCAGCCCGAGTAGGGCCCGCTCGGTGGTCGATGGCGGCTCCGGCATGGACCCGGAGACGCGGTCCCGCGTGTTCGAGCCCCTCGGCGAAGGCAGCACCTGGTCGCGCAGCATGTCCGCGTAGCAGAGGATGACGAGCAGCTGGTTGTTGAAGTCGTGCGCGATGCCGCCGGCGAGGCCGCCGATCGTCTCCATGCGCTGCAGCTCGGTGATCTGCCGCTCCGACTCCCGCAGATCGCGGAGCAGAAGCATGGCGTCCAGAGCCTCGGCGATCCGCTCGCCGATCCCGTCGAACAGGCGCTGCTCCTGGGCGGTGAAGACGTGCTCCTCGGTGCAGTGGTGCAGCCCCAGAAGCCACGCCTTGTCGGTGTGCGGGTGGATCGACACCGCCAGCTGCGCCTTGACGCCGAAGGCCTGACCGACCTCCTCCGGCACCTGGCGCTCGGTGGTCGGATCGGACGCGAGGCAGTGGGGCGCGGCGATCGCCTCGGCCATGGTGGCCGCCGACGGCGGATCCATGGGCACCTGGACCCCAAGGGCGAAGACGCCGGGCCACGCGGGCACGGTTCGCTCCATGGGCACGCCCCAGAAGTGAGCTTCGGGATCGCAGGGGTAGAGCAGCCAGGCGCGGTCGCAGCCGAACAGGTCCAGCAACTCATCCAGCGCAGCTTCGAGGAGCGTCTCCAGGTCGGTGGACGACCGCATGGCGCGGCCGATGCGCTCCATGGCGTTCAGGAACTCGACGTCCTTCACGGCCGAGGCGTTCATCGCCTCGAGCGCTTCTACGCGTTCCTTGAGTGCTTCGACTTCTCCTGACGGAGCAGCCGACCCCTCCTGGGACCCCGTTCCCACGACTTGATCGTCGTGGGGACAAGCGCGGCAGTCAAGCGCCCTAGCGCTTGCGGGCCTCGATGATGAGATCTGCGACGGTGTCCGGGAGGGTCTCCTTGGAGGCCATCTTCTGCACGCCTTCGCTCAACCGGCCGCCCGTGTCAGAGCAGACGTAGTAGCGGACATTGGAGCCGCCGGCGTTCGGCGTGAAGCGCCACTCGCCGAAGTTGGTCGGGGGCTCGATGGCGCCGTCGTGGTCCCGCTCCAGCTCGTCGACCAGGTCGGGGTACTTCGTCTTCCACTGGAAGCGGTTCCACTGGAACGCGACGGAGCCGTCGCTGCGCTTGTGGGTCCGGCCCGAGAGCACCCAGTAGCGGTCCGCGGCGAGGGTCCAGCCGGGGGTGTCGAGCATCTGGAAGTAGTGCACGTCGCTGCCGTCCTTCCCGAGCGTGCGCGAGTCCTCCATCGGGGCGGACGACCAGCTCATCGCCCCTTCGATGTCGGTGGCGACGGACAGCAGCTTGGACGGCGCCACCTCGACGTCGACCTCCCCGACGAGGCAGGGGGTGCCGCTGACGTACTTGAGGCGGATGTCGACCTCGAAGTCGGCCTTCTTGTGGCTCTTGGTCCCGATGGACTCCCAGCCGGACTCCGCCGTCAGCACGTCCAGGGGGCTGTAGTCGGCCGACAGAAGCGGCGACGCGGGGAGCAGGCAGAAGGCAACGAGGAAGGCGGTGCGGCGCATCGGTCTCTCCGGGAAAGGGACGGGGCAGATAGCACGCGGGGCCTTCCTACCGGAAGGACCGAATGCGCAGACGGATCGGCTCAACGACGGCTTCGGGAGCCACGCTCGGGGACCTCGTCCGGCAGCGGGTCCAGCGGCACCGACACGGTCATCCGCTTGCCCATGCGCATGAGATCGAGGTCGACGGTGTGCCCCGCCGGCATGTGCGCCACGGTGTTGCGCAGGCGGCTGGAGGTGCTCGTCGCCCGGCCGTCGACCTGGATGATGACGTCGCCCTTGCGGAGCCCCGCGACGGCGGCGGGGGAGCCCTCGGCGAAGCCATCGACGAAGACGCCGCGCAGATCCTCGGGCAGGCGCAGCTTCTGGAAGTCGTAGGCGGCCGGGGTGGCGTCTCGGATGTAGACGCCAAGCCAACCGCGGTCGACGCGGCCGTTGTCCAGCAGGCTCTGCATGATCGGCCGGGCCAGATCGGTGGGGATGGAGAAGCCGACGCCCTGGCTTCCGCCGGTGCCGCTGAGGATGGCGGTATTGATGCCGACGAGCTCACCGCGGGTGTTGACGAGGGCGCCGCCGCTGTTGCCGGGGTTGATGGCGGCGTCGGTCTGGATGAAGTCCTCGTAGTCGACGATGCCTCGGTTGGCGCGGCCCAGCGCGCTGACGATGCCGAGCGTGACGGTGCCGCTCAGGCCGAAGGGGTTGCCGACCGCGAGCACGGTCTCACCGATGCGGAGGGCGTCGGAGTCGCCGATCCGGATGGGGACGAGCGAGTCGGGCACGTCGCCCTTGAGGCGGACGACCGCGAGATCGGTCTTGGCGTCGGATCCGACCACCTCGCCCTCGTATTCGCGCCCGTCGTGGAGGGCGACGACGACCTCGCCGCCGCTGGCGACCACGTGGTGGTTGGTGAGCACGATGCCGGCGCCGTCGACGATGACGCCGGAGCCGCCGCCCATTCGGCCGATGCGGAGGTTCACCACCGACGGAAGCACCGCGGCGGCGACATCGGGGATCGTCTCGAGGGGGACAGAGGCCAGCACGGCCGTGGCCGCCGGGAGGGCGGCGTACGTCGGCGCGGGGTTCAAGACCTGGGTCGGTGCGGGCGGAGGCACCGCCGGCGCCTCTGGCTCCGCCTTCAGGTTCAGCCCCGCGAGGAAGCCCAGCAGGACCAACAAAGCGGCCAGAGCGAGGCGGTCGTACCAACGGATCGAGCGTGAGGTCATCGTGGTGTCTCCAGTCCTTTGGACGCATGGGGAGGGTGAAATCTTCCCCGGGCTGGCAAATCGGCCCTCGGTGACCGTAGGTCTGCATGGGACGATGACGATCACGTGAAGCACCTCTCACGAGCAACGCCAGGCGAACAACAGACCTGGGACGAGGTCGTCCGGACGCTCTACCTGCACGCTCGCGGCCTCGGCTGCAGCCGGGAAGAGGCCGAAGATCTGGTCCACGACGCGCTGGAAGTCACCGTCCGCGACCCCTCCTGGTACGACCAGTCGCGCGGCCCGCTGACCCGGGTCCTTCGGGTGGTGATCACCAACCGGGTGCGGGATCGCTACCGCTCGCGGGTGGTCCGCCGACGGTCGCGCAAGCACCTGGAGCTGCTCGCGACCACCCCCGAGCGCCCTGACGAATCCCTGGACAAAGACCGCGCTGCGGCGCTCCGCCTGGAGCTCCTGTCGGCGCTCGATGACGCCGAACAGCTGCTCTTCTACACCTGGATGGCGCAGCAACGAGGGGAGCTGACGGGCTGGACCGCAGCCGACTCCCTGAACATCACCTACCGCGAGTACGAAGCTCGCAAGAAGCGGCTACGTCGCCGCTGTCGGGCCCTCCTCGAGGACATGGGCGTCGCGACCAGCGACCTGTGGGACCTCGGCGGACGTTCGACGAAGAAGGCTGACCGATGAGCGAAGACGACACTCTGGAGCGGCTCCTCGAAGCCGTCGATCGGGGGGCGGAGGCGCCCTCGGACACCGACGAAGCGGTCGGTTCGGTGCTCGCACGGCTGGGCATCGACGGGGATCGGCCGGTGCCGATCGTGCAGCGCGCGGCCGCGACGCCGCCGCCGGTGCGCACAGGCCCCTCGTGGTCCCTGGCCGCGATGCTGCTGCTCGGCATCGCGCTGGGCGTGGTCGCGGCGATCCTCGCGGTTCGACCGGCCTCCACCCCCGAAGTCGAGCTCGCGGCCCGCGGTGCGGGTCCCGACGCGATCGAAGACGCGGCCTCGCCGTCGGCCGACGATGGCGGCTGGATCGCGGTCGAGGTCGAAGACCCCGCGGCCGGGCCCGAGCCCGCCACCGTGGAAGATGACGCGGCCGCGACCGACCCCGGGGTCGAGCGCAGCCGACCGGACGGTCCCACCCGGCAGGACGGCTCCTCCGCGCCGGACGCGACCGTCGAGCACGACGAGCGCGTCGCGGTGATCGACCCGACCCCCTCGGCGCCCGCGCCGCGCACGCAGGTCAAGGCCGGCAGCACCCAGGGCCTCGTACGCCACGGGGATGCGGGCATGACCATCCGCGGGACCACCGCGGTGCTGCGGGACGGCCTGCTGACGTTCGTCCGCAACGAGAGCGTGCAGCCGACCGTGGACCGCGTGCGGTTCGCGACCGTCGACGCCACGGCGGTTCCCGTCGGCACGGTGTTCACGTCCGCAGCGGCTCCCGGCATGGGGGCCGTTTCCGTTCAAGAGGGACGGGTCTTCATCGTCGCCGCGGACGGTCGCCCGCTGAAGGAAGTGCGGGCCGGCGAAGCGGTCGCCCTCGTCCACCACCCCACCGACGGCGTGGCCGCCATTCCCCTGGACGGCATGGCGCTGGACACCATCGCGATGCAGGTACCCGAGGGCAGCGAGGCGAACCCCGACGCGCTCCGGTCGCTGGTCGCGGAGCTCCGCCTCGCCCCCGTCAGCGGCGAAGCACTGCAGACCCTGCTGGAATTCGGCGAAGGGGACCTGGAGTGAACCGGAGGGGCCTCGCGCTCCTGACCATGGCGAGCCTGCTGCTCGCCCCGCCGGTCTCCGCCGGCGACGAGACGACCGTGGCGTCCCTCGATCTCAACTCCCTGGAAGACCTCGCGTCGCGGGCCTACCGGCTCATCGACGACTGCCGTGACGGCACGCTGGAGTGCTGGCACGCCGAGACCCGGCTGGCGCTGGCGCGGGCGTATCTGGTGCGGGTGACGCACCAGCGGGTGGTGCTGGGCCACGCCGACCAGCAGGGCGCGGCGAACGCGCGCTACCTGGCCCCCCACGTGGCGGCGACGTGGAACGCGGCGCTCCCCGGCGACGACGGCACGGTTCCGGAGGACTGGCTGTTCGACCTCGAGCTGATCGCGATGGCGGCGGACCGCGAGGAAGACGAGTACGACGGCGGCGCGCCCGCCTACGAAGCGCCCGACGAGGCGGCGCCCGACGAGTCGATCATCGACATCGACATCGAGCTGGGGTGGGAGCCCGTGCACACCCGCGGCTCGGTCACCGTGTCGGGGATGTTCGGAGTTCGTCCGGGGCAGCGGCAGCCGGGAACGGCGCTGACCGGCGGGCCCGAGATGTCCCCCGAAGGAGCGCTGCGCGGCCACGTCGCGGTCGGCGAGCGGGGGGTGGTGTTGGGCGCGGTCGAGTACCGCTACGTGCACCTGCAGTCGCCCTCGGAGATCGAACGGCTGACCGCGGTGAGTCCGATCGAGCAGACAGCCACGGGGCGGGCGGCGCTGTTGGCGACCCACGGCATGCGGGTCGAGGTCGGCGGGGGCGTGCGCATCGGCCCCCTGAAGCGCCACGAGGCGGTCTTCTGGGGCGCGGTCGGAGGCAGCACCGGCGGCCTCACCACCGGCACCAACCTGCACCTGTGGGAGGACTACGACTACCTCGCCTCCCCCGGGTTCGCCGGCTTCGGTCCCCGCGTGGGGCTGACCACGACCCACCTGCTCGGGCCCGAGGCGAAGTGGGCGGTGGTGTGGTCGGTGGCGGCGACGGCGGAGCAGCGCTGGACGAACCAGCGGTACAACGATCCGCGCCTCCCCTACGAGTTCCCCCGGGCCGGCGAAGAGGCCCTGTTCCCCGACGGGCTGACCCGCGACGACACGGCCGCGGACCGCATCCAGGTGGACGGAGACCTCGCGCTCCGGTTCCGCCCCACGGGAGGCATCGCGGTGACGCTGGGGCCGGCTTTCCGCATGACGACGGACGTCGCCAGCGAGGAGGCGTCAGCCGCCTGGTTCGGCACCCGGGTGCCCGTGGCGGAGACGGCCTGGTACGTCATGCCCCGGCTCGGCGTGACGATGCTGCTCCGTTGAGGTAGACGTCGCCTCGCTTGGAGGCTCTGTGAAGGTATTTGTCACTGGCGGGAACGGGTTCATCGGTTCCAGCGTCGTCCGCAAGCTGAAGGCCGACGGCCACGATGTTCGCTGCCTCCTGCGGGAGACGAGCGACACCTCGCGCATCGAAGGGGTCGAGTTCGAACGCCACATCGGCGATCTGCGGGACGTGGATTCGCTGACAGCGGGGATGAAGGGGTGCGACGCGGTCATCCACCTCGCCTCGATCAGCTCCTGGGACCAGATCCGCTCGCCGCTGATGCGCACGGTCGTGGTCGACGGCACGAACAACGTGCTCGAAGCGGCGACGTTCTGCGGAAAGCTGCGCACGGTGTTCGTCTCCTCCTGCACCGCCATCGGCGCCACGGAGAGCCCGGTGGTGATGGACGAGTCGGCGACGTTCGACCTGCCCGAGGAGCCGTTCGTCTACGCCCACGCCAAGGTCGACGCCGAGGCGCTGTGCGCCGAGTTCTTCGAGCAGGAGCTGCTGCCGGTGGTCATCGTCAGCCCCTGCGAGGTGTGGGGCCCCAACGACGACGACTTCATCACCGCCGAGTACGCCCGCGACACCCTCAAGGACTGGCCCGCCCTCACCGTGGACGGCGGCACCGCCCTGGCCCACGTGGACGACATCGCCGCCGGCATCGCCTCGGCGATCAGCAAGGGCACGCCGGGGGAGCGTTACATCCTCGGTGGCGAGAACATCGCCGCGCCGGACCTGACCCGGCTCATCCTCGAGTGCGCGGGCACGAAGAAGTGGGTGCTGCAGCTGCCCAACAACCTGACCCTCAAGCTCATCCGTTGGATGGCCGGCGTCGGCCTCGCGACCCCGGTGAACCCGGATCTGCTCGCGCACGCGGTGCTGTACTGGTTCGTGGACTGCTCCAAGGCGGAGAAGGACCTCGACTACACGTACCGCTCAGCCAAGGAGACGGTGCAGGACCTGGTTGACTGGCTCAAGAGCGCCGGCCACGTGAAGTGAGCTAGTCGCCCCCGTCGGGGCGAAGCCTCGGCAACTCCTGCCTCAAGATCGCGATCAGCCCCCCCGGCACCACGCACGCGATGGCGGCGAAGCTGAGCACGATGCTCAGGGCGATCGCGTCCGGCATGCCGATCCCCCAGGGGGCGAGCACGGCGACGGTGACTCCCTGCTCCACGCCGAGGCCGGCGGGCACGGTGACGACGGCGATGGACAAGGTGACCGCGACGACGTGGCAGATGGCGGCGCTGATCGAGAGCTCGAAGCCGAAGGCCGCGAAGGCGAGCACGACGCAGGACGCTTCGAGGGCCCAGATCACGGCCGTGGAACCGAACACCTTGAGGCCGACGGTCGGGTCCCGGAGGGGGGCCAGCCCGCGGCGGAATCGGGCGACGAGGCCGGTGCCCTCGGCGTCCGAGGCGAGCGCCAGGAGCGCCACCAGAGCGACCGCGGAGACGGCCCCCGCGGCGCGCACGCCGGTGATGAGCTCCTCGGGAATGCCGTCGGGCACCGGGAGCACCGCCAGCGCGAACCAGGCGAAGGCGGCGACGACGGCGAGGTCGGCGGCCCGTTCGACCACCGATGTGCCGAGCACGCTGACGAACGGATTGCCCGAGCCCCGGGCGTACATGCCGGGGCGGGCGAGCTCGCCGAGGCGGGCGGGCAGCAGCAGGTTGCCGAGCCAGCCGAAGAAGACCGAGTCGTGGACGAGGTGCTTGTGCGCATCCTCGGGGGGAGCGCAGCCGGCCGCCGTCAGGAGCCACCGCCAGCGCGTGACCCGAACCAGGAGCGACAGGTAGTGGACCGCAAGCACGGCGACGACGCCGGCGATGTTGGCGGTGCCGAGGCTGCTCCAGACCTTGTCGGGCTCGGCCTTCCACAGAAGGAGCCCCAGCAGGGCGGCCCCGACCGCGAGGCCGGCGGCTGCCCGAACGCCGATCGGTAGGCCTCCCTCACGCATCGCCGGAGGATACACTCCGCGCTCCGTGGCTGACCCCGCCCCCATCGCCGTCGTCCGTCTCGCCCCCGGCTGGTGGCTCGATCTGGGCGTCGCCACCGTGCAGACGACGTCGTCGCCGGGACGCGCGGCCAAGGTCCCGCCCCCCGATCACGTGCTCGACAGCGGCGCGGCGCCGCCCGCGGGGGTGGAGATCGAGGCGCTCGACGGGGCGTTCGTGATTCGCGTCGACGGGACCGCCATCGGGGTCGGCAAACCCGCGACGCTGGCGGGCGTTGACCGCCTGGACCTCGCCCTCGTCGAGGAGGGCGCCGCCATCGGGAACGTGCCCGCCCGGTTCGTACTCCCGTCCTCCGCCCCCGGCGTCGGAGGCCCACGGGGAGTGCCCGTGAGACCGGGTGAGGTGGCGACGTTCACCGGCCGCGGCGAGGATCTGTACGTCTACTCGGTCGAAGCCTGGCCGCGGGGCGCCACCGATCGTTGGGGGTGGCTGCGCGGCCGAGGGAGCTGACCGGGCGCGTCGCCACGCTTGACAATTTACTGAACACCGTTAACTTAACGCCGTTCAGTAAACTATCATCCAACGGAGCGCCGGTGCCTCGCAGACCGCTGTCCCCCGAAGTCCTCCTCGAACGCCGGCGGCGGATCCTCCAGATCGCGACGACGATCATCAGCACCGACGGCTTCGAGGCGCTGACCATGCGGCGCCTGGCGCGCAGCGCGGAGATGACGGCCGCGAACCTCTACAACTACTACTCGGGCAAGGACGAGCTCTACCTCGCCATCCAGATGGACGGGTTCGAGCGGCTCCTCACCCACTTCACCGCCGCGCTGGCGAAGTCGACCGAGCCGGTCGATCAGCTCGAAGACTTCGTCCGCGCCTACGTGGCGTTCGGCCGTGCCCACCCCGAGACCTACGACGTGATGCTCGGGCGGAACACGCCCAAGTACGTCGACTACATCGGGACCGCCGACGAGCCCGCCGCCGCCGCCGAGAAGCGGGCCGCGATGGCGCTGATCGAGCTGTGCGAGGAGGTCGTGCGCCGGGCCGCACGGACCCCCGGCGTGCAGCTCCCCCACGGCCCCCGGGTCCTGACCTTGCAGGTCTGGTCGATGCTCCACGGCGTCGTCTCGTTGCTCAACTCGCGCGTGCTCCAGGAGGTCACCGACACCCCTGAAGACCTCGTGGACGCCATCGTCGCCGACACCCGCGCTGCCCTGACGCCCCCACCGGAGACCTCCGCATGACCCCGCCAACCACCGGCTCCACCACGCCGACCACGATCGGCACCTTCGATCGACTGCTCCTGGGCTCGCGACGCATGGACGTCGCCACGGCCGCGCTGCTCCGGCTTATGACCCTGCTGTGCAACCACCGCGCCTCGCTGCGGGACATGCTCCGATCGCGGGACGGCTGGGTCGACTTCACGATCGGCATCCGCACCGAGTCCGGCAGCGTCGAGCGCTCGATCACCTTCGAGCAAGGACGCGCGGCCAGCCGCCGGGGTATTTCGGGGCACGCGAACGCGGTCCTGAACTTCGTCGACGACCGAGCGCTGCTCGTGATGCTCCGGTCCACGCCCAATGAGGTGCTGACCCTGATCCTCGACAACGACCTCGTCATCGACGGCAGCTGGGGCCACGTGCAGCTGTTCAACTACCTGCTGGCGCAGGTGGCGGGAGCCCAGCACGACCGCAAGCTCGGCCGAATCATCCGGGACGATCGCGCGAGGCGGAAGGCGGACGCAAACCCCGAACACGAGCGCGGCCGCGACGCGTTCGCAGCCCGGCCCGCCACCCGGCTGCGCGCCGCGGCCGTCGATCCAGGCGTGCTCCACCTGTCCGATCCCTACCTGTCCGACTACAGCCTGGAGGACTTCCCCCTCCTGCGCCGCTTCCTCGACGACCACCTCGCCCAGAATCCTGAGGTCTGCGCCGAGCGGCCCCGCCTGCTCACGGACTGGCACCGGGAGCACGGCTTCGAGACCGACGCGACCGGCGCACCCTGGGACCCCGTGCAGCGGCAGGGCCAGGCGTTCGCGCACGTCATGCGGCACAAGACCCCCGTGATCCGGGACGGAGACCCGCTCCCCGGCACGACCACCACGAAGCCAGTCACCGGCAGCGTCGTCTTCCCGGACGCCCAGGGGCTGATGATCTGGGGTGAGCTGGACTCGCTCGACAAGCGCATGCTCATCCCCTTCGACATCTCGCCGGAGACGTCTCGCACGCTGCACCACGACGTCTTCCCGTGGTGGATCCACCGCAACTTCCGCGAGTGGGTCCGGGCCGAACACGGCGACCAGCTGAGCCAGCAGGTCGACGAGCGCTGGGTCGCCTACTTCGTCTGGAAGTCGATCGGCATCTCCCACACCGTGCCGGACTTCGGACCGATCCTCACCGCCGGGACCTCCGGTCGGATCGCGCTCTTGAAGGAGGCGCAGCAGACCGCCGTCGACGACGAAGCGGCCAGCACCTACGGCACCATGATCGAGTGCCTTGAGGGCGTCGAGGCCTACGCGGACCACCTGGGCGCCCACGCCGCCTCGCTCGCGGCGGAGGCGGCCGATCCGGATCGCGCCGCGGACCTGCGCACGATGGCGGCGATCTGCGGCCGCGTCCCCCGACACGGCGCCACCACGCTGCGCGAAGCGCTGACCTCGCTCTGGATCCTCTGGGTGGCGTTGCACAACGAGAACGCCGACACCGGCCTGTCGCTCGGACGCCTCGACCAGGTCCTGCAGCCCTTCTTCGACGCCGACCTGCAGGCGGCCGACAGCGATGCCGAACGCGACTCCCTCGTCCGCCGGGCGATCGAGCTGACGGGCGCCTTCTTCATGCGCTGCACGGACCACTTCCCGCTGTCGCCGGACATCGGCAACTACTTGTTCGGCGGCGCCTCCTCGACCCAGGCGCTCACGCTCGGAGGCGTGCGGCGGGACGGCACGGACGCGGTCAACGACATGACCTACGTCCTGCTCAAGGTGACGGAGATGCTCTCGATCCGGGACGTCAACGTGAACGCCCGCTTCAAGCGGGGCACCAACTCCGACTGCTACCTGCGCCGGCTCTGCGAGGTGAACTTCATCACCGCCGGCACGCCGTCGATGCACAGCGACGACGCGGTGTTCGCCTCGCTTCGGCCCCACGGCTACAGCGAGGAGGACATCCGCGACTGGGCCGCCACCGGCTGCGTGGAGCCGAGCATCTCCGGCAAGCACATGGGCCACACCGGCTCGATCCTCTTCAACCTCGTCGCGGCCCTCCAGATGACGCTGCACGACGGGTGGCACCCCCGCATGCGCCTGCAGGTGGGGCCCCGGACAGGCGCGGTCGACTCCTTCGAGACGTTCGACGGCTTCTTCGAGGCGTTCGCCATCCAGCTCCGCAGCCTCGCCGCGCTCGCCGTGCAGCGGAACAACCAGCTCGCCGCCGTGCACGCCCAGCACCGCCCCACGCCGCTGCTGAGCTCGATGATGGGGGGCACGCTCCGCAGCGGTCGCGACGTCACCCGGGGCGGCGCGGAGATCAACAGCTCGGGCACCTCGAACATCGGCCTCGCCGACGTGACCGACTCGATGATGGTCATCCTCAAGCTGGTCTTCGAGGAGCGCCGGGTGGACTTCGCATCGCTGGTCTCGGCGATCGACGCCGACTTCGAAGGCCACGACGCCCTCGCGGCGCGGGCCCGCTGCAAGGTCCCGCTGTTCGGCTCCGGGGACCCCGAGGCGGTCGCGATGGCCAACCGAATCGCCGGACTCGTCCACGACACCTGGACGAACCACCGCAACCACCGCGGCGGCCGCTACACCAGCGGTTTCTGGTCCATGTCCCAGCACGTCGCCTACGGCTGCCTCACCGGCGCCCTGCCGTCGGGTCGGCGGGCCGGCAAGGCGTTCACGCCGGGGCTCACGCCTCAGCCGCTGGCGTCCAAGAGCTTCCTCGACAACATCCGGGACGTGGCGCACCTCGACCCGACCAACCTCGACAACAACATGGCCTTCAACGTGAAGCTGGTGCCCGACGCCAAGGACAGTCGGGACACCACCGTCAGCACGATGGAGGCCTACACCAAGACGTACTTCGACTGCGGCGGCATGCAGATCCAGTTCAACGTGGTCACCGCCGAGACGCTGCGCGACGCGATGGCGCACCCCGAGGCGTACCGGGGGCTGCTGGTCCGGATCTCCGGCTACAATGCCTACTTCGTCACCCTGAACCGCGAGATCCAGCTGGAGCTGATCGAGCGGGCCGAGTTCGGGCTGTGACCGGCGCCCCGCCCCTGATCGTCGACATCAAGGCCAACTGCCTGGACGACGGGCCGGGGATCCGCTCGGTGGTGTTCTTCAAGGGCTGTCCGCTGTCCTGCGTCTGGTGCCACAACCCGGAGAGCATCGCTCCTCGGGCCGAGCTGTCGTTCGACCCCGACGTCTGCGTCGGGAGCGGGGAGTGCGTCGATCGGTGCCCGGAGGGGGCGCTGCAGATCGGCCGTCCCGCCTCACTGGACCGGGACCGCTGCACCGCCTGCTTCGACTGCGTCGACGCCTGCCCGGCGGGCGCGCTGGAGCGGGTGGGGAGGCCGCTGGACGTCGCCGAGATCGCCCGACTGCTCCTCCGCGACAAACCGTTCTACGACCACTCCGGCGGCGGCGTGACCTTCTCGGGCGGCGAGGCGACCGGCTCGATGCACGCCCTCGGCGAGCTCGCGCGCACACTCGTGGAGGCCGGCGTGCACACGCTGCTGCAGACCTGCGGCGCCTTCTCCCGGGAGCGGTTCGAGCGCGACGTGTACCCCTGGCTCACCACGATCCACTACGACCTGAAGGCTGCCGACGCCGCCCACCATCGCGACGTCTGCGGCGCCGACAACCGGACGATCCTGGACAACTTCGCCTGGGTGATGGACCGCGCCTCCCGGGGCGGCGCCGAGGTCCTGCCCCGCGTGCCCCTCGTCCCCGGCATCACGGATGCCGACGCCAACCTGGACGCGCTCGCGCACGTGCTGGTGGTGAACGGGGCGCCGAAGGTTCAGCTGATGGCCTACAACCCGCTGTGGGGCGGCAAGGCCCTCAAGGTCGGCCGGACCCCGAAATACACCGGCGGCTGGATGGCGCCCGACGAGTTGCGGCGGTGCGCGGACCGGTTCGAGCGGCGGGGTCTCCAGGTCGTGGCCTGAGCGTCCTCCTCGCCGACCCGCGCCGCCGGAGGCAGCCGCCCCTCAGGCGCGCCCCGTCGCCAACTTCAGCGCGATCAGCCCACCGCGCGCCGTGCGCCGCAGCTGCATCATCGGGCTCCCCGACCGCGCGACGCGGCCTAGCCGATGGGCCACGTACCAGGGCCGCAGGTAGAACCGCCGGAACGCGCGCCGACGCAACGCCAGCAGCTGATCCCGCCCGTCGAAACCGTCGGGGACGTACACATGGCCCCAGAAGTCGTAGCGGCTCCCGTCCCACTCGGACACGCAAGCGCCGCCCTCGGGGATCGTGTCCGAGCCGAGCTGGACCACGAAGAACTGGGCGAAGTCCGGCTCCATCGCGATCAGCTGGGAGACGGTGCGGTCGACGCCCTCGGGGGTGTCCCCCGGGAGCCCGATCATGATCGAGGCGACGACCTCGAGCCCGACCTCGCGAGCCGACCGGATGGCTGGCCCGATCGTCGTCGGGTCGAGCTTCTTGTTGGCCGCTTCCAGCGCGAGCGGGTTCAGCGACTCGATGCCGAACAGGATGTTCCAGCAGCCCGCGTCGACCATCGCCCGCAGAAGCTCGGCGTCGACGCGGTCGGTCCGCCCCATGCACGCCCAGCGAATCTCCGGCGGTCCCTCGGCGGCGAGGCGGCGGCAGAACTCCATCGCCCACTCCCGCTCGATGGCGAACGTCGGATCGGCGAGGAAGAAGTTCGTCGCGCCGTACCGCCGGTGCACCTCGACGAACTCCGCGATGACCGCATCCACCGATCGCGTGCGGTAGGCGGGCCGCATCTGGATCTCGCAGAAGAAGCACGGGTAGGGACAGCCGCGGCTCGCCAGCACCGGCCAGACCACCCCGTCCATCGACTGGTGCGGCGACGTCTCGTACGCCGCCGGCGGCACCAGGTCCCACGCCGGCACGGGCGCCGCGTCCAGCTCCACCGCGTCGGGTCGGTGCACGACCACGCCGTTGTCCGTGCGCACCACCGATCCCGGGACCTGCGTCAGCGATCCCCCGCGGGCGCGGTCTTCGGCCAACGCCACCGCCGCGAACTCCGGCTCGTCGAACAACATCCCGTCCAGCGACGGGACCTTCTCCGCGGCTCTGCGGGCATGGGCCGCATCCAGACGCCCGTACCCCCACACCGGAACCCCGGGCAAGGCCTCCTTCAGGGCCCGCGCCACCCGATCGAGCACGTGCGCGCCGATCAGCCGGTTGTAGTCGCTGTGCATCAGCAGCAGCAGGTCCGGGCGACGCCCCTTGGCGTCCGCGACGATGGCGGGGAGCGAGGTCGTCCGCGTGTGGTGGTCCACCACCGAGACGTCGTGTCCGGACTCGCGGAGCGCCGCCGCCACCATCGCCGTGTAATGCGGCGCGTGCCGCGGCGGATGCAGCGGCGGCTCGAGTGACGGCGGGGGACAGACGAGGTGGACTCTCAAGGCGGCCGCAGGATAGACGCTGCGTCCGCCGATCGCCTCAGGAGGCGCGCGCGCGCTCCGGGCTCACGAGGCAGTCACTGAACGGGTAGACGACGAACTGGTCGGGGGCGAACGGGTCGACGAGCAACGTCACGAACTTCCGTTCCTCCACGAACAACGGACCGAACCACGTCTTGGGGCTCAGGTTCTTGGTCCAACCCATGAACTCTTCGCCGTCGAACGTGTACTCGATCTTGAGGCGGAAGGTCCCCTGCCCCGACAGCACGTGCCGGATCTTGCCGCGCGCGATCACGCCCGCCTGCACCAACCGTCGGTCGCCGCTGAGCGCCTGCTTGATGAACACCACCGCCGTCACGATCGCCGGCGGAAGGGTCACGCCGAGCAGCCACCAGCCGTCGAACGGACGCACACCGACCGCCACCATCAGCAGCCAGAAGGCGGGGAACATCCAGACGATCAAGGGCAGCGTGAGCCGGGGCGTGGACCAGCGCGCCTCCACCGGGCGGGGAAGCGGGGTGATCAGCTCCTTCTCGGGCCGCCACTCCTCCTGCACGGGGAGCCGAACCGGCTTGAAGCGATGCAGCGCAACCGCGATGCCGCCCATGATGGCGGCGGGGTAGAGGCTGATGAGCGCCTCGGGGTCGGCGGCGGACAAGACGAAGAAGAAGAGGCCGGGGAACACCGCCAGCGCGATGGCTGCCCACGTGAGATGACGAACTGCTTTGTGGCGGCGCCACTCGAGCACGATATGCCTCCTTCTTAGAAGGATAGACCGGCTCGGGCGTTTGTCAGGGTAGGAAATTCACCCTGGCGGGGCGTGGGGGAATGCCCTAGTGGCTAGTTGGCGTCGATCCACTCTTCCTGGACGGTGAAGATGTCGTCGATGCCGTTGCGCGTCGCGTTGATGACGATCGCGCTGTCTCCGAAGGACGTGTCCGACCACAGCGCCAGCAGGCGCAGGGCGCCGCCGCCGGTGCTGTCGGCGGTCCACTCGCCGCCGTCGGCGTTGGCCTCGCCGTCGCGAACGAAGCCGCCGCCATCGCGCGGGAACCAGACCTCGACGGAGTAGCTCTGGAAGATCGCGGTGGAGCCGTTGTCGCCGATGGCCACGTTCGGGTCCCAGGACCGGGCGATGATCGCCCAACGCTTCGGCCCGTCGTTGACGATCACGTCGTCCACGGTGAATCCGCCCGGATCCGGCAGGTTCAGGTCGACCCAGCGGTACTGCTTGATGAGGTCGTACGTGATCGTCAGGAGCGCGTTGTCCTTGGTCAGGTAGTTCTCGGTGAGCAGGCGGTCGCAGTCCTGCGCGGGGAAGCAGACCTCGGTGCCGTCCAGGAACGTGCGGTCGTAGTGGTCCGGCGAGGACGGCTCCACCGGCACCTGATCCTCCAGGACCATGTAGCCGACGTGGTCCTCGGGCAGGTGCGCGGACGTGCGCACCACCGCCATCGGGAAGGTCCGGGCGGGGTCGACCGGCTGGCCCTCGAGGTCGAAGCCCTCGGGGTAGACGTCCGGCAGCGTGCCGAGGTCGCCGATGTCGGCGGCGGTCAGGTCGGACAGCTGCATCACGCGGTCCGTGCTCGCCTCGGCCTCGGGGTCGATGGCGAGGTAGATCTGCGTCTCGAACTCGCGCATCACGAACGCCAGATCGGCCTCGCGCTCAGCGTCGAACTCGACGAACGCGAACTTCGCGGCGTCGCTGAACTCGGGGTTCGCCAGGGGCCCGGCGGCGTCTTCGATGGTGCAGCCGGCGAGGACGCAGGCGGTCAGAATCAGGGGGAGTGTGCGCTGCATGGGGTGCTCACTACCCCAGACACACGCGGTCACTCAAGGGCCATCACGAACGATTCCGGTCTCGTAGGTCACGACGATCGACTCGCCCGGAACCGGCCGCGCGGTCCCCCACAGGCGAATCGTGTTGGCCGAGCCGTCGAAGGTCCAGCCGTCGGCCCGCTCGATGTCCTCGCTCAGCGGAACCACGCCGCCGTCCAGGCCGATCTTCTCCACCTCGAGGGTGGTTTCGTCGGGCGTGCGGCTCAGCGACACGGTCGCCCGCTCGCCCCGCATCTGCACGCCAAAGGCGCTCAAGGAAGCGGCCAGATCGCCGCACAGCGGAGCGATGTCGCCGGCGGTCGCGCGCGCCGCGGTCATGTAGCGGCTGCCCGGAGTCGGGCCCCCGCAGCCTTCGAACTCGGGGGTCACGCCGGTCTCCACGAGGGCCCACAGCCCGAAGTCCGAGCGGTCGTCCACGAGCCCCCGGAAGCGGGTCGCGTACTCGTCGACGTCCACGAGTTCGTTGATGTTGGTGGTGCAGATCGAAGGCTCCTCGCCGGCCAGCGCGCCCTCGTCGCTGCAGTCGTCCTCGTCGCTGATGACGACCACCACGAGCCGCGCCTCCGGCCGCCGGAAGCCCTCGTTGTCGTGCGTCGCCAGCGGCGGCGTGAGGCCGTACCAGGCCGCCTCGAGGCCCCGCTCCAGGTTCGAACCTTCGACCCCCACCACGAGTCCGGCGGCGAGCTGGGCGGCGTCCTCGGTCCAGACCGCCCCCCCGGTTCCGATCGGCAGGAACCGCCCCCGCCCGTCCGCTGCGGAGACGTCCGTGGTGGTCACGGCGGCGCGCCACACCAGGCCCTGATCGGCGAACGTCGAGGTCAGCGAGCCGACCGCGGCCGACACCGCCGCCTGCGCCTCGGCCATGGAGTTGCTGTCGTCGACCACGAACAGCAGGTCCGCGTCGGCCAGTTCGACCGGAAAGGTGTCCTTGACCGTCGTCGCCTCGACGTCGATCTCGCACGCCAGCAGCGGGAGCAAAAGCAGCGGCAGCAGCGACCCTCTCATCGGTTTCCTCCGGTCTCGAAGTGTACACTCCGGCCCCGTCGACTCCTCATGCGCACGCGATTGATCCTCCCCCTGCTGCTCCTCCTGCTCGCCGCCGCCGCCACGGCCGCGCCCCGCATCGAAGAGGGACTGCCCCTGTCGGACCCGGCCGCCTCCGGCGAGTCCGGCCTGCAGGCCCGCATCCTCTTCACGTCCAACACCATGGGCGAGTTCGAGCCCTGCGCCTGCCCCGACATCCCCCTGGGCGGGGTGTCCCAGCTCGCCGCCCTCGTCGACGGCGCCCGCGGCGGCGACGTACCCGCCTTCTGGTTCGACACCGGCAACCGGCTGTTCAAGCTCGACATGGCGATGAACGACATCGAGGAGGCGGAGCGCCGGCTGCGCGCCATCCTCCTCGTGGACGCCGGCTCCGTGGCCGGCCTGGATGCCTCCGGCGTCGGCCGTTTGGACCTCGGCACGGGGGTCGACTACCTCCGCGCGCTGGCCGTTCGCGCCGCCTACCCGATGGTCTCGGCCAACCTCCTGGACGAGGAAGGGAAGCCGATGTTCCAGACCTCGGTGCTCCTGGAACGCGACGGCCGCACCGTCGGCGTGACGTCGGTGCTCCCCGGGAACCTGGACGGCCAGGGCTACAGCTCATCCGACCCCAAGAAGGCGGCGCGCGCCGAAGTCGACGCCCTCCGGGCCCAGGGTGCCGAGCTCGTGGTCGTTCTCAGCAACCTCGGCCTCAGCGAAGACAAGGGGCTCGCCAAGGCCAGCCGCGCCGATCTCGTGCTCGGCTCCCACAGCCGTGAGGTGACCACCGAGGGCGTACGCGCCGGCCGCACCGCCATCGGCCAGGCCGGAGCCCGGGGCCGCTACCTGGGGGATGCTCGCTGGTACGCCGAGGGCAAGGGGCGAGGCCCCCACCTGGTCGTCACCACCGAGCCGATCTACTCCGAGGGGGCCCACCACCCGGAGGTCGACGGGCTCGTCGCGAGCGTGCTGGAGCGCCTCGCCGATCCGGTGCTCGGCCTCCCTCCGTTGACCTTCGAGAGCTGGGACGACCCCGAGTTCCGCAAGAGGCAGGGCCAATGACCGAGCGCACCCCCCCGACCCTCGGCGTCGTGCTCGCGGCCGTCGCCGTCATCGCCATCCTCGCCATCCCCCAGTGGTCCAGCGAGCCGAGCGTCGCCTCCAAGAAGACCGACGAGCGGCTCGAGGCGCTGGAGTCCGAGACCACCCGCATCGCCAGCAACCTGCGGGGCCTCGACGCGCGCCTCATCCACCTCGAGGACGGACAGGCCTCCGCCGCCGAAGCACTCGCCGAGGTGCTCCCCCAGGACGCCCGCTGGATCCCCCTGCAGCCGGGAGGCTCGGACCAGTGGGACTTCCCCGTCGGGGGACGCGTCCAGGTCCAGTTCCTGGAGTTCCGGGACGACGCCGTGCCCCTGTTCCGGATCAAGAGCCGCGCCGCCGAGGTCGACCTCGGGTTGGACGCCGGTGAAGCGATGCGCGCGGTCGACGATCTCGGCGAGCAGAAGCGCGTCTACACCACCGCCCTGCACCAGCTCCGCCGCGACCGCACCGGGCGTGCCGAGGCGGGGCTGATTTCGGTGGTCGTGACGGTCGAATAGACCGGGCCAACCGGCCTAGGGCGCGAAGCGCACCTCACCGATGTAGAGATCGTCGGTGGTCTTACCCTTGCGGATGCCGCTGAAGGTGACCTTCACCTTGCTGGCCGTCACGGGCTTCAAGTCGAACACCTGCAACCCCCGCGAGTCCGCCAGGTCGAACTTCTGCGTGCTCCCGTCGGAGAATGCGAGCGTCACCTTGCCCGCCCGGTTGTTGCCCTGGAACAGCCCGTCGGTGGTGTCGAAGCCGGTGGTGATGGCGAACTTGCTCAGGCTCTTGCTGCCACCGAGGTCCACGTCGATGAACTCACCGTCGCCCGAAGCGGCGCCTTCGACCCAGTGGGTGTCCAGCCAGCCGTCCACCGCGAGGTGCGCGCCGTAGGCGTTGTTCTCGTCGGGGTACTCGCTGGAGGCGGTGGCGCTCATGCCCTCGATCCACTCGGTCGGGCCGCCCTTGTCGAAGAACTGGATCTGGCTGATCGCGGTGTCGTTCCAGGTGTTCCCCTCGTGCACGCGGCGCAGGTAGATCTTCACCTTGTCGACGCTCTTGGGCTCCTCGAGCTCCAGCCACTGCGGGGTCATCTCGTCGTTGATGTCGAACTTCTGGGAGGTGAAGTCGGTGAACTTCAGTTCGATCTGAGCGAGCCGGTTGTGGCGCTCGAAGAACTCCTGATCGATGAAACAGCCGCCCCAGATCCTGATCTTTGCCAGTTCCACGTCGCCGTCGAACTGAACTTCGATGTATTTGCCGAGGCCCGCGCTGCCTTCGCCCTCCACCCACATGGTCGCGACCTGCTCGTCGAGCATGTTGTCGGCACCATAAACGATGCCCTTCTCGGCATCGGTCAACACGGAATTGCTCGTGATCTCTTTGACGTCCAGCCGCTTGGCGGACGCGCCCGCGGGGAGGGCAAAGACGAGAGCAATCGAGAGGGAGAGGAACCGCTTCATGAACGAACCAGGGCTAGGTGTGGGGTCGGGATTCTGCGGTCCCGTTCGCCAGCGTGTCAACGAGTTCGAGCAGTAGGACAGGACGAACATGCCTTTGGGTCGCGTATGTGTGGCGATCCTGTGGTATTCACCGCGCCGATCCCTCCAAATCGAGGTCGCAATGGGCAATGTGGAAACACGAGAAGCACTCGTCGAGACGCTGTTTCACGGCACTGGAACGAGCTACGACGAAATGGTGCACTTCGCGACCTGGGGTCGCGACCGCCAATGGAAGAAGGAACTGTTGTCGATGATGGAGGAGCCCAAGCGGGTCCTCGATCTCGCCTCCGGCACCGGAATCCTGGCACTCGGCATGGCCGAGCTGTTCGACTGCCACGTCACGGGTGTGGAGCTCCGCGAGGAGTACTGCGCCGAGGCGAGGGAGAACGCGGAGGCACGCGGAATCGAAGATGTTCGCTTCTTCGTGAGCCCGGCGGAGCACTTCACGATCGACGAGCAGTTCGACCACATCACGTCTTGCTACATCCCTAAGTACATCCAGCACCTAGATGTCCTGGTCGGGAACATGGTCAAGATGCTCGCCCCCGGCGGGCTGATGCTGCTGCAGGACTTCGCCTACCCGAGCAAGCCGATGTGGCAGACGCTGTTCGACAGCCACTTCGAGCGCATGCGTCGCAAGGCGCGGGAAGAGGCGCCGGGCTGGCTGACGATGTTCGAGGGGCTCCCCGAGGTCATCCGCACCAGCACGTGGAAGGAAGACCTCGCCGCCGCCATGGAGAGGCACGGTCTCGTCGACATCAAGACGATCGACCAGAGCTTCGGCATGAGCGCGATCGTGTCGGGGCGTCAGCCTTCCTAGACCCCACCCGTGGCTCTCGAACCGCCTCGGTTTGCGTTCGGAGCCCGCGCGGTTGATTCGATCAGTCGAGGGCTTCGCGCCGTCGGCCGCTGCTGCGCTTCGATCCCGACGCCCTGATCGCGGCCGCGCGCAAGCGCAGCAAGCTCCACGACCTGGGGGACGACGGCTTCCGCGAGGGGCTCGAAGTCCTGTGCCGGTCGCTGGACGAGGACGCCAACCTCAGCTTCCTGGGACGCATCGGCGCCCGGGATACCCTCGTGGATGTGCTGGAAGCGCGCCTCCACCGGGTCGCGCGGCCCCGCCCCAAGACGCCGCTTCGGCCCCCGCTGATCGTCGTCGGCCTGCCCCGCACCGGCACCACGGTGCTGCACCGGCTGCTGTGCCTGGGGGACGAGGCTCGGCCGCTGAAGCTGTGGGAGCTGCTGGCGGGCACGCCGTACGACGGCTCGAGCGCGGTCGAGCAGCGGATCACGCGGAAGCTCAACGACCTCAAGCGGGCGGTGCCCGGGCTGGACGCGAAGCACTTCGTCGCGGCGGATGCGCCCGAGGAATGCATGATGCTGCTCGACAGCACCTTCACCAGCGCGACGTTCTGGGCCACATCGCCGGTGCACGGCTACCTGCACTGGTACCTCGACCAGGACCACCGGGCGGCGTACCAGCAGTACCGCGAGCACCTCGAGCACTACTAGGCGGCGAACCCGGACCGCCGGCTCACCCTGAAGGCGCCAGCCCACACGGCGTGCCTGGACGCCCTCCTGGAGGCCGTTCCCGAGGCGATGGTGGTCCAGACCCACCGGGACCCCGCCGTGGCCCTGCCGAGCCTGGAGAGCCTGCTGTACAGCCTCCACAGCCTGCTGTGCGCCGACGTCGACGTGCCGCGGCTGGCGGAGTCCAGTGCGCACTGGATCGAGGCCATGGTCGAGGGCTCCGCCCGGGGCCGCGCCGTCGCCCGTCCGGGCCAGATCCTGGACGTCGCCTACCCCGATCTGGTCACCGACCCCATCGGCACCGTGCGGGGCATCCACCGCCACTTCGATCTGCCGTTCGACGACGCGTTCGAAGCGCGCCTCCACGAGCAAACCGTCAACCGCCCCAAGGACAAGTTCGGGCGCCACGAGTACAGCAACGCGGAGTTCGGAACGACGGACGAAGCGGTGCGCCAGCGGTTCGCCGGCTACATCGACGCCTACCTCTAGAAGTTCACCGAGACGCGGCTCTTGACGCCGGTGAAGGCGGGGACCGTGCGGCAGGCGCCGCCGGTGCAGACGATGCCGGACTTCTGGGAACCCCAGAACACGTAGACCTCGAGGTTCTCGACCGGCTTGAGGATCAGCTCACCGCCGATGTACGCGGACGAGATGAACTCGTGGTCGAAGGCGAGGTTGCCGATGCCCGCCAGCGCGCCGGTCTGGTCCTGGATCCGGTCCGTGTAGTCCAGGTGCAGGGCGACCGTGTACTTGCCCATCAGCGTGTAGCTGACCGCGTTCTCGACGGAGACGTAGCCGTCGTCCTTGTCGCAGACGGTCTCGCCGTCGGCGAGCCAGCAGACTTCCTCCGGGAGCGTGAAGGCGTGGCGGCGGAAGGTGCTGACGATCTCGAAGGCGTGCTTGCCCGCCGTCAGGCCGATGTCGGCGCGGTAGTGCAGCAGCCCCGCGTTCGGGAGGAATTGGTCGGGGTCACCGTCGGGGCTGCGCATGGGGAAGTCGTGGCGGTAGCCGATGTCGCCCTTGAGGTGCATCGACACCGTCTCGGACAGGTGCAGGGGCTGCTCCAACACGATCATCGGGTGGATCGTCGCCTCCCGCTGGGGCGAGTAGCCGGGGTGCTCCTGCATGTCGAAGCTGTTGGCAAAGACGATGGACAGCGTGGTGTCGGTGTCGAGGAACCAGAGGTCGCCCTGGGCCCGCCAGCCGGTGATGTCGTTGCTGTCGATCGACTTCTGCACGTCGTCGGTGACGGCCGCCTCGTACTCCAGCGTGGGCGGCTTGGTGAAGGCGGTGGGGACCACCGGACCGTTGCGCACCAGCGGCTCGAGCTTGGCGTTCTTGTACCGCTTGAACTCGATGAGCAGCGTCAGGGGCCCGGCGTAGGTCGTGCCCGAGGCGTAGATGGCGTAGCCGGGGGTGATCGGATCGGCCGCGTCTTCGTCTTCGGAGCCGTACAGGAAGGCGTCGCCCTCGGCGAAGAGGTCGAGCGCGCCCCCGATGTTGTTCCAGCCGAGCGTGCCGCCGACCGAGCCCGAGGGGGTGTCCTGGAGGTTGTAGCCGACGCCGTGGATCGAAGCGGCGACCCGCCGGTGGGGCCGGAGCTTCACCTGCGCGCCCGCCAGGGCGTCCCACTCGACCTTGTCGATGTCGAGGTTCCGCAACTCCATCGACACTTCCTGCGGGTTCGTGATGCCGCCCAGGATCGTGACGTCGATCGGCTTGGTGCGGATGTCCACGCGACCGCCGAGGATCGACGTGTCGATGTCGATCTCCGGCAGCTTGACCATGTTCAGCACGAGCCCCCGCCCGAAGGCGGCGTAGAAGTCGCCCACGTCCAGGTCAAAGTTGGGGCTGCGGTAGCGGAAGTAGGTCTTCTCCAGCCGCGCCAGGAAGTTCCCCGGCGCCTCCTCGCTCCACCCTTCGCCCCGCACGCAGTCGATGTGCGAGCCGAAGTCGTCGTAGGGCGAGTCCTTGCTGCAGTCGGGGGTCACGCCCACCAGGTCGAACTGCGCCCCCAGGCTGAACCGCTTGACCCGCAGATCCACGTTCGTCCGGCTGACGAACTCGTGCAGCGGGAACGCCGGCAGACGATCGTCGTCCGGGTCCTCGTCCAGCTGCAGATTCAGCTTGTAGTACAGCGTCTGCGCGACGCGGAGCTCACCGCCCGAGAAGGCGGAGCCGGGCTTGGCTTTGCCCAGCTTGATGGCGTGCGCGGTCGACGGGAGGGCGAGCGCGAGGAGGAGGAGGACGGCGGCTCGGCGCATCGATTACAGAAGCGCCTCGACCCACTCGCGGAGCTTCTTCTCGTCGCCCTCGGTGAAGCCCTTCTTCTTGTGCGCGATGGTCTTGTCCTTGCCGATGATCATCGTCCACGGCATGTCCTTGCGGGGGTTGTAGGTGTTCACCACCCGCGTCTCGGAATCCAGCAGCACCAGCGGCTCGTACTTCCAGCGCTTCACCAACGCCTTGACCTTGCTCTCGTCCTTGGCCTCGTCGACCGAGATCGAGATGACCTGCAGCCCCTTGGGGCCGAGCTCCTGCTGCAGCTCGTTGAGCTTGGGCATCTCCTTCATGCAGGGGTCGCACCACGTGGCCCAGAAGTTCACCAGGATGACCTTCTCGCCGAGATGCTCGGACAGGCTCGCGTTGCCGCCATCGAGGTTGGGCAGCGTGAAGTCGGTGGCCGTCTCACCGCCGCCGTCCTCGGCGAGGGCGAGGGGGGCGGCGAGTAGCAGAGCGGCGGACAGGACGAGCAGAGGGCGCATGGGACTCCAGGGTCGGGTGTGTGCGCTTACGGACGGAGCGAGTCGGCGAAATCTTCGACGGCGGCCTCGATGAAGTCGAGAACCTGGGCGTCGGTGGGCTTGTTCTCGTGCCGTTCGACGACCTCACCGGTGGGGGCGACGAACAGGAAGAGGGGGTAGCTGGTGACGCCGTAGTCGTCGGCGACCGTGCTGGAGGCGTCGAGCCCGACGGGGAACTCGAGGCCGTAGGTGTCAGCCCACCAGACCACGTCGGACTGGGCCGCGGGCCCGCCGGAGAGGTTCTGGGTCATCACGTTGGCGAACCAGACCGGGCCGATGTCGCGCGCCTCCTCCAGCAGGTGGGGCGCCTCTTCGGCGGCTTCGTTGCAGGGGCCGCACCAGCGGGTGCTGAAGTCGAGCACCATCACCGACCCGAACAGCTGGGACATGCAGAAGGTGTCGTCGTTCTGGTCGGTGAGCGCGAAGTCGGGGATGAAGTCGCCGACGTCGGCGCCGGTGCCCTCGTAGCCAGCGTACTGCTCCAGCTGCTCGGGCCACTCGTTCTCGAACGTGCAGCCCTCCGGCGGAGGGGTGTCATCGTCGTCGCTCACGCTGTCCGGCGAGATCAGCCCATTGCGGGGCGAACAGGCCGCCAGCAGGGGCACGCAGAGCAACATCAGGAGGATGGATCGAGTCACGTCGCTGCGGAACCTAGCACCCGTTGTGTTCGCCACCAAAGCGAAGCGTTACGCCCGCTCAGCGGAGTCGGACGATGGCGCCCATGCCGAAGCGCATGAGGAACGACGCCGGACCGCTGCGCATCGAGTACGACTTGGAGTCGACCTGCTCGAGCACGTGGGGGGAGACCCAGCCGCCATCCAGATCGATGACGAGCTCGACCTGCGGCTTGGGACGAACCCGCACGCCGAGGCCGGCCTCGATGACGACGTGCTCACCCGCGGCGGCGCGGTGGCCGACGGTCGGATCCAGGGGCGCCGGCAGGTACGTGCCGGAGCTGACCTGGTGGTCCGAGACGTAGGTGAAGGCGACCCCCACGTCGAGCCGGATGGAGGTGTCGGCGGCGAGGTTCTCCTGGGCGATGATCTCCGCGCCGAAGCCCAGCGTGAGCTGGTCGGCGGGGTTCAGCGTGGTGCGCCCTTCGTCGTCGACTTCGACCGTCGACAGCTGCACCTGAGCGCTCGCCAGATCGACCTTGTAGGGGGCGCGGTGGGTGTAGGCGACGCGGAGGTAGGGCTCGCTGCCGGCGAGGCGCCGCGAGATCGCGAGCCCGAGGCCCAACTGCATGCCGCCGACGCCGGGGCCGCCGGTGCCGTTGTCGCGCAGCTTGTCGTGGCTGGCGCCGCTGGGGAACGTGAGGTCGAGGTCGACCGCGAGGCTCACCGGGGCGGTGCGTCCGGGCACGCCGCTCTCGGCGAAGGGGACCGCGCGGAAGCCCAGGGTGATGTCGCCGAATCCGTTGTGGATCCGACTGGAGGTGGAGTCCTCGAGCACGTCGCCGCCGAGGGCCGGGGAGCCGACCGCGGTGGGGCGCCCGTAGTCGGGGTCGTAGCGCAGGCTGTTGGCGGTCAGCCAGACCCGCTGATCGTGCGCGATGATCGGGATGTCGAGGCGCACGGCGATGCCGTGGTACGCGCTGAAGATTCCCCCGATGTGTATGGCGTGGGCGTGCTCCACGGCCCGTCCGACCTCGCTCAGGGGACCGGCGATGACCTCGCGATCCTGCAGCTCGAGCACGCCGACGGAGCCCTGGTAGCCGGCATGGATGTCGCCCCGCAGCCACGGCGGCGTGGACGTGTAGTCCCCGGCGTACGCGGGCGCGGCCACGAGCAGGGCCGCCGCGATCAGGAGGAGGCGAGCCGTCACACCCGCTCCTCGTGCCGCAGACCGTAGTCCTTCATCTTGATCTGGAGCCCCTTGCGGGAGATCCCCAGCCGCTTCGCGGTGTGCGTGACGTTCCAGTCGTCTTCCTCCAGGGCGCGCAGGATCAGCTCCTTCTCGAGTCGCTGGGACTGCTCGCGCACGATGTCCTTCAGGTTGCCATCGGGGACCTTCTCGATCTCCCGCACGGTGTCGACCCCGGCCTCGGGGTCCTTGCGGCCGTCGCGCACCTCCTTGGGCAGGTCCTCGACGGTCAAGCGGCCGTTCTCAGCCAGGAGCACCATGCGCTCCACGATGTTCTCCAGCTGCCGGATGTTGCCCGGCCACTGGTACTCGACGAGGGCCCCCAGGACCGCTGGGTCGACCCCGAGCAGGTCGCGGCCGAGGCGGTCGGCGAAGCGGCCCAGGAAGTGGTCCACCAGGGCGGGGATGTCGCTGGGCCGTTGCCGCAGCGGGGGCAGCTGGATGGGCACGACGTCGAGCCGATAGAAGAGGTCTTCGCGGAACTCGCCGCGGGAGACCATGCCCTCCAGATCGGCGTTCGTGGCGGCGATGAGGCGCACGTCCACCGCGATCGGGTTGTGGGCCCCGCCGACGCGCTCGATGATCCGCTCCTGCAGCACGCGGAGCAGCTTGGCCTGCATCGGCAGCGGAAGCTCACCGATCTCATCCAGGAAGAGCGTGCCGCTGGTGGCCAGCTCGAACCGGCCGGGGCGGCGGATGGTGGCGCCGGTGAAGGCCCCCTTCTCGTGGCCGAACAGCTCGGACTCGAACAGGTTCTCCGGGATCGCGGTGCAGTTGACGGCCACGAACGGCTCGCCGGCGCGGTCGCTGAGGCGGTGGATCGCCCGCGCCACCAGCTCCTTGCCGGTGCCCGACTCGCCCCGCACGAGGATGGTCGTGGGGGACGGCGCCACCTTCTTGAGCAGCGCGAACATCTTCTGCATCGCCGGGGACCGGCCGATGATCTCGCTGAGCACCGCCTCGGCGTGGTCCAGCTCGACCGTGGTGGCGACGTCGTCCTCGCCCGGCTCGTACACGCGCGTCTGGTTGGCCTCCGCCTGGGCGACCGCCTTGCCGACGATGTCCCGCAGCTCGGCGTCGTCGAACGGCTTGGTGATGAAGTCGTACGCGCCCGCGCGCATCGCTTCGACGGCGACGTCGACGGTGCCGTGGGCCGTCACCATGACCACCGGAGTGTCGGGATGCGAAGCGCGAGCCCAGCGCAGCAGCTGCAGGCCGTCGCTGCCGGGCATGCGTAGGTCGGTGAGGATCGCGTCGAAGCCCTCGGTGGACCGGCGCAGCGTCGCGCGCGCCTCGTCGCCGTCGGCGGCGGACTCGACCTCGTAGCCGTCCGCCTCCAGCAGCGCCTGGAGCACACGACGGATGTTCTTCTCGTCGTCGACGATGAGGATGCGCGGCACCCGGGCCCTCCTGCTGAAGATCGGAGGCCAGTCAGGCGTCCTTCCCCCAGAGCGCGGCCAGTATATGCGCGCCGGAGACGTACAATGGGAACCGGCTTGACCATCGACCTGATCGCACTCGCCTTCGTCGTGCTGCTGGCCGCCATCGGCTGGTACCGCGGGCTCATCTCTCAAGTGGTCACGATCGGGGCCGCCGTAGGCCTCTGGTTCACGTCCGAGTACTGGGCTGGACCGGTCGGGGATCGGCTCGCGTTCCTGGGTGACGCCTTCGCCGAGCACGCGTTCTTGCGCCGAATGACGGCGGGGCTGCTGCTGTACTTCGCCATCGTCATCGCGACCGTCATCGTCGAACGCATGATCGTGGAGCGGAACGGCCCGCTGAAGCTGAGCAACCACTGGGCCGGCTCGGTCCTGGGAGCCGCCAAGGGCGTGGTCTACGGCGCGATCGCGATCTGGACCGTGCAGACCATCGCGCTGTGGGAGCAGCAGCCCGACGAGGATCCGCCGGCGTGGCTGACCGAATCCAAGACAGCGGCGTTCGTGGCGCCCTACAACCCCGTGCGGCTGTTCAGCCTCCAAGAAGTGATCCAGGAGGGCGTCGATCGGGTGCGCGCCGTGCGCGATGCGGAGGCGGCGATCAGCGAGGTCAACGCGGAGAACGACTCCGAAGGGCGCGAACTGCGCAGCCGCAGCGCCCCGATGAAGACGCGCACGCGCCGAACCGTGATCGAGGACGCGCCTCCGGTGAAGGTGCTGCTGCAAGACGCCGCCGAGCGCCAGGGGCTGGAGAGCAAGTCGTGGACCGAACTGGCCCGTGACCCCCGCGTGCGGCAGATCCTCGCGGACCCCGAGATTCGGGACCTGCTCTACGGCAGCTAGGGGTTCCGAACGACCCGCGATCCCGACGGACCTGCGTGTATCGTTCCGATCGATGAACCGCACCTCGTCGTTGATGATCAGCCTCGCCCTCGCGCTGAGCGCCTGCATGGCGCCCGAGGTCCCCGGGGGCTACATCAACGAGGGCCCCTGGGCCGGCGACGACGATGACGCCGCCGTGGAACCCAGCCTCAGCCTGGCCCCGTCCACCGTCGTGGCAGGCTCGTTCGTCGACATCGAAGCGACCCTCATCGGCTTCGACCTCAGCGGCGCCGACGTCGCCTACGGGCCCAGCTCGGAGGAGGTCGTCTTCCACGCCATCCAGGGCGTGCCCGACGGCGACGTCTTCACGCTCCGCTTCCACTTCGGCCTGCTCGCGTGGGAGGGGCCCCACCCCTGGGGCCTGCTGAACGCCGACCAGCTGCTGATGAGCGAGTTCGACGTGGTCGCGATCGATCCGCCCGAGTTGCTCGAGCCGGGGCTCCCCGCCGCCGACGTCGACCTCGGCGACGACGAGCAGTTCGCCGCCTGGGAGCTGCAGATCCCCGCCAACACGTACGCCGCGCTGCGGGTCCGGCCCGAGGACGAGGTGACCGTGCCGCTGCTGTGGCTGATGGACGTCGACGGCGTCTCGGTGGTGGATGAGCTGACCGAGCAGGAGATGATGGTCTGGTACACGGGCGAGGAGCCGTTCAGCGGCTACGTGCGCGTGCAGGACCGCTCCGGGCTCGACGGCATGAACTTCGCCCTCGACCTCGCCTCCATCGACGCCGGCGAGCCGACCCCCATCGTGGAAGTGGAGCCCAACGACGCGGCCGAGGAGTGGCAGGACCTGGGCGTGCTCGGCGTGGGCCGCTACGCCGTCTCCGGCAACGCCGCTACCGCCGGCCACGACAAGAAGACCAACGACCCCAACGGCGATCTGGACGTGTTCCAGTTCGAGCTGTCCGAGCCGTCGCGCGTCGCCTTCAACCTGCACTGGTCCGGCCACGGCGACTTCGACGCCGTGCTGTACGTGCACGAAGAGGGCGAGACCGAGCTGGGGTTCGACAGCAAGGCGGTGGTCGATTCGTCGATGGCGACGCTCGCCAACCCCGAGGACGCGGAGCTCCAGCTGGACGCGGGCGTGCGCTACACGCTGCTGATCGCCAACTGGCAGGGCGAGCCGCTCATGGACTGGGCCCTCGACCTGGCCGTCTACCCGGGGTTCTTCCCGGGCGACTGAACGGTATCGGGCGACCCGATCAGGAGGGTCACCTCCCCCTTCACCTTCTTGCCCGTCCAGCGCTCGACCAGCTCCCCGAGGGTGCCGCGGTCGAACTCCTCGTGGACCTTCGTGAGCTCCCGGCAGATGCAGGCCGGGCGGTCCGCGCCGGCGATCTCCACCGCCATCGCGAGCGTCTTGGGGAGCTTGTGGGGGCCCACGTAGACGACGGTGGTGGCGGGCTGCTCGGTGGCGCCCTTGAGCGCTCGCTTGGCGCGCCCGGGGCGGCCCGGGAGGAAGCCGAGGAAGTAGACCCGGTCGGTCGGCAGGCCGGCGGCGCAGACCGCCGCGATCAGCGCCGAGGGGCCCGGGATCGGCACGATCCGCACATCCGCCTCGACGCAGGCGCGCACCAGGGGGAAGCCGGGGTCGGAGATCGCGGGGGTGCCGGCGTCGCTGACCAACGCCAGCGACTCGCCCCCCTGCAGCCAGCCCAGGACCTGGGGGATGCGTCCGCGCTCGTTGTGGTCGTGCAGGGAGATGGTCGGCGTGCTGTGGCCCAGGTGGGTCAGCAGCGTGCGCGTGCGGCGGGTGTCCTCCGCCAGCACCTTGTCGACCGAGCCGAGCAGGCGGGCGGCCCGGAGGGTGATGTCCTCCAGGTTCCCGATGGGCGTGGCCACGATGTAGAGCGTGCCGGGCTGGGGATCGCGGGACTCACGCATCGAAGGCATCCGGCAGGAAGCGTACGCGCGCGCGGCCTCCCCGCGTCTCCACCGTCAGCAGCGACAGGTGGGGGACGAGGTCGTGAAGCCGGGAGCGGCCCACGAAGATGTCGGCCACGCGGCCCATGCGGCGCTGCTTGAGGGCGGTCAGGGAGCCGACTCCACCCCCGAACGCGTCGGAGCCAGGGCGGCGGGTCTTCACTTCTACGAAGTACAGGTGGTCTCCGCTGCGGGTGACCACGTCGATCTCGCCATGACGCACCCGGAAGCGACGGGCGAGCACGTGGTGCCCGCGTCCCTCCAGAAAGCGCACGGCGACGTCCTCACCGGACCGCCCCAGGGCAGTCCGGCCGTCGGTGCTCGAAGGCAACTGGAACTCAGTCGAGCGTCGGGGCCTTGGCCTCACGCACCTCGGTCAGACGGGCCTTCTTGCCCCGGAGGTTGCGGAGGTAGTACAGCTTCGCGCGACGCACGCGGCCGCGACGGACCCACTCGATGCGCTCGATGGTGGGGCTGTGGATCGGGAAGATGCGCTCGACGCCGACGCCGTAGCTCACCTTGCGGACGGTGACGGTGGAGCGGGCACCAGCCGCGTTCCAGCCGATCACGACGCCCTCGAAGATCTGGACACGCTCCTTGGCGCCTTCCTTGATGCGGACGTGCACCTTGACGGTGTCACCGGGGCGGAAGCGGGGAACGGGGGCGGCCTTCATGGTGGCGGCCTCGATGTCAGCGATGATTGCGCTCATGTCTCAACTCCTGATGCACGCAGCCCGGTGGGTCCACTGCGCGCGGACGCGCCATTTACTTCGAATTGGGGGCGGAGTCCAGTGTTTCAAGCAACTCTGAGATCTCTTCGGGCAACGTCGCCCGATCGCCAAGAAGGTCCGGTCGACGCTCGATCGTGCGTCTCACGGCTTGATCGAGCCGCCAGCGGTCGACCTTGGCGTGGTCTCCGCTCAGCAGAATGTCCGGAACCGCGTGGCCCCGGAAGTTCCGCGGGCGCGTGTATTGGGGGTACTCCAGGAGCGGCCCCTCGAAGCTCTCTTCCGCCGCGGAGGCGTCGTTGCCGAGCACGCCCGGGACGAGTCGGCTGACGGCATCCACGACCACCAGGGCGGCCAGCTCACCGCCGGTGAGCACGAAGTCACCGACCGAGACCAGCTCGTCGACGTGGTCCTCGACGCGGGCGTCGATGCCTTCGTAGCGGCCGCAAACGAGCACGAGGCGGTCGCAGTCGGCCGCCAGGCGTCCGGCGACGGCGCGGTCGAAGGGGGTCCCCGCCGGGCTCATCAGGAGCACGCGCACGCGCTCGCCCGCGGGAGCGGCGGCGCGGGCCGCTTCGATGGCGTCGACCACGGGGCCGGGCTTCATCACCATCCCGGAGCCGCCGCCGTACGGCGAGTCGTCCACCTGGCGGTGCTTGCCTTCGCCGAAGTCGCGCATGGGGGTGACGCCGAAGGAGACGGTGCCGGCTTCGGCGGCGCGGCCGAGGATCGACGCCCCGAGGTAGCCCTCGACCGTCTCGGGCACGACCGTGACCACCTCGAAGTGCATGACGCTATTCGGTCTCGTAGCGGACGGACGCCGTGCGGGCGGTCAGATCGAGCTCGAGCACGAAGTCCTTCACGGCGGGGATCATCACCTCGCCGCCGGAGCCCTTGATGACCCAGACGTCGGTGGCGCCGGCGTTGAAGACGTCTCGGATGGTGCCGATCTCGCCCCGCTCGACGTCCGTCACGGTCACCCCGATGAGGTCCGCGACGAGGTGCTCGTCGCCGGCGGGGGTGTCGATCCAGTCGCGGGGCACGAGCACGTTGAGGTGGGTCAGCGCCTTGGCGTCTTCGGGGCTGTTGATGCCCGCGAACTTGACCAGGACCTTGCCGCCCTTGCCGTGCCACCGCTCGACCTCGACCGCCTGGTGAGGGAACGCCTCGCCGTGCAGGAACGCCACATCGGCGGTCCATTCGCAGTCGCTGTGGGGGTTGTCCAGGCGGACGGTGATGTCGCCGCGCACACCCCAGGGCTTGCCCAGTCGCGCGACGCCCACGAGATCCGAGGGGCCGTAGCCCTGATCGTGGAGTTCGACGAGCAACTCACGCCCGCGGGGGCGCGGCGATCTAGTCGTCGTCTTCGTCGTCGTAGCCGACTTCTTCGTCATCGTCGTCGTCGTCGTCGTCGAGGTCGTCCTCGGCGTCTTCGTCGGAGCCGATGACGAGCTCGGCACGGAGGCGGTGCTTGTAGGCACACGCGTCGACCATCGTGGCGATGGCCTGACCCACGCGGCCCTCGTCGGCGTTGAGGTACGCGAGGTCCTCGTCGTGCACCGACAGCTCGAAGCGGGTGTTCTTGTCCCCGTCCACCTCATCGATCTGCGCGTCCCCCGGGTGGGAGAGCAACGAACCGACGACGAAGTCCAGGAAGCCGCGAACCGGCGCGGTGTCAGCCATCTAGGCGTCAGCGCTGGCGTTGCGGTGCGTCTTGAGCAGACGCGCCACGGTCGCGCTGGGCTGCGCGCCCAGGCCGATCCAGTGCGCCACACGATCGTCCTTGATCGTGAGCGGCTTGGCGGCCGCGACGGGGTTGTAATGCCCCAGAATCTCAATGAAACGGCCGTCACGCGGGTTGCGCGAGTCCGTCGCCACGAGGCGGTAGAAGGGCGACTTCTTGGCGCCGTGGCGGGCCAGTCGGATGGTAACCATGCTTCTCAACTCCACCGGCTTGCTGCCGAAAAACCCTTTGGTTACGCGTAGTTAAGCCACTTCGCGCGCAAGGGTGCCGCAATATACGGAGCCGGCCCGGGGGCGTCAACCGCCAATTGGGCTCATCAGCTCTCCGCCCGCGCCTCCTTGAACCGCCTCACGGCGACGACGACGCTTAGCACGAAGAGCACGCTGGTGATGACGATGCTGGGGGTCGGGTCCTGCCGCTGAACGTGGGTCGCGATCGCACCGATCATCGTCAGCGCCAACCCTCCCGCCGCGAGCGGAACGATCATCCGCGGGAGCGCCTTGATCCCGTACGGCGCGACGAGGCCCACGGCGCCCAGGACCTCCAGGGCTCCGATGACGCGAACCTGCCAGGCAGGGAAGTCCTCGATCCACCACATCCCGAACTCGATGAGATCCGGGATCGGCATGACGACCTTCTGCGCGCCGAAGAGCCCGAACACGAGGGCCAGGAGGATTTGAAAGGTCCACGTCAGCTTGTTCATCTCGTCTCCAGGTTGGAGCGCAAGCGTAGTTTTGAGACTGAATCGAAACAATGAATTGATTTGGACTTCAGATGGTCGTATTCGTTACGAATGGTTGCAACC
Organism: Pseudomonadota bacterium; assembly: GCA_024229515.1. GTDB lineage: Bacteria > Myxococcota_A > UBA796 > UBA9615 > UBA9615 > JAAESI01. Next base: position 86,609 of record JAAESI010000216.1, on the reverse strand, counting down.
GGCTTCGAGGAGTTCGTATCCATCGTCGACTGCGGCAGCGTGACGAGGGCGGCGCAGAGCCTGGGGCTGCCGCGCCCCACGGTGAGCAAGCGCCTCGCGCGCCTCGAGGAGCGGCTCGGAGTTCGCCTCCTTCATCGCACGACGCGGCGGATGAACCTGACCAGGCACGGTGAGCTGCTCTACGAGCGGGCGCGCCGAGTCGTGCGCGCCGCCCAGGAGGCCGAGGCGGCGGTGGAGCGGCTGGACGACAAGCCGCGCGGCCTGCTGCGGGTCCTGATCCCGCCGCGCGTCCCCCAGGAGACGTTCACCCGGTGGCTCGCCGAGTTCCTGGAGGCGTTTCCCGAGGTCAGCCTCGACGTCGTGGGGAGCGACGAGCATCTCGATCTCGTCGCTGAAGGCTTCGATGTGGCGCTGCGGTACGGCGCGATCGAAGACACGTCGTTGGTGTCCCGGACGCTGGTGGTCAACTCGGCCATCGCGGTCGCGTCGTCGCGGTACCTCGAGAACCGGGGGACCCCGAAGAGCACGGACGACCTGGGCAAACACGACTGCATCATTGGGTACAAGGGCGGCAACGTGCCGACCCCCCGCTGGCCTCTCCTGAGCGGCGGCTGGATGAACGTCAGCGGCCGCCTCATGACCAACCACGAAGGGCTGCGGCTGGAGGCCGCGAAGCGCGACCTGGGGATCGCGTTGGTGCTCGACCGGAGCGCGAGCGAGCTGATCGCGACCGGCGAGCTCGTCCACGTCCTGCCGGACACGATCGGCCGCATCGATCGGGCACGCCTGGTCTACCCCGACCGCCAGTTCCTGGATCCCAAGGTGCGAGCGTTCGTGGACTTCATCGTCTCCCGCGTCGAGGCCGCCAAGTTGAGCCGCGGCGAGCGCTGAGGACCGCTGTCAGCGGCTGGACGACCACCCACGGGCCAGGAAGAGACCACTGACGGCCCCGACCGCGCCCACCGACGCCCAGGGCAGCGCCGCTCCCGCGGACACCGACCAGACGCTCCACAGAACCGCGCCGAACAGGACCAGCCCCGAGCCGGCCATCATCGCCCGCCCCCGGCCGACGATCTCGCGGTGGCGGACCAGGAGGAGGGCGCGGTCCATCTCGTCGGTGGGCAGCGCCCCGCGCACCTTGATCCCCGGGTCGGAGACCAGCTTGGGCGCTCCCCGGCCCAGGCCGGCGAGGCCCGGGGGGTAGCCCTCCCGGCCGGGGATGGAGTCGTCGATGTTGAACAGGCGTCGTGCTTGGTCGTGCTTGGTCGCGCATGGTTTCCTCGGTTCGGCGTCTCTCGCCGGGACCAAGAAATAGCCCTCCTGAGCGAAGTCTCCGATGACAAGGCAGTGACAGCGCGTCCTACGAACGCCAGGGCAGGCGATCCTTCATCTGCTCCCAGGCTTCCTTCCCCATCACGCCGATTGCGCCGGCGAACGCGACGTACGACAGCGCGTAGATGCCCCCCGCGATCGAGACCTTCGCTTTGGTGGAGACGTCCAGCCACGGCACGGCGAACACCAGAAGCCAGAGGCTCCAGCTCAGCGCGAGCAGGGCGAGTCCAAGGGCGCGACGGCTCATCCGCCCTCATCTACACGAAGCGTGCCGCCAGGGTCTCAACCCGCTCCCACATCCTCGACCGCAACGTTCAGCGCGATCAGCAGATCCGACTGACCCAGCGCCTCCTCCAACTGCCCCAGGAGTTCCGTCGCCTCACCGAGGTCGACGTCGCCGCTGGCCAGCAGCGCCCGGACATCCTCGAGGTCCTTGCCACGACCCGCGAGCACCTTCATCACCACGAGGTGGGTGGCGTGAGCGACGGGAACCAGGACGCCGTCGATCGAGGCTCGGCTGGAGGCCTCCAGCGCGAGACGCTCGAGGCCGGAGCTGGCCAGCACGAGGTCGACCTCCATCCCCGAGCTGTGGACCAGCGGCAGCACGGACCCCGACGTCAGCAACTCGTCGGCGATCTCGGGATAGCGGTGACGGAGGCCCTCGGCCCCCAAGGCTTCCGCGAGCTCCCCCAGAGCCACGCGTTCGACCCAGACCGTGACATCCACGTCCTGCGTGGCTCTGGGCGCACCGCGTACCGCAACCGCCTGCGCGCCAAAAACAAACCAGTCGAGGGAGCGTTGATCCAGGACTCCAGCGAGGGACCGGAGCGCCTCACCGACGGCCGACATGCGCCGCCCGGTCGAGCAGCGCTCGAAGCCTCAGGTGAGCCTCGAAGTCAGCCCGCCGCGTCGCCTCATCGGGCCAGCCAGGGCGTGTAGCCCGCGCGGCCCGGTACAGCTCGATCCCCAGGCGGACCTTCGCGTCGATCGGAAGGACCGCCCGCTCCTTGCGCGCCAACCGCTCCGGTGCCCCCCAGTCCCGGCGGGCGTACGAACAAAGGTCTTCGGGGTCCAAACGAGGCGGGGCCATGCACCGAGTCTAGACGACTCCCACCGTCACCCCACGCCGCGCGCGACCCGCACCCCGGAGTATCCTCCCGACCCGCATGCCGATCCCCGCCACCATGATCGCCATCGTCACCACCGGCCAGGGCGGGTTGGACAAGCTCGAGCGGCAGGTCGTGCCGACGCCCACTCCGGGCCCCGACGAGGTGCTCGTGCAGGTGCTCGCGGCGGGGGTGAACAACACCGAGGTCAACACCCGCCTGGGCTGGTACTCCACCGCCGTCGACGCCGACACCGAGCGGCTCGCGGCCGAGGGCCAGGAGTTCCAGGCCGACGGCGGGTGGAACGAACAGACCCCCTTCCCCTTCATCCAGGGCACCGACTGCTGCGGCCGCGTCGTCGCCGGAGACGACGCGCTGCGGGGCAAGCGCGTGCTCGTCCGACCGTGCCAGCGCGGCCCCGACGGCTTCGCCTCCTGGCAGACCTCCTGGATGGCGTCCGACTTCGACGGCGCCTTCGCCCAGTTCGTCGCCGTGCGCGCCGCCGAGGTCTTCCCCATCGACTCGGACTGGACCGACGTCGAGCTCGCCTCCATCCCCTGCGCCTACGGCACCGCCGAGGCCATGATCGGCCGCGCGCGCGTGAGCGAAGGCGACCGCGTGCTCGTTCCGGGAGCCTCCGGCGGGGTCGGCTCGGCGGTGGTCCAACTGGCCAAGCGCCGCGGCGCCCACGTGACCGCCCTGTGCGGCGCCGCCAAGGCCGATCGACTGCGCGACGTCGGCGCCGACGACGTGCTCTCCGGCCGCGTCGGCCAGCCCGGCTGGGATGCCCTCGCCGATCGCCTGCGAGACTCCTTCGACGTGGTGATCGACAACGTCGGCGGCGACGCCTTCCCCGCCATGGTCGACGCCCTCGAGCGCGGCGGCCGGTACGTCACCAGCGGCGCCATCGCCGGCCCCGACGCCGCCCTCGACCTGCGCTCGCTCTACCTTCGGGACCTCACCCTCATCGGCACCACCGCGTGGGACGAGGAGACCTTCCCGAACCTCATCGGCTACATCGAACGGGGCGAGATCAAGCCGCTGATCGCCGGCACGTTCGGACTGGAGCAGATCGCCGAGGCCCAGACGCAGTTCCTCGAGAAGGAGCATGTCGGCAAGTACGTGCTCGTCCCACCGCCGCTGGAGCCATGAGCGACGAGGTCTGGCGGGACTGGCTGGAGGTCGGCTCCACGTTCGCTCGGATCGGTGGCCTGACCGACGAGCAGCGCGCCGCCCTGCACCGCGGGGAGACCGTCAAGACCGACGTCGTCATCCGCGACGGCCTGCTGTGGGGAAGCATCTTCCGGTTCGATCCGAACGGCCGACCCCGGCAGCTCGCGGGCATGTTCTACGACTTCGAAGGGCAGGCCCGGTACGTGCCCGGCATGCCCGTTGTCCGGGTCGTCACCCGCGCCGGCAAGCGCAGCCGGGTGTTCCACCGCATCAACCCCATCGTGTTCCTGTGGCCGGGCGCCGATCGCTTCCAGTCCAGTTGGTGGTTCCGCGCCGGCATGTACTCCTACGAGCTCGACGAGGAGGTCTTCGAAGAGCCCGGCGGGCACTCAATCCGCTGGACGATCCCGTTGGCCAAGCAGGTCCTGGGGGGCCGCGAGAACGGCGAGATCATGTTCACCGAGCACGAGGGCGGGGCGCTGATCACCTACAACAACGCCACCGCGCCGTTCGGCTACGCGCAGCTGAAGTGGCTGCTCCCGAAGCGGCTGCTGGCGTGGCTGTACCGGTCGCTCGGGGGGATCGCCCAAGACTACTACCGACGCACCGTCGATGGGGTCCTGCGGGTCGCGGGGGAGCTGTCAGCGGAGCAGCTCGAAGCCGACGAGGCGCGCCTGCTCGAGGACCTTCAGGGCTCCAGGTAGCGACGCAGCTCGACCGCCAACTGCGCGCCCATGACCTGGTTGCCGTCCACGCTCAGGTGACCGTCACCGGGGATGAAGTGGCGGGCCCAGTCGCTGCCCATCCCTTCCCAGTGCGGGCCCATGTCGATCACGGGGACGTCCAGGCCGACGAGCAGGTCGTGGGGCGCCGGACAGGGGGCGCAGTCACGCTCGTTCTCGTACGCCCGACGATCGGTCAGCAGCACCACGACGGGCTGGAATCCGTGCGTCTTACCCAGCTCGATGAACTCGGTCACCGCGGCGACGAACAGCGTCGACGGCGGCGGCGGCGGCGGCGCCTTGGTCCGGTCGTCGGGGTGAGAGCGCTGCGGCATCAGCCGGAGGATCTGGCCGATGACGTAGATCCCGCCCGGCGGGTGGCTCCCCGGCTCCGCGTCGTCGGGACGCAGCGCGAGGATCTGGCACGTCATCTCCCGCGGGGTCAGGTCGTTGGGGAACACCGACAGGACCACCACGTCGGGGTCGAACTGCACCGCCCGGTGCCTCACCTGGGCCACCGCCTGGGGCGTGCCGTGCCCCGGAACCGCGAAGTTGAGCATCTGCACCGCCCGGCCCTCGGCGACGAGGGCCTGCTCCGCGACGGTCAGGAACGCATGCTCGAACTCGACCCCCTGGCCGAACGTGAACGAGTCTCCCACCGCCGCGACGCGCAGCGTTCCCGCGGGCTTGGCGGCGGGGAACGACGGCCCCCGGGCGCCGTGCTCGTTCACGCTCATCGACGTCGCCGGGATCTTCTCGAAGCGGCCGTCGTACATGGCGTTGGAGCCCGGCTTCAGCTCGATGCACAGCGCCCGATCGTCCGACGGCTGCACGATCTCCGACAGCTCGAAGCTCCCCAGCATCACGCGCATCGACACCTCGGCGATGACGAGGGCGATCAGGAGGCCGAACGCCAGCGCGAGCAGGCGTCCCCGCCACGTCCGCAGGAAGCTTCGTTTGGGAGCCGGCTCGGTCATGCAGCCCCCCGGTGCTCGATGACGACCTCGTCGCCGACCGCGATCTCGCCGTCGCTCACGACCCGGAAGTAGATGCCCCGCAGGTGCAGCGGGCGGCGCTCCTTGGCGGCGATGAAGCGCAGCGCGGCGTGGCCGAAGCGGGCCGCGTACTTGTGGCAACCGTTGTGGGGCTTCGGGGTGACCACCAGCGTGGCCGTGCCGATGCGCACCTGGCTTCCCACGGGCAGGTTCGCCTCCGACAGGTCCAGGGCCAGGGCCAGGTTGTCGCCGAACAGCGTCAGCGGCTGACCGTTGGCGATCATCGTGGTGACCGCGTGGCCCATCACCGCGATCTGAGCGGCGCGTTTCGGCTCGTCGGCGGCGGCCCAGCGATCACCGGGCACCCCGCCGGACTCGGTGACCGGGGTCCGCTGGTGCAACAGACGCGTCCTCGCGGGCGTGCGCGCGAGGATCTGCGTGACGCGGCCCCGATCCTGAGGAGCCGGCGGGAGCCGCGCGTGCCGGCGCGCGAGCTCGTCCTCGTCCAGCCAGGTCTCCGAGGCGATCGCAGGCATGGGGAGGGTCGTGCTCATGGCGAAGGAATCCTACCCGCGACGGCCCGAACGGGATCTGTGGCCCTGTCTATACTTCTTCCCCGTGAAGACGCTGCTTCCCTTCGCCGCCATCGCCCTCCTGCTGCCCCTGGGCGCCTGTGGAGGCTCGCTGTCGATCGGCGGCCCCCTCTGGATCTTCGGAGACGGCGGCGACGACGACGACTCCGCCGGCGTCGGCGACGACGACGACGCCTCGGACGACGACGACACCACCCCACCCAGCGGCCCCGTGGTCTGCGGCCCGACCGTGCAGCCGGGCAGCTCCTGGGAAGGCACCTCGACGGAGGTCTACACCGGCGATGCCGTGCTGACGTTCGAGTACGAGGAGCGAGGGGGCCTCTTCAGCGCCGACTGGAGCGGCTGCGAGGCCAAGCACTTCTTCGGCCCCGACGGCGAGAGCGAGTGCGGGATCCTCTGGAGCGCCGAGGGCACCTCCTACGGCGAACAGGTCCAGCCCTCCGGTCTGGTCTCCCGCTTCCGCATGGAGTTCCTCGTCGAGGAGTCCAGCTGCGGCCTCGCCCACCACGACGCCGAGGACTACGAGCTCTTCTTCCGCGTGAGCCTCACCGAAGGCGACGACGGCCTCATCTCCATCACCTGGTCGGAGGCCTCCAACACGCAGCCGGCGAACATGGAGCCCTGGACCACGCTGGAGTGGGACGGCAAGGAGCAGCCGGACGAAGTCGCCTTCGACTACTTCACCGACTTCGTGGCCTCGGGCAAGTAGCGGTGGCGAAGGCTCGGCGCGGGCGCAGCACCGATCTCACTGAGCTCGAAGACAAGCTCGCCCTGCTGCACGGCCAGTACGAGCGCCTGCGCCGCTCCGTGGTCCTCTTCCGCGATCTCGTTTCGGTCACCGACACCGGGGAGCTGTGCGACGCGCTGCTGGACGGCATCACGCGCGAGTTCCCCGTGCTCGCGGCGTTCATCGGTCGGGTCCACCCCCAGGCCGGCGTCGTGCGCATCGTCAGCCGCCGGGAAGACGGACGCGGGCGCGCCCCCGACGAGATCCCGCTGGACCACCCGCTCATCGCCCGGCTGCTGGAGTCCCCCGAGGGAAACCTGCACGTGACGTCGCGATCCCAGGCCGGCACCGAGGGCTTCTTCTACGCAAACAGCCAGAGCCTGGTGGCGGTGAAGTTCCGCTTCGAGGGGGATGCGCCCGACATCCTGGTGCTCGAAGCCGACTACAAGAGCGCGTTCACCGGCGACGATCTCTACTTCATCCAGGACCTCCTCCAGACGCTGGAGGCGACGCTCCTGAACCGCTACTCCCGCAGCCGCGCCGACCGCGAGCTCGACCTCCTCATGGAGGTGACCCGGGGGACCGCCGAGCTGTCGGCCGATCTGGATGAAGCGGAGCTGAGCCGCCTGCTCGCCAAGGTGCTCGAGATCGCGCTGTCGCTGACCCGCTGCCGCACCGGCGCGGCGCTCATCGTCAACGAGGAGGACGGCAACCTCATCGTCGAGGCGGAGACGTTCAGCCGCGAGCGGCCCGGGACCATCCCCAAGGTGCTGCGCAAGCGCGCTGAGCGGGCCAGCGGCATCGTCTTCCGGGTGCTCGAGGACAACCGCACCTACCTCGCCAACGACGCCGCTCACGACGTGCACTACATCCCGGTATTCGACGACACCCGCTCGGCGCTGGCGGTGCCCATCCCGTTCCAGGACCGCTGCATCGGCATCGTGCTGTGCGAGGCCTCGTCCGAGGGCCACTTCACCCCCGACCACCAGCGCCAGGTGGAGAACCTGGCCCGCACCTCGGCCCCCTTCGTCCGTCGGGCCCAGCTGTACGAGGCGACCCGCGCGGGACGGAGCGGCTCCGGCGTGATGATCAAGGGCCGAGGCCCCGCATGGGCCGCGGTGGAGAAGCGCATCGAGCGCGCAGCCGCCACCGGCGCGACGGTCTGCCTGCGCGGCGAGAGCGGCACCGGCAAGGAGCTGGTCGCCAACTCGATCCACTTCAACTCGGCCCGCAGCAAGCTCCCGTTCGTCGTCGTGAACTGCGCCGCGATCCCCGCTGAGCTGCTGGAGTCCGAGCTCTTCGGCCACGTCAAAGGCGCGTTCACGGGCGCCGTCGCGGACCGGGCCGGAGCCTTCGAGACTGCCGACGGCGGCACCATCTTCCTGGACGAGATCGGCGACCTGCCGTCGCAGCTGCAGGTCAAGCTCCTGCGGGTGCTCCAGAACGGGGACGTCCGCAAGGTCGGCAGCGACTCCTCGCACCGCGTCGATGTCCGTGTGATCGCGGCGACGTCACGCGATCTCGAGACGATGATGGGGCTCGGCCGGTTCCGCGAGGATCTCTACTACCGCCTCATGGTGGTGCCGATGTACCTGCCCCCCCTGCGGGACTACGCCGGCTCCATCCCGTCGATGATCAAGCAGTTCGTGCAGGACGCCGACATCGCCTACGGCCGCTCCGTCGTCGGCTTCAGCGAGGACGCCTACGACTCCCTCCGCAAGCACCTGTTCCCCGGCAACGTGCGCGAGCTGCGCAACATCGTCGAGCAGGGCGTGCTGATGGCCGAAGGCGCCCACGTCGAGCTGAGCGACCTGCCCCCCTACCTGCGCGGCGAGGTCGCCGCCCCGCCCATGCCCGGCTCCCTGGCCCCCGTCGGTGGAGCCGCCGCCTCACCCGGGCACGCGCCCCGCTCCCGAGGCCCCGTCGTGCGCACCCCGCCCACCTTGGACGCGGTCGACATCCAGCTCGACGGCGCCGACTGGGCGTGGAAGGAGCTGAAGGACCAGGTGCTCCGTCGGTTCGAGGAGCGGTACCTCGCGGCCCTGCTGCGAACGACGGACGGGAACGTGTCGCGAGCCGCCGAGCTGGCCGGCATCCACCGGGTCAACCTGCACAAGATGATCAAGCGACATGATCCCGGTGAATCCTGAGGCTACGCCTGGGTGTAGTCGGTGTAGCTACAGCATTACACTCGGTTGCGATGCCGCACCCGGTACGCAACAAGTGCTCACGACCCGGTCACAATCGCGGATACGGCGTGCGTTCACGCTTTCGTAACATCTACTTGGCACGCAGTTTGCGTCTGGGGTACATCGGGTCGCCCCCGCTAGTGGGACCCAGCGCTTCTTGAGTACGAGACAGAGACAGATTCAGGACCCCCTGACACCTAGAGAGATGAGGAACACGATGACCACCAAGCCCTTCGCGACCCTGCGCCGGCTGAGCACCCTGGCCCTCGCCAGCGGTCTTGCCCTCGGCGCCTCGGCCTGCACGGACGAGGATTTCACTGGCAACTCCATCCGCCCCGCGTGGGTGCAGAACCAGGAATTCCACCTCGAGACGAGCTACCAGAAGATCGGTATGCGCACGGCTCGCGGTGACACCGCCGCCGACCCCGCCGCCGACGCGCTCGGCGACACGATGGACCTGTCGGACCAGTGGTCCGAGTCGGTCTACTGGCGCTACCAGGTCATCGACCAGGGCCTCTACCCGGAGGCGGGCGAGGACTTCTACGAGTACAGCACCAAGGGCGGCACCGAGTCCGGCCTGACCATCATCAAGGCTTCGCTCAACCCGACCCTGAACGTCGGCACCGAGCTCATCGAGGCCGACCCGAAGATCTACATGGTCATCCGTGAGGATCGTCTGCGCCTCGCCGGCATGGTGATGTTCAGCACGGTCGGCGGCGTCCGCACCTCCTCGGCCGTCACGGTCGACGACGGTGACATGAACCGCGCCTACAGCCGGCTGTCGCAGGCCAACCTGTCGATCATCCCGCACTTCATCCCGCCGTTCCCCATCTCGGGCGACGTCGACGGTGACAGGGTGCTCGAGGACGGCCAGGTGGTCAGCTTCGCCAACGCGACCGGCACCTCGGTCGACGTCATGTACGACAACTCGATGGATGACACGCTCATCGCCGAGACCTGGGAAGACGGCCAGCCCTGGGCGTCCTACAGCTTCACCCCGACGGTCGAGTCGCGGCTGATGACCAACGATGAGGTCGACGACCTCACCGGCGGCATCGACTTCAGCAACCACGACGACCCCGAGGACTTCGACTTCGTCGACCTGCTCCGCGCGCCGCTCAACCTGAGCGCCTCGCTCAGCGTCAACGAGCTCGTCGGCAGCAGCACCAAGGAGGCCCGCGAGGGTTACCGCCCCTGGGCCGGCGACTGGTGGAGCCAGGAGGGCGGCAAGCTCTGGCTCGGCCACGTCAGCGGCAGCAACAACACGATCTCCGGCATGGTCGACTCGACCGTCCGCCCCATCGCGACCGACCTGCAGAACCTGGGGGACGAACTCCGTGACATCCGCAAGGAGTCCGGCGCCGAGAGCACCGAGTACACCACCAAGGTCGAGGAGTACCGCACGAAGCAGCGTGAGCTGGTCGACGGCCTCGTCGAGTTCTACAACGCGGTCCGCAGCGGCATCGACCAGAACCGCATCGTCGTCGCCGACGGTCGCGTCTCGGCCGAGTCCAGCTGGCACGCCGACTACGACTCCTTCGACTTCGAGATCAACCGCATGTCCCCCCTGGACAAGTTCGCCCTCGTGGCGCAGCTCGAAGGCCGCACGCACAACACGAACCCCTGGTTCGGTCCCGCCTGGGAGGCGCTCAACCACTGGAGCCCCGCCGGCTCGGGTTGGTTCGGTCACTGCAACGGCTGGGCGGCTGCGGCCATCCTGACGCACGAGCCGCGGGAGGCCGTCACGGTCAACTTCGGCAGCACCGACCAGCACTCGGTCGAGCTGAGCACCGCCGACCAGAAGGGCCTCCTGTCCGAGTCGCACTACTCCACGCTGAGCAACTTCTGGGGCCAGCGCTACAACGGTGACGACGGCGACGACATCAGCGACCTGACGCCCAAGGCGACCCTGCAGCTGCTGAGCACCATCATCGGCGACCGTGGCATCCCCATGGTCTTCGACACCACCGCCGGCGACCAGGTCTGGAACTTCCCCGCGTGGAAGTACGAGCTGACGCTGACGGAGACGAGTTCCGCCTCCAGCACGACCGAAGATGGCTCCACGGGGCTCATCAACATCAACACGGCGAACCTCGAAGAGCTGTCGACGCTGTGGGGCATCAACACGGTGCGCGGCAACCGGATCATCCAGTACCGCGAGCAGAACGGTCCCTTCCAGACGACGGAAGAGATTGTGGACGTCCGCGGCATCGGCTTCGGCATCTACAACCGCATCAAGGACTCCATCACGGTCACGCAGAGCACGCAGCTGCGTGAGTTCGATGGTCACCTGCGGGTCCGCTTCACCACGGACGGTGTCGCCCCGAGCCACATCGACAGCGACCAGAACAACCCCAACGGGTTCTGGAAGGTCTGGCGCTTCACGCTCGAGGCCTCGCCCAACGGCGACATCATCTCGGGCACCTGGGACGACCCGGAGGACGGCCACCCCGACTTCGCGTGGATTCCCTACGCCAACTCCGTGTACGAGGGCCGCTCCGAGAACCCCTACCTCTGGTGGGGCGACCTCGAGGGGATGATGCCCGGCATCACCCGCGAGTAGCGGACACGAGACAAGCCTCGAAGGCGTCGTCGGCAACCTGCCGGCGGCGCCTTCGTCGTTCTGATGCCCTGGGAAAGCGACTGCCGTATCGCTAGATTGGCGCCGTGAATCGTTGCGCGACCCTCGCGATCGTCCTGATGCTCACCGCCTGCAGCGGTGGCTGGGACGACGATGATGACGCTACCGGGCCGGTGTTCCAGGCCTCCCTGGTGGGCATTGGGGTGACCCCGATGAACCCCACGGTGACGTTGGGGGAGCAGATTCAGTTCGTCGCCACGGGCTTCTACGACGACACCTCGACCCGGGACATCACCGACACCGTCGAGTGGTACACAACCGACTCCAACGTGATCGATGTCAGCTCCGGGCTGGACTCGGAAGGCCGCGGAACACCGCTGGCGGCGGGAGTCGCGCGGGTCAGCTGCGGGCTGGAGCATTTCCCCAGCAACGACGTCGTCGTGACCGTGACGGACGCGCAGATCACCAGCCTCGTCATCCAACCCTCGACCGTGCAGCTGCACTCGGGGGAGACGGTGCAGCTGGAGGCGGTGGCGGACTTCTCCGACGGCAGCCACGGCAACGTCACCGGCACGGTGCGCTGGACGGCGGAGAACGGCGGCGCCGCGACGGTGGACTCCAACGGCATCGTGACCGCCTCGAACACCCTCGGCACCGCCACTGTGGGCGTTGTCTACGACTCGGCCCAGGGCGAGTTCGTGGGCACCCCCGCCGTCATCGAGGTGCTCGACGGCAGCGTCTCGATCGACGAGGCGGACGTGCGCATCCTCGGCGTGAACCCGGTCTCGACGGGGGACGGGGTGACCTACTCGGTCGAGGTGAAGAACTCCGGCGGCTCGCCCGCCAGCGGCTTCTGGCTGGACGTCTGGCTGAACCGCACCGCCGCGCCCCCGCCGCCCCCCGCCACGGGCGACGCCTACGAGTTCGTCTCGCTGCTGGAGGCGGGCGAGAGCACGTTCATCGAACTCGCCCTGGAGACCACGCCGGGCAACTACCAGTCCTGGCTGATGATCGACTCGTTCGACACCGTCGCGGAGGACAGCCTGGGCGAGAACAACAACATCTGGGGCCCCGAGCCGGTGCAGGTGACCAGCGGCGGCGGCCCCATCGGGCCGGATCTGGCGGTCACCTACCTGCAGGCCTTCGTGCAGGAAGCGCAGGAGCAGGTGCTCTACATCGTCGATGTGACGAACACCGGCGATCAGGCCGCAGCGGCCTTCAACGTGGGCGTCTTCAGCGACCCCGCGTTCCCCCCGGTGGCCCCCGCGTACCCCGATGAGCAGGCCTACGTGGACCTGCTCCCGCCGGGGGAGACGGCCTACCTCGACATCGCCATTCGGGACGTCCCGGACGGCTTCTGGCAGTCGTACGTGCTCGCGGACGTGGCCGGAACCATCGAGGAGCCCAACGAGAGCAACAACCTGGCGAACTTCCAGGTCGTGCCGTAGCGGGCGAGCGCCGGCTGATCAGGCGGGCGCCAGCTGCGCCATCAGCAGCACGAACGCCATCGCCAGGGTCGCCAACTCCCACGGCTTCGTTTCCCGAAGCATGAACAACATCAGGCGGATCGGCAGGTAGGCCAGCAGCAGCGCGGGCACCACGAGCACGTCCAACTGCTCGTCCGGGCGATCCAGGAACAGCATCCCCTCCAGCAGCGCGAGGTAGCAGAACGTGCCCAGCGTCAGGGCCAACGACTCCCCCTGCGACAGCCTTCGGGACGGCTTCTTGTCGTCCAGCTTCACCATCGCGAAGCCGATCACTCCGAGCATCAAGAGCGGCCCGACGATGACGGCGATGGTCCACGCAAGGGGGGCGACTTGCAGTCCGAGCAGGGGGACCATGAAGCCGGCGCCGAAGCAGGCCGTCCAGAGCCAGGGCCACGCCTTGGACGCAAAGGTCTCGGGAGCGAGGCCGAGCACGGCGTCGCCCGTGGGCGTGCTCCGGGCAACAGGGATCAGGAGGATCAGCGGGAGGAAGAGGAGTTGGAAGGCCCCCAGTCCCCAGATCAGAATCGCCTCGTTCTCCGCCAACGCCCGCGCCACGGGGTCCAGCTGCAACGCCAGCGACTCCGCCATCAAGCCGCCGTCGACAGCCATCGCGGCCAGCGCGGCACGCACCGCCGGTTCGGAGGTGTCAGCCATCGGAGGGAGGCTCGCTCGGCCTCCAGATGTAGGCGAAGTTCAGCACGGCGAGCAGGTTGCACAGCGACGTGAGCACGAGCCACCACTGCGGACGAACCATGACCACGATCGACGCTACGACAAAGCCTGCCCCCGTGGGCCACAGCTTCCGATCGATCATCAGCGCGAAGCTGGTCGCCACGACGCCCCAGAGGGGAAACACGAGCGACATCGTCGTGGCCATGCTGAGCCCGGCGCGCCATCCGCCGAACGTGATCGCGAACTGGGCGGCCATCATGACGACCATTACGGCCATGCCGTGGCGGTTGATGCGCGTGGCCGAAATCGTCTCGCGGGCGTAGACCGCCAACCCGGCGAGGATCGTGACCGCGGCAACCGGGAACAGGATCAGGGCGGACCAGGTCTGGAGCCACGGGACGAACGGCTCGATGACCGGCAGCAGCCCGGCGCCGAGGAGCACGATGCCGATGATGGCCATCCGCACCCCCTGGCCCGTCTGCACGTCGACGTCGCGGCCCAGTTGCTCCAGCTGCTCGAGGCGATCGGCGCCCCCTTGAAGGCGGGCCCGGGCGGCCGCGATCGCCACGTCGACCCGGGGATCGGGCTTGCTCAGCTGGCTCACCAATCCCTCGGCCGTGGCCAGCTCGTCCTGCTCGGCACTCCAGACCGCGTACCCCGCCGTAACGCGGTCGAAGCCGAAAGCTGCCGAGGCGCACTCCGGCCACATCCCCAACGCCTGACTATAGCCGAATCGGGCCCCCGAGGCCGCCGCGACGACCCCCTCGCTGGCCCCCGCGGCGAGCAGCGCGTCCAGCTCCGCGGCCCGTTCGTCGGCCCCGCGCACCAGATCCAGGGCGCTCCGATGCTCGAGGAAGCCCTGCAGCGCGAGACGAAACTCCTCGGCGGTGGCGAAGCGCTCGCTGGGGTCCTTGGACATCGCGCACTCGACGATCCGAACCAGCTCCGGCGGAATGTGGCTCGGCAGCGGCTCGGGGGTCCCCTCCGCCGCGTGGTACAGCGCCGCAATCATGGGGTGTCGCCTCGGTGGGGGGGCTCCCCCGCCAGCAAGGTGTAGAGCGTCGAACCGAGCAGGTACACGTCGGTCTGCGGGCGCAGTTGGGTGCCGTCTCCAGTCAGCATCTCGGGAGCGACGTACGAGGGGGTGCCGATGATCTCGGTGTTGTCGGCGGCGCGGGGGAGACGCTTGTCGCCGCCCAGCGCCATCGCCAGCCCCCAGTCCACGAGGTAGACCTCGCCCAAGGGGCCGATCATCACGTTCGCGGGCCCCAGATCGAGGTGGAGGATCTGCCGCCCGTGGGCGAAATGCAGCGCCGACGCCAACTGCATCAGCACCCGCAAGTTCCAGTCCAACAGATCCGAGGCGCCGAACCGCTCTCGGATCGCGTCGGCGTCGCCGAAGAGCTCGCTCCACTCGAGTCCCTCGATCCGACGCATGACCAGCATCGGCCGGCCGTTCTGATCCTCCGTCAGGTCGTAGATCGGCACGATGCTGGGGTGCTCGAGAAAGCCGGTGACCCAGGCCTCCTGCACCAGCTTGGCGACCGCCTGGGGGTTCGATCGCTCGGGACGGGTGGACTTGACCGCCACCGAGCGGCCCAGGGACACCTGAGTCCCGAGCCTGACGATCCCCATGCCCCCTTCGCCGAGGGTCTGGCCGACGAGCACGACGCTGTCCCGAGGGCCGAGCGAAATCTCGCTGATGCGAACCGGGCCTCCGTCCGCCGAGGGCAGGGTCGGGAGCACGGTCTCCCCCGGTCCGGCGGGCCGCTCGAGGGCCAGGGTCTCGAGCAGACCGCGCAGCTCCACCTGGGTGGCGCTCAATTCGTCCTCTTCCACCTCCCCAGGATAGCGGGCCGGCGCTCCCTCAGGCGCGGACGGGCGTCGCGCCCACAGGGGCGGGGGCCTCGCTGGAGACCCAGAGCCGACGCACGCCGTAGCTCAGCAACCCGATCGAGCCGAGGAACAGCGACAGCACCACGTACGGCACCGGGTTGATGTCGTTCTTCCGCGCGTCCCGCCACAGGAAGGTCAGGCCGAAGGCGACGGCGACGCACAGGTCCAGCGAGACCTGCGTCATCCAGGGATTCGCGGCGATGACGGCGAAGGTCTCGCCGATTCCCTGGTTCATGGCCGCCCACACCGTCAGCGAAGCGAAGTCGATGATCACGAGGCCGAGGAGAAGGGCTTTCCAGTTCTTGAGCATGAGTTGCTCCTTTCGTGCCCCTTCCCTTGAGCAACCGCCGTGCCAACGACGACGTCCTGCGTTTTCGACCCGTCGGACGTTGCAGCCGTACAACGTCGTGTGGCGCCGCTGCAGCACAGCCGCACGCCTGAGTGGCCGACGTCGTCGCGGGCATGGATGATGCCTGGGCAGTGCGCATGCTGGAACGACGCTACTGGCCGCTCGTAGGCGGGATCGCAGGCCTCCTCATCGGGCTCGGCGACGGCCTCTTCTTCATGATGCTGGGGCTCGAGGCGAGCTTCCGGGGCTCCGATCCCGAAGCAGAGCTGCAGGAGGTCGCCTTCACCGAGGCGGTGCGCTCCGCGTTGACCCACGACCCCGACCTGCCCGCCGCCCACGCCCTGCTCGCCGCCCACTGGCGCGACCGCCACGCCACCGCCGAAGCCGCCGACGAGCGCGCCGCAGCCGCCCGGTTCGAGGCGCTGCTCCGCGCCCACGACGACGGCTCACACGCCGACTACCTCGCGGACACCGGACAGCTGTCCCTGAAGTCGGACCGCTCGGCCCCCGTCGTCGCCGTTCCGTACGTCGAAAAGCAGCGGGTGCTGCGACCCGCGGACGACGCGTGGGAGTGGATGCGTTCGTCATCCGGGAGCACCCGGTGACCCACGCCGAGTACCTGGCGTTCCTCAACGACATCGACGTCGATGAGGCCCTGAAGCACGCCCCCCGCGAGCGTTCGGCCCGCCCCGGCGAGCTCGGCGCCCTGCTCGTCACCCACGATCCCGACACCGGCTTCAGCCTCCGCGTCGACGCCGAGGGCGACACCTGGGAGCCGGACTGGCCCGCCTGGATGGTCAGCTGGAACGGCGCCCGGACCTACGCCGCGTGGGTCGCCTCACGCGACGGGGTGGCGTGGCGGCTGCCCTGGGAGTTGGAGTGGGAGAAGGCGGCCCGCGGTGTCGACGGCCGGCCTTGGCCGTGGGGGCGGTTCGGCGATGCCACCTTCGCCGCCGTGCACGGCACCCGGGAGGGGCGCCCGAGGCCGTCAGCGATCACCGATCACCCCGTCGACGTGAGCCCCTACGGCGTGCGCGGCACCGCAGGCAACGTGTGCGACTGGACGTTGGATGTGTTCACCGAGGAGGGGCCGGCGCTGACCGCCGAGGGATGGTTCGTCCGCCCCCCGGACGCGGTGCCCGACGACGGTCAGCTCAGCCGGTGCGTCAAAGGCGGCTCGTGGAGCAACCCGATCGTGCATGGCCGCGGCGCCTTCCGGGACGGGCGCCACGCCGGCGATCGACGCTGGGTGATCGGCTTCCGCCTCGCGCGCGACTACTGAACGGCCGCAACCCAGGTGGTGAGCTCGCTGAGCATGGTCTCTTCCAGAGAGCCCTCGTCGAACATGTTGGTGCCGTGCTGGTTCCCGTCCTCGACGAACTTCCAGGCCCCCGGCGCGTCGGGCACGAACGCCTGCGAGTAGGGCTCGGTCATCGGGTACAGCCACAGGAACGGGAAGCTCAGGCTGACCTCCCAGGCGTCCTGCTGGGGCACGAAGTCGTTCTGGTTCTCGGTGTAGGTGCCCGGTGACATGAAGACGACCGCCGCAGCCTGTCCGAAACCGTCGTCGCGTCCGACCACGTAGTCGTAGACGGACGTGGTGCCGTTGGAGGCGCCCACGAGCACGAGCTTGTCGGCATCGGCCCCCTGGTCCAGGGCGTAGGTCACCGCCGCCTGCACATCGAGCCGGCCGCCCTCGCCTTCGTAGGCGGCGGTCGGGGTCCCGGTCGAGCCGCCAGCGCCCCGCCGGTCGACGTTGAGCACGGAGACGCCCTGGTCGTGGAGCGCCTCCCGCACGCGCACGGGGTATCCAGTCCGGTCGTTGCCCGGCGGGATCATGTGGAAGAGCAGCACGGCGCCGCTGCTGACGTCGTCCGCCGGGTACCAGTCCGCCTCCAGGGTCTCCCCATCGGACGTCGCGAACGTCACCACCGACTCCTCCGCCGGCGGGGGATCCGGGTCCTCGGAAGTCGTCGGACAGGCGATCAGGAACACGGCCAGAAAAGGCAAGAAACGCATGACGCGAGGCTAATCGAAACAAAAAGATCACGTCTTCTGTGACTCACCGACGGGGCGGCACACCCAGAAGCGCAACCCAACAACCTGGAGACACACCATGCGCAACTTCAACCTGACCGCCCTGTTCGCCCTCATCACCCTCATCGCCTTCGCCTCTGCCTGCACCCCCCAGTACACGGTCGACAGCTACGTGCCCGACGAGCCGGGCCTCGGCGACGACGACGACAGCGCAACCGACGACGACGACGAGCAGGAGCCCATCGAGGACGACGACGGCACGGAGCCTCCGGTCGACGACGACGACGACGACGACGTGGTCGAGCCGCCGCTGGCCGCTGAGCAGGACAACGACACGTTCGACGACCCGCTGTTCGTGGAGAGCTTCCTGGGCTCCGGCGCGCCCCGGATCATCGAGGTCGCGGACGCCATCAGCTTCCTCGACGGCGACTCCGAGGACTGGGTCGCGTTCACCACCCCGGCGCTGGAGAACGAGGATGTGAACATCACCCTGGACCTGATCTGCGACGGCGAGGGCGATGTCGACGCCGCCGCCGCCCACCCCTGGGACGACGAGGGGTCCAGCCCGACGCAGCTCCAGGCCGGCTTCCGCGTCAACTGCAACGACGTCGAGACGATGCTCCTGGAGACGAACCACGACTACCTCGTGCGCATCCAGTTCCCCAACGGCGCCGAGCCCGGCACGTACGTCGCCTGGGACCTCGCCATCAGCTGGTAGCTCCCTGACGTCGCTCAGGAACCTCGGGCCTTCGGGTCCGGGGTTTCTGTCCTTGGGGCCGTCGATCGTGTATCAGACGCGGCCATGACCGATCTGTCTGGACCCAACGCACCGTCCGCCCCCGTCGCCTCCGGTGGCCTGGCGGTGGTCGCCTTCTCCGGCGGCCTCGACACCAGCTTCGTCGTCTGCTGGCTCCGCCGCGAGGCCGGCGCCCGCGTCGTCACCGTGACCGTGGACACGGGCGGCTTCGACGCCGCCGAGCTGGAGTACATCGCCGCCCGCTCAGCCGAGCTGGGCGCCGAGGAGCACGTCTTCGTCGACGGCCGCCAGATGGTCTACGACGAGCACCTCGCCTACCTCATCAAGGGCAACGTGCTCCGCGGCGCCGTCTACCCGCTGTGCGTCGGCGCCGAGCGCGTCGTCCAGGCGCGCGAAGTCGCCGCCGTCGCCACCGCCCGGGAGGCCGACGTCGTCGTGCACGGGAGCACCGGCGCGGGCAACGACCAGGTGCGGTTCGAGGTCGCCATGGCCTCGCTCGCCCCGACCGTCCGCTGCTGGAGCCCCATCCGCGACTGGAACGTGCGCCGCGCCAGCTCCGCCGCCTACCTCGGCGAGCAGGGCTTCCCCGTGGACGCCTCCACGAAGGACTACTCCATCAACGCGGGCCTCTGGGGCGTCACCATCGGCGGCAAGGAGACCCACGATCCGTGGGGGTACCCGCCGGAGGAGGCGTGGCCCACCACCGTCGACCCCTCGAGCGCTCCCCCCGAGGGCGACGAGGTCGTCATCAGCTTCGCCGACGGCCTCCCCGTGGCGCTGGACGGCGTCGCGATGTCGGCCCTCGACCTGGTCGAAGCAGTGCGCGCCCGCGCCGCGGCCCAGGGCGTCGGTCGGGACATCCACCTGGGCGACACCATCCTCGGCATCAAGGGCCGCATCGCGTTCGAGGCGTCCGCCGCGGCGGTGCTCATTCCCGCCCACCGCGAGCTGGAGAAGCTGGTGCTGTCGGGCGCGCAGCGGTTCCACAAGGACCAGCTCGGCGACCTGTACGGCGCGATGCTCCACGAGGCGCGCCACTTCGACCCCGTGATGCGGGACATCGAGGCGTTCCTGAACTCCAGCCAGCGCACCGTCACGGGCGATGTCCGCGTGTTCCTGCGCCAGGGCGCGGTCCAGGTGCGAGGCACCCGCTCCCCCTTCTCGATGCTCGCCCCCGAGCTGGCTCGCTACGGCGAGGAGAACGCGCTGTGGGACGGCCGGGACGCCGAGGGCTTCAGCCGGATCTACGGAACCCAGCAGCTGCTGTCGGGACTCGCCGCGCGGCGAGGAGAGGACGCCTGAGATGAGCCTGCTCCCCAACGAAGTCGCCAAGGCGCTCAACGCCGTCCCCACGTGGGACGACGGCGGGCACTTCCTCACCGGCCTCGAGCCGGGGCTCGACGGCATCCGCGCGCTGCTCGACCTCGGCGTCGCCATCCGCACCCACGCCGATGAGCTGTCCCGCAGCCGGCCGCTGGCGGGCCGCACCTTCGCGGGCATGTTCTTCGACCCGTCGCTGCGCACGCGCACCTCCATGCACGTCGCCTGCAACCGCCTGGGCGCCGACTTCGTCGAGCTGCAACCCGGCTCGGGCCTGTGGACGATGGAGTTCGCCGACCAGGTGACGATGGACGGCACCGCCGCCGAGCATGTCTACGAAGCCGCCGGGGTGCTGGGCCGCTACGCCCACGTGGTCGGCCTGCGCGCCTTCCCCACCCGCGGCCAGTGGGACCGGGAGAAGTCGCAGCCGGTGCACGAGGCGTTCGCCTCGCACGCGGGGGTTCCGATCGTGAACCTCGAGGGGCCGTTCGCGCATCCCTGCCAGGGGCTCGCGGACGCGATGACGTTCCGGGATCTGCTGGGTGAACCGAAGCGCCGCAAGCTCGCGGTGACGTGGGCGCCGCACCCCAAGCAGCTGCCGATGGCGACGGTGAACTCCGCGCTGTGGGCGGGCGCCGCGGTGGGGATGGACGTGGTCCTGACGCACCCCGAGGGCTTCGAGCTCGACCCCGATGCCCTCGGCCACACCGAGCGGCTGGCCGCCGAAGCCGGCGGCTCCTTCCGGGTCACCAACGACCGCGACGACGCCTTCGCCGACGCCGAGGTGGTCTACGCCAAGTCCTGGGGCGCCTACACCGGCTCTGCCGCCTCCGCTTCGGGCCACGCGGACGCCTTCGCGGCGCTGCGCGACTGGACCGTCCGCAGCTCCGATCTGGCCAAGGGAAAGCCCGCCCGCTTCATGCACTGCCTGCCCGTGCGCCGGAACGTCGTCGTCTCGGCGGACGTGCTCGAGGGCCCGCAGTCGGCGGTCCTGGACCAGGCCGAGAACCGCATCTGGGGTCAGGCTGCGCTGCTGCTCGCCCTGTTGGGGAGGTAGCGCGATGGGCAAGCTCTGGGACAAAGGCAAGCCGCTGGACCAACTGGTGGAGGCGTACACGGTCGGGGACGACCCGATCCTCGACCTGCGGCTGATCCCGTATGACGTCGCCGGTTCCCGCGCTCACGCGCGCATGCTCCGTTCGATCGACGTGCTCGACGACGCCGAGTTGGCCGCCATCGAGTCGGGCCTGGACGCGATCCTGGCCGACCCCGACTTCCGCATCGAGCAGGCTGACGAGGACGTGCACACGGCCATCGAGCGCGCCCTCGGCGAGGTGGGCAAGAAGGTGCACACGGGCCGCAGCCGGAACGACCAGGTGCTGGTCGACCTGCGGCTGTGGCAGCGCGACGCCGTCACCGCCCTGCGGGAGGCCGTCGCCGCCGCCGCGACCGCATTCGACGCGTTCGCCACGGCGCACGCCGACATCCCCCTGCCTGGCTACACCCACCTGCAGCGGGCGATGCCGTCGACCGCCGGCCGCTGGGCCGCCGCCTACGGAACCCTGGTCCGCCAGGGGCTCCCGCTGTTGGATGCCGCCGATGCCCTCGCCTCGGCCTCCCCCCTGGGCAGCGCCGCCGGCTACGGCGTGCCGGACGTGCTCGGCATCGACCGCGCCATGACGGCGAAGGAGCTGGGCTTCGATTCGGTGATGGAGCCGCCCGAGGCGGCGCAGCTGAGCCGAGGCAAAGCGGAGGCGGCGCTGCTGTTCGCGTGCAGCGAGATCGCCCGCGACCTGGGCCGCTGGGCGTGGGACGTCTGCCTGTACGTGTCGGCCGAGTTCGGCTTCTTGAAGCTGCCGACCGAGTTCACGACGGGCAGCTCGATCATGCCGCAGAAGCGGAACCCCGACGTGCTCGAGCTCACCCGGGCCAAGGCCGCCGTCGTGCGTTCCGCCCTCGCCGAGCTTCAGGCCATCAGCTCACCGCTGCCGTCCGGCTACCACCGCGACCTGCAGCTGCTCAAGGGGCCGCTGTTCCGTGGCTTCGACACGACGATGGCGATGCTCCAGATCACCGCCCACGTCATGGGAGGCCTGGCCGTGGACCGGGCGCGGTGCGAAGCGGCGATGAGTGAGGAGCTGTACGCGACCGAGCGCGCGTACGAACTCGTCCGGCAGGGCGTCCCGTTTCGGGAGGCGTATCGAAAGGTCGGTAGCGAATACTCGGGGGAGTAGGAGTGCTTCGGCCGGGGGCGGCCGGGGCTGTGGGCTGTGGGCTGTGGGCTGTGGGCAGGCTGGAGACGACCACCGGCCTGCGGGTGGGACCTGCGGTTTTGGTAGGGGCCTAGGAGGGCTGAGGGGCCTTAGGAGGTTCTGAGGGCTCGGATGAGGGCGGCGAGGGGCTTGGAGGTCTGCTCGACTTCGGCTCTCAGGGGGGCGTAGGACTGCTCGGTGAGGAGGCCGACGCGGTGGGCGAGGCTCAGCTGATACTGGAGCTCTCGCGCGGATCCGAGGGCGATGTCCAGGAAGCGGATGTAGTCCGCTTGGGAGGAACGTGCGCTGCCCTCCACGATGTTCGACGCAACCGAAACAGCCCCACGCCGCAGCTGCGACGTGAGGCCAAATGCTTCTGACTTCGGGAAGCCTACGGTCGCCTGGTAGACCGCAACCGCCAAGCGGTCAGCACTCTGGAACGCCCGGAGCTTGGTGTGGTCTCTCAATCCCGGCTACGCCTCAACCCAGCCGACCTACAGCCCACAGCCCACGGCCGCGAGGCAACGCCTCGCTAGTCGCGCGTGGCGTAGGGCAGCAGCGCCAGGTGGCGGGCCCGCTTCACGGCGGTGGTGATGCGACGCTGGTTCTTGGCGTTCAAGCCGGTGCGGCGACGCGGCAGAATCTTGCCGTCCTCGCTGATGAACCGCTTCAGCTGCTTGGTGTCCTTGTAGTTGACGACCAAGTCAGGGTTCGGGTTGCCCCGACGCGAGCCACCATTGTCATCTCGATCACGACCCATGAGATCAATCTCCTGTGTTCGGACCCTGGTCAATGGGATTGGCCCGAAGCCGGCGGACTGTAAAGGAGGTGCTCGCGATCAGCAAGCCCTTGATCTACGCCCCGTCCAGGGCCTCCTGAAGCTGCGCCTCCGCGGCCCCGTAGACCTCGGAGGGATCGCTGCCGTTCTCGCGCAACGAAGCGGAGCCCGCGTGCAGCGCGAAGCCGTGCTCGGCTTCGAACTTCTGACTCAGCCGGGCGGCGAGGGCCGCGGCATCGGCGCCGCCGCAGTGCGGAAGCACCACCGCGAAGCTCTCGTCCCCGGCTCGGGCCACGAAGTCGACGTCGCGAATCGCCTGCACCAGGAACGTGCCCGCGTTCCGCAGATCGGCGTCGATGATGGCCCGGTCCGACGCCTGGGGCTGCAGCAGCGCGATCGCCAGCGGCAGCGCGTAACGCCGCGCCCGCGCCACTTCACGACGCCAGTGGTCCATCAGGTGCCGCCGGTTGTAGAGCCCCGTCGTGCCGTCGGTGGGCGCGATGCGGTCGAGCCGGCGGTTCGCCTCGTCCAGCGCCGACTCCAACGCATCGACCCGCCGCCGGGCCACCGCGCGATCCCGCCGCAGGGCCTCCACCAGCAGCTTGCTCGACTGTGCCGTGGACAGCCGCACCAGCGCCGTGCGCAACGCCCACTCGATGCCCCCGCCCTCGATCGGAGCGGGCACGACGTGCTCGACCAATCCCCGATTCTGCTGCGCGATGACGTCCGGCACGGCGTCGCTGTCCACCACCACGAGGCGAAGCAGGTGCGGCGCCGCATCCGTCGCTTCGTCCAGCCTTGCCAACGCCGTGTCGGCGTCCTTGGCCCGAACCACCAGCGCGGCGACCTCGGCGGAACTCACCAACCGGAGGACGTCCTCCCAGGCCGAGCGGCCCGAGCAGTTCAGCACCGTGCCCGCCGAGGCGGTCATGCGGGCCAACTCGGCCTCGTCCTCGGCGAAGAGGACGACCCGAAACTGCTCCAAGCCGCTCCAGCTTCGATCGGTGGATGTCATGCCGAAGTTCGTACCACGTTTCTCCCCACGCGCGCGTGGGAGCGCGCTCAAGTCCTCCCAAGCTCTGCCGAGGAGGGATTCGATGCCTCCCGCGCTCCTGCAGAACTGGGAATTCTGTCCCGTTCGTTGAAGATCCGAGCGGCCCTCGGGACCGACATTCAGGAAACAAGAAGGCTCGACGAAGAGGAAGTCGTGCCGTTTTTTCACTTCCCCTCGAATGATCCTGAGGCTGCCCCGTCCGAAGGCATGAGGACAGCCCAGACGACCGAATGACCCGGCTTTGCCGGAGCACCGGTCCTACACTCAACGGGGAACCCCATGTTGGCGAGACTCCAGACAGATCACGAGCTGCTCGACCTCTACGCTTCTGGCGACGAGGACGCATTCACCACGCTGTACAAGCGCCATCGTCGGCGTCTGTGGGGCATGGCGAGAAAGATGGGCTGGGATCTCCAGCAGGCCGAAGACATCCTCGTCGAGGCCATGGCGGCAGTGGCCGTGCAGGCCAGGCGGGGTCGGATCAATGGCTCGTTCATCGGGTACGCCCTGACCGCCGTGCACCACCGTGGGCTGCACGTGCTGGAGCGCAGCAACGAAAAGCGCGCCCGGGCCGCGATTCCGCTGACCCTGACGTTGGTGTCCGGCGGTCCCAACCCCGAGGAGGCGGCTTCTCGCCTCGACACGCGAACTGAAGTGGGGGCCGCGTTGGACGCTCTGCCCCAGGACGAATCGAGCGCGGTCTACCTCGTGGACTGCCAGGGCATGACCTACAAGGAGGCGGCGATGGCGCTGTCCTGCTCCGAAGCGACCGTGAAGCGCCGTCTGCGCTCGGGCCGCCGGACGCTGGCGACGACGCTGAGCCACCTTCGACCGGGACATCGAGTGGAGGAATGATGAACTGCGAACAGGCACAGGACTGGATCTGGGAGTCGGTGGCACGGCAAGAGCCTCCAGCGGCCGTCATGACGCATCTGAGGGGATGCGCCGCCTGCGCCGAAGAGCTTCGCGCTCGGAACGCCACCGCCCGCGATCTCCGCAGCATGCGCACGGAGTTGGAGGGTGAGCCGGCTTCCGACGTCGACGACCGGGTGCTCGCCGCCGCCCGCACGTCGGTTCGAGCCTCCAGCGGTGAGTACCCCGTGTCCCTGGACTCGCTCGACCCCGACGAGATCCCCGACGACATCGCCGACGCGCTCGCCGACAGCATCGCCGAGGAGTACGGCGAACAGTTCGCGGCGCTGACCACGGGCCGCCTTCGCGTCGATCGCGAGATGGCGCGCGCCCGCGCCATGGGCCTGCTCGATGACTCGACCTCCGACACCCCCGCTCCCCCCGCTCCCCCCGCTCCCCCCGCTCCGGCCCCCTCCGGTCACTCCTGGCAGCCGCCGCGCGCGACCCCGCAGTGGATGGCCGCGGCGGCGCTGCTGCTCGGCGTGACCCTCGCGATCGGATTCGCCGCGGGCCGCGCTTCCGCCCCCTCCTCGGCCTCGCAGGGGCTCACCATCGCCACCGCATCGGACGGTTTGATCCTCAGCCGCGCCCACCGCCAGCACCACGTGGGGCTGTCCGAGGGCGCCGTCGATCAGCTGCAGCAGGGCAACACGTACCTGCTCGCGGGCCCCGTGGGCGGTCCGTACCAGGTGATGGGCATCGTCGGCTGGGACGATCTGGACAGCGTGCCGCTGCCGACCACGACCCGAAGCGAGATCGTCGTCGCGGTCGGACCCGCGGGCGGCTTCAGCAAGGGCATCGAACTGGCGGCCAACGACCTCATCAGTCGCGACGTGGAAATCCTGGGCCGCCGTGCCCTGCCGACGCCGGGCCGATAGACTTGGGGGGTGTCTAACTCTAGCCAGACCCACGACGCCACCGCCCTCAACGCCCAACTGGACCGCCGGCTCTTCGAGCTGGAGTCGCTGCTGAAGGCCGGTGAAGCCCTCCAGGGCGAGCTCGACGTCTTCAACCTCTGCAACCTCCTGATGACCATGGTGCGTGAGCGCGTGCGGGCCGATCAGTTGGCCGTTCTGCTGAACGACGAAGAAGGGCACATGGTCTCGGTCGAGGCCGTGCAAGGGCTCCCGGAGGAGACCTGCGACCTGAGCTTCCCCGCCGACCAGGGGATCCTCTGGAGCCTCATCAAGGCCGGTGAGCCGTTCTCGGTGGTCGACCTCGAGGGTCGTCCCCGGTTCGACGAGATCTTCGCCAAGCACGAGCTCGAGCGGCTGGAAGGCCAGCTCTGGATCCCGCTGGTGATGCCGGGCGCCGTGGTCGGCGTGCTGTCGATGAGCCCGGACCGCGATGGGAAGGCGGTCTCGGCCAGTCAGTACCAATTCCTCAACCGGCTGGCCTCGCGCGCGGCCCTCGCGATCCACACCGCGGTGCTCTACCGGAGCATCGAGCTGGCGCGGAAGGACCTGGACCGGAGCCTGCACCACTTGTCGCTGCTGTTCGACGTCACGCGGGCGCTGTCCGCGGTGCAGAACCTGACGACCCTGCTGGGCATGATCATCGACCGCGCGATCGAGGCCGTCGATGCTGAAAAGGGCAGCTTGATGCTCTTCGACGAGAACACCGAAGAGCTCGCCATCCGCGTGGTCCGCCTCCCCAACAAGGAGGTCGAGAAGAAGATCAACGACGGCGAAATCAAGTGCAACACGTTCAAGCGCGGCGAAGGCGTCGCCGGCCAGGTGTTCGACACGGGCGTCGCCCACCGGGTGAACAACACCGACGACGACGGCAACTTCAAGGCGACCGAGGGGAACCACGCCCGGTCGCTGCTGTGCGTGCCGCTGATCGCTGACGACGAGCCGATCGGCGTCATCAACATCACCAACAAGAACAACAACGGCACCTTCGAGAACGAGGACGAGGAGATCCTCACCGCCCTCGCCGATCAGGCCGCGGTCGCCATCGGCCGCGCCCGCCTGTACGAGGCCGCGATCACCGACGGCCTGACCGGTCTGTTCATCCGGCGCTTCGCGATGCACCGCATGAACGAGGAGATCAAGAAGGCCCGCCGGTACGGGCACGAGCTCGGCATCGTGATGTGCGACATCGACCACTTCAAGGCGGTGAACGACACCTGGGGTCACCCCGCGGGCGACGCGATCATCATCGCGGTGGCGCAGGAGCTGAAGAACGGCCTCCGCATCGACGTGGACATCGTCGGGCGGTACGGCGGTGAGGAGTTCCTGCTCGTCATGCCGGCGACGGATCTGGAAGGCACCCGGGTCGCGTCGGATCGCTGCCGGCAGGCGATCGAGGACCTCGACACGGACGTCGGCGGCGGCCGCAAGCTCAAGGTCACGATGTCGTTCGGCGCTACGTCCCTCGGCCCCAACGACACCGCCGAGACGGTGCTCAAGCGGGCGGACGAGGCGCTGTACGTGTCCAAGGAGGGGGGCCGGAACGTGGTCTCCGTCCTGGAGCCCGGCGAGGGCGACGGGGACACGACCAAGGAAGAGACCGTGCCCGACGTGGGCGAGTCCCAGGAGATGGTGCAGCTGGACGCGACCGGCACCCCGGACGACACCGCCGAGTAGCGGTCAGCGCGCCAGGTACGCGGCCGTGACGTAGTCGGCGACCATGCGGTCGGTGTTGAAGGCCGGCAGGCAGACCGCGATGGCGGCGGTCATGCGCTCCACCCACTCGGACGGCAGGCCGTCGCCGTCCCGCCGCCAGAAGGTCGGGACGACCTCCTCGATCAGCGTCTTGTAGAGCGCATCGGTGTCCTCGGCGTCCCCCCTGGCGACGTCCTCGGACGGCTCGGGGCTTCCCACCGCCCAGCCCGCGCGGGGCTCCTGGGCGAAGCCTTCGATCCACCAGCCGTCCAGCGTCGAGCAGTTGAGCCCGCCGTTCATGGACACCTTCTGGCCCGAGGTCCCGCTCGCTTCCAGCGGACGGCGGGGGTTGTTGAGCCAGAGGTCGACCCCCTGCACCAGCGCGCGGCCGACGCCGATGTCGTAGTCCTCGATGAAGAGCACGTGGCCGTGCAGATCGTGGCGGCCGGCGGCGTTGACGACGTTGCGGATGATCGACTTGCCGTGCTCGTCGCGGGGGTGCGCCTTGCCGGCGTACAGCAGGACCACCGGGCGCTCGGGATCGCCCATCAGCTCGGCCAGCCGCTCCGGATGGGACAACACCATGTCGCCGCGCTTGTAGGTAGCGAAGCGGCGGGCGAAGCCGATGACGAGGGCGTCCGCGGGGATGCGCTCGCCAGTGCGGGTGGCGACGAACTCGACGAGGCGGCGCTTCTGCTCGTTGTGGGCCTCCCACACGTCGCGGCCGGGGATGTCGAAGACGCGGCCGAAGAGGCGGCCGTCGGGCAGCTCGCGTCGCCACGCGGGGCCGAGGTGGCGGTCGAGCAGGTCCTGCATCGACGGGCCGACCCAGGAGGGGGCGTGCACGCCGTTGGTGATGTGGCCGATGGTCGGCGTGCCGGTGCCGTCCAGCTCCCGCCACATGTCGCGGCTGACCTCACCGTGCTTGTGGGAGACGCCGTTGGCGGCGCGGCTCCCCTTGAGCGCGAGCACCGTCATGCAGAGGTGCTCCTCGTCGTGGCCGGGCTGCACGCGGCCCAGGTCCATGACCTCGCCCGGGTACAGGCCGATCTGGTGGACGAAGCGGCCCAGAGCGTTGTCGACGAGCTCGTACCAGAAGCGATCGTGGCCGGCGGGCACGGGCGTGTGGGTGGTGAAGACGGTGCTGCGGCGGACCTCGGCCCAGGCCTCGTCCCGGGTGCTCCCGGCGGCCAACTCTTCGCGCAGCCGCTCCAGCACGACGAACGCGGTGTGGCCTTCGTTGAGGTGCATGACGTCGGGCTGGCAGCCGACCCCGCGGAGGGTGCGCAGACCGCCGACACCGAGCAGCATCTCCTGGCCGATCCGGTTGTGGGGGTCGCCCCCGTACAGCCGCTTGGTGAGCCAGCGGTCCTCGTCCCGGTTGCCGGCGACGTCGGTGTCCAGCAGGTACAGCGGGATGCGGCCGACGTTGGCCTTCCACACCTCACACCGCACGTAGCGGTCGTACAGGGGAACGAAGACCTCGAGGGGCTGCCCGCCGGCGCCGAGGGCGCGCTGCAAGCCGACGTCCGCGGGGGTGCGCGCGGTGTAGACCTCGTGCTGGCGGCCGGTCTCGTCGACGCTCTGGTGGAAGTAGCCCTCCCGGTAGAAGAGGCCGACGGCGACGAACGGGAGCCCCAGGTCCGACGCCGACTTGAGGTGATCGCCCGCGAGCACGCCCAGGCCGCCGGAGTAGATGGGGAGCCCCTCGTGGAGGCCGAACTCCATCGAGAAGTAGGCGATGCCGCCGGGCAGGGCGTCGGCGTGGTGCTCGTTCCACCAGGTGTCCTGCGCGCCGACGTAGGCGTCGAGCCGCTCGAGCGTCTCATCGAGGCCGCGGTTGAAGTCGACGTGATCGCGCAGGCGACGCCAGCGCTCGCGGCTGACCCGGGCGAGGAAGTCGCCGACCATGCCCTTGCAGGCACGCCAGGAGGAGGGGTCGATGGACTCCACGAGGCGCCGGGCGTCGGCGTCCCAGGTCCACCACAGGTTGGAGAGCAGGCGATCGAGTTGGGGGAGAGGAGTCACCGCCGGAACGTACCAGCGGGACGTGACTCGGTCCAGAGTCACTACTCGCCGGAGGGGTACCGCTCGTACGCGAACACGGTCTCGGCGGTGGGATCGACGTCGAACCGGACCGGCTGGGCGGCTTCGCCCTCCACCTGGATGCGAAGCACGTTGGGGGCCTCGTCGAAGGGGTTGTCCTCGATCCAGGCGTGGCCGTCGCCCTGGAGGTAGAGGAACGGCTTGCTCCAGGCGCCCGCGATCGGGGCGAAGGCGTCGAAGAAGGGGAGCGTCACCGGCTGGATCATGGAGTGGCCCAGGAGCACCGTGGCGCCGACGTCGTCACCGTGGGCGTCCAGTTGAGCCGACAGCCAGTCGAGGTTGTCGGCGAACCGACCGTCCCATTCGTCCTGGTCGTGGATGGCGCCCCCGACGAGGTTGATGCCGACGAACAGCACGCCATCGCGCACGAACGCGAAGTTCTCCTCCCGCACGTCCTGCCGCTGCACGTCGGCGACCGCGTAGGGCCAGCGCTCCTCGAAGCGCATGAAGATGCTGCTCCAGTGGGCCCACGCCTGGTCGGGGTCGGGGCAGTCGTTCCACTCGTTGTCGCCGGGGATGATGAACATCGGCACGTCGAGGCCGACGAGGATGGTGGCCACAGCGGCGTACGCCTGTTCGTTGCAGGCGGCGAGTTGGGGCTTGATGTCGCCCAGGTGGATCATCCACGGGGCGAGGTTGGCCTCGTTGTGCTGGTCCAGCCAGTCTTCGAGCCAGTCCTCCTGGCCCCCGGTGTAGGGCACGTCGCCGATGGCGGAGAAGGTGGAGACCCCGTCGCCGAGGAAGGTGTCGACGAAGTCGTCGTCGTCGTCCCCGGTCGCATCGTCGTCGTCGGTGGGTGCGGCGGCCGAGCAGCCGCCCAGGACGAGCGAGGCGCCGAGCAGGCCCATGAGGAAGAAGTCGCGCGTGAGCACTTGGCGACCTTACTCCCCGTGTCAGGATGCGGGCGTGCGCAGATTCACCTTGATGTTGATGGCGGTGGTGCTGGCTTCCGGCTGCAAGCCGCCGCCGCCCGCCCCCGAGGGGTTGGACGCCAGCTCGGCGTACCTGATCCGCGAGTTCCACGCGGCCGACGACGTGTTCGACGCCGGGCTCCAGGGCTTCATGGAGTGGTTCGACGACGAGGGGTTCGAACTCGTCGGCGAGCGCGCAACATCGGACACCACCGATGCCTTCACGGTCGGCGATCTCTCGGACACCGACATCAGCTACCTGCCCGTGGTGAGCGGCCGGGACATCGAGGCGGCGGCCGGGATCGTGTCGCTGTCGGACATGGACTGCGAGGTCGCCCAGTCCGAAGCGCTGCTGGTGCGACCCGACCAGTTCAACGTCTTCGCAGACGACTGGGACGCCTACGACCGCACCTTCGACACCGACCGCGACGCGTACGAGGACGCCACCGACTACGCCCCCATCGACGAGGCCCAGGACGTGTTCGCCGAGGACTGGGACGGCGGCGCCTTCGCGAGCACGTTGATGATCACCTCGAACGTGGGGGACCCCGCGCCGGAGTTGGGCGGACTCGCCGATCTCCCCGGCTTCCCGCTGTTCCTCCACTTCCGCCACGGCGTGCACCAGCGGGGCGAAGTGGCGATGCCCTACTACGCGATCCTCAGCTTCAACCCGGATGCGGTGTCGAACGAGGCGGAGACGCAGCACCTGCACCAGAGCTTCACGATCGAGATCAACATCGAGCAGACCCCGGGGCGCACGCTGCGGATGCTGGCGTTGTGGACCGAGATCCAGGGCGCCGGGCTGAGCTCGGACGACGCGCTGTCGTTGAACTACGCGGTGAACAAGGCGCAGGCGTCGGCGGAGCGGCTGAGCGCGATCTGCGCGGGTGAGATTGAGATCTAGGGGCGGACCGCCACGCGGCACCTCGCGGTCCAGATACGGCATCTCGACACCACCGTGCCGCCACGCGACCGCCGCCTACGCCGCCTACGCTCGCTTCGCCTCGAGCTTGTGCCCGTCGGGGTCCCGGACGAACGCCGCGTAGTACGTCGCCCCGTAGTGGGGCCGCAGTCCCGGTGCGCCTTCATCGCTCCCCCCCGAGGCCATCGCGGCGGCGTGGAACCCATCGACGGCGTCGCTGTCGGGGGCCTCGAAGCAGAGGTGGAACCCGGGCCCCGCGGCCAGTGGCACGTCCGCGTCGGGGTGGACGAACAGCGCCAGCTTGTCGTTCCCCCCGGGGTGCCCGTAGCCGAGCGCGTCGGGGTAGGCCCACAGCCGCTCGTAGCCCAGGGGCGCCAGGGCGGCGTCGTAGAAGGCCTGGGAGCGGGCGAGATCGGCGACGCCGAGGGACAGGTGGCTGAGCATCAGACCAGCTTGCCCGACTGAATGAGGCGCGCACGCGGCTGCTCGATGCCGGCGTGGACCCGATCGAACGAGAGCGCCGACGTGTGGCCACCGAACTCCGCAGCAGCGACGAGCTGGAGAACCGCCGCGTCCGCGAGGCCCTCACGGCTAGTCGATCCCGCGCACCGCGTCGCTGAACCCGGCCTCGTCCTCGGAGGCGCCGGCCCGCGCGAGGTGCTTGTGAGCGAGCTCCTCGTAGGTGAGACCCTCACCCTCGAGCAGCCCCAACTCGTGGGCCATCTCCCCCGAGAAGCCCGGAATGAGCACCCGCCAGTCCAGCCCCAGATCCTCGGTCGCGACCGACTGCACGTCCTCCGCCAGCGTCGTCGCGCAAGAGGCCAGCACCGTGTTGTAGAAGCGCGGCCTCGTCGCCAACGACTCCACCCGGTCGGCGAACTTCAGCAGCAGCCCCTTGAGCTGTTCGGGGGTCGTCTTCGTGGGGAAGATGAACATCTCCTCCCCCCGCACGTGGGTGCGCAGGTGGATCGCGTCGCGCTCGTCGGCGACCACGTACATCAGCTCGTAGTGCCGCATCACGCCGCGGAAGATCGAGTAGGTCTGGCCGTCGCGGCGGCGGATCTCCGGCGACACGATCAGCCGCTCCCCACCGCAGTTCAGGCTCACCATCGTGTGCGCCATCGCGTCGCTGCCCACGAACTTGCTGACGATGAAGTCCATGCCCTGCAGATCGTCAAAGTCGCAGCGCCGGGTCGTGTACCCCTCGGTGAACCCGTCCGACCGCCAGCGCAGCGACCGCACCTTCGTGAACGTCACGCCGGTCTCGTCGACGGAGGCTCGGGCGAGCACCGCCTGCGTGGGATCCCAGGCCCGGTCCAGGCTCGGGCGGAGGAGCCCCCAGAGCAGGAACGTCGCGACGAACGCGGCCCCCAACACCATCCCGCCGCGGCGCAGATCCTGGACCGACACCACCGCCCCCGCCAGCACCACGCCGATCACGGCGACGCGCAGGATCAGCGGATTGGGGAGGAACGCCAGCACGGCGATCAGGACGAGGGCAGAGAGGATCGCGGCGGCGTGGGGGAGCATCTACAGCGGGATGTTCCCATGCTTCTTGGCCGGGTTGTCGTCCCGCTTGCCGCGCGTCATGCGCAGGGCCAACGCAATCTCCCGGCGGGTCCGCGCGGGGTGGATGACTCGGTCGATGTACCCCAGCTCCGCCGCCTTGTACGGGTTCGCGAACGTCTCCCGATACTCCGCCACGAGCTCGGCCCGCCGCGCCTCCGGGTCGTCCGCTTCCTTCAGCGCCCGCCGGTGGATGATGTTCACCGCCCCGTCGGCCCCCATCACCGCGATCTCCGCGTGCGGGTAGGCGAGGTTCACGTCCGCGCGGATGTGCTTGCTGTTCATCACGTCGTACGCGCCGCCGTAGGCCTTGCGCGTGATGAGCGTGATCTTCGGCACCGTCGCTTCGGCGAAGGCGTACAGCAGCTTGGCGCCGTGCTTGATGATCCCGCCCCACTCCTGCTGCGTGCCGGGGAGGAAGCCGGGCACGTCTACCAGCGTCAGGATCGGGATGTTGAAGGCGTCGCAGAAGCGCACGAACCGCGCCCCCTTGATCGAGCTGTCGACGTCCAGGCAGCCGGCGAGGTGCTGGGGCTGGTTGGCGATGATGCCGACAGGCCGGCCGTCCACGCGGACGTAGCCGACGACGATGTTCATCGCGTAGTGCTCGTGAACTTCGAGGAAGAAGCCGTCGTCCGCCACCGACCGGATGATCGTGCGGATGTCGTAGGGCTTGTTGGGGTTCGCGGGCACCGCGTCGGTGAGCTCCGGCGTCTCCCGATCCCAAGGGTCGTCCGTGGCTCGGACCGGCGGATCCTCCACGTTGTTGCTCGGCAGGAAGCCCAGGAGCTCCCGCAGCAGCGCCAGGCAGGTCGCCTCGTCCGGCACCGAGAAGTGGCACACGCCGGACTTGCTTCGGTGCGCGCTGGCGCCGCCCAGGCTCTCCTTGTCGACCTCCTCGTGCGTCACCGTCTTGATGACGTCCGGGCCGGTCACGAACATGTAGGACGTGCCCTCGACCATCGCGATGAAGTCGGTGATGGCGGGCGAGTAGACCGCGCCGCCGGCGCACGGCCCCATGATCGCGCTGATCTGGGGGATCACGCCGCTGGCGAGGGTGTTCTTGAGGAAGATGTCCGCGTAGCCGCCGAGGCTGACCACGCCCTCCTGGATGCGGGCCCCGCCGGAGTCGTTCAAGCCGACCACGGGGGCGCCGTTCTTCATCGCCAGATCCATGACCTTGCAGATCTTCCGGGCGTACGCGCCCGACAGGCTCCCGCCGAAGACCGTGAAGTCCTGAGCGAAGACAAACACCAGCCGTCCGTCGACGGTTCCGTGGCCGGTGATCACCCCATCACCAAGAATTTGCTGTTTTTCCATGCCGAAATCTCGGCATTGATGGACGACAAATGCGTCCAATTCGACGAACGATCCAGTGTCCACGAAGAGTTCGACGCGCTCCCGGGCGGTCAGCTTGCCGGCGGCGTGCTGCCTCTCCGTACGCGCTTCTCCGCCACCCTCGCGGGCCTGCGCGAGCTTCGCTTCGAGTTCGTCGAGCTTGTTCTGGAGCTCGGGATCACTGCTCGTCGGTGTAACCATCGGTGCCTCTTGCTGCCCTTGCGACATGGGGACGCGCGCAGCTTTATATACTGCGCCGACCCTGCTGGGAGACCTCATGACCTTGGACCGCTTTGCAGCCACCAGCTGCGCCCTGCTCGCCGCCTTCACGCTGACCGCCAGCGACTGTCAGCCTTCGGACGACGACGACTCCTCGGTCGAGCCCGTGGGCTGCGTCACCGTCTCCGGCGGAGGCGTCTTCGAAGGCATCCAGGAGGCCATCGATTCGGCCCCCGAGGGCGCCACGATCTCCGTCTGCGCGGGCATCTACGAGGAAGCCCTGGAGATCAACAAGCCGATCACGCTGGCGGGTGAAGGCTTCGATCGCGTGCTCCTGACCGGCGACGGCGCCGGCACCGTGGTCCAGATCGACCAGGCCGCCGGGCTCGTCCAGATCACCGGCATGGCGTTCCAGATCCCCTACGAGGAGATCGGAACCGTGCGCGGGCTGCGCATCACCGACAGCCTCGAGGTGCTCCTGCACGACGTCTACGTCGGCTTCGAGCCGTCCGAAGGCGTCTGCGACCACGGCCTCGTCGGCATCGAGATGTCCCGGTCCAACGTCACCCTGTCCGAGGGGACCATCCAGTGCGTCGGCTACACCTCGCCCAACGGCGGCGTCGGCATCCTCGCCCAGACCGACGCAACCCTGACCGTGCTGGACTCCGAGATCACCTTCCTGGGCAGCTTCGGCATCCGCGCCCTGGACGCGGTCGTCTCCATCTCCGACAGCACCATCGGCACCATCAACCGCCCCGAGGGGGCCGAGTCGTTCGAGCGTGACGGCACCGCCCTGTTCGTCGAGCAGACCACCGAGGAGGTCGTGTTCGAGAGCACCACCCTCAGCGGCCCCGGCGTGTTCGGGCTGTTCATCGAGCAAGGGCCCGGCGCGACGATCACCACGTCGAACTTCGTCAACAGCCTGCAGTACGGCGTCGTGCTGCTGGGCGGCGACCAGGCCGCGGCCGGCTCGCGGACCCTGACCGTCACGGGCTCCACCTTCACCGACATGATGGCCGACGCGATCTTCGCCTGGGCTTCCACCACGGTGACCGGGTCGACCATCTCGACCAAGACGATCGAGCCCGTCCCGATGGGCTTCCCGTGGGCCGGCGGCATCAACCTCGCCGCCCCCGGCGCGACCGTCGACATCAGCGGCAACGTGCTCACGAACCTGGGGAGCCGCGGGATCGTCGCGGGCGGCACCTCCGCCGACGGCAACATCGCCAGCACCAACATCGTCGGCAACACGATCGAGAACGTCGTCGGCGGCAACGGCATCCTCGTCCAGCTGACGGACGAGGCGACGATCAGCGACAACATCATCAGCACCATCGATCACGCCTACAACGACGACCCGGAGAACCTCGGCAGCATCAACACCGGCTTCGGGCTGGCCTGCTTCTTCGTCGACTCCTGCGTGCTCGAGGGCAACACCGTGTCGGACGCCGAGTTCGGCAACTTCGTCTTCGTCAGCTCCGCCTTCGACAGCACCGACGACACGAGCATCGGCGGACGCTCGCGCGGCTTCCACCTGCAGACCGCCAACGGCACGATCACCAACCCGACGATCACCGACCCCCAGGGCTTCGGCATCCTCGGCCTCGACGTCACCCTCGTCGGCTCCGGCGGGACCATCACGGGCACCCGCCGCGGCCCCCTCATCCAGGACATCGACGGCTTCGAGGACCCCGAGGAGGAGTTCCTCCCGCTGCTGTCCGGCGGCACCGGGATGTGGGTCACCAGCCAGGGCGCGCCGACGTTCGTCTCCTGGGACGGCGGCCACTTCGAGGACAACGTGGACGGCGGCGTCGCCACGTTCAGCTCGCAGCTGCAGTTCACGAACAACACGCTGCTGAACAACGGCTTCTACACGGGCGAGGACGGCCCCGATGAGATCTGCAACAACGGCATCGACGACAACGCCGACGAGCTGATCGACTGCGCCGACCCGCAGTGCCCCTCGGACGGTCCTTCCTGCGGCTCGTCCCCGGACGGCCCGCTGTACGTCAACGGCAACGACCCCGAGGCGCTCAGCGCGCCGGTCATCAGCGGCAACACGATCGACGGCGGTCTGGGCTTCTGGGGCGTCTACCTGTCGGCCCTGCCGGGGCTCACGTTCACCGACAACAACGTCTGCGTGGGCGACTTCTCCGGCGTGTACCTGCGGGAGTCCCCCGGCACGGACCTCTCCGGGAACCAGATCGGCGGATCGACGAACGGAAGCCTGACGACGTGCGACCTGCTCGACCTCAACTACGGGATCTACATGACGAGCTTCGACCCGGCCGAGGCGGCTGACTACACGATCGAAGACAACTACCTCGTGGCTGAGAACGCGCAGTACGCCATCTACCTGCAGGGCTTCGGCAACTACGACTTCAACGGCAACACCATCACGGGCGGGACCAGCGCGGGGATCTACGCGGCGATGTCGATCCCCACGGGGCTGACGTCGGACAACGACAGCGACGGCCAGGCCGAGTGGCTGGGCGACTGCGACGACACCGACCCCGACGTCGGCGGCTCCACCGCCGAGGAGATCGCGGGCGACGGCAAGGACAACGACTGCGACGGCGTCACCGACGACGGCACCTCCACGGTCGACGCGGACGCGGACGGCGTCTCCATCGCCGACGGCGACTGCAACGACAACGACCCCCTCATCTCCCCGGACCTGGACGAGGTCGTCGGCAACTTCCGCGACGACAACTGCGACGGGTGGGCCGACTGGGACGCCGACCAGCCCAACCCCGCGCTGGCGATGGAGGACAACACCATCACCTCGACCGGCACCGCGCTCTGGCTGCAGGGCAGCACCGCGGACATGTCGACGGGCACGAACACGCTGGAGGCGGGCGGCAACGGCGTCTACCTCAACACCTGGACCTACTCGGTGACCCCGGGATTCGAGCCCGGTGAGGTGCTGATGGGCGAAGACACGACGGTCACCGCGGGCGGCACCGGCATCCAGTTGGCGGGCTCCGGCAGCACCGCCACGCTGACGGGCACCACGATCACGGCCGCGGGCACCAACGGCATCACGATGTCGGGCGCGGGCACCGTGACGCTGGTCGGCGCCACGATCGAGGACTCCGGTCTGGACGGCGTGCAGGCGACGGCGGGCACCCTCATCACCAGCGACGGCACCCAGATCAACGGCTCGGGCAACGACGGGGTGCAGATCGACTCCGCCGCTTCGGCGGTGCTCGCGGGCCTGACGATCACGGGCTCGACCGGCGCCGGCCTGCTCGTGAGCACCGGCATCGCGGACCTCGACACCGTCACCATCACCGGTTCGGGCGGCTCCGGCATCGCCCTGACGGGAGCCGGCTCGGTCAGCACCACCGCCGGCACCGCCGTCGTGGACTCGGCCGGGGCAGGCGTCTCGGCCACGTCCGGCACGCTCGACCTGACCGGCGCCGCCATCACCAACTCGGGCACCTCCGGCGTGCTCCTGGCGGGCACCGCGGCGGTCTCGGTCGTCGACCCGGTCATCGACGTGGTCGCCGAGTACGGCCTCAGCTGCGACGGCGGCACCGTCGACGTGAACAGCTCCACGGTCACCCTGAATCCCTGCTCCGCGACGGTGACCAACGCGACCCTCGGCAACTTCGAGCTGTTCAACGGCTGCGAGATCGACTGGGCCTGCACGACCGCCCCCGACTGAGCGACGGGCCGCTCAAGCCGGTACCCATGGCGGGACTCGACTACATCCTCAGGTTGATGGCGTCCGAGGACGCCGACGCGATGAAGCTCACCGTCGGCAAGCCGGCCGAGCTCGTGTTCGGACGGACCTCCCAATCGTTGGACATCCCGCCCTTCCGGGAAGACCAGCTCCAGGACTTCGTCCGCGAAATCTGCTCCGACGAGGACCTCGAGGCCCTCCGGCTCGACGGCATCGCGCGCATCCACTACGAGTTCCAGGGGCTCTACTTCGCCTGCGACGTGGCCCGAAAGCGCGGCCAACTGCAGGCGATCTTCAAGGCGCTGGGGGCCGACCAGGGGACCGTGCCGCCGGGGAGCGCCGCCCACACCATCGAGGTGCCGCTGCCCCCCGCGGACGACACCTTGGACGAGGTCGGGCTCAGCGAGTTCGAGTTCGCCCCCGCCGCCGCCGCCGCCGCCGCCCCGCAAGCCGCTGGAGGTGCCGCTGCTGGAGGTCAACGACAACCCCGACGACCTCACCCAGCCGAGCATGTCCGGGCTGAAGCCGTTCGCCGACGAAGACCGGTCCGTCGCGCCGCCCCGGAAGCGTCGAACGGAACGTCCGACCTCCGGCCCGGCGATGGACATGGCGCGGGTCCGGTCCCGTCCCGGAGCGCCGCGCAGCGCCCCCGGCAAGAGCGCCGGACTCAAGCCCACGGCGCAGATTCAGTACACGCGGTCGGAGGCGACGACGCCGCCGGACTACGGCCGCAAGCTCAACCGCGACGAGTTCGACCGGTTGCTGCGGTGGATGGTCGAGCAGGACGCGACCGATCTGCACATCACACCTCGGTTCCCCCCCACCCTGCGGGTCGACAACCGGTTCCAGCCGTCGCAGGGCCGTGTGTTCGACCCGGGCGAGATCGAGAAGGTCATCTACTCGATCCTGGGAGACAAGGAACGCAAGGAGATCGAGGAGCGGCAGGCGACCGACCTGTCCTACGAAATCGACGGGGTCGGCCGGTTCCGCATCAACGTCTTCAGGCAGCTGTACGGCACCTCGGCGGCGGTGCGGCACGTAGGCTCGGCGATCGAGTCGCTGGATGCCCTGAACCTCCCGTCGGAGTTGAGCTGGCTCACCGGCCAGGAAGCGGGACTGGTGCTCTTCACCGGGCCCACCGGCTCGGGCAAGTCGACCAGCATGGCCGCGATCATCGAGCAGATGAACCTGACGCGGCAGCTGCACATCCTCACGCTGGAAGCGTCGATCGAGTTCCTCTTCCAGAACGGCAAGAGCCTCATCCAGCAGCGTGAGGTCGGCGTCCACACGCCGACGTTCCTGGACGGCCTGCGCGACGCCCTCCGAGAGAACCCCGACGTCATCATGGTCGGCGAGCTGCGTGACCTCGACACGGTGTCGATGGCCGTGTCCGCCGGCGAAACGGGCCACCTGATCATGGCGACGATGCACGCCAACACGACGGTCAACGCGGTCTCCCGGTTGATCGACGTCTTCCCCGACACCCAGAAGGCGGGCGCGCGGGCGATGATCTCGGACGTGCTCAAGGCGGTGGTGAACCTGCGCCTGCTGCGCCACAGCTCAGGCCGCGGACTGGTCCCGGCCGTCGATTTCCTCAAGATCAACAACGCGGTCGCGACGCTGATCCGCGACAACAAGCTGCACCAGGTCCGTCAGGTCATCACAACGGCCTCGGGCGAGGGCATGTGGGCCTTCGAGAAGCACCTCGTGGAGCTGACCAAGCGCAACGAGGTCGACTACGAGACCGCCTACCAGGCGGCTCCCGACAAGCGGGTGTTCGAGCAGTACGCTCAGAGCTACCAAGAGGAGCGCGACGCCGCCCGCAAGGCCACCCGCAAGCGCCGCTAGGGCGCCGACCGCAACTCCACCAGGTGGCTCCACCCCTCGGTGGCGCGCTGCACCAGGATCGACCGGAAGATGCCGGGCTCCCGCGAGGGGGTGCTCTCAGGGAGCACCTCGACCGACGCCGCCTTGAAGCGGAAGTAGCGGCTCGCGCCCTCGTCCGTCTCCGTCCAGTCCGCCTCCACGGGCTCGGTGCCGACCGCGCTGATCTCCACCACTTCGCCCCCGCGCCCACGGTGTGCCGCGATCAACGGGGGGTCCGCGGCGGACGGCGCGCGGAAGAAGGACTTGGGGCGCGCGACGGGCACGGGGATGGCCTGCGTCGACCCGTTCGGGCTCTCCCCCGCGTCCCGCACCTGGAGCAGCACGGTGTCCGTCCATCGGCTGCGCGCGCCGCACGACACCTCGAAGGGGCCCAACGGGATCAGGCCCGCTTGGAGCGGTTCGAACGTGAAGTGGAACGTGCGCTGGTGGTACTCGCTGCCGCCCTCCACCCCCACCGAGAAGGTCTCCCGACGGCTCACGGGGCGGAGGAGCCCGGGCTCCAGCGCCGAGGCGAGCCGCAGGTCGGCTTCCTCGCGCTCCCCCATCAGCGGCCGGTTCAGGGCGATGGAGATGACGCTCACGGTCGCCCGCTCGCCGACCGCCACGCTGGGGGTGTGCAGGAGCACGACGGCGTCTTCGGTGGCCCGACTGAGCACGCCCGTCCCCGCGTAGAAGGCGAACCGATGGTCGTCCTCCAACGCCGCCAGATCGGGGTCCGAGACCACCTGTTCGACGGACACGTAGCCCGAAGCGATGGCGCCTTGGAGCCACCGGATGGCGAGGTCGCGCTCGCCGGCGGCGGCGTGGTGGCAGGCGAGGTTGTAGGAGGCCTGCCAAAGGGTCGGGTCGGCGCCGAGGGCGAGCCGGGACTGGACCGATGCCTCCGCGTAGCGGCCCTGACGATGCAGCGCCATGGCCAGCGAGGCGCGAATGTGAGCGTCGTCCACGCGGGACTTGAGCAGCCCGCGGAGGAGCTCTTCGGCGCGGTCGGCGTCCCCGTCGGCGAGGGCCTGCCGGGCCTCGTCCGAGATCGCGGCGGTCTCCAGGTCCGTGGGCGCCGCAGGCGCGGCGCAGCCCGTCACGACGGCGATCAGGAGGGTGCCGAGCAGCCCGATGATGCCGCGCAGCCGGCCGGACGAAGAGCCGTCGCGGCGGTAGGACTCGTAGGCGTCGGCGTCGCAGTAGGTGCAGCCCCCCACGTCCTCGATCTGGCCGACGGGGACTCCGCGGCGGACCAGCAGCGCGCGGTTGACCGATCGAAGGTCGACGTGAGGCCGGCCGCGAGGTCCGATCCGCAGTCCGATCGTCGCGTCGTCCAGCCCGAGGGCGCGCAGGCCGTCGACGACCTCATCGCCCACCTCGAAGTGGCAGGGACCGATGCACGGGCCGATCGCGGCGTGCACCCGGGCGGGCTCCACGCCGAGGCCGGCGCCTACCTCCAGCGCCGCCCCGACGATGTCCTGCGCAGTTCCGCGCCAGCCCGCATGCACCGCCGCGACCGCGGGCACGCCGGGGTCCCACAGCAGCACGGGCACGCAGTCAGCGACGCGAATGGCGACGTTCAGGCCGGGCGTCGTGGACCACAGTCCGTCGCCCTCGGCAGGAGGCTGGTCGGGCGCTGCATGATGGACGTCAGCCCCGTGGATCTGACGCGCGCACGCGAGAGCGGCGGGGCCGGGGGAGGACCGAGTGGTGAAACCGCAGCACCCAAGCGGCGCCTCCTGGGCCCATGTCGGCCGCTGCAGGTCCTCTGTCATTCGACGCACCGTAGCGGATCGGGCAAAGGAAACCCGTTTGACTTGAGAGTCAAACCCGTCCTACGGTGCCGCCGCACTGGGGAAGATTTGTCCCCGGGAAGGGATTCTGATGCGCAAGTTCTTGTCTTTGCTGACCCTGTTGGTGCTCCCCCTGTCCGCGTGCGGCCCCGACCCGGCCGACGACGACGACGCTACGGGCGACATCCGTTACCCGTTCGTCGTGGAGATCAACCCCGTGGCTGACGGGCAGCTCTTCTACCAGTCCAACGTCTGGGCCGAGTTCGACGTGCCGCCGGACAGCGCTTCGGTCTCCATCGCCGACGCCGGTGGCGCCGCCATCGCGGGCACCCTGGAGTCCGGCAGCAACGGTCGCCTCTGGACGTTCGATCCCACCGAGGACCTGGTCCCCGGCACCGCCTACACGATGACCGTGGAGTGGACGCCGACGCAGGACGCCGCCCTCGAGATCGCGTTCACGACCGGCCCCCACGGCACCACGGTCGACAACGCCCCCGACCTCGTCGGCAACGTCTACAACATCGACCTGGCGGGAGCGACGTTCGTCGAGCCCCCCGGCGTCGGCGCCATCATCGGCAGCCAGCTCGACGGCTTCGCCATCCTCTTCACGCCGACCGAGGAGTCGTCGTTCGAGGCCGCGGACCAGCCGGGCCTGCACATCGTCGGCGCCCTCGGTGAGGAGTCCGGCGGCAGCATCACGCAGGAGGCATGCACGGAGACGTTGGCCTTTACGTACGGCGAAGACGGTGTCTACGGCACCGCCGACGACGTGCCCGCCGGCTGGAACGACCCCCGCCTGGAGCTCGGTCCCACGGACCTGCCCCTCAGCATCCAGGGCATCGAGGCGACGATTCAGAACCTGATCATCACCGGCACGTTCCACCCGGAGTTGGACGACATGCAGGGCGGCACCTTCAGCGGCCGCATCGACACCCGTCCGCTGGCTCCCGAGCTGGACCCGGACGGCGACGAGGACGCGATCTGCCAGCTGGTGTTCGAGACCGTCGGCGTCGAGTGCGAGGAGTGCGGCGATCCCAACCCCGGTCCCTTCTGCCTGACCCTGGTGGCCGAGGACATCGTGGCTGCGCAGGTCCCGGACCTGGAGCTCGTCCCCTACACCTGCGCGTCGATCATCGAGATCTACGAGTCGACGGGCGAGTGTGACGAGGCCCTGGACTACG
This sequence comes from Pseudomonadota bacterium, assembly GCA_024229515.1. Lineage (GTDB taxonomy): Bacteria > Myxococcota_A > UBA796 > UBA9615 > UBA9615 > JAAESI01. The sequence continues at coordinate 43,475 of JAAESI010000216.1, read as the reverse complement.
ACGAGAACGCCGACGGCGAGTACGAGCTCTGCCCGCAGTACGACCCCGATGGCGGCGACGACGACGACTCCGCCGGCGACGACGATGACTCCGCCGGCGACGACGATGACTCCGCGGGAGACGACGACGACTCCGCCGAGTAGAAACAACACGAACTCACAACAAGTCGGGCGCCAGGGATTCTCTGGCGCCCGACATGCCTTCGGTGTACTCAGCGGCACCGGAGAAGAACCCTGGAGGTACCCCCCATGTTGAAGCGCGCTCTGATGGTGCTTGTGGCTGTTCCGTTTGCCGCCACCTGGATGTTCACCACTGCCTGTTCCCACGCCGACGACGATGACGCGTCCGAGGCTCCCTTCGATCCGATCATCCTGGCGCTGGCGCCGGACCCGGACACCACGGACTTCTTCTTCGAGGCGGACGCCTGGGTGCAGTTCGACGAGGCTCCCGACTCCGTCACGATCTCGATCGACGGCGCCCCCGGCACGCAGAGCCAGGACGACAACCTCTTCAGCTACGACATCACGAACGCGCTGGACAGCAACGCGACCTACACGATGACCATCGAGTGGGCTCCGAGCACCAACTCCCCGCTGAGCTTCGAGTTCTCCACGGGCCCGCACGGTGGCGTGCTGACCAACGAGCAGGACCTGATCAACACCACGTTCGAGATCGACCTCGCGTCGGCCAACTTCGTGGAGCCTCCGGGCGTCGGTTCGATCATCGCTTCGCAGCTGAAGGGCTTCCACCTGCTCTTCATGCCGCTGGACAGCAGCAACTTCGCCGAGGGCCTCCTCCACACGCTCGGCGGCCTCGGCCTCGAAGAGGGTGGCGGCCTGGTGCAGGACCCCTGCTCCGGCACGCTCCCCTTCACCTACGGCGACGACGGTGAGCTGGGCACGGCGGACGACGTCCCGGCCGAGTGGGACAACCCCCGCTTCGTGGTCGGCCCCACCGACCTCAACCTGGCCATCCAGGGCACCGAGGCGCGTCTGTCGGACGTGTTCCTCAACGGTGTGGTCCACCCGGACCTGGACGACATGCAGGGCATGACGTTCGCCGGCATCCTCGACACCCGCGCGCTCGACGGCCTGCTGTCGGACGAGGGCGGCGAGGGCGCGGCCTGCGAGTTCCTCGCGGACACGCTGGCCATCGAGTGCGAGGAGTGCGGCGAGCCCTTCCCGGGTCCCTACTGCCTCGACGCGCTGGCCACGGACATGGTCGCGGTGCAGGTGCCGGGCGTCGTGCTCGAGCAGCTGACCTGCGCGGACGTGCTGGACCGCGTCGACACCGGCGAGTGCACCGCGGAGGACGCGGCGGACTACGACCCCAACGGTGACGGCGACTACAGCGACGGCTGCCCCGAGTGGGGCGCCGGCACCCGCTAGCCCGAACGAAACGAACTCCGAAGGCCGTGGTCCCCGCTGGGGGCTGCGGCCTTCGGCCGTTCTGGGGTGGTAAGACGCCGGGCATGGAATCCGAGTCCCCTTCCCCCGCGCTCAGCCAGGCCGAGATCTTCCAGATCGAACGGCCCGCGCCGAGCCTGCTCAAGCTCTACATCCTGCGTTCGTTCCTGTCGGGTCCGCTCATCGTGATCGTGCTGCCGCTGCTGTACTTCCGGTACCAGACGCTCCGGTACTCGTTCGACGAGGAGGGGGTGAGCATGAAGTGGGGGATCCTGTTCCGGCGGGAGATCAACCTCACGTTCGCCCGGATCCAGGACATCCACCTCAGCTCCGGCGTGCTCCAGCGGTGGTTCGGGCTGGCCGACATCCAGGTGCAGACGGCGTCCGGATCGGCGGGCGCGGAGATGACGATCGAGGGGCTGTACGAGTTCGAGGATGTGCGGAACTACCTCTACGCCCGCATGCGCGGCCACGACGTCGACGGGGACGGGGTCGCGGACGACGTGTCGGGGAGCGAGGCCGAAGCGATCGCGCTGCTGCAGGAGATCCGCGACGAGCTCCGGCAGACGCGGGAGGCGGTGCAGTCCCATGTATGAGCTGCTGAAGCGGATCGTGATGAAGGTGCTGAAGGTTCCGCCCGAGCCCGAGGCGCCGGAGGGGGACAGCGACTCCCTGAAGGTGTTCCGCGCCTCGAAGGACTACTACCGCTACCGGTTCTACGTCTGGCTGCTGCGGCAGGGCACGTTGCTCCTGTTCGCGGGTCTGCCGGCGATCGGCGGACTCGTCGCGATGCTGGCGGTGATGTCCGACGAGCCGTTGGGGGCGCTGTTGATGGGAGCGGGGTCGGCGGCGGTGCTGGCATTCCTGCTCGTGCAGGGGCTGTTCGGGTACGCGACGCTGCGGATGGACTACGAGATGCGTTGGTACAAGGTGACCGACCGGAGTCTCCGGATCCGGGAGGGCGTCTACCACGTGCGCGAGATGACGCTGACGTTCGCCAACATCCAGAACATCTCGATCTCGCAGGGGCCGCTGCAGCGGTTCTTCGGGATCTCCGATCTGCTCGTGCAGACCGCCGGCGGCGGGGGCATGCCGGCGGGGCAGCAGGGGCATCAGTTCGGGATGCACATGGGGTACTTCCGGGGCGTGGACAACGCCGAGGAGATCAAAGAACTCATGATGGTGCGGCTCAAGCAGGCCAAGGACTCGGGCCTGGGGGACGAGAAGGTCGAGCAGCGCAACAAGCGGCGCGGCGGAGGCTGGGGGCCGCACAGCCTGGCCGTGCTGAAGGAGATCGCGGCGGAAGCGAGGGGGCTTCGCGAGGCTCACGCTGGGTAGGCAGAGGCTCCTGTTCTTCTCACCACGGAGGACACGGAGGGGCACGGAGAACAACAAAAAAGAAGCCCTCCGTGCCTCCTCTGTGTCCTCCGTGGTGAGATCAGATGAGACAGCCGTTCCGGACTACTCCGGCCTTTCCGAGTGGTTCATCGCCGCCCGAATCCCACGAGACCACGCCGCTCCCCAGGCCTCCTCGAAGCTGAGGTCGTACGTGCTCTTGCCACACGCTGACCATCCGCGAGCGGCGTAGACCCCCCGGACACCCCGGGCCCGCCGTCGCGATGGAGGACAGCGATGGCACGGAAGTACACCAACGACGAGAAGCGGTCAGCCCTGGCACTCGCGAAGAGACCGTCGATGCCCTGGTGCATCGCGTCCAGCGTGCGCGCCCAGGGGGTCCAACCCTCGTCGTCCACCAGCTCCTCCAGGGCGAGGGCGGTCCGGTCGAAGGCGTCGTCGTAGTCGATGTCCACGGGCCGGTCCCCGTAGTGGGCGGCGAGGAACGTGATGCACTCGCCCAGCGGACCCACGGCGGAGTCCGGCAGCTTCTGGGCGACGTGCTCGAAGTAGCCCCAGGCGGCGGCGTAGTGGCCGGCGAAGACGAGGTCGAAGCCGCCCTGGAGCGCGGCCAGCTCGTCCTCGGGGGCGTTCAGCGGGTTGGCCCCCCGACCGGCAGCGCGAGCGACTCCGGCAGCGCCCGCGCGGGCGGAAGCTGGGTCTCGTGGAGCGGCTGGAGGGTGTTCGTCGGCCCCAGCAGGAGGGCGCCGACGAGCAGCGGGAGCACGATCTTGGCGGCACGAATCAGGTGGGGACGCATGCACCCAAGGACCCGCGCGAGGCCCCCGGGTTCCCGAGAATCAGCCTTCGGCCAGCATCGCCACGAGCTCGGCGGCGAAGCCGCTGGCGTCCCCCGGCCACCGGGCCGTGAGCAGGTTGCCGTCGCGCACGGTGAAGGGATTGCCGTAGGCCGCCACCAGGGGGCCGGTCTCGACGGTGCCACCGAGCCGTTCCACCTCCGATTGCACCCACTCGGGGTAGGTGCGGAAGTAGTTCCCCCGGGTCGCCACCGTCGCGATCCAGGCGGACCACTCCATCATCCGCGGCAGGCACGTCATGCGGCGCCCGGCAATGACCGAGGCATCGTCGGCGTCCTTCGTTCGCGCCAACACGATGGTGCCGTGGCAGATCGCCGCCACGGGCTTGCCATCGGCGAAGAACGCGGCGACCGCGGCCTGCAGGACCTCCGACTCCAGGTAGGGCTTCATGCCCTGCGCGTGGCCTCCCGGGAGCAGCACCCCGTCGTAGGCGGATGGGTCGATGGCGTCGTAGGCCAACGGGGCCAGAAACGCCGCATCCTGCGTCATCGCCTCGTAGATCGGCGCGTTGGCCTTCGTGATCTTCACCCCGCCGAAGAGCACGCCAGTCAGCATCAACGGATCACACGCTCCGGGCCTGCCGCTGGGGGTGGCGAACACGACCTCGTGTCCGGCGTCGATCAACGCTCGCCAGGGCACCGCCGCCTCGGTCGGGTCGAAGTCGGTGTCGGGCAGCGCCAGGAGCACCCTCGCCATGACTAGGTGGTCTCCCGATCCCAGGGCCCGGGGGCGTCCGGGTCCATGCCCGCAAACGTCCGCAGGCCCCGGATCACGCCCATCATCTCGTCGTGCGGCTTCCGCCGGAACCGCACGTACTCGTCCGTGCGCGGGTGGATGAACCCCAGCACCGCCGCGTGCAGCATCTGGCCGCGCAACTCCGAGACGAGCGATCGCAGCTCCGGCTGGCGGGGGAACCACTTGCTCTTGGTGCCGCCGTAGACCGGGTCGCCCACCAGCGGGTGCCCCTGCTCGGCCATGTGCACCCGAATCTGGTGCGTGCGCCCCGTGTCCAGCACGCACTCGACCATCGCGATGGGGCCGTAGTCCTCCATCACCTTGTAGTGGGTCACCGCCTCCTTGCCCGAGCCGTCCTTGCGGCTGGCCTGCCGCCGGCGATCGCGGACGTCGCGGCCGAGCATCGAGGTGATGGTCCCCTCGCGCGGGATCAGCGCCCCGCCGTAGACCAGCGACACGTACAGCCGGTCGCAGGAGTGATCCCGGAACTGGTCCGACAGGCGGTGGTGGGCGATGTCGTTCTTGCAGACGACCAGCAGCCCGGTGGTGTCCTTGTCGATGCGGTGCACGATGCCCGGACGCTCGACGCCGTTGATGCCGCTGAGGTCGTCGACGTGGTGCAGGAGCGCGTTGACCAGCGTGCCGCCGGGGGCGTTGGTGGTGGGGTGGACGATCATCCCCTTGGGCTTGTCCACGAGCAGCACGTCGGCGTCCTGGTAGGCGATGTCCAACGGGATGTCCTCGGCCGTCACCTCGTACGGTTTGGACTCCGGCACCACGAACTCGACCGTGTCGTACGCGTTCAGCCGCGCGGACCGCCGCAGGGTCTGGCCCTCGGACGTCGCCGCCCCGTCGTCCACCAGCTTCTGGATGTAGCTGCGGGACATCTCCGGCAGCTTCTTGGCGAGAAACTGGTCCACGCGCTTGCCGTCGAAGAACGGATCGACCTCGAGTTCCCAGATCTCGTCGTTCACACCCATTTGCTCGTCCGCATCGCCGGGATGATATCGCCCTCGACGGCCCCGCATGCCCCTGGTATTGCCTCGGACGCAATGACTCGCCTTCCGCTCTTCCTCCTGCTGGCCCTCCCCTTGTTGATGGGCTGCCCCGAAACGCCTCGCCCCGACGGCGACGGCGACCACGATCCAGCCGCGGAGGAAGGGGACGACCCCGGTGAGTGCAGCGACGACGCGGACAACGACCTGGACGGCCTGTTCGACTGCAACGACCCGACCTGCTTCGGCCACCCCGACTGCCAGGGCGATGACGACGACGCCACCGACGATGACGACACCACCGACGACGACGACGCCACCGACGACGACGACGCCACCGACGACGACGACACCACCGACAACGCCGCCCCCACGGCGACGGTGCAGCTGACCCCCGATCCGGCCAACTCCGAGGACGACCTCGTCGCCACCATCACCACCGACGACGCCGACGGCGACGAGGTGACGGTCGACATCGAGTGGCGGATCGACGACAGCCCGATGCCCTCGCTGGCGGGCCTGACCACCATCCCGTCCACGGCCACCGACTACGGCGAGACCTGGACCATCCGCGTGCGTCCCAACGACGGCACGGTCGACGGTGCCCTGGTGCAGGACTCGGTCACCATCTCCAACGCCGTGCCCACGGTCGTGGACGTGGTCATCGAGCCCGAGGATCCCACCGAGGGGATCGAGGTCATCTTCGTCAGCGCCACCACCGAAGACGCCGACGGCGACCCCGTCGAGCTCCTCTACACCTGGTTCGTCGACGGCTTCGAGGTCTCCGGGGAGGACGGCCCGTCGCTCACCTCCGAGTTCTTCGACAAGGACGACGAGATCTGGGTGGAAGCCCTGCCCAACGACGGCATCGAGGACGGCCTCCCGGTGGAGTCCAACCACGTCTTCGCCGCCAACACCGCCCCGTCGGCCGACTCGGCCGCCATCGGCCCCGACCCCGCGGGCGTCGGCGCCACGCTGGAGTGCATCGGCACCGGCTGGGCCGACCCGGACCCCGCCGACAGCGAGGACTACCAGGTGCAGTGGTGGGTCGGCGCGAGCAACGTCGCCTCCACCGACACGCTCTCGGCCCCCTTCTTCGGCGTCGGTGACTCGATCTACTGCGTCGCTACGCCCGACGACGGGGACGACCTCGGCGCCCCGCTGACGAGCCTCCCGCTGATCATCACCAACACCGCCCCGGTGATCGTCGCGGCCATCCTCAGCCCCAGCCCCACGGCCACCGAAGGGGATCTGCTCAGCGCCACCGCCTCGGGTGCGTTCGACGCCGAGGGCAGCCCCGTCGGCTTGAGCTACGAGTGGTTCGTCAACTCCGCCTCCGTGCCCGGCGAAGAGCTGTCCTACGTCGACGGCGCGGTCTTCTCCAAGGGGGACTCGGTCTACGTGGAGATCACGCCCGACGACGGCGAGGACGACGGCATCGCCGTCGCCAGCAACACCGTGCTGATCGTCAACTCGCCGCCGTCGTTCACGTCGCTGAGCATCGGCTTCGACGTGCTCGGCAACAGCTACGTGGCCAACACCGGCGGCTGGAACGACGCCGACGGCGACGCCGAGGGCTACGACTACGCCTGGACCATCAACGGCGCCCCGTCCGGCACCACCGACACCCTCGCGGCAGCGGCGCTGTCCCCCGGCGACACCATCGTGCTGACCGCGACCGCCAACGACGGAACGACCACCGGCAACACGCTGACGGAGACCACCGTGCACAGCAACGGGCTGTCGCTGGACCAGTCGTCGCTGGACTTCGGCGAGCTCGACGTCGGCTGCGTGGTGCAGGACGACATCACCATCACCAACATCGGCTCGACGTCCATCACCATCAGCTCGGTCTGGTACGACGACCTCGGCGGCACCGGGGAGATCGCCATCGCCGGCGCCCCCTCCCCCGGCACGGTGCTCACCCCGGGCGGCACCGCCGTGGTGACGATCCTGTACGCCCCCGCGACCGTGGACCCGTCCTCGGGCGAGCTTCACATCGAGAGCAACGACCCCGCCAACCCGGACTTCGTCGTGCCCGTCAGCGGCTCCGCCCACCTCGGCGCCCGGCAGACGGACACGCTGTCGTACGCCAGCTCCGTCGACCTCCTGTTCGTCGTCGACAACTCCTGCTCGATGTCCGATGAGCAGATCTCGCTCGGCACCGACGCGACGGCGATGTTCGCCGAACTGGACGCCAACCTCGTCGACTACCAGGTCGGCGTCGTGACCACCGACAACGGCTCGCTCCAGGGCTTCCCGTCAATCATCACCTCCTCGGACCCCGACCCCGCGGGCACCTTCGCCTCGAACGTGCTGGTCGGCATCAACGGCTCCGGCATCGAGATGGGCTTCCAGTTCGGCTACGACGCGCTCACCGCCCCGCTGGTCAACACCAACAACTTCGGCTTCCTGCGCCCCGACGCCTCCCTCCGCATCGTGTTCGTCAGCGATGAGCAGGAGCAGAGCGGCGGCGTGGTCGCGGACTGGGTCAACGACTTCGAGGCCCTCAAGGCCGACCCGTCGATGGTGAGCTTGTCGGGCATCACGGGCGGCCTCGCGGGCTGCTCGGGGCCGGGCGGCAGCGCCTCCAGCGGATCGATCTACGTCGACGCCACGAGCATCACCGGGGGGCTCGACCTGTCGATCTGCGAGGGGGACTGGGTGCCCCACCTGGAAGACATCGCCGCCTGGGCGACCCCCGCGGTGGCGCCCGACGAGATGCCGCTGACCGAGTTGCCGGTGGTCGACACCATCGTGCTCGCCATCGACGGCGTGCCGCAGACCGGCTGGATCTACGACACGCCCAGCAACTCGCTGCAGTTCGCGACGATCATCCTCGCCCCGGGCGAGGTCATGACCGCGGAGTACTCGCTGTCGGGCGACTGGTGCCTGGACAACGCGGCCCCGATCGCCTCGATCGTGCAGACCGGCTACGGCGCCACGTGCGAGGAGGTCATCCTCGACGCATCGACCTCCTCGGACGCCGACGGCGACGACATCGTCCAGTACTGGTGGTCGATCGAGTCTCAGCCGGTCGGCTCCGAACTGACCGAAGCCAACCTCGTGCACGCCAGCCCGGAGTTGCTGAGCGTCTACCCCGACGTGCCCGGCCTCTGGGAGTTCGGGCTGTTCGTCGAGGACGAATTCGGCGCCTCTTCGCTGCAGGACACCTACACGGTCGCCGTAGCCGCCGGAGGCAACCCGTCCAACGACTTCCCCGAAGCCTGGATCACGGTGTCCGCGGGCGATGACGACGACAGCGCGGGGGACGACGACGACAGCGCCGGCGGGGACGACGACGACAGCGTCGGCGGGGACGACGACGACAGCGTCGGAGCCCCCTTCTGGGCCGGCGGGGACGACGACGACAGCGTCGGCGGGGACGACGACGACAGCGCCGTCTCGGACGCCGGCTCCGACATCGTGGTGAGCGACACCGTCACGTGCGCGGTCGACCCCTACGGCAACGTCACCTCGTGCCCCACGTGCGCGTGGCCGGCGGTGACGCTCGACGGAACCGGCTCCTTCGATCCGGACGGCGCGGACCTCGGCTTCAGCTGGACCGCGTTGGATCTGATCCCTGCCACGGACATCACTCCCGCCGACGCGGCGGTCGCTGGGATCACCCTGGTGGGAGGCATCGCCAACACGGCCCCGGGCTTCCAGTCCGAGACCGTGGAGGTCGAACTCGAGGTCGAGGACTGCAACGGTGACGTCGCGACCTCGTCCGTGATCGTCACCTGGGAGTGCACGGCGCTGTAACCTCGGGCCGTGCGCCGCTACCTCCTCCTGCTCTTGCTGCCGGTCCTCCTGGGAGCGGCCGGCTCACTGCTCCGCGAGTCGGATCACGCCCTGGTCTCGATCGAGCCCGGCTCGTGGACCCGAGGGGGAGAGCAGGACGCGGACGAGTTCCCCGCCCACGACGTTCGGATCTCACGCTCGTTCGAGATCGGCCCCACCGAGGTCACCCAGGGCCTGTACGAGGCGGTCATGGGATCCAACCCGGCGGCGTCCCAGGGGCGAAACTGGCGCGGTGACACCCGCGGGGGCAGCTGCGCCGCCCATGGGGTGGGGCCCGAATTGCCGGCGACGTGCGTGACGTTCGACGAGGCGATCGCCTTCTGCAACCAGTTGTCGACCCGCGAGGGGCTGCGGCCCGCGTACGCCGCCGATGGTTCGGGGGGCTGGTCCTGGGACGTGACCTCGCCCGGCTACCGGCTGCCCACCGAGGCGGAGTGGGAGTGGGCCGCACGCACCCACGCGGGGCCATCCCAGGGCTCGATCTGCAGCTTCGCCAACGTCGCCAACGCGGCTGACGTCGACCATGCCGATGCGCTGAAGATGCGGCCGTCGGTGAACAAGACCTTCTCCTGCGAGGACGGCTACACCGGACTCGCGCCGGCGGGCGCGGTGGGCTCGGCGCCGGTCCGAGACCTGCTCGGCAACCTCTGGGAGTGGACCTGGGACGTGCACGCCACCTACCCGATGAACCGCGTCACCGACCCGGGCCCCTCGGCGGGGCCGACCCACGGCGACCGGGTGCTGCGGGGCGGCTCCTGGGCCAACCCTCCCAGCGATCTGCGCATCGGCAACCGCTTCAAGGGTCCGCAGGACGGCCGCTCCTACCTCGTCGGCTTCCGCATCGCCCGCGGCGCCCTCACCGCCGTCGACGCTTTGCCGGCGGAGACCTCCGAGCGGGCGCGACGTGTGCGGGAGGTCGTCGCCGCCGCCCTCACCGCGGCGCAGTTGCGCGACGCCTGGGGCATCGCCCTGGAAGTGCAGTCCGAGATCGAGCGCACCATGGATCAGCGCTACGAGGCGATGCTCGAGGCCGACGCGGTCGACTTCGGCTACCTCAACGGCGTGCTCCCGGGGCTCGAGTGGGGACTCGGGATCGAGGGGATGGGGGTGACGACGGTGATCACCTCCGGCCCCTGGACGGCCGCCGCCAAGGTGACCCCGAGCGCCTCCGACGACGCCTTCTTCGCCCTCATGGCGCATGCCTACGGGTACGCGGCTCAGCCCACGGGACGCCCGTGGCCCAGCTGGCAGGTGCGCGCCTGGGACTACGGCGGCTGCAGCGGGCTGGGCACCGGCGGGGTCTTCGAAACGCTGCGCTTGGTGGACGCCGCGCTGGCCGAGGGGCCGGAGTTCCACCCCGAGATCAAGCGGGTCCGCGGGCTCGCGCTGGACGCCGTGCTCGAGGGCGACGAGTACTTCCCCTACTGCGATCCCGAGACCCTGGGGGCGATGCCTTCGGAGAAGCTCAAGCACGAGGCCGAGAGCATCCTCAAGCGGATCCAGCTCAGCCCCAAGGAGGCCAAGGCGCTGGAGGCCCGCATCCCCGCCCTGGTGGGAGCGGAGTTCCAGGGCGGCTAGATCGCGCGGAGCTTGGGGTTCCCCGACGCCAGGCCGGTGATCGCGATCGAGTAGGCGGTGTCGTCGTACAGAGCGACCCACACCACCGGCTCGCCAGCGTCCGAGGTCCAACTCATCAGCTCGATGGACACCGGCGCCGTCTCGACCCAGAGCTTGGAGACCTCCACCCCGTCGCTGCGCCGGAGGATGCGGACGAAGTCGGCTTCGTCGGTGAACCCGTAGCCCGTCACGATGTAGTCCCAGACCATGACGAAGTCGGTGTTGCTCACCAGCGGCTCGCTGCGCCACATCTGCGTCTGGGTGAACGGCTCGACCGCGTACAGCGAAGAGCAGCGGCCCTCAGAGTCGCGCGAGTAGGTCTGGCAGGCATCGTCGAAGTAGAGGATTCCGTCCACGTACTGGACCCGGTTCGTCGCGATCCACTCGACCGGCGCGTAGAAGGCGTTGAGCGACACGCTCCAGGCCATGCCGGAGGCGTTGTAGAACTGGACGGTCTCACGCGGGACGTCGTCTCGGCCGGGGCCGCGGTACCGGGCGAGCGCTCCTCCCGCCACGGGCACGCTCTCTTCCAGGGTCAGCCCGCTGTACGCCGCCGGGACGACGACCGGGGGCGCCGGAGGCTCCTCCAGATCCGCGTTCAGGCGGCCCAGATCAAGAGGCCGAGCAGCACCGACAGCACCAGGATGCCGAACAGGACCACCCCGGCCGCGACGCCGCCGGACAGCAGGAACGCGGCGAGCCAACTCCGCTCGTCGTCCTCGTCCTCGTCTTCTGCGGCCGCCTCGACGCCCTCGTCCCCGTTGAGGGTCGCGGTGCTCCACTCCTGGAAGTCGGACGCGGCCGCCGGTTCCGGCTCCGCCACGGGCTCAGGCTCGGGCTCCGCCACGGGCTCAGGCTCGGGTTCCGCTACCGGCTCAGGCTCGGGCTCCGCTACCGGTTCGGGCGCGGGCTCCGGTTCCGGTTCCGGGGTCGCGGGCGTCTTGAACAGCGACTCCGTCCCGGCCGCGGGCGGAGCCAACGGAGGCGCGGTGTCCACCGTCTCGGGAAGGTCGAGGGGGTCGGCCAACCACCCGGGGAGGTGCTCCGACGAGACCGCGGCCAGCGTCGCCTCCGACGTCAACACCGCGGGGCCCGGAGGCAGCAGCGCCAGGAGCGCGCCCCGAAGCTGCTCGGCGGTGTCGAACCGGTGCTTCGGCTCCAGCGCGAGGCAGCGGCGCAGGACCTCGCCCAACCCCGGGTGGGACGCATTCATCTCCCCGAACGGGTCGGGCCGCTGGGGTCCGAAGTCCAGCTGGATGATGCGCATCATGATCGACGGAGCGCTGTCGCCGACGAAGAGGTGGCGCCCGGTGAGGCTGTAGTACAGGACGCAGCCCATGGCCCAGACGTCGGACCGGCCGTCGATGTCCCCGGCCCGCAGCTGCTCGGGCGACATGTACGGGATGGTGCCGCGGGTGGTGTCCGCCTGCGTGATGGTCGTGAGGTCGGCCTGGGTCGGCTTGGCGATGCCGAAGTCGGCCACCTTCACGACCCCGTCGCGCCGAATCAGGAGGTTGTCGGGCTTGAGGTCCCGGTGCACGAGGCCCAGCGGCTTGCCCCGCTCGTCGGTGGCGCCGTGGGCGTAGTGCAGCCCCTGGCACGCCTGGGCGAGCATCTCCAGCGCTTCGACCGCGCCGAGCGGCCGGCCGCGCGCACGCAGCAGCTCGGTGAGGTTGCAGCCCTCGACGAGCTCGAGCACGAGGAAGCGCTCGTCTCCATCGAGGAAGAAGTCATCGGTGCGGACGAGGTTCCGGTGGTCGAGGCGGGCGCCCACCAGGGCCTCGCGGGCGAAGAGCTTGTTGCGCACTTCGGCATCCTGGGAGCCTCCGGAGCGCAGCACCTTGACCGCGTGCTCCCGCTTGAAGCCGTCCGCGCCGGGCTTGTGGGCGCGGAACACCTGGCCCATCGCGCCGGCGCCGAGCACGTCGGTCAGCTCGTAGTCCCCCACCGAGTGGGGGAGCTGGTCACGATCGAGATCGGAGACGCGCAGAGGCACGCCTCAACCTACCTCAGGCGGGGGCGGCCGAACTGGTCAGTCGGGTCAGATCCATGCCCGCTCCGGCCGCCGACGGAGTCGCCACGACCTGCAGGTTCATGTGCGTGCTCAGATCGACGCGGTCGGTCAGCTTCGTGCCCTCGACGATTCCGACCGTGGGCCGCGCCTTGGTTGCCTGGCTGTCCCCCTGCGACAACACCACGCCGACCCGACCGTCGCTGAGCTTGAGCGTGCAGCCCAGCGGGTACTTGCCCTTGTAGGCGGCGAAGAGCTTGCCCATGCCGACGTCGCAGCCTTCGATCTCGTCGCCCGCCATCTGGACCAGCACGGCCGTCGGAGCCTGGGGCGCCTTCGGGTTGGCGCTGTAGCGGTGGAAGCACTCGACCGCCGCGAGCATGCGCCCGGGCACGCCCGCCGGCGAACCGCGCAGCGCCGTCTTGGTGTCGTGCACGGCGAGGATGAGGACCATCGCCGAGCCCCCGAGCCCGGGGTAGCTGAACAGCGGCTCTACGGCCTGGTCGGGGTCGCCGGTTCGGTTTAGCCCGCCCAGCAGCGCCGACAGCGCGAGCGTCATCAGCTCGGTGTTGCGCAGCCCCATGAAGATGCCGAAGCCGACCGAGTCGACGGCCATCGCCGTCCGGAGCCGGGGCAGCGTCAGCGCCACCGACGGGTCCTTCATCGTCGCCAGCACCTGGTAGATGCCACCGAGCGAGCGGGCGCTGTCGATGAGCAGCTGGAGGAGTCGGCGCACCGGGAGCAGCGACGGCGTATTGCCCTCGCCGTACTCCGAGTAGAGCCGCTCGACCACGTCCAGAAGGCCCGCGTAGAGCCAGATCGCGAGGCGGTCTGGCTCGAATCGGAACGACGCGATCGACCGGCCCGCGCTGCGTCCCAACGCGATGAGGTCGTACCCCCCCTCGGGGAGCGCCCGGACGCCGGTCTTGAGGCTCGTGGCGAAGTCGGCCACGAACGCTTCGACGGCGGCCGCGTTGGTGCCCTGGCGGAACTCGATCTCGCCGATCTCGAACCGGCCGAGGATGGAGGTCAGGTCCTGCGCCCGGTCGTACAACGTCGCCTCGACCCGCAGCAGCTTGCCGTTGACGAAGCACTCGTCCTCCAGCAGCTGCAGCTTCAGCACGTCGCCGCCGTCGGTGAAGAACTTCAGGATGGTGTCGGTCAGCGTGCCGACCAGTCGGATCACGGCGCTGTTGTTGGGCTCGTACAGGGTGAGCACGCGGGTCAGACCGTGCAGCGCGACGAGGGTCTCGGCCCCCGCCAGCTGGGCGCGGATCGCATCGGGGCCGTCCTCGGCGCGGATGCGGGCGGTGCTGGTGGTTTCGAACGACATCAGGCGCTCCCCATCCGACTCAACGCCAGCTTCGCGGCCTTCTTCACGTCCTTGGGGAGGCCCCACTTCTTCGCCGACCGGGTCAGCGCCGCGCGCGCCTCCTCACCGGGGATGGCGGCCAGCGCCTCGACCGCGAGCAGCTGACGCTGCAGCGACTTGCCGGTCCGCGCGAGGCTGACCCCGGCGAGCACGCTGGCGAAGTAGGGGACGGTGCGCGGGTCCTTGAACCGGGTCAGCGCCTTGATGAACTCGGTCTGCTCCGCTTCGTCCCGCTGGGCGAACGTGGAGTCCTCCATGCGGTTGAGGATGTTGCCGGCGGCGCGGCGGTCTTCGGACTCGGACAGGACCTTGAGGGCGAGCAGCCGGTTCTCCCGGTCCGGATCGCCAAGCGCCCGCGCGAGCGTGACTCGGGCCTCCGCCGGGTAGTGCCCCACCAGCGAGCTCAGCGCTTTGCGGCGCACCCGCGTCGAGGTGTAGCCCAGCGCCTGCGTGATCGCGATGGTCGCCTCCTCGGTGCCGAACCCCATCAGGGCGTCGATGGCGCCGACGACGATCTCCTCGTTCTCGTCCGTGATGCAGCGGCTGTAGTAGCTCGTCAGGTCGACCCCCGACTCGGTCAGCGTGCCCAGCAGCCCGTCGCGGGCCTCCCCGGGATGCAGCTCGTTGAGCAACGCCACCAGCGCATCGGGCGACTCCGTGGCGGCGTCGTACAGCGCTTCGGAGAGCACGTCGGGCTCCCGTTCGAAGACCGGGGCCAGCTGCTTGACCCGCTCGGTCTCCAGCAGGCCCTTGTACAGCGAGCTGGCAGCGAACCCACCGCTCCGCGAGGCCCCGCCGGCCGCCTTCAGGAGCTTGGCGGCCCCTTCAGCGTCCCGCCCCGCGACCATCGAGTCGAACATGTCCAGCACCAGCGGGCTGGGGGTGTGCGGGTCGTCCTCAGCCGCCCGGACCGCCATCTGGAGGAAGCGGACGTGGTCGAACGGCGTAGCGAACGCGGCGCGCGCGGCCTGCACTGTCGCCTCGTTGACCTGCCCCACCGCCATCGGCGCGGCGCACTCGCGCACCCACGCCAGTCGGTCGTCGGTCTTGAGCATGCGGAGGTCGTCCGGCGATAGCACGAACTCCTCGGCCGCCTCGGTGGCGGCGCTCTGAATCTGTGCCTGCTCCGCCTCGCCGAGCAGTTCCTGCTGGCCGGCGTCGCCCAGGTCGGGCCCCGATTGCAGGGTGTCGGTGGCGTAGAAGCTGATGTGGGCGAGCTCCCGCTTCCACAGCAGGGTGGAGTAGTCGTCCTCGCCCTGGCGGGGGTCCGCGATGAGCACGTCGATGAGGCCCCGCAGGTCGTCCGCATGCAGGCCGGGCGCGAACGACAGCTCGCGGATGCCGTCGCAGAAGAGCTTGAACGTCGCCTCGCTGAGCCGCGACTTCGAGGGGGTCACCTCCTCGCTGCCCAGCAGCAACCCGACGGGAGTCACGCGCACGGTCAACTCGCCGCCGGCCAACGCCGGCGTGGCCTTCTTGGCGGTCTCGTGCAGCAGCCGGTCGACGAGCTCGCCGCGCCCCTCGTACAGGCGGGTCGCGCGGAGCAGCTTGTCCAGCACCACGAAGAAGCCCGCCGCCTGAGCGGTCAGTCCCTGGGGAATCTCATCGGAGGGATCGTCGGAGACGGCCGGGGCGGGGGGCGGAGGCGGCGCTGCGGCGGCCTCTTCCTCTTCCTCCTCGTCGTCCTCTTCGACGTCGATTTCGAATGCTTCTTCGTCTTCTGGAACCATGGCTCCGAGCACTCTACGACTAGATCCCGTGACGGCGGAGGTACTTCTCGGGGACCTGGGGGGCCGGCAGGCGGAGCATGCGGCAGATCTGCGTGAGGTAGCCCTTGAGGTAGACCTTCGCGGGCAGCCGATCCAGCTCGTCGGCTTCGATGGCTCGGAGCATGCCGATGCCGATCTTGGTGCGCGTGGCGATGTCCTGGAGGCTGATGTTCATCGTGCGACGGACCTGCTGCAGGAACTCGCCGCTGACGCCGCCGCAGTCCATCTCCAGCGCTTCGATCTCCTCGCGGGGCAGCGGCTGCACCTCGATGGGGCCGACCGCGCGGGTCTTCACCGTCTCCCGGATCCAGGTACGACGGTCCTGCTGCTGCTGCTGCACCGCAGGCGTCGCCGCCAGGGTGGTCGCGTCCGCCGGCGAGATTTTCGCGCTGGGAAGCGGCCGGGCAGTCGGGTCGATGCGGGCTCGCACCGGCTCCACCGGCACGTCCATGGTGCGGCGGCCCAGCTGGGGACCGGACGGCGTGCGGATCGTCGCCGGCGCCGAGGGCCCTGGACCCGCCATCGGGGCTGGAGCCGCGGACGGCACGCTCGCGACGGCCGCGCCCGGAGCGGGCACCTCCTCCAGCGAGTCGATGAACACCTCGGCCTGCGCCACCGCCTCGAGCGAGTGGCTGTCCAGCTCGCCCGGCCGGCGGGTCAGCATCAGCGGCAGCTGCGTGCCCGGGGCGGTGATGTCGCTGGGGTCGTAGTGGGAGTCGTCGAACTCGTCCTCGATGGCCATCTCCGGATGGAGCGGCTCCACGTCGGCTAGGCGGCCGTGCCGGGCCGCGGCGACCTGCTGGGCCAGCTCCTCGATCGGCGAGCTGCCGTCCAGGTCATGGACGAGGTCGAAGAAGAGATCGGGATCGCGCGGGATCGACATCCCGGCCCGCCCCGAGCGGTTGTACTTGCCGTAGCGACGCGCCGATTCGGGGTCGCTGAGGATCCTGAAGGCCTCGTCGATCTTCACTGAGATCGCCTCGGTCTCCTCCTCGGAATAGAGGCTGTGGATGGCCATCGAGTCGGGGCGGAAGCTCTTGCGCACCATGCGGTACGCGCGCTTCACCTCTTCACTCGACGCACCCGGCGCCACGTTCAAGATCTCGTAGTAGTCCTGCGTTACGAACTTCATGCCCTCGCCGCTGCCTCTTCCCCGCTACCGCCTGCTCTGCTCTCTGCTTCTGCTGCTCACCCGCCGATCGCGCTCGCCGCCTCCCGCAGGGACCAACGCCAGTCGCCCGGTGACGGGACGTCCACGTCCTCGTCCATCCGCGCGAGCAAGTCATCGATCTCCGCGCCCAGCAGATCGGCCCTCCCCGGTGCCGCTCCGCCGCTCCTACGCGCTCGAATCCAACCCTCGTCCTCGAAGGGAATCACCGCCCGGAATCGGAGGTCGAGGCCCAGCCCGTGCCCCGCCGCCGTCACCAAGGCGTGCCCTACATCCACGTCGTCGCCCCGCCGCACCCGGTTCAAGACCAGGAACAGGGGCTTGCGTCCGGCCCGCGCCGCGAGCTCGTCCGCATCGATGCCACTGACCCGCGCCACCGACCGCATCCACGTCCCGGTGCGACCGGCGCAGGCGTCCCACGCCTCCGCCATCACCTCGCGGGAACGCTCCGCACCCAACCGCCGCGCCAACCACGGACCCACGAGGCGCGCGAAGGTGCGCGCCAGGAGTCGGGCCGTCGCCTCCAGCGGGAGCCGCTCGGGAACCGCCACGATCATCGGTTGATCGGCGGCGAGCCACAGGTCCAGCGCCGCGTCGTGCGTACCGGCCGGGAGATCGATCACAACCCGACCGTAGTCCAGGGTGTCGATCTGCTCCCGAAGCTGCCGGCACGCACGACGCGACGGATCCCCGAGTACCGGCGGAGCCCCCGAAACCACGCGCAAGTCCGCGTGGTACGAGGTCCTCTCCGGAACGATTTCTTCGCCGTCCCACGGCGAACGCGCGCTTGATGCAGGCACATCCAACATCGAAGCGAGCGTGGGGCCAGACCAGTCGGCGTCCACCAGGCAAACCCGGTGGCCGCGATGGATCAGACGGGTGCCCAGAGCTGCCGCCAACGTCGACCGGCCGACCCCTCCGCTGCCCGACGCAAACGCCCACAAACGACCGGTAGAGCCGCTGCTACGCACCCGAAGGCGCGTCAGCGGTTCCCGATCAGAGGGCGTCACGACTGGTGCGTTGGAACCGGCCACCGGAAATTCCCATTTCCACAAACGAATGACAGAAGTGCTGCTGTAGCTCCCCGTGGCGCCATCCAATCACTTTCCGATCCCCGAATCAACCCCCGAGTTGCGGTTTGCAGACATTTTCTTGGTTGTTGATATTTCAGCGTTTTCTGCCCATTTCAGGGCAGGCGGCGCTTGGCTTTTCCACAGGTGTGAACATCGCTGTGGGCAAGTGCTGGTGGTAAGGGGCGTCTAACTCGGCGGATTCAAGCGACGGGAAGCCTGACGCAGAACCGCGTGCCTTCGCCTTCGACGCTCTCCAGCTCGATCTCTCCGCCGTGCTCGCGGACGATTCGCTCGGAGATTGCGAGTCCAAGTCCCGTGCCTTCGGCCTTGGTCGTGAAGAACGGGATGAACAGGTTCGGGGCGTCCTTGGCCTTGATTCCGATGCCCTGGTCCTCGAACGACAGCTCCACGCAGCTGGCGGTGCTGAGGTGCCCGCGTTTGATCCGAACCTCGGTTCCAGGCGCGCGCTGACGCAACGAGTTGATGCGCGAGCTTCGGCGCCCGCCGTCCACGTGCGCGGCCCGCACCGTCAGCGTGCCGCCGCTCCCCTGCATGGCGTCCACGCCGTTGCGGAAGGCGTTGAGCAGCACCTGCTTGAGCTTCTCCACATCCATGGGGACAGCCGGCAGGTCGGGGGCGGGCTCGTAGTCCACCTCGATGCCGCCGGGGAGCCCCTGAGCCTCCGCCATGGCGAGGATGCCGCCCAGGAGCACGTCCGGAGGCAGCTCCTCGGTCTCCATCCGCATGGGGCGGGCGTAGTCCAGGAACTGGCGCACGACGGTGTCGAGGCGGTCGACCTCCTCGACGATGATCCCGAAGAACTCCACCTCCCGTTCGCTGCGCCCCTCCGCGCTGCGGGCGAGCACCTGGGTGGCGCCCTTGATGGCGCCCAGGGGGTTCCGGATCTCGTGCGCGAGGCCGGCCGACATCTCGCCCAGCGCGGCGAGGCGGTCGCGCTCCTTCATCCGCTCGAAGGCGCGCGAATTGTCGATCATCACCGCCAGTTGGTCGGCCAGCCCCTGGAGCGCGTCCAACTCCTCCTCGGAGAAGGCCTGCGTCGCGGGACGGAGCCGCAGGTTCCAGAACCCGAGGATGGTCGCGCCCGTGCGCAGGGGGAGACACAGATCAGACTGGAGCGCCTGCATCGTGGCGACCACGCCTTCCAGCCACTCGGGGGGCTCCACGAAGCGGCCGGTCTGTCCCTCGAGCTCCTCCAGCAGGTAGCGGCGGCGGCCCTCCTGCAAGCCGTCGGTGAAGGGGCGCGGGGCGATGGCGGGCATCAGCGCCTGCTCCGGGTCGCCCTGCCAGCGGCGCAGTCGGTAGCCGTCCCGGACCTCGTCGTAGAGGTAGATCGACATGAGATCCAACCGACCGACGAACAACGTGCCGTCGAAGATGGCGTCCAACAGGCTTCCAAGCTCGATCAGCCCGGGGAGCCGCTGCTTCAGATCGGCCAGCGCGGACAGGTGCTCGGTACGTTCACGGGCAACGAAGCGGGCCACCTGGTTCTCCATCGCGAGCTTCACTGGCTCGTACAGGATGAGCACCAGGATCGACGCGATGAGGATGTTCACCGCCTCCGCGAAGGGCCCCGCCGGCTGGCCGACGAGGCGCACGAGCACGCCGTAGACCGCCCCCACCAGCATCGCCATGACGATGAAGACGACGATGCGGGAGATGATCTCGTCGCGCTCCAGCAGCCGGTGGCGTTGGATCACCTGCCCGAGGAAGTAGATCCAGGCGGCGGTGGCGAGCGAGCCGAAGGGCGGGAACAGCACCTGCTCGCCGGGGGGCAGGTTCCGGTAGATGTTCCAGTCGATGAAGGCCATCTCGAGCCCCATCGCACCGACGGCGAAGGCGCCCGACCACAGCAGGTAGCCGACCCGGCTGGCTTCGATCGGACGGTCGAGCTGCCGGCTCAAGCGGTAGACCCACACGATCTGAATCAGCAGTCCCCCGAACACCAGCGTGGCGTTGGCGGCGACGACGAACGGGCTGTCCGGACCGATCAGCACGATCGCGACGATCTGCAGCGCTGCGAGCACGTACAGCACGGGCACGAAGTGGCGGAACGGGGGGTCGTACTTGACCAGGATCTGGGCGAACACCTGGAGGCTCGCGGGAGCCACCATCAGGGCCGACACCATCAGCGCGTACTGCCACGCCCGCTCGTCGCTGAGCACGAGGAAGAAGAGGCACAGGAAGATGATCGAGATGACGCCCGCGAGGTAGGCGTATTCTTGGTGAATCCGCTCGCGCGCCCCTCGGATGAGCGTGGAGATGGCCATCGAAAGCGCGATGAGCGCGGTGAACAGCGGAGCGACGGTTTCGATGCATCAAGAGTACACTCCGGCGGATGACAGAAGCGTCCAACGCAGCGGCATTCCGAGCGATTCCGGCGATCGACCGGCTGCTCGAGCACGGCGCCTGGGTGGTCGCGCGCGAGGTCGGACGCCCCGCCCGCCGGGATGCCTGCCGGGCGGTGGTGCAAGCGCTCCGTGAGGCGATCGCCGCGGGGGAGGCGACCGTGGCCGACTGCACCGTCGACGTCGTCGTCGCCCAGGCGGTGGAGCGGGCTCGAGCGGACGTGCGGCCGGTGCTCCGCCGCGTGATCAACGCCACCGGCGTCATCCTCCACACGAACCTGGGCCGAGCGCCCCTGTCCCCGGCCGCTCTGCAAGCCGTCGCCGACACCGCCGGCGGCTACGTCAACGTCGAGATGGACCTGGACAGCGGCGAACGGGACAACCGGCTCGACAAGGTCGCCGCCGCCTTCGCGCGGGTGCTCGACTGCGCCGACGTCGTGGTCGCCAACAACAACGCCGCAGCCACCTTCCTCGCGCTGGCCGTCCTCGCCGGGGACGGCTCGGGGGTCGCGATCAGCCGGGGCGAGCTGGTGGAGATCGGCGGCTCGTTCCGCATACCCGACATCATGGAGACCAGCGGCGCGGGCATGGTCGAGGTCGGCACCACCAACCGGACGTGGCCGAAGGACTACGCCGCCGCGCTGGACGCGGGTGCGACCGTGCTGCTGAAGGTCCACCAGAGCAACTTCGCGGTGGTCGGGTTCACCCACGAGGTGACGATCGAAGAGCTGGTGGAGCTGGCCCGCCCGGCGGGCGCCCTCGTGGTCCACGACCTGGGCTCCGGGCAGCTGCACGGCGATCCCACCCTCGGCACCGACTCGGTCCGCCGATCGCTGGACGCGGGCGCGGACCTCGTCCTGTTCAGCGGGGACAAGCTGCTGGGAGGCCCGCAGTGCGGGATCGCCGCGGGCCGCCAGGAGGTCATCGAACGGCTCCGCCGCCACCCGGTCATGCGCATGGTGCGGCCGGGCAAGCTCACCCTCGTCGCGCTGGAGGCGACGCTGCGGGCCTGGGAGCGGGACCCCACGGGGGGCGAAATCCCGACGGCGGCCATGCTCGCGCGCCCGCTCGAGGACGTCACCGCGGCAGCGCAGTCCCTCGCCGCCGCCATCATCCATGCCCACGGGGACCGCTACGCCACCGAGGTCGTCGCCGTCGATGCGACCACCGGCGGAGGCAGCAGCCCCCTGGTGCGCATCGCGTCGGCCGCGGTGGCCGTGACGTCGTCGCAGGACAGCGCCAACGCCATCGCCGACCGGCTGCGTCGCTCGGACCCGCCGGTGGTCGCCCGGGTCGAGGACGGTCGCGTTCTCCTGGATGTCCGCACGCTGCTTTCGGGCGACCTGGAAAACGTGGTGACGTCCCTCCGCTAGAGTGGCATTCGGAAGGAAGGGCATGCCCGAACCTGGATCCCGAGTGGGACACACCGGCGAGTTCACCAGCCTGCTCCCCGCGCGGCTGGCGGCCGCCTCGCCGCGGCCGGGGGTGAGAAGACGTTCGTCACCGTGGACAGCGAAGCCGCGGTCCTCCTCTCCGACATCTCCGGATTCACCCAGCTCAGCGAGAAGCTGATCGGCGAGCACGGAGCCGAAGGCATCGATCGCCTGACGGCGGTCCTGGACGAGCAGTTCGGTCGGTGGGTCGACATCGTCGCCGACCTCGGCGGGGAGGTAGTCAAGTTCGCCGGCGACGCCCTTCTCGCGGTCTGGTTCGCGGACGACCTCGGCGGGCTGCAGCAGGCGGTCGCAGCCGCCGGCGAGTGCGTTCTCGCCATCGCCGATTCGATGGAGCGCCACGCCTCGGTGGACGACGTTCCACTGTCCCTGCGGGTCGGCCTCGGCGCCGGCCCCTTCTCGGCGGCCCGCATCGGGGGCGTGCGGGGGCGGTGAGAGCTGGTCGCGGGGGGTACCGCGATGACCCAGATCGGGCAGACCATCCGGCACGCCGCGCGGGGTCCCGTCGTCGCTTCGCCCGATGCCTGGGGCCTCTGCGACAGCCTCTTCACGGGCACCGAGACGGAGTCGGGGACCACGCTGACGGGCACCCACGACACCCTTCCTCCGGTCGCGTTCGCGGGCACCGACACCGTGCCCGTGGAGGTCAGCTCGGCGACGTTCGAGTCCTACCTCCCGGCCGTCGTCCGCACCCACCTCCATGGTGGGCTGGGCGCCTTCCTCGCCGAGCACCGGATGGTGTCGGTGCTCTTCATCAAGATCACCGGCGTGCTGGTCTTCGGCGAAGGGTGGGCCGAGCGCCTGCACCAGGCGATCGCGGAGCTGCAGACCCACCTCTATGCCCACGGCGGTGCCCTCGACAAGGTGTCGGTCGACGACAAGGGGGTGGTCGTGGTCGCCGCCTTCGGGCTCCCGTCGGCCCGCCTGGAGTACAAGCCGGCTGCCGCTGTCGAGGCCGCGGTCGCGATCGACGAAGCGCTGCGTGCGCAGGGGAGCGACGCGGCCATCGGAGTCACCACCGGCAAGGTGTTCTGCGGGCCCGTGGGCAGCGAAGTGCGCCGCGAGTACACGATGATCGGGGGACGTGGTGAACCTGTCGGCCCGCTTGATGAGCGCGGGGCCCGGGGTCACCGTCGACCAGGCGACCCATCGCGCCGCCAGGGGCGCGGCCGAGTGGACCGAGCTGCCGCCGATGCAGGCGCGCGGGTTGCGCGAGCCGACCCGCTGCTTCCGCCCCACCGCCCTCAAAGCGGCCGTGGATGCGAGGGCCGCCGGCCAACACCTCGCCTTCGTGGGACGACAGGACGAGATGTCGGATCTGATCCGACTGCTGCGCACCGCGCGCACGGCCGGCTCCTGCGTGGTGCTCGTCGAGGGCGAGGCGGGGGTGGGCAAGTCGCGGCTCGTGATCGAGGCGTTGGCCCAGTTGCGCACCGAGGGCATCGAAAGCCACATCGGCCACTCCCTCCCGACCCGGCAGGGGACACCGTACGGGGCCTGGGCGGAGCTGCTGCCCGGCGCCCTCGGGCTCCCCCCGGACGGCACCCCGGCCGACCGGACGCAGGCGCTCCAGCTTCAGCTCGCCTACGACCCGGAGCGGCGCGACCTGCTCCCGCTGCTGTCCTCCCTGCTGGAGCTGGATCTCCCGGACAACGAGGCCACGACCGCCCTGACGGGGTTGGCCCGCGGCGAAACCACGCGCGCCCTCATCGTCGATCTCCTCGCCCAACGGGCCGAGCGGGACGCCGTCGTGCTCGGCCTCGAGGACGCCCACTGGACCGACTCGGCCTCGGCCGAGCTCATCCTCGAAGTGATCCGCGCGAAGCTCGGGCTGACCGTGGTCGTCACGGCCCGTCCGCAGGGCACCGGGGAGGACCCCGCGGATGAGCTGCGGGCCCTCGCGGAGCACCGCATCACGCTCCGAGCGTCTCGGCCGCAACGCGATCGAACAGCTCCTGCTTCAGCAGACGGGGAGTGCCACCGTCTCCCCCGCCGTGGTCGCGTGGTTGGTCGAGCGGCCCAGCGGCAACCCCTTCTTCTGCGGCGAGCTGATCGGCGCGCTGACCTCCGGCTCGGAGCCCATCGATCTCACCGAGGCCGACGCCGGGTCGCTGGCCGAGCTGTCGATTCCCGCGACCATCGAGGGGCTCGCGATGGGTCGCCTGGACCGGCTGAGCCCCCTGCAGCAGCTGCTGGTCAAGACGGCCGCGGTCATCGGCACGGAGTTCTCGCCGGCCCTCCTGGAGGCCGCGCTCCCCGAAGCCGGTCGGAGCGACAGCACCGTCGCGACCCTGGAGCTTCTGGTGGGAGCCGGCATCCTCGATCGGGTCGACTCCGACGCCTTCGCCATGCGGCAGGCGATCGTGCGCCGCATCGCCTACGAGTCCCTCGTCTCGGGCGCCCGGCGAACCATCCACGCCTCGACCGCGCCTGGCTGCAGGAGCACCACGCCGACGCCCTCGCGCCCCAGTACGCGGTGCTCGCCCACCACTTCAGCGGCGCCCGCATGCTCCCCGAGACCGTGAAGTTCCTGGAGCTCGCGGGGGCCCGGGCGATCGACATGGGGACCGCGGCGGAAGGCATTCGCCTGTTCCAGGAGGTGCTCGAACTGGCCGCGAAGTACGCCGACAAGGCCGACGCGGTCACCACCCCCCTGCAGCGGACGAGGTGGGTGCGACACCTCGCGCGAGCCCGGCTCGACCTGGGCCAGCACGCTCAGTGCGACCAGCTGGTGCGGCGGGGGTTCGGGGAGCTGGGGATGAAGGTGCCCACCTCCGACGGCGGCTGGGGCCGGCTGATGATGAGCCAGATGATGCGGCAGAACCTGCACCGCTGGTTCCCGGGGCTGATGCTCCGCGCCAAGCCGCTGGACGCTCGCCTCGAGGAGGCCGCGGAGCTGGGACGCATCCTCATCAACATCGCCTACTGGGAGTACGAGTCGCCCTTGGTGTTCCCCGCCGTGGCGATGTGGGCGCTGAACCTCCAGGAGCGCTCGCGGGCGGTGCCCCGGCGGTCGCTGCTGGCCAACGCCGGCCTCGTGCTCGGCGGCTTCGGGATGAAGGGCGCGTCGCTGGAGTACTTCCGCCGCGCCCAGACGCTGGCGCACAGCCAGGACGATCAGATCGAGCGGTACTACGCGTGCGTCAGCGAGGCGATGCACCACATGCTGTCGATGCGGTGATCAGCCACGACTGGCAGCAACTCTACGAGATCACGTTCTCGGAGATATCCTGGGTCAACATCGTGACGATGGGGCTGACGTACCCCACCTGGATCATCAGCTACATCCTGATGATCCGGTAGGCGCACAAGGACAAGATGTACGCCTCGCCGCTGATCGCCGCCGCGGTGATGTTCGCGTACGAGTTCTGCTTCATCTTCATCTGGCCGATCCACAAGATCAGCCCCGAGTTCGGCTACGCGATCTACTTCGAGGTCCTGTGGCTGATCATGGACTCGATCCTGCTCGTGCAATGCGCGATGTACGCGAAGGAGTCGATGCCTCGATCGCTGCTGGCGCAGCGGCCCTACCTGGCGGTGCCGGGCGCGGTCATCCTCGCGACCATCGGCATGTATTGCTTCGTCGACTGGACGGGCATGAAGGACGGCGTCGGCGCCGCGATCCTCGCGGTCTCCATCATCGCCGTGCAGTTCCCGCTGTTCGTGTGGGAACGCCAGGACCACGCCGACAGCTTCAATGGCGGCGCCGGCGGCGATGGGATTTCGTTCGCCGCCATCGTGTGGCGCGCGGTCGGGGATCTCTTCACCGGGCTGGCGGTGTGGCAGCTGTACCGCTACGTGGACGGCTCCGAGCGGCCCGGGGGCACCGCATCCATTCCCGGCTGCAACCCCGACGGGGCGACCGGCTTCGAGGCGATGCACGCGCCCGGACTCTACGACCCCGACGGAGCCACGGCGGCGTTCCAGTTCGCCGAGAACTGCGCCCACTTCGCGCTCGCGCCCATCTCGGCGGCGAACCCGTTCACGTGGTTCCTGATCCTGCTGATGCTGGTCTGCGACTTCCTCGTCGTCAGCTACCTGGCCTACCAGCGCATGGAGCTGAAGAAGGACGGTCCGCCCAACCTGAGGTTCAGGCCGCCACCGAGGAAGTAGACGCCGGGCGCGCTAGTCCAGGCGCTTGCGGTAGAGGCCGTACCAGCGCTCGCCGGTCGTGTTGCCGCGCGCGTAGTTGCTGCTCAGGTTCCCCTGCCGAATCATCGCCCCGTACCAGTGCGGATAGCGCTCGGCGCCGCGCTCGAAGATGCCTCCGGTCAGCGCCGCCATCACGCCCTTGCCCCGGTGAGCCGGGTTCACGCCGACCGTCTTGGCGATCGCCGCGCGCCAGGGGCGGTCCTTCAGCTGAGGCCAGTGGGTGGCGAAGTCCAGGTCCCCGGTGGGGGCCCGGTCCGCCCCCGCGCCCTGGCAGACCAGCGCGCCGTAGTGGGGGTAGACGAGGAAGAAGCCGGCGAGGGAGCCGTCGGGGCCGTAGCAGGCGGTGGAGACCTCGGGGTCGGCGCGCCGGATGAAGCCCTCGCCGCACTTGGCCTCGAACGTCGGCCAGCTCAGCGGCGAGTAGGCGAAGTTGGCCCCGAAGACCGCGTCGATGATGCCGTGCAGCTCGCGCAGCCGGTCCATCCAGTCGGCGTGGGTGAAGGACTCGACCCGGTAGCCCTCGGACAGCAGCTGATCGACCACCGGCCTCTTCATCTGGGCGACCACCAGGCCCATCGCGCCGAGCCCCGTCTGGGTCAGGTACTGCTGATCGAGAGAGTAGCCCGCCTCCTCCAGGATCCCCGGCCACGTGGTCGGGTTGTGGGGTTCGTCGGGGAACGTCGTCGCCTCATCGGACTCCACCGACAAGCGGATTCGGTAGTGGCCGTAGGTGGTGAAGTTGATGGGGCCGTAGACGTCCTGCGCGCCGCGATCGCGGGCCCACGCCTCGGCCTGGGCGAAGAGCTCGGCGTCGCCGCCGTCGCCCGCGCTGCACCAGTAGCCGAAGAAGGCGACGCGTCGGTCCTCGACGCGCAACTCGGGCTGGAAGAAGGCGGCCACGCGGGCCGATCCGGGGCTGCAGAACGCGGCCGCTTCCCCCTGCTGGAACCAGGCGTTGTGGGCGCTGAAGGCCTTCTGAACGGACGCCGGCTCCTCGGGGATCCAGCCGGGGTCGTCGGCGAAGACGAGGGCGGGGAGATCGACGAATCCGTCAGGGAGCATCGCGCAGCCTCTCGACCGTGCCGGTGGCGCCGTCCAGCCGGACGGGCTCGCCGTCCTCCACGATCTGGAGCAGGCCGGGCACGCCCACGACGGCGGGGATGCCGAGCTCGCGGGCGACCACGGCGGAGTGGCTCAACGTGCTGCCGCGCTCCACGAGGATGCCGGCGGCGGCGGGGAACAGCGGCGCCCAGCCGGGGTCGGTGCGCACGGTGGTGAGGATGCGGCCGTTCACGTCGAGGCCGTCGTCCGGGCTGAGGATGACGCGCAGGTCGGCCTCCACGATCCCGGGGTAGCAGCCGATCCCCTGGAGCACGGTGGCGTCGCCGTCGGGGGCGGGCCGGTCGGGGCCGCGGTACCGGTTGCCGAGGGAGACCGGACCGCGCGTGGAGAAGTGGTGGGGCGGCTCGGGGGTCGCGGCGTAGCCGGCGAATTCAGCCTTGCGCACGGCGGCGAGGCCGGCGAGGTCGGTGCCGGTGGAGGTGCCCTCGTGGAAGGCGCGCAGCTCCTCGACGGTGAGGAAGAAGACGTCCCGGGCATCGGGGAGGCGGTCCACCTCGGCGAGGCGTTGGCCGAGGGCGGCGTAGACGTCGCGGTACAGCCCGAACATGCGGGTGCGGGCGAGCCGCATGTTCTCGCGGTTCTTGACCGCCTCGCGGGCCTTGCGCAGCGCCGGACGGAGCTTGCGCATCCGGGGACCGGCGGACGCCTCGGCCTCCCCGCGGAGCTCGCGTTCGCGGCGGGCCAACGACTCGGGATCGAGATCGGGCCGGTCGAGGAAGCCGCGCAGGCAGTCGAAGACGAAGGTCTGATCGGTGCGCGCGGTGATGGTCTCCAGCTTGAGCTCCCCCATCACGCGGTCGCCGTAGCGCTCGATGTAGGCGGCGAGCTGGCGCTGGAACTCCGCGTCGCCAGCGAGGGCGTCGGCGTCAGCCGGCCAGGAGCGCACCGCATCGGCGAGCGCGGGCTCGGTGCGGGCGTAGGCGGCGAGCCGGATCAACGCCTTGGTCGGCTCGGTGGACTCGATCCCCTCTTCGCCGCTCATCAGCCCCGCGTACAGCGGCGCGAGGTCGTCACCGAGCAGCCGGCGGAGCTTGCCGGTGGTCATCATCACGTAGAAGTCGTTGACGATCGGCACGTGCCAACGGCCGAGCATGCGGTCGTCCAGCAGGTCCAGCTTGTCCATCAGCTGGCTGAACGTGGCCGTCGCGAAGGTGCCCCGATCGACGGCGGCGTAGCTCGCCTCGAAATCCGCGAGGAAGCCCGCCACCGACCGGGGCAAGGCGCGGAACTGGCGCATCAGCCGCCACAGCGTCAGCAGCATCCCGGGGAGCTTCGCCAGCTTCTGGCCCATCGTCAGGGTCGTGTCCTGGACGAGGTCGACCGGGTCGGTCAGCCCCATCATCGCCTCCATGTCCTCCTTGTTCGTGCCGAACGAAGGCAGCAGGAGCAGGCCGCGGTACCAGTTGTTGATGTTGTAGTAGACGCGGCCCCGGACGAGCCCGAGCAGGTTGCGCAGCATCGGGGCGTGGGCGCCGATCACCGACTCCGGCAGCGACACCGCCCGCATCGTCTGCTCGTAGACAGACGCGTACGCGCGCTGGGCGAAGCTGAAAGTCAGCGGCGTGGTGACCCCGCAGTAGCTCTCCTGGATGTTGCTGTTGTCGAACACGACGACGGGTCCGTCGGTGTTTTCGGGCT
Organism: Pseudomonadota bacterium; assembly: GCA_024229515.1. Lineage (GTDB taxonomy): Bacteria > Myxococcota_A > UBA796 > UBA9615 > UBA9615 > JAAESI01. Next base: position 14,580 of record JAAESI010000216.1, on the reverse strand, counting down.
CCGGCAGCTTCGTGATCGGGCGCGCCTGGAGGAGGAACAGCTCGTCGCCGCGGAGCGTGTACTCGATGTCCTGGGGAGCTCCGAAGGCGCGCTGGATGCGAACCGCTTCTCGGGCCACGCGAGCGGCGCCCGCGGGGTCGAGGCAGCGGCGGCCTCGATCCGCTTCGGGGACCGACTCCTCCAACGTTCCGGGGGAGCCGTCCGGCGGGCGCACCAGCCGCAGGTCCTTGTCCGCGACGGCGTGGTCGACCTCCTCGCCGTCGTGCCCCACCACGTAGTCGTCCGCGTTGCAGACGCCGGAGACGACCCCCTCCCCGAGGCCCCAGGCGGCGGTGACGAGGGTGTGGTCACGTCGGCCCGTGACGGGGTGGGCGGTGAAGATGACGCCGCTGACCTCGCCGGTGACCATCTCCTGCACGACGACGCCGACGCGGGGCACGGTCAGCTGGCCTTCGAGGCGGAGGCGGTAGACGAGCACGCGCTCGCCCAGGGCGGAGGCCCAGCAGTGGAGTACGGCCTCACAGACCGAGTCGAGCCCGCGCCGGTACAGGAAGCTCTCCAGCTGTCCGGCGAAGGACGCCGACGCCGAGTCCTCGCCGACCATGGAGCTGCGCACGGCGATGGGGACGTCGCCCCAGGGGGACAGCTTCGCGCCGATGTAGGCCCGCAGCTCGTCGCCCACCCCGGTCTGCAGGAGCCGCTCGGTCAGCCGCGCCGCGACCACCGGGACCTCGTCCGCACCGGCGTGCTTGAGGGCCGAGGCGACGTCCGCGAAGAGGTTCGCCCGCCGCAGGTGTTCGACGAACTCGTCCCCCGCGAGGGCGAAGAAGGAGGGCACGTTGGCGCCCGCGTCGACGAGGCGGGCGAGGCCGGCAGCTTTGCCGCCGACGACGTTGGGGTCCGTGGACATCGGACCGGAGCGTATCAGCGAACGGTCAGAAGGCTCTCCACTCGCACAGGCATCGCCCAACGAGTTGATCGGTCAGGGGGCCGTGCCGGCCTCGCGTTCGAGTTCCTCGCCGATCGTTTCGACCAGCCTGCGCACCGCGCCGCGGGACAGCGTCGCGACGATCTTCGGCGAGATCCTGAGCCGCGGGACGACGTACAGGTCGTACTCGATGACGAGCTGACCGTCGGCCTCGGCGAGCGTCCAGCGGGCCTCCAACTCACGCAGCTGCTCGCTGGCGACGAGCGTCCCCCGGAAGCCCTCGGCGACAGGGCAGCTGCGGGAGGTGTACTCGATCTCCTTGAACCCGCTGCGGGCGACCACGTCCGAGACGACGCAGCCGTCCTCGGTCCGGGACGAGACCTGGGTGCCGCGACCGTCGACCCTCGCGATCCGCTCGGGGCTGGACAGCAGCGCACGCGCCGCCGCCATGGGAGCGACGACCCGGGTGCTCGCGATCACGTGACCGTCGTCGGTGTGCACCGTCACCTCGCCCGCGTGGGCGGAGGCACTGAGCAGCAGGACAGCGATGACGGCGGCGCGGACGAGCACGTCTGCACCCTACCCTGGGATCGATCACCGATTCGTTTCAGGTCATCGGTCACACTCCGGGGCCCCACTGGCTCCTGCAATCAAAGGAGTGAGATCATGACGACCGAATCGAGCACCCTGACCTGGCGAGAGGGCATGACCTTCGACGCCGAATCCGACGGCTTCCCCCTCGTGATGGACGCCAGTGAAGCGGGGGGCGGGCGGGGCCTCGGCACGCGCCCCAAGCCGTTGCTCATGTCCGCGCTGGCGGGCTGCACGGCGATGGACGTCGCGGCGGTGATGCGCAAGATGCGGATCGAGCCGGCGTCGTTCGAAGTCAGCGCCGAGGGCGACATCGCCGACGAGCACCCCCGGCGGTACCTGAACGCTCGCATCACCTACCGCTTCGAGGGCGACGACCTCCCGCTGGACAAGCTGCGCAAGGGGATCGCCCTCAGCCGAGACAAGTACTGTGCGATCTCCGCGACGCTGCGGCGCGCCATGCCGCTGAGCGAAGTGATGATCGTCAACGGCGTCACCCACGAGGTCGACGCACTGGAGCAGAGCGCATGACCCACTTCGGCCAACCGTCCTACGGCCTGACCCGGACCCTCCCCGCGATGGACCACGACGTGGCCGTCGAACGCGTGACCGCCTCGCTCAAGGAGCAGGGCTTCGGCGTGCTGACGACCATCGACATGGAGTCGACGCTGCAGGCCAAGCTCGGCGTCGACCTTGGCCGTCGCTACACGATCCTGGGCGCGTGCAATCCGCCGATGGCCCACGCGGCCGTGCAAGCGGAGCCCGCGATCGGCCTGCTGCTGCCGTGCAACGTGGTGGTCTCGGAGGAGCCCGACGGCGGCACCGTGGTCTCCGCGATCCACCCCGGCAAGATGTTCATGGTGGTGGACAACCCCGATCTCGCGCCTGTCGCGACCGAGGTCGAGCGCCGCCTCACCGCTGCCCTGGAGAGCCTGCCGACCGCGTGACCAACCTGCTCGCCGATCCCCTCTGCGATCCCGACGACATCGCCGCCCTGCTCCGGAGCGGTGATGTCGCCGTGCTCGATCGGCTCACCCGCTGCTACGGACGGCAGCTGCTCGCCGCGGGGCGGCGCTACTGCTCCTCAGAGGAAGACGCGCGGGACGCCGTGCAGGACGCGGCCCTGGGAGCGTGGACGTACGGCGAGGGCTTCCGGGGCGAAGGACGGGTCGACCGCTGGTTGGTGCGCCTCGTCGCGACCGCCTGCAGCCGCATGCGGAGGGGGCGCAAGAACGACCCCGCGCTGCACGTGCGGGACGAGGAGATCGTCGCGGGCGATGACTCCCCCGAGGAGCTCGCGGCGCGGGCCGAGCTGGCCGAGACGCTGGCCGAGGCGCTGCAGTCGTTGGCCCCGGAGGACCGCGCGATCCTGATCCTCGCGGACGCACGGGGATGGAAGGGACCGGAGATCGCGGAGGCGTTGGGCCTCAGCCACGACGTGGTGCGCGCCCGGATCAGCCGCGCGCACAAGAAGCTGCGCGGACGCCTGGAGCGCTAGCGGGTGCCGACGGTGTGGTCGGCGATGCCGATGACGATGGCGGCTCCGAATCCGCAGGCGGCGTGGCCGATGGCGAGCGGTTGGCGCACCTGGTCGGGGACCCCGGCCAGCAGGGCGATGCCGGTCGAGTAGTAGGCGCCGTAGAGCAGGCCGTGGAGGATCGACAACAGGATGTGTTCGGCGCGGCCGTCGAACGGCGCCTTGATGCCTTTGCCGGTGATGTAGCCGGTGGGTGAGGGGGCCGCCCAGGCGATGATCCCGGCGGGGGAGTAGGTGCCCGCCGCGACGATCGAGGACACGAACTCGGCGACGTCGAGGGGGACGAGGTCTGCCTTGGGCACGCCGGCGAAGCGGAGCACGGTTCCCACCGTCGACAGGCTCGCCGAGGTCAGAACGGCGACGAACGCGGTCTCGGCCAGCACCTGGTGGACCTGCAGCGCGATGCGCCGCCGCTGGAGCAGCAGCAGCGTCTCGCGCATCGCCTCTTCGCTCAGCTCCGGTTCGGGGTCCGGTTCGTCGGCGTAAGCGGGGGCGAGGGGGGCGCCGGCGAGGAGCACGGCGAGGAGTCCGAGGCCGAGGAGGCGCTGGATCAGCGGGTGCGAGCGCATGAGGCACGCTACCTGCCCAGCCGCCGTGGGGTCCGGAGCCCCGACCGAAGTACGATGGCCGGGATGAACCCGCGCGCCCTCGTCCTCGCCGTCCTCGCCGTGCTCGTCGTCCTCGGCGCCATGGCCTACCTCCGCAGCCCCACGCCCACCGCGCCCACACCCGCGCCGACGCCCGCGTCCGTGGACCTGGGCGTGCCCGACGGAGCGCCGCCAAACTCGGAGATCCCGTTCGAGCGGGCCCGCTCTGCCACCCGCTCCCCCTCCGCCGGCTCCCCCGACCGCTCCGGGACCGAAGCGGCCCGCGCGGCCCCGCCCCGCCCCGAACCGGTCGAAGACGACGACGACACCGCCGAGCCCGATCCCACCCTCGACGACCCCGAACCGTCCGACCCCAACGAGCTCCGCACCATCTGGTCGGTCGACCCGCAGGGCATCGACGCCGCCGTGCGCGAGGCCCTCCCCCAACTGCGCGAGTGCTACCAGGCGTGGCTGAACGTCGACCCCGACATCGGCGGCCGCGTGCTCTTCGAGATCGTCATCGACGTACCGCAGGACGGCGAGGCGGCCGAAGACGGCACCCCCCTGGCAGCGATCACGGAGCTCGGGATCGCCGACACCACCGTCGAGCACCCGATGATGGAGAGCTGCGCACTCAACGTGTTCTCAGACCTGTGGTTCAGCCCGCCGGACAACGGCCCCGTGAAGGTGACCTACCCCGTGGTCCTGGCCGCCGCTGACTAGCCGGTCCAGACGATGGACCGCACCGCGATCATGGCCGCCAACAGCAGCACGTAGGCGCCGAGCATCGCCATCGACACCCCGCCCTCGTTGGCCTCGCGGCCCTTGGTCGAGGGCGCCTGCACGTACTTCGCCAGCGCGGCCGCCGGCAGCACGAACGTCGCCGCGAGCCCCGCGTACCAGCCCCAGTGGGCGATCGCGATCGTCTTCAGCAGGAGCACTTCGACGGCCGCCTGGCCCACCAGCAGCACCGCCACGATCGCGGCCGCGCCCCGTGCGCCCCAGACCTGGGAGTAGCTCTGGATCGTGTCCCGCTCCTCCTCCGGTCCCTTGGTCTTGCGCGTGACCTCGAACGCCGCCCCGGACAGGAACGACAGCGCCGCCAGCAGCGCGAAGTCGGCCGCTTCGATCCGCCCCGCTCCCATCGTCGCCATCCACACCAACGCCATCGGCATCACGACCATGTGCGACAGCGCGTACAGCACCAGCCGCTTCTCCAGCCACTCGCCGACGAAGAACTCCTTGGCCATCAGCGACGACCAGACGATCACGACCGCCCAGCACTGCGTCACCGGACCGACCGTCCAGCCGTCGAACCACAGCGACACCACCGCCTGCGTCGCGATGGCGCCCGCGCCCAGCACCTTGAGGTGGCCCAGGGTCACCTTCCCGCTCTGCAGCACCCGCTCGGGGTGGTTCAGCAGGTCCAGGTCGTAGTCCTTGTGCTCGTCGAAGACGCGCAGCATCAGGAAGAAGCTCCACGCGCCCGCGAAGCCGATCAGGCCCTGAACGCTGACGCTGAGTGCGCCCGCGCCGGCCACGAACTGCCCGAACAGCAACGCCGTGACGTACATGATGAGGAAGAGCACGCCGTGAGACGGCGGGAAGCGCTCGTTCATCCACGCGATCAGATGCTTGGGACTTGCGGTGTGGTCAGTCACGCCGAAAGCAGTACCATCTGCGCCTTGGAGGAACCATGAAACGAGCCATCTTGGCCGCCACCCTCGTCGCCGTCGCCGCCGTCGCCGCCGTCGCCGCCGTCGCGATCGCCGCGGACCACGCCGAGGCCCCGCTGGTGCAGGCCGACCCCGCCGCCGACCTGGGCGACCTGTACGCCTGGGTCGACTCTGGGAACCTCGTCCTGATCCTCACCTTCGCGCCGCTGAGCGAGACTGCCACCTACGACGACGAGACCATCCTCGGCATCCACGTCGACTACAACGACGACCAGACCGCGGATGAGAACCTCTGGTTCCGCTTCGGGCAGAACGGCTCCGGCGACTGGGGCGTGCAGGTCGAGCTGGAGTCGTCCTCGGACGGCTCGCTCTTCATCGACGGCCCCGTCGAGACGGTGAACGAAGAGGCCGGCTACAGCTTCTGGGCGGGCAACGCCGACGACCCCTTCTTCTTCGACCTGCAGGGGTTCAGCGACTCACTCTCCACCGGAACCATCGCGTTCACCGCCACCGACGGGCTCGCCGGCACCAACACCAGCGCCGTCGTGTTCGAGTCCCCCGCCCCCACGGCCGACTCGATGCGGGTGTGGGCCACCTCGGGCCGGTTGTAGGAGGTGGTGATGACCCTGCGCACCCTGATCACCTGGGCGGCCCTGCTGTCCCTCCTCAGCCTCCTGCTGGCCTGTCCCCCGACCCGACGAGGCGGCGGTGGCGACGACGATGACAGCGCCGCGTCCTCCGATGACGACGACGCAACCGACGACGACGACGCCACCGACGCTGACGACGCATCCGACGACGACGACGCATCCGACGACGACGACGCGGCCGATGACTTCGTGTTCGCCACCAACTCGCCCGCCAGCTATTCCCGGCGCGATCGGGTCGGCACCCCCCTGACGAACACGCTCCTGATCCTGTCGAAGGACGACTACAACGAGGCCGACCCCAGGACGACGTAGACGCGTACTTCGTGGAGGAGATCCTCGCGTCCATCGAGCAGTACAACCTGATCTTCGCCGCAGAACTCGAGTTGTTCGGCCTGACTCCGTGCGAGCCCTTCGCGTGCACCCTCCAGACCAGCCCCTTGATCATCCCGGACAGCCTGCTGCTCGACCTCACCCAGCCCTCGGGGTACCCGAACGGCCGCACGCTGACGGACCCCGTCGTCGACCTGACCCTGAGCATCATTCTGCTCGACCTCTCGGTCCACGACCCCTACATCCTGGTCGGCCTCAACCCGGTCGCCAACGACGTCGCCTTCCAGCCGTCGTTCCCGTACCTCGCCCCGCCCCACTAGGTACGCTCCGGGACCCGTGCCCGACGGCCCCGCCAACTTCGTCGACCGCATCCTCGCGCACCCGCCCGAGGGCACCGCGCTGGTGCTCCCGTTCTCCTGGGACGAGCACGGCGTGCACCAGTCGATCACCGTCACCTACGGTCAACTGGCCCAGCGCATCGGCGCGGTCCAGGCGGCGCTGCACAAACAGGGGTTCCGGCGCGGCGACCGCGTCATCGTGATGTTCCCGGTCCGGCTCGATCTGTACTCCCTGGTCCTCGGCCTGCTCGCCTCCGGCATGGCCGCCGTGCTCATCGACACCGGCATGGGGACCAAGAAGGTGCTGTCGGCGATGAAGGCGTCCCGGGCCAAGGGGATCGTCTCGATCCACGCCCTCCTCAAGCACCGCTGGTGGATCCCCACCCTGTGGGGCCTCAAGAAGTACTCGGTCGACTCCCATGGCCTGTTCATGCGCTCCGCCGGGCGCATGCTAGCACAGCCTGATAGCACCCCCGCCACGGTGGACGTGGACGCCGACGAGCACGCCCTCATCACCTTCACCTCCGGCAGCACCGGGCGCCCCAAGGGGGCCGACCGCACCCACGCCCTGCTGACCGCCCAGCACCTCGCACTGGCCGAGCACTTCCCCGCCGAACCGGGCGAAGTCGACATGCCCTGCTTCCCCGTGGTGACGCTGCACAACCTCTGCTGCGGCATCCCCACCGTGCTCCCCCCGGTCGACTTCCGCGCCGTCGCCGAAGCGGACGCCAAGACCGTCTGGGCCTGGGCCGCCCTGCACGGGGTCACCCGGATGAGCGGCGCTCCGGCCTACATCGCGCGCCTGCTGGACGGCCTCGAGGACGGCACCTCGGAGCCACCGGCGACCCTCGCCGCGGTGGGCGTGGGCGGCGCCCGGGTCTCCCGCGAGCTCTGCGCCCGAGTCGGCGTCACCCTCCCCCGCGTCCGCGGCCTGGTGCTCTACGGCTCCACCGAGGCCGAGCCGATCGCGAGCGTGGACTTCGACGACGTGCTCGGCGCGGTCGGCGAGGGCGTGCTCGTGGGCACCCCCGCCGAACACGCCGAGGTCGAACTGGTGAACCTCCCCGAGCCGGTGCCGGTCGATCTGGGACCGGAGTCGGTGACGCCCTTCCTCGCGGGCACCGGCGAGTCCGGCGAGCTCATCGTGCGCGGACCCCACGTCAACCGGGGCTACCTCGACGACGAGGAAGCGACCCGCGCGAACAAGCTCTTCGAGCGCGACGGCAGCGTCTGGCATCGCACCGGCGACGTGGCCCGGTGGGACCCCCAGGGCCGGCTGTGGCTGACCGGGCGGGTCAAGGACCTGGTCCATGTGGGGGACCGCGTCGTGCACCCCTACCCCCTGGAGGAGGCGCTGGATCAACTCGACGGCGTCGCCCGCGCGTGCGCCCTGCAGCTGGACGCGGCGCCCACGATCGTCATCCAACCCGCGCCCGGGGCCGACCTCGACGTCGTGCAGGAGAGCGTGCGCGATGAGTTGTCCCGCCGGAAGCAGGAAGGGTTCGTGGTCTGGACGGTGGAGGCCATCCCGGTGGATCCTCGGCACAACAGCAAGATCGACCGGGTCGGGCTGCGGGAGCGACTGAACGCATGAGTGATCTTCGATCCGAAGTCGGGGACCTGCTGTCCCAGGCGACCCTCCGCTACTCCATGGTGTGGGAGGACGACGAGCTCCTCCGCCAGGGGCTGCGCATCGCCCCCACCGACGACGTGCTCTGCATCTGCAGCGCCGGCGACAACGTGCTCAGCCTCGGCCTCGCCGGCGCCAACACCGTCACCGCCGTGGACATGAACCCGGCCCAGACCGCGCTGCTCGAGCTGAAGCTCGCGGCGGTCCGCACCGGCTCGTACGAGCGACTCGTCGGCGTGCTCGGCCTCGCCGACGGGGCGCCCCGGGAGCACTACCGGGCCCTCCGGGACGACCTGCCGGCCGACGCCGCCGCGTTCTGGGACGAGCACCTCGACCTGCTCGAAGGAGGCGTCGTCTTCGCCGGCCGGCTCGAGACCTACATCCTCGGCTTCGCCCGCGCGCACCTCGCCGAGCTCTGGCCGGATGATCTGTTCGACCGGCTCGTACGGGCCACTACCGTCGAGGCTCAAGCGACCTTGTTCCTCGGCGAGGGCCTCACCGCCGACTTCGAGGAGCGCTTCTCCTGGTACTTCGGCCGCGAGCAGATGGCCGCCAACGGCCGCGACCCGGCCCAGTTCCGGCACGTGCAGGACGGCGACGTCGGCGGCTACTTCCTCCGCCGGTTCACCTGGGCGATGACCCACACGCGGCTGCGCGACAACTTCTACGTGCGCGCGTTCCTGAGCGGCTCGTACGGCCCGCTGGAGTCCGGCCCCGCCTACCTGCGACCGAGCAACTTCGAAGCGCTCCGGCTCGCCGCCGCCCGCGTCCGGGTCGTCACCGGTCAGATGGAGCAGGTGCTCAGCCAGTACGGCCCCTTCGACAAGGGCGCCTTCTCCGACATGTTCGAGTACATGAGCCCGGAACTCGCGGCCGACGTGCTCGCGGGCCTCGCCGCCGCCTTCCGCCCCGGGGGACGGCTCGCCTGGTGGTGCCTGCTCGTGCCCCGCCCGGTGAAGGGCGCGCTGACCCCGCTGGACGGCCTCGCCGACAGCCTGTGGGAAGGCGACCGCTCCTGGTTCTACCGCTCCTTCCACCTGGGTGAGGTCAGCGGTTGACGACCCTGATCCGGTACCGCTGGTTCGCGCTCGCAGCGCTGCTGCTGGCCACGGCGGCCATGCTCCCGGGAGCCGGCGCCAGCGCGGTGCCCGACAACGCCCTGACCGTCTGGTTCCTCGAGTCGGACCCGGCCCTGCAGCAGTACAACGTCTTCCAGGAGCAGTTCGGCAACGACGAGGTCGCCCTGCTCCTGGTGGAGTCCCCCGGCGGCGCGCTCTCGGACGAGGGGCTCGACCACCTGCGGGACCTGACGGCGCGACTCGAAGCGATCGACGGGGTCGCCCGCGTGCATTCGATCCTCACGATGCGCGACGCCTGGCGCATCGAAGACGGCGTGCGGTTCGACACCGCCCTGGCCGGCGGCCTGGAGCGCATGGTCGGCAACCCCCTGTTCGAAGGGCGGCTGATCTCCGCGGACGGAAGCCAGGCGATGCTGCACGTCGAGATGGCCGCGATGGCCGACTTCGACGCCCGCCGCGACGCCATCGTGGGTCAGATCCAGGACGTGCGCGCCGAGCTCGGGAACGCCGGCCACGTCGGCGGCATCGGCATCATCTACTCGGGCCTCAACCTCATCACGCAGCACGACTTCGGGCTCTTCGTGGGGCTGGGCTACCTGCTGATCTTCATCGCGATGGGCTGGCTGTTCCGCTCCTGGCGGCTCGTGCTCGCGGCGATGGGCGTGGTCAGCATCGGCACCCTCGTCGCCCTGGGCATCTACGGCTACGCCGGCCACCAGCTGAACATGGTCACGGTCGTGCTCCCGACGCTGATCATCGTGCTCGGCCTCGCCGACGCAGTGCACTTCCCCGCCGCCTTCGTCGAGGAGCAGGAGGCCCGCCCCGGCGCGCCCCGCCACGAGGTCGTCGCCGCCGCGCTGTCGCGCATCTTCGTCCCCTGCCTGATCACGTCGCTGACGACGATGGCGGGGTTCGCCGCGCTGCTGGGCTCGCCGATGGCCGTGATCCGCCACCTGGGAGGCTTCGCGGCGCTCGGCGTGGGGGCCGCGTTCATCGCGTCGCTGGTGCTCATGGCGCCCGCGCTGGTGTCGCTGCCGGAAGGGTGGAAGCTGCCCCGGAACCGCGCCATCCACGGCCAACTGGACGCCATCGGGGGGGCCCTGCGGGAGCGCCGGCCGCTCCTGTTGGGTCTGACCGCGGTGCTGCTGACGCTGTCGATCGCGGGAGCCACCCGGGTGGTGACCGACACGTACACCATCGGCTACCTGCCCGACGATCACGTGGTGGTCACCGACCACGAGGCGATCGAGGCGACGTGGGGCCCCTACTCGGTGCTCGACTTCCTCGTGGCCCCGGCGGACGGCGGGCGCGTGGACTCCGCGGAGATCCTGGCCGCCACCCGCGCCTTCGAGGCGTCCGCCCGCGAGCTCCCGCAGGTGCACGACGGCTACGGCCTGCACACGATCTACCGCCGCATGGCCGACGTGCTCGGCCACACGGGCCCCCTCGCCCCCGACCTGATCGCCCAGCTGCGCCTGCTCTTGGAGATCCAGGGCTTCACCTGGGACCGCACCGACGAGGACTTCGGCGACAACTTCCTCGCCCCCCTGCAGACCGAGGACGCGAGCCTCGGCCGGGTCACCCTGGTCGGAACGATGATGAGTGCCAGGGAGCTGGAGGTGCTGCTGGCGGAGCTCCAGACGCTGGCCGACGAGGCGATCGGGGACCTCGGGACGGTGCAGGTCGCCGGCTACCCACCGCTGTATTCGAAGATCGTCGACTACGCGATGAGCTCGCAGATCCGCGGCTTCTTCGGCGCCCTCACCATCATCTTCGTGCTGATGCTGCTGTGGCTGCGGTCGCTGCGGCTGGCCCTGATCTCGCTGGTCCCCAACGTCTTCCCGGTGGTCGTGATGATGGGCGTGATGGGGGTCACCGGCATCCACCTCGACATCGCCACGGCGACGGTCGCGGCCATCGTCATCGGCGTCTCCATCGACGACACCGTGCACTTCCTGCTGCATTGGCGGGAAGCCGAGCTCGACGGCAAGGACTGGGACGCGGCGGTGGCCCACACCCACCGCCACGCCGGCGTGCCCGCGGTCGTCACCACCCTGCTGCTGGTGATCGGCTACCCGGTCCTGATGCTCGCGGAGGTCAAGACCGTGGTCGCGTTCGGGTTGCTGACGTCGGTCGCCGCGGTGGCGGCGCTCTACGCCGACTTGATCATCCTGCCCCTTCTGCTTCGATGGTTCCCCAGGAGAGCACCCGCGTGAGCCGCTACCTCGAATTCGGTCCCGAAGAGGAGCTGTCCGCCCACTTCCGCCTCGCCGGCCGGAAGCTGAGCGGGCGCCTGCTCGAACTCTCCAAGGAGCACCTCCGCGTCGAGGCGCCCGACGACGTCGACCAAGTCTGGGTCGAAGGCACACGGGTCACGGAGACACAGCTTCGCTTCGTCGCGGAGCCGTTCGCGATGATCGGCGTGCTCGCCCTGAAGCAGGTCCGGATCGAGACCGACGGCTCGATCAGCCTCCGCTTCGAGCCCACCAACCCGGGCGCGCGGGCAGCGCTGTGGATGGCCCTGGACGACCTCGATCAGGGCGAGAGTTCGCTGCTGGCGCTGGACGAGGACTCGCTCGTGGACCCGCCGCGGATCCCGGCGCGCGGCGTCTACACCGAGGAGGCTCGCCTCGAACGCCTCGCCTACGCCCGGCAGATCAGCGGCGCGCCCCTGGAGCACGCGGCGACTACGCGCCTGCGGGCGGAGAAGCTCACCGGCAACATCGAGAACTTCTTCGGCGCCGTCGAGATCCCCGTGGGGCTCGCCGGTCCACTGTACTTCCGGGGCACCGAGGCGCGGGGAATGCTCTACGCGCCGTTGGCGACGACCGAGGGGGCGCTGGTCGCCTCCGCCACCCGGGGGGCGCGCGCGATCTCCCAGTCGGGCGGGGTCACCACCCGGGTCGTGCAGCAGCGGATGATGCGGGTCCCCCTGTTCGTGCTGTCGGACATGCGCGGGGCGCTGCTGTTCGTGAACTGGATCCGCGACCACGTGGCCGAGATTCGGGAGCAGACGACCAAGGTCAGCCGCCATGCCAAGCTGGTGTCCATCGAGCCGAAGCTGATGGGCAACATGGTCCACGTCAGCTTCCTGTACGAGACCGGGGACGCGGCCGGCCAGAACATGACCACGACCTGCACCTGGCGGGCGTGTCAGTGGGTGATGAAGGAGCTGCAGTCCTTCAACCACATCCGCTTCGAGAACTTCATCATCGAAGCCAACATGAGCGGCGACAAGAAGGTGAACTTCGCCTCCTTGATCCAGGGCCGCGGCACCCGCGTCACCGCCGAGGCGCTGCTGACCCGGGAGGCCTGCACCAAGGTCCTCAAGGTCTCCCCCGAGCAGCTGCTCAAGACGAACCAGGGCTTCCTCGCGGGCTCCGTCGGCATCGGCATGGTCGGCTTCAACATCAACATCGCCAACGTGATCGGGGCGATGTTCACGGCGACCGGGCAGGACATCGCGTGCGTGCACGAGTCCAGCCTCGGCCAGCTGCACCTGATGCCGGCGGACGACGGCGGCGTCTACGCGTCGATCATGCTGCCCAGCCTGATCGTGGGTACGGTCGGGGGCGGCACGGCGCTCCCCACCCAGTGGGAGTTCCTGGAGATGCTCGGCTGCGCGGGGCCGGGCAAGGCCCACCGGCTGGCCGAGATCATCGCCGGCTTCTGCCTCGCGCTGGACCTGAGCACGCTGTCGGCGATCGCCTCGGGGCAGTTCGCCACCGCCCACGAGAAGATGGGGCGCAACCACCCGGTCCGGTTCTTCACCGCCCGCGAGATGACCGCGCCGTTCTTCACGAACCTGCTGCGGCCCGCGATCGAAGACCCGTCCGTCACGGTCACCAAGGCGGTGCCGGTGATCGCCAAGCTCGGCAGCTCGATCATCACGGAGCTCACCGCCCGGAAGGTGGACAAGCTCGTCGGCCTCTTCCCCTTCCAGCTCGAGTTGGAGGGGCGCGATCCGCTGGACGTGCTCGTCAAGAGCAAGCCCTTGGACGACGAAGTCCTGGTGATGCTGGGGTCGATGGCCACCGCCTGCGGCGCCCGGGTCGGCAGCGCGTGGACGAAGGTGCGCGACCTGGTCGGCTTCCGCGGCTGCCACACCAAGGAGCTGGAGATCTACGCGCAGCGGGACGAGCGGTTCACCCGGCACGTGCCCGGCATCTACGGGCTCCATGCCGACCCCAAGCGCGAGATCTACCTCGTCGTCATGGAGCGGCTGCAGCGCATGGTCCACATGGACAGCGCCGACGACGTCTCGGGCTGGTCGCTGGACGACATCGAGTCCGCCCTCCGCGGCATCGCCCAGATCCACGCCGTTTGGTACGGCAAAGAGGCGGAGTTGCTCGAGCAGAACTGGCTCCCCGACTACCCCACCGCCAAGCGCATGGAGGCTTGCAGCGAGCTGTGGGAGGCGCTCGGGGTGCACGCCTGGGACGAGTTCCCGCGTTGGTTCGGCAAGGACGACCTCAAGCACCACCGCCTGCTGGTGAACTCGATCACGGACTGGTGGGGGGAGATCGAGCAGCTCCCGCGCACGCTGATCCACAACGACTTCAACCCGCGGAACCTGTGCCTCCGCCCCGTCGGCGACGGCGCCACGCGGCTGTGTGTCTACGACTGGGAGCTGGCGACCCTCGGGCTCCCGCAGCACGACGTCGCCGAGTTCCTCTCCTTCGTGCTGAGCGACTCGGTCGACGAAGCGACGGTCAGCCACCTGGTGGGGGTCCACCGCCAGGCGCTTCAGGAGGCGTCGGGAGTGACCATCCCCGAAGACGTCAGCAAGCTGGCGTGGCGGCGGTCGCTGCAGGACCTCGTCATCAACCGTGTGCCGATGTACGCGATGGCTCACACGTTCCGGCACTACGGCTTCATGGAGCGGCTCAGCCGCACGCTGCGGCACCTGCTGTCGCTGGAGTTGGGCACGCTGGAGCCGCTGGCGGAGCGGTCGCTGGTCTAGGCGAGCTCCGCGCGCAGCGCGTGCAGGTCCCGACACCCCGGTGACGCCTCCGAGATCCCCGCCTTCGCGAACAAGGCCGCCGCCTGCGCCGCCTCCCGAGCTCCTCGCCGAACCGCCACCCGGCCCCGCAGCGCGGCGTTGGTGCATGGCTCGGCGTCTTGACCTGATGGGCCTGCTCGGCCCACGGTGCTCCTCGAGGATCAGCCTCCGGAGACGACCAAGATGGCCGCGCGTACAAAGAGCAAGGTGACACTGAAGTACAAGACGAAGT
>JAAESI010000215.1 GCA_024229515.1 Pseudomonadota bacterium | reverse complement strand
CGAACGCGATGGCGGGCCTTGTAGTTCGGATGGACCTTCGACCTGCTGTTCGACATGGGCGGCTCCGTTCAGCTCAAGCAGGCGAACTTCGCACATTCCGAGGGCGGCCCCTCGCGACCTGGCGATCCTTGCACCAACGCCTGGTCAATCCAGAAGACGGGGCTCACGGATGCTCCACGCGGGTGCGTGGGTAGTTTGGCTCATCCGGCCTAACGACGGCGCTTGAGGCCGGCGGCGAGGATGAGGAGGAGGAGCCAGGCGCCGGGGGCGGGGCGGTTGGCGTTGGTGCTGGAGCAGGAGCAGCCGTACTCCCACTCGACGGGGCCTTCGACGTCGGAGTTCTCGAAGGAGGGTCCCCCGAACGAATTGCCGCCGTTGTTGCCGTCGTCGCTCCAGAGGGGCTGCTCGTCCTCGGCATCGGGGATGCCGTCGTCGTCGCTGTCGGTGTCGAGGTAGTCGGGGATGCCGTCGTCGTCTGTGTCGGTGGGGTCGTCGGGGTCGCTGCCGGCTTCGTCGGAGTCGAGGATTCCGTCGCCGTCGCTGTCGTCGTCGAGGAAGTCGGGGAGTCCGTCACCGTCGGCATCGCCGGAGCCTTCGACCTCGTCGGGGATGCCGTCGTCGTCGCTGTCCTGATCCCACCAGTTGGGGACGCCGTCGCCGTCGGCATCGGAGCCGCCCTCGAGGTAGTTGGGGATGCCGTCCTGGTCGGTGTCCATGGTCGTGGCGCTGTCGTCGGGGAGGAGGTCTTCGTCGAGCATGTCGGTGTCGACGCAGACGCCGGTGGCGGGGTTGCACTCGCTGCCGCCGCAGTCGCCGGCGCCGCAGGGGCTGGCGCAGACGTCGGCGACGCAGACGAGGTTTCCGGCGCAGTCGTTGGAGAGTTCGCAGCTGGAGCCGGAGCCGCCGTCGCCGGCGGGGCCGACGTACTTCCAGCGCACGGCGTCCCAGGCGAGGGTGGAGCCGGGCTCTTCGGGGGAGAGGTTGGTGAGGCGGACGTTGGCGGAGCCGCCGGCGAGGTGCTTGAAGGGGTAGCTGTCCAGGAGGGGGACCCAGTCGCCGGTGCGGGCGGACTGGTCGACGAAGGCGACGGCCTGGCCCCCGTGGAAGGAGATGACGAAGGCGGCCTCGGTGGAGGCGGCGTGGGGGGAGTCGGGGAGGTAGACGTCGACGGACCAGAGGCCGTCGGCGGGGATGGCGGGTTCCCACTCGCCGATGGCGATGGGGGTCAGGGGCGGGGCGTAGGGGTCGGTGTAGGAGAAGCCGTCCTCGTAGGCGCCGGAGCCGGCGAAGGAGACGCTGTCGGCGCCGACCTCCCAGGAGAACTCGGGGTCGGCGTCATCGACGATGACTTCCGCGGCGCAGGGTCCGCCGCCGGGGCCCCCGCCCCACCACTCCCAGTGCCAGTCCTCCGACGGGACGGTTCGGTAGAAGCCGAAGGAGGCGGCGTTGGCGCTGAGCCAGGAGTAGATGCCGGGGGCGCTGGTGTTGAGGTCGAGGGCGTGGCCGCTCTGGTGGTTGCTGTAGCCGGGGGTGGCGGCGAGGTTGCAGTTGTTGCAGTTACAGTTGACGTAGCAGCCGTAGAGGTACTCTTGGTCGGCCATGGTGCGGAAGCCGCTGACGATGCCGAGGGCGACCCCGTCGGCGTCGGCGGCCTGGGCCATGACGTAGTAGGCGTTGGCGGTTTCGCGTTCGACGGGCTTGCCGTCGACGGTGACGACGGTGATGGGGAAGGGGCTTCCGGTGGTGTAGCCGGTGTCGCCGGACTCGTCGCAGGAGACGGTGGACAGCTCGTACTGGACGAACCCGAGCTCCTCGGGGGGCGGGGCGGTGGGGTCGCACGCGGTCAGGAGGGTGAGGGCGGCGACGAGGAGCGGGATGGCGGAGCTGCGCATGGGCGGAGGTTTCGCAAGCTCCGTGCCAGGAAATGCGCGGGCCGAGAACGTTGGACGTAGCCGCTGTGAGTTTTGGGCTGGGTCGTCGGCTGGAAACCAGGCTTTCCACCCCTTGCCGTAGGGGTGGTCACGCGACTTACCGGCCGGCGGGTGCCGTCAGAGTGGGCTCTTCAGGCGGATGGCGCTGGGGTTGCGCATGTGGGTGTAGCGGGCGGTGGTGGTGACGCTCCTGTGGCCGAGCAGAACCTGGATGTAGCGGAGGTCGGTGCCGCCTTCGAGGAGGTGGGTGGCGAAGGCGTGGCGAAGGCGTGGCGGAGGCTGTGGCAGGTGACGTGGCCGCGAACGTCGACACGTTCGGCGGCGGCGCGGACGACGCGTTGGAGCGTCTTGGTGGTGAGCTTGCCGCCCTGGGCGGACTCGAGGAGCCCGTGCTGTCCCAAAACTCGGTCGCGCCCGTTCGCCCTCATAAATCGGGCCCCGGCGGGGATTCTCAGCAACGGGTCCGCGCACGTCAGCACTGGCCTTACGGCCTCGGGCTGTGGCGCCTGCTGCGCATGACAGAGCGG
>JAAESI010000214.1 GCA_024229515.1 Pseudomonadota bacterium | reverse complement strand
GGAAGCGATGATCGGTGTGAACATCCTCAATCGCATGACCGAGCTCGGGATGCCGGAATCGCACGCTGTCCGAAGCTGAACCTCCGAGAGAGCCGCTCAGTGGCCCGATCCGGCCTCGCTCGGAGCCGTGCAACAACGCCCGTCGTCGTCGTCGACGAGGAACGGGACCGCGCAGGATGTGATCAGGAACAGCGCACTGAGAGCAAGCCAACGCCGCATGGCGTCCTCCGGTCACTCTCTCTCTGCACGGCACTTTACAATTTCTTGACATGCTGACAAGGCCAACTGCCAGAAACCAGCGCGGCTTCTCTAGAGGGCCGGCTGCAGCCCCTCGGCGGCCCAGCCTTCGTCGAGGACGGCGGCGTCCTCGATCACCATCCAGCCGCTGGCCGGAGCGAGTTGCACGCCCTCGGCCGCGGGCTCGCCCAGGTCGGGGGCCAACGGCGTGGCGCAAGCCGGCAGCAGGAGGGCAGCAAAGGCGGCCACGAGCAGGGCCATCGAGAGAGAAACCAGGAAGTCGCGGAGCATGGCGTTCGTCCTCGGCCGCGTTCGTCGCGGCGACGGACAACCAATAGGACGCCGATCGGAGGGACCGGGGTTACGTCCTGCAACAGGTTGTTACGAAGCGGCCTGGACGGCTTCCTGCTCGTCTTCGGCGCCGTGGACGGCGGAGCTCAGTCGAACCGCCCCCCAGGCACCGACCGAGTCGAACCACTCGTAGACGACGGGGACCAGCACCAGCGTCATCACCGAGCTGGCGGCGAGGCCGCCCGCGACGACGGTGGCCATCGCTCCGGTGAGCTCGGCACCCCGGCCAGGCCAGATCGCCATCGGCATCAGCGCCATGATCGTCGTGCCGGAGGTGATGAGCACGGCCCGGACCCGCATCAGGCCGCCTTCGACGATCGCCTCGCGCTTCTCGAAGCCCTCGCGCCGACGCTGGTTGATCGCATCGACGAGCACGATCCCGTTGTTGACGACGATCCCCGCCAACATGATCAGCCCGACGAGGGTGGCGACCGAGATCGGGCTCGCCGTCAGCGCGGAGGCGCCGACCACGCCCACCAGCGCCATCGGCACGCTCGCCATGATGACGAGCGGGTGGACGAACGCTTCGAACTGGCTCGCCATCACCATGTAGACGAGCAGCACGCTCAAGGCCAACGCCATCAGCAGGGACAGGAACGCCTTGGCCATGTCCTCGAACTGGCCTCCGAATTCGATCCGGTAGCCCGACGGGAGGGCCGCCTGGAGCGGTCCCAGCGCGGTCTTGGTGTCTTTCACGACCGATGCCAGATCCCGGCCCGCGAGCGAGCCGCTGACGGTCGCCCGCCGCTGCTGGTCGTTGCGCGTGATCTGCACCTGGCCGGTGCTGGTCTCGAAGGCGGCGACGTGCCGGAGCGGGACCGTCACGCCCGTGCGGGTGGGGATCATGATCCGGTCGAGGTCGTCGAAGCCGCTCCGGTCCTCCTCGGCGTACCGCACCCGGATGAAGAACTCGTCGCCCCGGTCTCGGAAGATGCCGGCGACCGCGCCCAACGACGCGGTCTCGACCGCGCTGGCGATCTCGGCCACCGTCAGGCCGTAGCTGTTGGCTCGGTCGCGGTGGATCACGAGGTGCCGCTCCGGCTTTGCCTCGGCCACGCTGCTGGTGAGGTCGGTCAGCCCCTCGACGTCCCCCACGGTCGCGATGACCCGCTGCGCAGTGTCCTTCAGCGCGGGGAGGTCCTTGCCGTAGATGTCGATCTGCACCGGCTTGGGGGAGCCTCCCGTCATCGCCTGGCCCATGTCCATGAACTCGACGGTCATGCCCTCGACCTGGGGCGCCCCGGCCCGCAGCGCCTGGAGGATCTGCGTCTGGTTCATGGTCCGGTGATCCTTCAGCCGGATGAACAGTTGCGCTTCGTGGGGCCCCGCGGGGCTCATCTCGGACACGCCAGCGCCCAGGTCGTCCTCTTCGGCGCCGATGCCGACGTTCGCGGTCTCCACGTCGGCGAGGGTCGTCATGAAGGTCTCGATCCGGCGGACCGCGCGCTCGGTCTCCGCCAGCGGCGTGCCCACCGGGAACGTGATCTTGCCGACGATGATCGGCTGGTCCGCGCCGGGCATGAACTCGGCCCCCAGCAGCGGCACGACCCCCAGGGAACTCACGAACAGGAGCAACGAGACCGCGATGGTGGTCTTGCGGCGACCGAGGGCCCAGCGCAGGACCCGGGCGTAGCGAGTGCGGAACGCCTTGAACCGGACCGACTCGGACGCCAGCCGGCGGGCCTCCCGTTCGTTGAACAGCACCGACGCGAGCATCGGCACGATCGTCAGCGCCACCAGCAGCGACGCCCCCAGGGCGAAGGCGACCACCAACGCCAGCCCGCGCACCAGCTCCCCCGCCAGGCCCCCGCCGAAGAACAGCGGCAGGAACACCGCGATGGTGGTGAAGGTGGAGGCGGTGATGGCCATGCCGACCTCGCGGGCGCCATCCCGAGCCGCCTGCTTGCGGTTCTTGCCCATCTCCAGGTGCCGGAAGATCGCCTCGATCACGACGATGGCGTTGTCCACGAGCATGCCGATGCCGAGCATCAGCCCGCCCATCGTCATGAGGTTCAGCGTCTCCCCGACTAAGTAGATCGGGATGAAGGTCACCAGCATCGACAGCGGCACGGCCACGGCGATGGCGAAGGTCGGTCGGATGCTCCGCAGGAACAGGAACATGAAGACGATGGCGAAGAAGCCGCCGATCAGGCCGGATCGGCTGACGTTGTTGGCCATCGTCTCGATCTGATCGCCGGTGTCCATCAACAGGCGGAACTCGACGTCGCCGGGCAGCTCGCTGCGGATCTGCCCCAGCTCCGCCTTCACCTTCCGCGCCGTCTTCAGCGGGTTCGCCCCCGACTGCTTGTTGATCATGAAGAAGACCGACGGCAGCCCCTGAGCGCGGGACGTGTTGCGGATGTCCTCCACGCCCATGACGACGGTGGCGACGTCGCGGACCCGCACCAGGGTGCCGTTGCGGCTCATGCCGACGACGCTCTCCTCAACGTCGCGCAGGCTCCCGAATTGGCCGAGGGTGCGAACCAGGTACTCGGTGCCGCCCTCGATGACGCGTCCGCCGGGCAAGTCCATGTTCTGGGCGCGGAGTGCCATCAGGACCTGATCGATCGTGATGCCGGAGGCCGCGAGGGCCTGGCGGTCCACGTTCACGTGGAGCTCGGCGTCCTCGCCCCCCATCTGCACGACCTGGGCGACGCCGTCGAGGCGCTCGATGCGGGCCGCGACGTTCTCGCTCAGGTACTCATTGAGCGCGACCGTGTCCGACATCCCGGTGACCGAGTAGCCGAGCATCGGGAACGCCGAGAGGCTGAACTTCACCACCATCGGTTCGTCGGCGTTGTCCGGGAGCATCGGGGCGATGAGGCCGATCGCCTCGCGGAGGTCCTGGCTGGCGAAGTCCAGGTTGGTGCCCCACTCGAACTCGATCATGAGGATCGAGGTGTCCTCCTGGCTGATCGACTTGATCTTGGTGACGCCGTTGACGGACGCGGCCGCTCCCTCGACCACCTTGGTGACCTGCTTCTCGATCTCCGCCGAGCTGGCACCGTCGTAGCGGGTGATGACCGAGACCGTGGGGAAGTCCACGTCCGGCATCAGGTCGAGGCCGATCTTGCTGAGGGACAGCCCCCCGATGACCAGAACGATCATCACGAGCATCGAGATCGTGACGGGCCGATCGACCGAGAAGTCGCTGAGGCTGAGGCCCCCCGAGCGGCTCATCGCTCGCCGACCACCCGCACGAGGCTGCCGTCGGGGAGGCCGAACTGGCCGTCCACCAACAGCCGGGCTCCGGGCTCGATCCCAGAGATCTCGACCCCGTCGTCGCCCCGCAGGCCGGGGGTCACCGTGGTCTGCCGGGCTCGCTCGCCGTCGAGCACCATGACGAACTCTTCGCCCGCGCGCATGGCGATCGCGTCCTGGGGCACGACGACGATGCCCTCCTTCCGCTCGAGCTCCACCCTCGCGGTGAGGAACAGGCCGGGGCGCAGCACCTGGTCGGGGTTGGCGATGCGCACGCGGACCAGGAAGGTGCGGGCGCCGGTGTTGGCGGTGGCTCCGACGAGCACGATGTCCCCGGGGAAGGTGCGGTCGGGGAACGCCTCCGCGACCACCTCCACGGGCATGCCTTCGCTCACGAGGCTGAGGTCGACGTCGGGGATGTGCACGTCCAACTGCAGCTCATCGAGGGCATCGAGCGCCACGAGCGCAGGCGGGCCGCTCATGGACGGCGCGGGGCTGAAGAACTCGCCTTCCTCGAGGAAGACGCCAGTCACGGTGCCGGCGAAGGGAGCGGTCAGCCGGGCCTGACCGACCTGCGACTGGAGCACGGCCAGGGACGCTTCTCCCTGAGCGAGCTGGGCGCGGGCCAACAGGAGGCCGCTCTCGGCCTGGTCGAGGCTGGCCTGGGGGAGCGCGCCTGAGGCGGTGAGGGTGCGGGCGCGGTCAGCCTCCCGCTCGGCGTCGTTCAGCTGCAAGCGACCCACGTCGAGGCTGCTCTGGGCTTGCGCGAGCTGCAATCGGGCGGTGGAAGTGTCGAGCTCGGCGAGCAGCGCGCCGCGGGCGACGTCGTCCCCGAGCTTGACCGGGAGACGGACCACGACGCCCTGACCGATGGGCACGAGGCGGGCGGAGCGGGAAGCCTGGGCGACCCCGCCCAGTTCGAGCGTGCGGACCAGCGAGCGCGCCTGCACCGTGGTCACGGTGACGGGTACGGAGCGGTCGATGGCGTCGGCCACGGAGCGGTCGGCAGCGTCGGGCGCGCCCGCGCAGCCGGCGGTCAGCAGGGCGGCGAGGCACAGGGAGGAAACGGCACGGCAGCGCATCGTGGATCCAGGCAGGAATGAAGTCTCGCCGCTGCATCCTCCTTCACTGAAGGGGACGTGTCGAGCCGGGGGCGGTCAACGCCGGGGGTCTCAGTCGACGTCGGGGTCGATCGACTCGCGCGCCATCCCCAACGGATCCCAGCCGTCACCGGGATCGAGCAGGAAGCCCGACTCGGCGGCGTTCCCGCCGTCGAACCCGGTCAGTTCGCTGCCCCCCTGAAGCAGGAAGGTGTCGGACACCGGGAAGGTCGTGCGCTGGCCCCCTCGTCCTCGGTGCGGGATGTTGTCGTGCCCCACCCCGAGGCCGACGCGGATTGCTCGCACATCCGGCCCGGCGGGCTGGCGCCGGCGGGCGGGGTCCCGTGGGCGCAGCTCCTACGCGACGATGCCGACGCCGTCGCCGTCGTATGGCGATGGCACTGACACCTGCACGAACGACTGCGACGACAACGAGCCCGAGAACTATCCAAACAACGTTGAAAGCTGCGACGGCGAGGACAACGACTGCGACGAGCTGACTGACGAAGGTCTGGATCTCGATGGCGATGGGTTCACGCCGTGCGGCGTGGATGGCGACCTGGGAACCGCTGCGGACAATGACTGCGACGATGCCGATGCCGCGAACTTCCCTGTGTACCGCCCCCGGTTTCTCGGACACATGCTGTTGTTGTTCAGGCCGCGACGCTCCCGGTGAGTTCCCGCCGTACCTGGGCCGGCGAGCTGTACCCGTGTCGTGCGACTAGCCACTGCTCGTTGTAGATC
>JAAESI010000213.1 GCA_024229515.1 Pseudomonadota bacterium | reverse complement strand
AAGCCGACAACCATGCCGGCGACGATCTGGGCGTCTCCGGTCATGTCGATGGTCGTCGAAGCGGGGGTGTTGTTGTCGAACGCGAGGCCGGGGGCGTCGTCGCTGACCGGGCCGCCGGCGACCGCGCCGATGCTCAGGTCGTCGGCGTCGTCGAGGCCGTCGCAGTCGCTGTCGATGGTGTCGCAGAGCTCCACCGCGCCGGGGAAGACGGTCGGGTCGGTGTCATCGCAGTCGACATCGCAGTCGGAGCCGTCGAGGTCGCCGTCACCGAGGTCGGCGGTCAGCTCGTCGCAGTCGTTGTCGATGGTGTCGCAGAGCTCTTCGACCGCGCCGGGGAAGATGAGCGGGTCCGCGTCGTCGCAGTCGCCCGCGCAGGAGGTGAAGCCGTCGCCGTCGGCGTCGTCCAGGGTGTCCGCCACGCCGTCACAGTCGTTGTCGATGGCGTCGCAGACCTCGGGGTTGCCCGGGAAAGCCGCGGGCTCGGCGTCGTCGCAGTCCTCGCAGGCGTTGCTGCCGTCGCCGTCCAGGTCGATGAGGGTGCTGACGAGCGGGTCGGAGTCGTCGCAGTCGTTGCCGCCGCAGACAATCGCGATGTCGCCGTCGAGGTCGAGGTCACTGAGGTTGTCGAAGCCGTCGCAGTCGTTGTCGATGCCGTCGCCGCAGACCTCGAGTGCGTTGGGGGAGAGCGTCGGATCCTCGGGCGCGCAGTCGGCGAGGTCCGGGACACCGTCGCCGTCCGTGTCGGTAGAGAGGATGGAGAAAGCGTCGCCGTCGAAGACGAACGCGGTGTTGAAGCTGAGCTGCAGCGCGTCACCAGAGTCGAAGTCGTTGATGCCGATCGTGGCGCTGCCGCCGTTGTCGTTGCCGTCACCGAACAGGACGTCGGCGTAGTGGAACTCCATCACGCCGGTGGAGTACAGCTGCAGCTGGAACGAAGCCGCATCGACGTTGTAGTAGTGGGGCACGTCCTGCCAGGAGACGATGAACCGGTCCTCGGCGGTGTCGTGGTACGTGTAGATTGCGCCGCCCTGGGTGGGGTTGAAATCGTCCCAGAAGGGGGCGAGGTGCGGCGTTCCCGCGGTCGGGAATTCTGAGTTCGTGAAGGGCACGGACGGCGCGCTGCCGTCGTTGTTCAGCGTCGCGCCGCCGTTGCTGTTGACGGCGATGAAGTCGTAGTCGACGCCGTAGAAGTTGAACGACCACGGCAGCGTGATCGATGCGGACGTGTCGTCGCCGGTGGGGCCGTTGGCGTCCCCCAGGACCGACAGATCGACGAAGTCGTAGTCCGTCGTATCGGCGGTGTGACCGTAGGCGTCGGGACCGGCGAGCTGCGCGAACGCGAGCGACGGTACGAGCAAACAGGCAAGACAGGGAATAACGAACAGGCGAGTGGCGTTCAGCATCGGTTTCCTCGACGGCGTTGGACCCCAGACGGCGAACCTCTCTCACGTCCGCACACGGGGTCCGCATAAATACCCCAAGAGGGGGCCCAGAATCCAATGCGGGACCCCGATTGCCTGTCAGCCTATCACTCAGGGGCTGGCGAAAGGCTGATCTCGACCCTCACAGCACGGTGATCGATCATCAAAAGGGGACAACTCGCTCCAATGCAAGAGCAGGTTGTCCCGCTACCTCAGCGGGCTCCGGGTGCGTTGATCGTCAGCACTTCGTTGGTTGGGAGGTCGTCGAACACCTCCTGGACCCCGTCGGGCCAGCGCACCGTCAGAGACTGAGGTCGCGCCTCGCCGAGGCCGAAGTGCAGCGCGAGGTCATGGGAGCTGCCGAGCGATCGCCCGAGGCCGACCTCCTGGAGCTGAACGCGCCCCGAGTCGTCGGTCAGGGCGGCCCGCGCCCCGACGGCGTCGCGGTTGACTCCGCCGCCCCCAACGAGGTGAACGCGGAGCCAGCGGCCTGTGGACGGCTGCACATTGCGGAACAGTTGGAAGCTGTCGTTGCGGCTCCCCGCAGCGAAGTCGAGCCGCCCGTCGAAGTCGTAGTCGGCGATGGCGAAGCCTGTGGAGTCGCGCGGCTCGGTCAGCCCACTGGACTCCCGTCGCACTTCGAACCACCCCGGCTCGGTCTGCTCGAGGAACACGTTCGGCTGGGGCAGACCTCCGTCGGCCATGGCCATGTCCACGTCGCCGTCGTTGTCGAAGTCGCCCGCGGCCAGTCCCCACCCCACGACCGTGTCCGCGATGTCCCAGCCCACGCTGAGGGTCGTCTCGACGAACAGCCCCCCGAGGTTGCTCAACAGGTGCGCGGTCTCGTTGTCCGAGACCGCCAGGTCCAGGCTCCCGTCGCCGTCGAAGTCGGCGATCTCGAGGCCCATGGAGTCGACTCGGAGGTCCGCCCCGACCGCCTCACCGATCTCCTCGAAGCACCAGCCTCCGCAGCCGGGGCCGTCGTTGCGCCAGAGCAGGTTCCGGTTGGCCGGTGCCCCCTCGGGTTGCGGGCCCGGGTTGCCCTTGTCGTTGGCCACGTACAGGTCCGGATCGCCATCGTCGTCGTAGTCGAACCAGCCCGC
The DNA here is from genome assembly GCA_024229515.1 of Pseudomonadota bacterium. Lineage (GTDB taxonomy): Bacteria > Myxococcota_A > UBA796 > UBA9615 > UBA9615 > JAAESI01. The sequence continues at coordinate 81,338 of JAAESI010000213.1, read as the reverse complement.
CGCGTAGCCGAGGCCGAACCGCAGGATGGGGTCGAGCAGCTCCGAGGTGTCCTCGAAGGTGCCGTCGCCGAGGTTGCGGAAGAGGCGGTCGCGGGCGTCGTCCGACGGCTCGTAGTTGGGGCAGTTCCCGCATTGGTAGACCACCAGGTAGAGGTCGAGCCAGCCGTCCCCGTCGTAGTCCGCCCAGGTGGAGGCGACGCTGGAGGTGGGGTTGGCGAGTCCGGACTCGGCCCCGACGTCCTGCCAGCCGTCGCCGCCGTCGTTGCGCAGGAGGGTGTCGTTGCCAAACGCCGCGGCGACGTGCAGATCCGGGTCCCCATCGTTGTCGTAGTCGACGAACGTCGCTCCCGTAGTGCCGAGGCCCGCGAGTGCCAGGGGGGCCGGAGTGAACTCGACGAAGGTGCCGTTGCCCCGGTTGAGGAAGAGGTGGGACGGCTCGAGGAAGCCGGTGACGAAGAGCTCGAGGTCGCCGTCGCCGGTGATGTCGCCCCAGGCCTGCCCGGTGGTTTCGACGGACAGACCGTCGGTCACTGCTCCGATCACCCCCGCGCACGAGGAGACGTCCGCAAACCAGGTGTCGACCGGCTCGACGGGGCACGGTCCGGGGGCCGCGGTGGCGTCGTCATCGTCGTCGCTGGCGTCATCATCGTCGCCGGCCAGCAGATCACTGGGGTCGAAGCGCGCCGGCGCCGCCGTCCAGGCCCGCGGGCCGTCCGCAGGCGTGGGATCCGGTTCAGGGGTGGGCGCCACGCAGCCGAAGGCGACGAGCGCGAGCCACAGGGGGGCACGGTTCATGGCCGGACTACTACCACCTCGAGGTTGGTCCCCGGGCTGAGCGTCACGGAGGCACCGTCCGGCCAGGTCACGACCGCGGACGTGGTGGACGCGGCTCCCATCCCGAAATGCAGCGCGGGATCGTGGCTCGAGCCGACGCTGGAGCCGACCTTGACCTCCTGCATGGAGCTGAGCCCGGCGTCCGAGGTGACGACCGCGCGGGCCCCCACGCCGTCCTCGATCCGGAGTCGGACCCAGTTTCCCGAGGCGGGCCCGGTGAGGTTCCGGAAGAGCTGGAACTCCGACTCCCGGTTGCCCACGACGAGGTCGATGCCGCCGTCGCCGTCGTAGTCCGCGGCGGCGGCGCCGATGCTGTGTCCGCTGTCCGCCGCCCCCGAGGTCGCGCTCAGCTCCGTGAACGTGCCGTCGCCGTCGTTGGAGTAGAGCCGGTTCAGGGGCGGGCCCCCGACCGCTTCGGCCATGTAGAGGTCCAGGTCGCCGTCGTTGTCGAAGTCCAGGAAGACGATCCCCCAGCCGTCGCCGACGTCGGCGGAGTCGAGCTCGGCGGCGAGCGTGACGTCGATGAAGCCGAGGCCGGACTGGTTCTGGAGCAGGCCCGGGGGCCCGCCCAGGGTGTAGGCGAGGTCGAGGTCCAGGTCGCCGTCGTAGTCGCCTACCGCGACCCCCATGCCGTCCACGCGGGCGTCCGCCCCGAGCTCGATTCCGACCTCGTCGAAGCACCATCCGCCGCAGCCGGGGCCGTCGTTGCGGAAGAACATGTTGCGGTTGGTGCGCTCGCCCGGGGCCCAGGGCTCGGTGTTGCCCCGGTCGTTGGCGAGGTACAGGTCAGGGTCGCTGTCATCGTCGAAGTCGAACCAGACCGCCGCGTAGCCGTCGCCCCGGACGAGGTCAGTGCCGAGGAAGTTGGTCGTGTCGACGAAACCTCCGCTGCCGTCGTTGGTGAGCAGCCGGTCCAGGTACTCGTCCTCGGGGGGCAGTCCGCAGCCGATGCACTCGTAGTTGGCGACGAACAGGTCCAGGTCGCCGTCACCGTCGTAGTCCGCCCACGCGGCGCTCATCCCGAAGCCCGGATCGTCGGCGCCGCTGGCGGCGGAGACGTCGGTCCAGCCGGCGACGCCGTCGTTGCGGAACAGCGTGTTGGGGCCTTTGACGAGCACGTACAGGTCAGGGTCGCCGTCACCGTCGTAGTCGGCGAAGGCCGCGCCGCTGGTCTCGACCCCCGCGAGGGCGAGCAGCGCCCCGTTCGGGTCGGGGGCGAAGAGCCCGCTGCCGTCGTTCAGCAGGAGCGTGGACGGGCCCGTGGGATCGGTGAGGTAGAGGTCCTGGTCGCCGTCGCTGTCGACGTCAGCCCAGGCCTGTCCGGTGATCTCAATCCCGGGCGAAGCGCCGCTGTACAGGTCGGCTCCGGCGCAGACGGAGACGTCCGCGTACAGCGTCGTGGGGAGTGGCAGGGTGGGGTCGGGGCAGGGCACCGGAACTTCGAAGACGACGTCGTCGTCGTCGGTCGCATCGTCGTCGTCGTCGGTGTCGTCGTCGCCGGTCGCGTCGTCGTCGTCGGTCGCATCGTCGTCGTCGTCGTCGGTCGCATCGTCGTCGTCGTCGTCGCTGCCGGACAGATCGACGGGGTCCAGCCGAGCGGCCGCGTAGGCGACGTCGTCACCCTCCTCCTCGGTCTGCGCGGGCGTCGGTTCGTTCGGTTCCGGTTCGGGGCCGCAGCTGGCGAGGAGGAAGGCTGCGATCAGCAGGCGGGCGCGCATCGTCGGCGCCGGCGGAGGGCCGGCAGCAGGAGCAGGAGGCTCAGCAGCGCGGACGCGGGCGCGGCCTGGGCCGTGGTCGAGCAGCCGGAGCAGCCGGCGCACTCGTCATCGTCGTCATCGACCGCGGCGTCGCAGTCGTTGTCGATGGCGTCGTCGCAGATCTCCTGGGCGGTGGGGAACACCGTGTCGTTGCTGTCGTCGCAGTCCTGCCCGCTGACCTCGATGGCGGTGAAGCCGTCGCCGTCGGCGTCGTCGGTGGCGATGCCGTCGCAGTCGTTGTCGATGCCGTCGTAGGGCTCCTCGACCACGTCGGGGCTGACGAGTGGGTCGTTGTCGTCGCAGTCGTCGCCGCCGCAGGCCTCCGCGATCCAACCGTCCAGGTCGGCGTCGACGTCGTCGATGACGTCGTCGCAGTTGTTGTCGATGGAGTCGCAGACCTCTTCGGCGGTGGACAGCACCGTGGCGTCGTCGTCGTTGCAGTCGGGGCCGCCGCAATCGGTACTGGCCTCGCCGTCGAGGTCGGCGTCGTTGACGAAGCCCTCGTCGATCTCGCCGTCGCAGTCGTCGTCGCGGCTGTTGCAGGTCTCGTCGGCGCCCGGGTAGATGCTGCTGTCGGTGTCGTCGCAGTCGTCGTCGCAGCCGCCGTAGCCGTCCAGGTCGCCGTCCAGCGGCTCGGTCTCGCCGTCGCAGTTGTCGTCGAGGCCGTTGCACAGCTCCTCGGCGTTGGGGAACACCGTGGGGTCGTCGTCGTCGCAGTCGTCGCCGCCGCAGTCGCTGTCGATGTAGCCGTCGCCATCGAAGTCGCGGTCGTCGATGTCGCCGTCGCAGTCTTCGTCGGCGCCGTCGCAGGTCTCGATGGCGGAGGGGTGCAGGAACGTGTCGTCGTCGTCGCAGTCGCCGCACAGGTCGGTCCAGCCGTCCAGGTCGGCGTCCGTGCCGCCGGTGAGGCACAGGTCGATGTACCCGTCCGCGAGGTCGACGGGGTTGCTCTCCTGGCTGAACGCTTCGTAGACGGCGCTCTCGGTCCCCTGGCCGATGGCCCAGGCGGCGTCGGGGAGGCCGGGATCGCTCAGGTCGGTCTCAACCACGTCGTCGGCGCTGCAGGCGAAGCCGACGAGGCCCCAGGTCTGATCCAGGGCGCCGTACTCGATGGACGCGGTGCCGTCGGGGAACAGGAGCAGCTCCATCGTGCTGGCGGTCCCGGCGGCGCCCGCCGAGGGCACGTTGAGCCACGCCACCGACAGGGAGAAGCCGTCGTCCTCGGTGACGATCACGTCGCCCCCGGAGGAGGGGTCGAGATCGGACCACAGCGCCGCGATCTCGGGGGTCTGCTGGACGAAGAAGAAGCCCAGGCCGGAGGAGCCGTCGTCGTCGAAGCCGAAGGTCACCCGGCCGTTGGCCTGCACCACCACCTGGGTCCAGTCGGCGCCGCACAGGGGGAACGAGAACGAGCACAGCGAGACGGTGACGGAGCCATCGTCGTCGAGGGCGTAGTTGTCGTTGACGAGCTCGTCGATGTCGCCGTCGCAGTCCTGATCGAGGCCGTCGCCGCAGATCTCCGGGGCGCCGGGGAAGGCGGCCGGATCGGCGTCGTCGCAGTCATCCAGGCAGCCGAAGCCGTCGAAGTCGAGGTCGGCCACGTCGGCGGTCGACGGGTTGCAGTCGTTGTCGATGCCGTCGTCGCAGACTTCGAGGAAGTCGGGCGAGCGGGTGGGGTCGTCGTCGTCGCAGTCCAGGCCGCAGCTGGCGCCGTCGCCGTCCTCGTCGGGATCGATGGACGTCGCGGGGTCGCAGTCGTCGTCGGCGCCGTTGCAGGGGAGGTCGATGGCGTCCGGATTGATGGAGGCGTCCTCGTCGTTGCAGTCCGAGTCGCAGGAGAAGCCGTCCAGATCGGCGTCGACGATGTCGGGGGTCGCGATGTCGCAGTCGTCGTCTTCGGCGTTGTTGCAGAGCTCGGGGGCGCCGGGGAACGTGGTGGCGGCGTCGTCGTTGCAGTCGGGGCCGCCGCACTGGGCGCCGTCGAAGCCGTCCAGGTCGGCGTCGCCGATGAGGTCGCCGTCGTCGCAGTCGTTGTCGAGGCCGTCGTCGCAGATCTCGGTCGCACCGGGGAACACGGCCGCCTCCAGGTCGTCGCAGTCGTCGCCGTCGCAGAAGAGGTTGATGAAGCTGTCGCCGTCGAAGTCGGCCACCGCGTCGGTGCCTTCGCAGTCGTTGTCGATGCCGTCCGAGCAGATCTCCAGCGCGTCGGGCGAGACCGCCGCGTCCGTGTCGTCACAGTCGCCGCAGACGGACCAGCCGTCGCCGTCGGTGTCGGTGGTGGTCACGACGCGCACGTCGTCCAGGTAGGTACCGGGCGAGCTGTTGTCGGCGCCGTCGGTGATCTGGATGAACCGCACCCAGACCTCGACCCCCGCGAACGCCGTGAGGTCGACGCTGGTCTCGACCCAGCCGGTCGTGTCGGCGAGGCCGCCCAGGCAGGAGTCGTCGTTGTCCACGGGCACGATGTTCCCCACCGCATCCACGATGTCGATGACGGAGGCGTCGCCCTGGCAGTCCATGTCGTTCTGCTGCCAGTAGGCGAACTTCAGGACGGTGGGCGTGCCGACGGGGACCAGGAAGGGGCTGGTGTCCAGGTACGAGGTGTTGTCGGGGGCGCCGTAGTTGCCACCCAGGACGGTGCCCCAGACGTTGCTGCCGGAGTAGGCGCCGAAGGGACCGGAGGTCGGCGCGCCCCACTCCCACAAGCCGACTCCCGAGGGGGAGGTTGGACCCCAGCCGCCGTCGGACGCCTCGAGGTTCTCGTACATGACGGTGGTGGCGCCGGCGTCGCCGTCGTTGGCGTCGTCGAGGCCATCGCAGTCGCTGTCGATGCTGTCGCACGCCTCCAGCGCGCCGGGGAAGATCGCGGAGTTGGTGTCGTCGCAGTCGGGGCCCCCGCAGGAGCCGTCGATGTAGCCGTCCCCATCGCCGTCGGGGCAGCCCAGGGTGGCGGCGGAGACGGGACCGGCCGCGAGGGCGGCGGCAGCGGTGAGGATGAGGGCGGAGCGCATGGACTTCATCGATACCTCAGGCAGATCCGGCTGTCAGGGGCCGAGCACGACCACGCGGTGGTTCAGGCCGTCCGCGATCCAGACGTTGCCGTCGGCATCCGTGGTGCAGTCAATCGGGCGCCAGAACTGCAGGTCGCCCACGCCCCACTCGCCGATCTCCGTCACCACCTCGCCCTGGTCGTCGACGCGGACGAGCTTGTGGCCGGTCGATCCCGTCGTCGTCGTGGGGTCGTCCAGGGTCAGCATCGTCTCGCCGTGGCCCACCGCGCAGATGCCGGAGACGACCGCCGTGCCACCGGGGCTGATGTCCCAGGTCGCTGCGGTGGCGCCTTCGTCGACGGGGTGGAGGTGGACGGCGTCGAGGTCCGAGACCGCCATCGCGCCTAGGTCGGGCAGGTACTCCACGCGCGTGGGGGTGAGGAAGTCCTCCTCCACCGCGGCGTAGGACTCGACGAAGACGGTGCCGTCGAACACGGAGATGCGGCCGTTCACCGACTCGGCGACATGTAGCAGTCCGTCGCCGTCGAACGACAGCGACACCGGGAAGCGGAGCTGACCTTCGCCCTCGCCGAGCTCGCCGAAGGCGTCCTCGAACTGCCGGGTGGTGCCGTTGAAGGACTGCACGCGTGCGTTGGTGTGGTCGGCCACCCAGAGGGAGCCGCCAGCGTCGATCGCGATGTCTTGGGGGGCGTTGAACTCGCTGCTGCCGTCCCCGGGTAGCCCGCCGCCGCCGAGGGCGCCGACGAAGCCGAGGAAGTCGCCCTCGGCGCTGAAGCTCTGGAGCCGGTTGTTGGACTGCTCCGCGATGTGCACGGTGCCGCCGTCCACGGCCACGCCGGAGGGGAGGAAGAACTCGAGCTCGCCGGTGCCGAACAGGGCGGGGCTCCCGGGGGTGACCTCCTTGGACCAGCTCCCCAGCAGCAGGTGGAGGCTGTCGGTGCCCGCGCTGCCGCTGGTGCCCGCCTGGGCGTCGGCGGCGAAGGTGACCGTCCAGGTGGCGTAGTCGGTGTCCCAGGTGCCGTCCGCGGCGACGCTGCAGCCGGAGTCGGCCTCGCCCGCCTGGCAGACGGTCTCGATGCTGTCGCCGCTGTCGAGCTCGGCGGTGACGCTGTAGCCCGTGAAGGCGGTGCTCGCGGGGGCCGTCCAGGTGACCTCGACGGTGTCGGAGGCGACGTCGTAGCGGGCCCGTACGGGGTCGGGCGAGTTGAGCGGGGCGGCGCTGACGACGACGGCGTGGAAGTCGTTGGGGGCCTCGGTCGGGTCCGTGGCGATGTCGGTTCCGTGGGTCGCCTGGAGGTAGTACTCGACCCCCGCGACCACCACCGCCTCGGCGGGGATGACGGCGGCGAAGGACGACTCCGCGCCGCCCTCGGGGGTGTCCATCGCGGCGATGGCCCAGTCGCCCCCCACCGGCCGGTAGTTGAGGTTCACCTGCAGCGGCAGGGTCTCCTCCGCGTCCTCGGGCGGGGTCACGGTCGCGTCGATGGGGATCTCGGTCGCTTCGACGGCCTCGGTGATCGGCGTGTGCTGGATCTGGGGGCCGGTGGGGCCGGCGTCGTCGTCGTCGTCGCTGCCGGTGGGGCAGGCGGTCAGAAGCAGGCAGTTCAGCGAGAGCAGGGCGAGTCGAGCGCGCATGGCGCGCACTCTACTTCGGGAGCGGCCGTCCGAACCGGTAGAAGAGCTGCCCCGTGAGGACCTTGCCCCCGCCGCGGCGCATGTAGGAGTTCCACGGGTCGCCCGTCTCGGGGTCGCGCGCATCGTTCGGATGCTTCAAGTTCATCTTGTCGCGCTTCACTTTTCCGGAGGCGTAGTGGATGAGCGTGACCGTGCCGTCGTCACCCACGGACTCGACCAGCGCCACGTGGCTGAAGCGATCGTCGCGGACCTTGTTGCCGTTGCGGTCCCACGTGTTGTGGAAGAAGGCGATGTCGCCGGGCTCGGGCACCTTCTTGTTGTGGATGCGGCCGCGCGCCCTCAGCGTCTTGTAGATGGTCTCGGTTCCGGAGTTGGCGTCGACCCCGGGGTCCGCGATCGCCATCTGCACGCTGTCGAAGGCGGCCGTGACGAACCCGGAGCAGTCGCTGCGGTAGGAGCGCTCGCCGACCCGGACCTTGGCGTCGCCCAGCAGCATCAGCGCCGAATCGAGCACCCGCTGGAGGTCGGACGGTCCCCGTCGGTTGTGGCCGCGCGTGGTGGCGCAGCCGGAGACGACGACGAGGGCAGCGAGCAGGAGGAGCAGTCGGCGCATCAGAAACTCTGCGATCCCACGAGGTACACCTGGAACGGTACCCGGGGGACTCCTTCCAGGGCACCCAGAAGCGGCAGCCGGCCCTCGGGGACGTTGGGCGACCAGGCGAAGTCGATGCCGCCGATGGCCGGGAGCACGCCGAACCAGTCGCCGAAGATGCGGATGCCGTAGCCGATGCTGACCCCGACGTCGTCGGCGCCGGGGGGCGTGGACGGATCGGCGGCGACCACGCCGGCTTCGACGAACAGCGAGCCCTGCAGGCCCCGGAAGCGGCTGAGGATCATCTGCACGTTGGCGTCCCGAACGAAGAAGTGGCGCCACTCGACCGTCGCGGAGGCGCGGAACGAACCGAGTGTGTGGTTGGTCGGGATGCCGCGCAGATCGTTGACCCCGCCGAGGGTGAACTGCCGATGCTCGACGGTTCCGGCGAGCACCCCGACCTTCCCCCGCACGGCGAGAACGTGCCAGGGGTGGAGGCGGAACATGCGAATAGCGGTGACGTCGACTCCGGCATAACCCGCTTCCTGTATCGGCCGATTCGCGTCGTCTTTGAGGGCGATGTCTTTTCCCGCGAAGAGCGACACGGCGAACCTCCCGCCCCGGGTGGGGAAGAACCCTCCGGCGCGGCTCTCCCAGATGTAGGAGCCGCGAAGCTCCAACACCAGGGGGTCGTCGGTCTCCCGGAAGAACGGGTTGAGGTAGTCGATGTCGACGCTGCTGACGACCCGATGGCGTCGGTAGCTGCCTAGCCGCTGGGGGCCGAAGTAGTGGACGTAGCTGAGGCCCGCGCCGACGAGCACCTCGGGATCGGTGAACGCGCGGAGGAGCACATGGTGCCGCGTGTCGTACTTGGGGCGGAAGTTCACGGCGGCGTACGCCGACAGATCCAGGCCGGTGCCCCCGCCCAGGGCGAGGAAGTACGCGTAGCCGGTGACGCGCACGGCTCCCGGGGACCGGTTGTCGCGCTTGATCCCGATGCCGTGCGAATCGACCTCGAGGACCCGGCCGCGGGGGTCGATGGTGACCGCCCCGGTCCGTCCCGCGGTCTTGACCTCCCACGAGGCGACCGCTTCGGAGCCCTCCCAGCGCAGGGTCAGCCGGCCGCGCCGCTTGCGGGGTGCGGGGCCGTCGACGCGGACTTCGACCGACTCGTTGTCGGTGACGGTGCCGTCGAGCACGTCCCGGCGCACGGTCACCGCGGTGAGGTGGAATCCCTCTTCGTCCCGGGTGCGGAGGACGGACTCGACCCGGAGGTTCTGCCGGGACGGCGGCCCCAGCCATTCGGCGGCTGCGGATCGGGTGTCCCGCCCGGTGCGGGCGCTGAGCAGGTCGTGGAAGTCGCCGTCGCCGCCGCCGTCGAGGTAGTCGGTCGCGGCCGCCAGCACGGAGTCGCCGCCGACGAGGTCCTCGAGCTTGTAGAAGAGGACCCGGCCCGACCGGAGGGGGCGGTTGAAGCGGCGGACGTCGGCGCGGATCGGGTCGACCACCCAGGGGTTGTCGAAGATCTGATCGGCGAACGGGAAGACCGGCGTCTCCAGCAGCGTGTCGACGGCGGGGAGGAACCGCACCCGCTGAAGCAGCGCCTCCAGGTTCTGGTGGTTCCTCCACCGCGCCGCGAGGTAGCCGGGGATGAGCTCCCAGGCGATGCCGTCCAGCGTCGTGGGCGCATGGCGGGGGTGCTCGCGCGCGTCGACCTGATCGAGGATCGAGTCAGCGAGCAGCCCGCGGGCGAAGTGGAGGTCGTGGTAGCGCCAGAAGAGCGTGTTCGCTTCGAGGAACCGGTCCGACACGAACAGCACGCCGTCCCCGACCTCGATGAGGTTGCGCCGCAGCGGGGCTTCGATGAGCACCACCCCGCGGTCTGACGGACGCATCCGCCGCACCTCCTCGGCCGCGCGCGTGACCCATCGACGCTGGAGCTTCTTCAGCGGCCGCCCCACCCAGGTGAGGGTCTCGCCGTCCTCGAGCGCCAGGTTCTGGTGCTCCATGCCGCGCACGAGGCCGACGCTGAGCCAGCGGCGGGGGCCGGGTCGGCTCTTGGCGGGAGCGACGACCGGCCGCTCCTTGGCCTGCCCGACCAGCGTGCCGCCGACCGTTCCCCCCCAGCCGGCCGGGAGCGTGAGCTCGAGGGTCTGGTCGATCAGTGGAGGAGGAGCGTCGTGGATCCACCCCTCGGCCGCCGTCAAGGTGACGGGCAGGGGGGATGCGCCGCCGTTCATGGAGACCGTGCGGGCGGTGTGTCCGAAGCTTCCGTACTTGTTCGGCAGGGTCGTCGTGAAGCCGCACTCCACAGTGGTCGAGCCGCCCGGGGGGAGCGCCGCGGGCAGGGCGATTCGCGCGATGGGGACGTCGACGTCGAGCCGTTCGTGGGCGCAGTCCAGCGTCTGCCCGCCGGCACTGAATGCGAACGGGTAGACCCGCGGCATCAGGATGTCGTCCAGATCCGGGTCCTCGGCGTAGATCTCCGGGTAGAGGAACAGCTCGACGTGCTCCAGGGGCGCGTCGGTGGGGTTGCCGACCGTCCAGGCGAGGGTGCCGGCGACGGTCCAGGCGACGTCGTCGAAGGCCGCCTCGACCTCGAGGGAGTCGGCGTGGGCGGTGCTGATCAAGCCCAGGAACGCAACGGCGGCGGCCGCGCTGATACGGTTCCGCCGATGGTCGAACGCCCCCGCGAGGCGCCCCGCAAGCCGGGTCGCGCCCGAACCCGCCGCAACGAGCCGCCCAAGGCGCCGTCGGTGCAGGTCCACGCCCACCGTGGGGGCGCGCACCTGCGTCCCGAGAACACGATGATGGCGTTCGAGCACGCGGTGGATCTGGGGGCTCACTTCCTCGAACTCGACGTGCGCACGTGCGCTTCGGGCGAGTTGGTGGTCTTCCACGACGAGACACTGTTGCGGGTCGGCGGCGTCTCCGCGCGGGCCGACTCGCTCCCCCTGGCCGACCTCCAGCAGATCGACGTCGGCTCCCACCTGGATCCCGAGTACGCGGACGCGCGCGTCCCCACGCTGGTCGAGCTTCTGGAGACGCTGCGGGGGCAGGTCCGGTTCAACATCGAGATCAAGGAAGACCATGCGGCTGGAGACGGTACGGCCGACAAGCTCGGTCAGCTCATCGACCGCATGGATCTGTACGGCGATGTCATCATCTCATCGTTCAATCCGCTGTCGCTGTACCGCGTCCGCAAGCACTGCGCCGCGCCCGTCGGGCTCGTCTTTCCATTCAGCTCCGGGCCGAGCCTGAAGCTCAAGATCCGCCACCGGCTGCTTCGCAAACCGTGGACTGCGCCCCTGCTGTCGGCCTACGCGTTGCACCCCAAAGAGACGATGGTGACGGCTGAGTTGATCCGGAAGGCGCACCTGCGGGGACTCGCCGTGAACACCTGGACGGTGAATGACCCCACCCGGATGCGGGAGCTGGCGGCGATGCGGGTCAACGGACTCATCACCGACCGGCCGGACCTCGCGTTGGAGATCGTGAAGGAGTTGGACCCGCTCGCACGGATGTCCTAGAGGCGCGCGCCGAGCGAGAAGTTCATCGCCGCCATCAACGGCCCGCCGCGCGGAACGGTGATGTCGGCGCCGAACCGGAACACCACCTGGCCGCTGCGCAGCTCCATGCCGCCGAAGAAGCGGTGGAAGCGGAAGTCGCGGGGATCGATGCCGTCGGGCGCGGTCTTGGCCCACCCGGTCATCTGGGTGATGCCGCTGACCTCAGCCACCGGCTGGGCGTGCGCCATCAGGAACGCGTAGCCGACCAGCGGGGAGAAGCGCGTGCCCGCCTGCTCCTTCTTGCTGGCCGCCTTGAACGTGTAGCCCACCGCGAAGTCGAGGGTCATGACGCCGGCGTCGAGCTGTTCGTTGCCGACGTAGCCGTCGTAGCCGACGCGCACGGCGACATCGGGGACCTTGTCCCAGCCGCCCAGGAACGCCCACCGGCCGTAGCCGCCGACCTTGAACTGGCGGCTCATCGCGAGCCAGCCGACCTGGCCGCCGACCTCGAAGGACCAGGGCAGCCCCTTTCGGAACACCACCGACGGCACGTACTGCACCGTGCTGGGTTCGTTCGCCTCCGACAGGTCGTTCCACGCCGAGGTGCCGGCGGCGTCGTCGGGATCGGTGTGGATGAAGGCGATCCGCTGGTCGGTCGAGATCTCGAACTCGTACAGCCCCAGGGAGCCCACCGCGTACGTCGGCGGCGACGACAGCGTCATCGCCAGCTCGCGCACGACGAAGTTCAGGTGCGCCTGCCGGGACGCGGCGTCCACGCTCTTGAGGTTCTCCACCACGATGTCGGTCGCCGCGAACGCCGGCGCCGGCAGCACGAGGGTGGCGATCAAGATGAGGAGGGCCCGCCGCAAGGGGAGCATTCTGGCACAACTCGGACTACCCTCCCGCGACCGTGAAGCGGACCGCGATCCTCGTCATCAAGCTCGTCCTGACCGTGCTGGTCTTCTGGGCGCTGTTTGCGCGGAGCGAAATCTCGCTCCCGGACCTCCTCGAAGAGCTCAAGGCCATCGATCCCAGCCGGTTCGTGCCGTGGCTGCTGCTCGGCATCGCCATCAAGCTCGTGGGCATCTTCGGCAACATCTGGCGCTGGCAGCTGCTGCTCCGCGGCCAGGAGCTGCACCTGGACTACCGCTTCCTCGCGGGGTCGTTCTTCATCGGCCGCTTCTTCGGCATCGTCACCCCCGGCACCCTCGGGCTGGACGGCTTCAAGCTGTACGACTCCATCCGGGTCACCAAGCAGCCCGTCCCCTGCGCCGCCGTCATCGCGATCGACAAGGTCATCGGCCTCGTCGGTCTGGCCTGTCTGCTGATCGTCATCTTCCCCATCAGCTGGCGCATCCTCCCCGGCTTCGACGAGCGGATGGCTCTGATCGTCGCCGCCGGAGCCGCCGGATTCACCGCCGTCTTCTTCACCGTGCTGCTCGCTCCGGGCTTGACGCGGCCCCTGGCACGGTTCGTCCCGGGGGCGAAGGTCCGCGGCTTCGCGGAGAAGGTGCTGGAGGCGTCGACCGCCTACGCGGGCCGCCGCGACATGCTGCTGGGCGCCGTGGGACTGGCGATCGTCGGGCACCTCACCACGGCGATCATGTACTGGACGCTGTTGATGGGACTGAGCGAAGCTGGCGGGGCGGGCCCGGGGATCATGATGGTGCTGTTCAGCGCGCTGCTGATGACGTCCGCGACCCTGGTGGGGCCGACCGTCGGCGGCGAGGGGATCCGGGAGTTCGTCTTCGTGAAGCTGCTCAAGGACTTCGTCGCGCCGACGCGGTCGTTCCTCTTTGGGCACCTGGGGTTCTGGATTGAGAAGGGGCTGCTCGGGCTCCCCGGCGGCGTCATCTACGCGATGCGCCGGGAGGAGTACGACGGCCCCATCACGCGTGAGGACCTCGAGCGGGTCCGCGCCGAAGCAGGGATGAGCTGATGCTGACCGTCGAACAGGCCCAGGCGATCCTCCTCGGCGGAGTTGTCGCCCTCCCCACCGAGACCGTGCCGTTGGCCGACGGCCTCGGACGCGTGCTCGCCTCCGCCGTGCACGCCACGCGCGCGCAGCCGCCCGCCGACAACTCCGCCATGGACGGCTACGCGGTGCGCTGGGCCGACGTCGCCGGCGAGCTCCCCGTCGAGCTGACCGTCGCCGACCTTATCCCCGCCGGTGGCTGGTCCGAGCGCGAGCTTCAGCTCGGGGAAGCGGCCCGCATCTTCACCGGCGCACCCCTGCCGCCGGGGGCCGACCACATCGTCATGCAGGAGCGGACCGAGGCGCTGGACGGCGATCGGGTGCGCATCGACTCCACCGGGCAGGGGCCCCAGGACAACGTCCGCCCCGCCGGTGAGGATCTCGCGGTGGGCGACGAGACAGCCCCCGCCGGACGCCCGCTGACCTTCGCCGACCTCGCCCTCCTCGCCAGCCAGGGAGTCGCCGAGCTGACGGTGCACCGGCGCCCCGTGGTGGCGATCGTCTCGACCGGCGACGAGATCCACGAGCCCGGCGAGGAGCTCCCCCCCGGCCACATCTACAGCAGCAACAGCTACGCCCTCATCGCCCTGATCCGACAGGCGGGTGGCGAGCCCCGCTACCTGGGCATCGCCAGCGACACGCGGGAGGACCTGCGGCGCATCTTCGAGGAGGCTCGCGGGTGCGACGCCACCGTCTCCATCGGGGGCGTGTCCGTCGGCGATTACGACTACGTGCGCGAGATCCTCGCCGACATGGGCGAGCAGTCCTTCTGGAAGGTGGCGATGCGTCCGGGCAAGCCGAACGCCTCCGGCACGCTCCACGACGCCCCCTACTTCGGCCTCCCGGGGAACCCCGTCAGCTGCATGGTCAGCTTCCTGCAGTACGTCTGGCCCGCGCTCCGGGCCATGCAGGGCTGCACCGATCTCTACCTGCCGACCCGCGCCGCCACGATCGCGCACGACCTCAAGAGCAACGACCGCTTCCTCTTCCTGAACCGCGCGGTGCTGTCCCCGGACGGGACCGTCGCGACGACCGGACCGCAGGGGTCGGGCATCGCTTCGTCGATGTCGAAAGCAAACTGCCTCATCTCCGTCCCCGAGGGCGTGAGCCAATTGCGCACCGGTGATGAGGTCGTAGTCCAGCTCTTGCCGGGAGCCGGGGGCGCCCAGGGGGAGCCGGGGCTGCGCGGATGAGCCGACTGTTCCAGGTCGTGATCCTGGCGGGGGGCCGCTCCCGCCGCATGGGCACCGACAAGGCCTGGATGAAGGTCGACGGCGAGCTCGTGCTGCCCTCGCTGTGCGAGCGCCTGGGAGCCGTCGCGGACGGGCCCGTCATCGTGGTGCGGCGTGACTCCGAGCAGGTGCTCCCGGCCCTGCCCGCGGACGTCATCGTGGTGGAGGACCGGATCCCGGATTCGGGCCCCCTGGTGGGCATCGCGTCGGGCATGTGGGTCGACCAGCAGCCCTTCACCTTCGCCTGCGCGTGCGACATGCCGAACATCGACCCCGAGCTGGTGCGGTGGATGTCCGACTGGCGCGACGGACCCGACGACCCCGAGACCAAGGGCCAGATCATCGTTCCCGAGGTCGACGGCCAGAAGCAGTGGCTGCACGCGATGTACTTCACGGTCCTCCCGCCCCTGATGCTGACTCGCGTCGAGGAGGGCGAGCGAGCCCTGCACCGCTGGTACGACCGCGACCACATGGTGGTGATCCCGGAGGCGGAATGGCGCGCAGTCCACCCTTCCGGGGCCAGCTTTCGCAACGTGAACACCCCCTCAGACCTCGGTTCGGTACATTGACCGCGATGACAGTTCGAGCCCCGATCATCGATCCCTCCGGCCGGCGGATTCACTACGTCCGCCTCTCGGTCACGGATCGCTGCAACTTCCGCTGCGTCTACTGCATGCCCGAGTGCGGCGTGGAGTTCATCGAGCGCAAGCAGCTCCTGTCGTTCGAGGAGACCGGCCGGTTGGCGCGGGTGCTCGCCGAGATGGGCGTCGACCGCATTCGGCTGACCGGCGGCGAGCCGACGGTGCGAACGGGCATCGTGCAGCTGATCGAGGCGATCGCCGAGGCTCGCTCCTCCGGGCTTCGCGAGATCGGGATGACCACCAACGGGTGGAACCTGAGCAAGCTCGCCCAGCCGCTGCGGGCCGCCGGTCTGGACCGGTTGAACATCAGCCTCGACACGCTCGATCGCGCCAACTTCACGAAGATCACGCGCACCGATCGGCTCGACGTGGTGCTCGAGGGCATCGAGGCGGTCTGCGCCATGGGGTGGCTCCCGCTGAAGATCAACGTCGTCGTCTGCAAGGGCGTCAACGACAACGAGCCGGCGGACTTCGTGGAGCGGTTCGCCGACCTCCCCGTGACCATCCGGTTCATCGAGTACATGCCGTTTGGTGAAGCTCGATTCCCCCTCGTTCCCTGGTCGGACGTGCGCGCCAAGATCGAGGCACGCTACCGCCTGAGGGAGATCCCCGGTCCGGCCGGCAGCGGCCCCGCCAACTACTGGAAGGTCGAGGGCACCCGGGTCGAGGTCGGCGCCATCGGCGCGCTCAGCCGGCAGTTCTGCCAGGCCTGCAACCGGGTCCGCATCACCAGCGACGGCATGCTCAAGACCTGCCTGGCGTACGAGCCGGAGATGGTGAGCCTGCGCGACGTCATGCGCGACGGCGCCACCGACGACCAGCTGGAGGCGGCCATCCGCCGGGGCATCCTGCGCAAGCCGGAGGCCCACATCACCACCGAGGACGGGGCCAACCCGTTCGAGGGGCACATGGTCCAGATCGGCGGCTGATTGCCACGCTGGGGGGAGCACGCGCTGGCCGCGTTCGTGGCGGTCCACCTGCTCCTGATCGGGATCACCGGGATCGGCGACGCGCCCACCCGGGAGAGCCGCTCAGACCGCGCCACGCTCAAGCACCTGGCGTTCGACAACGACGCGATCGAGGACCGGATCGTCGCTTCGTCGGAGCGGTGGAACCGGTTCCGGGGATCGGTGGTGCGGGCGACGAAGCCGTACGCGCGATGCTGCGGCACCTACCAGATGTGGCGCATGTTCGCGGGCACGCACCGGCACGCCTCGAGAATCGAATTGGCGGTCCGGATCGATGGGGACTGGCAGACCGTCTGGGCCGAGGGCGCCGATGCCGACCCGGTGATCGACTACTACCGGTTCCGCCACTACCGCCGACGCCTCAAGGGGAAGAAGAAGGACCGTCGGTGGTCGACGTTCGCGACCAGGGCCGCGGAGCGCACCCTCGCGGAGCACCCCGACGCCGACGAGGTTCGGGTCCGGGTGATGCTCGCGACCATCCCCCGCCCGGGGGAATCCGCGGACCTCGTCTTCGATGATGAGATCAAGACCACGGTGGTGGAGCGATGACGTCGCTCTGGAGCCGGTGGGTGGGGATCTGCACCGAGCGGGAGCACGGCCGCACACAGGCCTGGTTCCGCATCGCCCTGGGGACGGTCGTGCTGTGGGACCTGCTGGGGGCGCTGCGCTCCGACGCGCGGGACCTGCTGTACCTCGCCGCCGCGGACGGCGGGCTGACGTCGGGGCGCCGACTGCACTGGCTCGTCGAGCTTCTCGGGGGGCAGGAGCCGGCCGTCGTGCAGGGCATGTTCGTGGCGGCGGCGGTGGCGGCGGCGGCGGTCACGCTGGGTCTGGGGGGGCGATGGTCGGCGCTGACGCTGCTGCAGCTCCTGCTGGCGATCCGGAGCCTGTCGTCCAACACCTCGGGCGGGTACGACCTCGTCATCGCCAACGGCCTGTGGCTGCTGGTGCTGTCCAGCGCGACGGCCACGCACAGCCTCGACTGCCGGCTGCGGACCGGCGGCTGGACCAGCGATCGCCTCGTGTACGCGTTCCCCCGCTACCTGATGGTCGCGCAGATCGTGGTCCTCTACACCGCGACGGGCCTGGGGAAGCGGGGCTTCGGTTGGTACTGGCCGTACGACGGACTGCACTACTCGTTGTTGCGCGTCGGCTACCCGCGCTTCGACATGCCCTGGCAGGGCGACGTCGCCCTGCTGACCCGGATCGGCACGGCGGTGACCTGGTACTGGGAGGCCTTCTTCGGGCTGCTGGGCGTCTGGTTCGTCGCGTGGCACGGTTGGATGGGGGCCCGGGCCCGCGGCTGGGCCCGACGCTTCGATCTGCGCTGGCCGTGGCTGGGGATCGGCGTCGCCCTGCACGTCGGCATCTGGGCGACGATGGACATCGGCCCCTTCTCAGGCGCGACGATGGCGTTCTACTTGGCCTTCGTCGAGCCGCATCAGGGCATCGGCAGCCGGAACCAGACTCCGGAGTCGAGCGTGATGATGCCCGTGGTCGTTGCCCACAGAGCATTGACCGTCTCCTGGATGCGATCGGCGTAGGCGAAGCCACCGGCCGCGGACACGTACACCCCGAGGAAGTCGGCGAAGTGGAACTCCACCCCTCCGCGCGCGGTCAGAACGGGCCCGAAGAGGGGACGTGTGGCGGTTGAGCCGTCGGACTGGGCCACGACCGCCTGGGCGTACAGAAGGAACGCCAGGTCGATTCCCGCGAACGGGCGGACCGGACCCTCGGGGGGGCGGATGGTGGCACCCAGCCCGAACGCCGGGAGGGTGCGAACCACGCGCACTTCGTCGTCATTGCCGTCGACCTCGATCAGGGGGACCGCACGAAATGTGATGGGGACGTCGACGCTGAGCCAGGGCAGCACGTACGCCGAGAGGCGGCTGCGGACCGCGAACATGCCCAGCGTGAGGGTGTCCAGGTAGTAGCCGCCCCAGCCGATCCCGGTCGCGATCCCGAGGCCCGTCGGGGCGAGGGCGGCGCCGGCTGTCCGGGGCTGAGCCGGCGGCTTCTTCAAGTTCACGCCGAGGGTTCTCAGGCGCCGCCGGGCGTCGGTGGCGAGGCTCCGCAGATCGGGGTCGGTCGCGTTGCGGTCGTGGAAGGACCGGAGGTCCTGGATGGCCCGCTCGGTCTGGCCCAGGCACTGGGCGAGGATGCCGCGCCAGTACAGCAGGTAGGGCTCGGGGGCCTGCGAGTACGACCGGCTCACCGTGGCCCAGGCCTCCCCCACCTCGACCAACGAGGCGACCGCGTTGACGGTGGCGCCCGAGGCGACGTCAGCGCAGTGGCGGGAGTGCGTGTCGAACGCGAGCGCCGCCGCCTCGGCCGCGGTCGGGATCGGCGGTTCCTCCGCACGCGCGGTCGAGGGGCTGGCGCACAGAATCGACCACAGGAGGCCGAGGCCGATCAGCCGGAGGCGGTCGAGGTTCAGGGCAGCGGCCAGTCGTAGTCGGTCCACTCTTCCTCGAGCAGGGTCTCGACCTGGCTAAGCACGTCCTCCCACTCATTGTAGCCGCTGGCGCTGATGTCGAAGATCCGCATGTTGCGGAACAGGACCGACCAGTGCGGGACGAACGGATCCACGTGGTAGTCGCTGCTGATCGACTGGTTCTGGTGTTCGAACACCGGGAACGTGATGCCGTGGGTGTCGATGAAGCGCTGAGCGTCCGGGGGTGAGCCGAAGGTCAGCCCCTGGGTGAGGAAGCAGAGCACGACGACGCCCTGGTCCTGCAGCTCGGCGTAGGCCTTCTGCACCAGCGGCGCGACCGACCCGATCGGCGGAGCCTCCTCGGTGTCGATGTAGACGATGACGATGTTCCCGGCGAAGCGGTGGAGGAACAGCTCCTGGCCGAACTGGTCGACCGCGCTCCAGTCCGGAGAGACCTGGAGCTGGTTGAAGCCCTCGGACTCGATGGTGTCGGGGATGGGCGCGCGGGGGTACTCGCCGACGTACGGGTAGTCGGTCCCGTCCCAGGGGCGGAAGTAAGCGTAGTACTCGGTGCCGTCGAGGAAGCCGTCCTCGTCGCTGTCGTTGTTGGTCGGATCCGTGCCGATGCTGTCTTCGAAGTCGTTGGGGAGACCGTCGTCGTCCCAGTCCACGTCCTCGGGGGTCGAGTCGTCGTCGTCGCCGATCGCGGAGTCGTCGTCGTCGTCGTCGGGGAGCGGTTGATTCGACGGGGTCGGGCAGGCGGCCAGCAGGGGCAGCGCGAGCAGCAGCAGGAGTCGGCTCATGCCCCCAAGTGTAGGCGCAGTTCCGTCAGCCGAGCTGACCGGCGTAGACGTTCATCGATCCCGGGCGGACGAACCCTACCAGCGTGATCCCCGCCTCCCGGGCGAATTCGACCGTCAGAGAGGTGGGCGCGGACACGGCGACGACGGCGCCGATGCCGGCCATCGCGGCCTTCTGGAGCATCTCGAACGAGGCTCGTCCCGACAGCACCAACACACGGTTGCTCAGCGGCCACACCTCGCGCATCGCCATGTGGCCCAGCACCTTGTCGCAGGCGTTGTGGCGGCCCACGTCTTCGCGGACGAGGAGGAGCTCGCCATCGACCGACGCGAGCCCCGCGGCGTGCAGCGCCCCGGTCGCCTCGAACAGCTCCTGGTGGGTGCGCAGCGTGTCGGGCAGCGCGGCCGCGACCTCGGCTCGAAGGCCGCGGATCGGGGCTACGTCGGGGGTGACGAGTCGAACCGCGTCCAGCGTCGTCTTGCCGCAGAGTCCGCAGGAACTGGAGGCGTAGACCGCCCGCCGCGCCGCATCCACCGCGTCGACGTCGGCGCCCTCGGCGAGCACACGCACGATGTTTCCCTCGGCGCCCGGTTCGGTGTCTGTGCAGTAGGCGACGGACAGCAGCTGATCGGGGTCGCGGAGGATGCCCTCGGTGAACAGGAAGCCCACCGCCAGTTCCATGTCGTGGCCCGGGGTGCGCATCACGACCGCGATGGGGTCGTCGCCGAGACGAATCTCGAGGGGCTCCTCGACGACGAGCGAATCGTCGACGGTGGACCGGGCGCCCTCGCGGACCCGGACGACGTCGAAGGACCGTGACGCCTCGCGTGCCATGCCGGCGTCTCTAGCACAGGAGGCGTAGGATCTACCCATGGCGTTGGAGCCGGAGATCCGCATCGGTTCGCGCCCGGCGTTCGCCTCCCTCGTCCCGTTCGGCCCCGGCCGTCCCCGGGACCGCTCCCTCGCCGATGCCGCCAGCGCCGCGTGGCGAAGCCGAGGTTCCCTCCGGTTCGGGCTGGACGTGCTCCGCTACGGCGTCTGCACCACCTGCGAGTTGGGAAGCCACGGCTGGCGGGACGACGCGATCGCGGGCACGCACGTCTGCCACCGTCGCCTGGGCGAGCTCCATCGCTGGACTCGGCCCGCCTTTGTGCCCGCCAAGCTCCCCCGGATCGACGCCCTCCAGGCCAAGACCGCCGCCCAGTTGGAGGAGCTCGGCCGCATCCCCGTGCCGCTGCTTCGTCGCACCGGCGAGCCCCGCCTCGAGCCGATCTCGTGGAACGACGCACAGAACCTCGTCGCCACCCGACTGCGGGAGCGCCGCAGCCCCTGGGCGATGCTCCTGAACCCATCCGAGACCACGAACGAAGGGCTTTTCTGCCTGAAAAGGTTGGCCGACGCCGCGGATTCGCCCCACATCGATCTATTGGAGGATGCAGGTAGTCGCCTCATTGGTTCGGTTTTGCAGTGGACCGCGGGCCTGGAGGCTGCCACCTGCACCCTCCAGGATATTCCCCGCAGCGATCTGGTCGTGCTCTGGGGCACCGGGCTGCACCGCCACCCCTTCCTCAGCCGCCTGATCGCCCTCGCCCGCCAACGGGGCGCCCGGGTCGTCGCCATCGGCCCCGTCCGCGAGAACGAGTTTGACGGCGTGTGGCTCCCCGGCGAGCTCGGACCGACCCTGTTCGGCGCCCGCCTCGTCGACGAGCACGCCCGCATCTCCGGCGGCGGCGACCGCCACCTCGCGTGGGGGATCCTGAAGGCCCTGACCGAGTTCGGGGGGCTCGCGGACGGCTACCTCAAGGAGCGCGTGGCCGGGTGGGCCCGGATCAAGCCTCACCTCCGCTCCCTGCGCTGGAGCGATCTCAGGGCTGGCAGCGGGCTCAGCGCCCACGAGATCCGCCACATCGCGCGGATCTTTGCGGGGGCCCGCCGAAGCGTCCTGCTCCTGGGCAGCGCCCTGGGGCGGGGGCCGGACGGCACCAAGACGGTCGGCGACATCCTCACCCTCACGCTGGGCCGAGGGTGGCTCGGCACCCCCGGCAGCGGCGTCCTACCGTTGGATGGTTGCCCCGGCGTGCGCGGTGCGCGGGACCTCGGCCTCGGCCCCGATTTGGGCAGCCGCGGAGGCTGGAAGGCCGACGAGATCGTCGACGCCGGCCGCCGGGGCGGGCTCGGCCTGCTCTACGTCGTGGGCCCTGGACTCGCGGATCGGCTTCCCCCGGACCGGCCTCGGTGCCTCGAAGAGACGGCTGTCCGGGTCCACCAGGGGCATTTCCTGGATCCGTCGATGCTGCTCCAACCCGGTGAAGCGACGCTGATTCTGCCGGCCCAATCCCGGTTCGAGCAGCGCGGAGGGGGAACCACCACCGCGATCGATCGGCGCATCCGGTTCAGCCCCGAGATCCTCGGTCACGCCATCGGCGAGGCTCGTCCCGACTGGCAGATCGCGCTGCAGATCGAACACCTGATCGACCCCGACGGCGGCAGCGACTTCAAGCCGCTGGATGCCGCCGCGGTGCGCGAGCGGATCGCGGTCGACGTGCCCGCCTACGCCGGCATCGAACGACTCCATGCGCCGGGGGCTCAGCTGCTGTGGGGGGGAGCAACGCTGCACGCCGACGGCTTCGCCACGACCGACGGTCGGGCGCGGATCCCCCCGGTGGATCCGCCCGGTCCGCCGCGACCGGGCATTCGCCTGACGACCCGACGCACCGGCGGCGAACGAGACGCTGTCTACGTTTCTGGCCCCCTCGCGCGCCGCCTCGGCTTCGAGGACGGAGACCCGGTGGTGATCAAGAACGAATGGGGTGAACTGCGGGGGGTGATCCGGATCGCCCCGGTCGCGGACGACCTCGCGCACACATACTGGCCAGAGGGACGATGTCTGTACCCCCACGGTCCGCACGCAGCCCGCGCCGCTGGATCGCCGTTGGTCGTGCATCTGGAGGCGCCATGAGGACCCGAAGCCTGATTGTTGCCCTCGCCGTGATGGTCGGTGCCCCGATGGCGCAGGCTCAGGTCGAACCCGAGGTCACCCTGACGCTTGAGCACGGGTCCGAGATCGCCTTCCACAGCCCCCTTGGGGAGGCGGGCGGCGACGAGCCGCTGGCTCCGTTCGTCCGGGTTTGGAACTTCTTCGACGACTCCGGGGTGAACTTCACCTTCGAAGACTGCGCCGTCGCCGGGAGCCTCGTCGGCTGCAACAACGCCCCCGAGCCGGGGCCGGTGGACGAGTTCGGCGCTCAGCCCTCCGGCGGCGTTGCCATCTACAACACCGCGCTGGGCGACTATGTGGCCGATCCCTGGTCCAACACGATCTGGCGCTTCAGCCCCGAACTGGCGGGCTTCCCGTCGGCGCGGACCAGGCAGACCACGCCGTCGGGCGATCCCTTGAACCACCCCGTCGCCGTGGCCGCGTCCGGGACCTTCATCTTCTACGGCGAGGGGCTGCTGCCCGCCGGCGGAGACGTATGCGGCGGCTGCCTCCCCACCCAGCCCGCCGGCTTCCACGGAGCCCCCGCGGCCCAGACCGGCTTCACGTTCAGTTCGTGGGGCGACGGTGAGGGGCAGCTCCCGCCGAACTCGACCCGGGCCGTCACGCTCTGGCTCCAGGACAGTGGCGGCGAGCTGTACATCGTCAGCGGCGAACCGGCGCGCGTGCTCGTCTACGACGTCTCGACGGCGGTGGGCTTCGGGACCCCGTCGGCAATCTTCACCCACAACTTCCCCGTGCCGGGCGCCTACCAATGCGGCAACAACCCGGGGCAGCTGAAGAACCCCACCGAGATCCGGGTCATGGCCGACGGCCGCATCGTCATCGGTGACGGCGAGGCGCTCGTGGTGATGGACCAGAACGGCAACATCCTGGGCGAGATCTGGAGCCGCAATGCGCCGGTTGCCTCCCTCAACGAGACCGCCCGGCTGATGTCGATCGACGTGGACTCCTCCGAGGAGAAGCTCTACGCCCTCTTCGCCACCGACTGGGACGCTTCCAGCCTCGACAACACGGGGACAGCGGTGCTCGCTCAGTACGACCTCGACGACCTGCCCAACGTGGTCGGTCGTACGTTGTTCGTCGGGGAAGATGCCGAGTACGCGCGCATCCAGCAGGCGATCGACGAAGCGTGCACCGGAGACGAGATCATGATCGCTCCGGGCAGCTACAACGAGGCGCTGTTCGTGGTCGGAGAGTCCCTGACCCTGCGGGCCGAGGAGCTGGGCACGGTCATCATCGACGCCAAGGGGCACGACGCTCCGGCGCTGACGGCGCTTCAGGTCGGCCACTCCCCGTGGGGAGGCATGGGTCTGACGGTCGAAGGGATCGTCTTCCAGGGGGGCAGCGGCCTGGAGAGCCAGATCGATTTCGGCAACGGTCCGATCCTCGCCCCGGTCGGAGGCGGCATCCTCGTGCACGAGGCCTCGCTGGCGCTGAAGGCGAGCCTGATTCGGTTCAACTTCGCCGCCGGCGGCATGGGGATCATCGCGGGCCGCGGAGTCGAGCTCAACGGCGTCGCCATCTACGACAACGAGGGCACCAACGGCGGATCCGCGATCGCGGCGGTAGGCGAGGGACTCTTCCCGACAGGTACGATCTTGGCGGACCACATCACGGTCACGCGGAACAACCGCGAAGGACCGGACAGCCCGGAGATCGCCTTGGCGAACATCTTCTTGGAGATCAGCAGTTCGATCATCGACGCCGTCGGCCCCGGTCCGGCGCTCGCGGCGGGGGGCTGGGTCAACGGCTGCGTCTCGTACTCCAACCTGATGCCTGAGGACTCCTGGGGTGGGGTGACGCTCGACTGCCCGGACGGCAGCAACAACCAGCACGTCGACTCCGGCTTCGTGGCGCCGGATGCGGGCGACGACCCGAACTTCCACCTCCTCCCCGAGAGCGACTGCCGGGGAGCGGGCTGGGACGGGACCGACCAGGGCGCGTTCGGTTCTCCCGATCTGGGAGACTTCTTCCCCCAGGTCGGCGACGACGACGACGCTTCCGACGACGACGACGCCACCGACGACGATGACGCCACCGACGACGACGACGCCACCACCGACGACGACGACGACGCCACCGACGGCCCCGACGACCTCCTCCCCACCGGCCTTCGCTGCGACGACTGCGGCTCGAGCACCGCGGGCGGCCGCGGGGGTGGGCTGGCGCTCCTGATCGGCCTCGCCGGCCTCGCCGGTCGTCGTCGTCGAAGCCGTCCCCCCGTGGGCGCCGCCGCCGCCGCTTGCCTCGCGGGCGCCCTGTCGCTCCCCGTGGCCGCGGGCGCGCAGGACTTCGAGCCTCCCCCCCACGCCGATTGGACCGACGCGGTCAACGGTACGGCGATGCACTGGGACGAGGAGGACCCCGGCGGACCGTTGGGCGGAGGCACTCCGCTGCTCATCGTGTTCGAGGGCGGGGGCCCCGACGGCCGGGCGTCGTTCCAGGCGTTCAACGCCACTTCGCTGGATGCGATCGGCGGGACGACCAACATCGGCACGCTCACCAACACGCCCACGACCATCGTCGCCGCCGCCCCCTGGGTCGCCGGACGTTCGCTGGTCGCCGATCCCGAGAACCACACGATCTGGAGCGTGGGCTCGCGACCGGCCAGCAGCGCCTCGGTGATCGCGTTCGCCCAGGGCGACGCCGGCAATGGCTTGTGCCACCCCGTGGCGTTGGCCACGGTGGGGGAGACGGAGGCGGAGTTCACCAGCTTCTTCGCGGGCGGCGCCCTGCCGTTCGACACCCCCCCGTTCGGCACCTCGGAGATGTGCGGAGACGGGAGCTGGTTCGGTCTCCTCTCGCAAGAGGCTGACTTCGTCGGCGGCGATCCGTACCAGGTGCTTCCGGGAGGCGACTCGCTCGGACACGTGCCCCCCCAAGCGACCAAGGCGGTCGCCGTGGACACCACCGGGGACGTCCCGAAGCTCCTGATGGTGGTCGGTGAGTCCGTCGATGGCGGCGACGTCTCCGGCGACGCCCGGATGCTCATCATCCCCAGCGACGAAGCGGAGGAGACCGCGACCTTCGCCCTGTCTCCCTTGGCCGTCGAGCAGATCGGCCAGCCCCACTCTGTGGCCGCGATCGCGGGGGGCCGGATGGCGGTCGGCTTCCCCAGTGGAATCATCCTGTTCGACCACGCCGGCAACTGGCTGCAGTACGTGTGGGTCCCCGGGCTGGCGGTCACTGATGCGACCGAACCGGCCGAGAGTCTTCTGGCCCTGACCGCAGACGCCTCCGGCGAGCAGCTCTACGCCCTGTTCAACGTCAACGGGGGCCAGCGCCTGGTCAAGTGGAACACCGCGGAGATGAGCACCTTCGACAGCGAAGCGGTCGTGTGCGTCGACCCGAGCAACGTCGACTTCGGCTGCGTCGAAGGCGAGGGCAAGTGCGACCTGGTCTGTTCCACCCTCCAGGAGGGCGTCACCGCGGTGCCCACCGGCGGCACCGTCTTCGTGTCGCCGGGCGAGTACGCCGAGACGTTCGCCATCACCATGCGCTCGCTCAACCTCGAGGCCGAGCCGGGAACGGTCACCGTGGTCCCCGGAGGCGATGGTCCGATCATGACGGTGTCGTACGCCGGAAGTCCGGGCGTGCACGTGGACGGGATGATCTTCGACGGCGGCAACGGCTTTGAGGTGCCCATCGATGACGGCTCGGGGAACACCACCGTCTTCGGCGGCTCGATCATCGTCGGCCTCGCCCCGTTCACGATGACCCGGTCGATCGTGATGGGCGGCGACGCCCAGATCGGGGGCGGCGTGGCCGTGTTCTCGTCACCGGAGGCGGTCTTCCGCAACGTAGGCCTGGTGGGCAATCACGCGGACTACGCGGGCGGTCTCTACGTCTCCGGCAGCGGCTTCTACGAGAACACCAAGACGGTGCTGTCGTACTCCACCCTGGCGGACAACGACGCCAGCCTCGGCTCTGCGCTCTGCGCCGTGCGCGCCTCGATCAAGTCCGAGTTCACAATCCTCCACGGCGACGACCAGGGGACCTTCTGCTCCGTCTTCGACGCTGACTTCGGCCCCGAACTCAGCGGCCAGGTCTTCTTCTCCAGCCTCCACCCCGACTCCGAGTGGGCCGTGTGGTCGATGCTGGGGGACGAGCGCTACGTCCTGGACGACACCATCCTCGGTGACGGCGCCATCAACGACGACTGCGTCTTCAGCAACGTCGACAAGATGGACTTCCACCTCGATGAGACGAGCCCCTGCAAGGACCAGGAGGTGGCGGGGACGGACTACGGCGCCGAGCAGGACGCCGATGGGAGCCTCCCCGACATGGGCATGTTCGGCGGACCCGACGGCGCGTGGGACTGGCAGGAGGCGGTGGGCGACGACGACGACGACGACGGCGACGACGACGACGACGACGACGACGACGACGACGATGATGATGACGACGACATCACCGACGTGCTCCCGACCGGTCTGCGGTGCGACGACTGCGCCGGATCCCTGGCCGGTGGTTCCAGCGTGTCGCCGGGTCTCCTGCTCCTCGTCGGCCTGGGCTTCCGCCGCCGGCGCTAGTTCCTGCCGCTGTCGGGCGGCTCCGCCACATCCAGGACGAGCGCCGCGAGCCTTCGCCGGGGCGTCTCGTCGAACGGTTGCAGCCGCATCGCCATGCGTTCCAGGGCTTCGGCCAACGCGGCCGCGTCTGCGGTTCGGTGGCCGGGGTCTCGCACCAGCATCTGGCGTACCCAGCCTCCCAGCTCGGCATCCAGGGTGTCGATCCTCTCCAGGGGCCCCTTGAGCTCGCCCAGGCAGATCGCGTCGAGCACATCCAGGATCGTGCGGCCGTCGAACAGCTTGCGTCCGGTAAGGAGCTCGAACAGCAGCACCGCCAGAGACCACAGGCCCGCGGGGGGGCCGATGTCTCCCTCTTCGAGTCGTTCGGGGGGCACGTAGCTGGCGCGGCCCCGGAGCGCCCCGGTCTCGGTCGGCGCCAGCGCTGCGGGGTTGTTCGTTCGAAGTCGGCGTCCTGGGGGCGGGGCGTCGGCTGCATGTCTCCCCGGCGGCGGGCGGCCGGTTCGCCCTGTCGATCGACGGAGCCGAGCCCAACGCGGATGTCGACTGGGTCCTTCGGGATGACGACGACCGCATGATCATGGCCGAGGTCCACGACCACAGCGTCGTGTTCACCTCCGTCGGCGCCGGATTGTGGGCGCTCGAGCGCCGCGATGGCGACTTCGTCACGAGCTCGGTCGAGCTGTCCCTGCAGGTCGACAACGACTGACGTGCGCGGGGACGGTACGCTCCCCCCTTCGTGACCCGACTCTCCGATCTTGCTCAGCAGGCGTTCGACCTGCACCTCGATGACGCTCCGGACGATGTCCGCGAGCGCCTGCGCCTGCAGTCGCTGTCGATGCTGGGGGCGTCTGCGTCCGGCACGCTCGCGCCGGACGTCGCGCCGATCCTGGCGGTGGCGCGGAAGGCGCCGGGCAGCCACTCGGTCGTACCGGGAGTCACCGGGTTGAGTCTGGACGCGGCCCTCCGCGTTGCCGCCGGACTCTCGGTGTCGATGGACTTCGACGATTACCTCCTCTGCGGTCACACCGGCCACACCGCTTACTGGGCCGCCTGGCTCGGGGGGGCCGAACTGGGGCGGGACTGGGCCGAAGTGCAGCGGGCGCAGTTGGTCGCGAACGAGGTGATGGGACGGCTCGGGGGGATGTGCCTCGCCGGCCGCCAGAACGGGCAGGCCTGGTCCTTCCTGCATGCCTTCGGCGCCGCGTTGGTCGGGGGGCTGCTCCGACGGCTGTCACCGGAGCGGCTGGCGCATGCGTTGGCGATCTCGCTGTCGCGGGCTCCGTACGTCGACTGGCGGACCTTCCACACGGGCGCGAGGGTGCTCGTCGCGGGTGAGGCCTCGGCCGAGGGCTGGCGCGCGGCCGAACTGGCCGAGGCGGGCCTCGACGGTCCGCTGGATCTGCTGGAGGACGGCAGCGATCTGCTGCAGGTGCTCGCGGACGGGCGCCCGATGGCGGGCTGGCTGACGGGGATCGGCTCGGCGTGGCTGACCCAGACCCTGACGTTCAAGATGGTCCCGGGCTGCGCGTACCTCGGATCCGCCGTCGAGACAGCCTCGGATCTGCTGTCGGAGTTCCAGGGGCTGGCCGCGGCCGATGTGCTGCGGATCGACGTCGATGGCGGGCTGCTGACGGCGGCCATGGAGCGCTTGCTCGGCGGTCCCGGCCTCGCGGCCGACGGCACGGCCGCTCCGCTGCAGCCGATCGGCGTGAACTTCTCCGTGGCCCGCTCGCTGGCGCTGCTGTTCGCCCGGGGCTCCTTGGGGCCGCGGGATCTCACCCTCGAAGGGGTCGCCGACGGCGTGCGGAAGGCGGGCACGCTCAGCCGCCGCATCCACGTGCACCACGACTGGCGCATGACGCTGACGGCGTGGGACGCGCTCAAGACCGGGATGGGGATCGACCGCCTCCTCTCCGGCCTGGGACCGTCGGCGCTGCTGGCCGCGGCGTCCCGCTCCCGCCGCGGTCCTCCGCAGGCCGGCGACGACGACGGGGTCGGGGCCGTGGGGTGGCCCGGCTTCGGCACGGGGCTGGCGTGGAGCGAGCTCCCGGTGGCGTTGGCGCAGGAGCGTTTCGGCGGTCTGGACGAGTTGCTGGAGCGCGAGATCACGCTGCCGGGCCGGGATCTCGTCGGCCGAAGCCTCGAGAAGGTCGCGGACCGAGCGGGCAAGTGGGTCTCGCGTCGCGTCGATCGGCTCCTAGGGACCCGGGACCAACGATTCGACCTGGGCGCGTACGACCTGCGCGGCGTCGGCCTCCCCATCCCCGCCCGGGTCAAGGTCCTGGTGCATGGCGGTCGGGTCTACGAGGCCGAGCGTGACGGCGCCGCGGGCTCTCCGCTGCGGCCCGACGCGGAGGTCCGACGGGACGTGCGGAGCAAGTTCGTTCGCGGCGGAGGCATCGCCGCGCCGGCCCGCCGAAGCTCGTTCGAGGAGCTCGCGACCCGCCTCGTGACGGCGGACGGGGACCTGCCGGACCTGAGCGGCGGCCCGGGCGAGTTCCTGGCCGACTGGGCCGTGCATGCTTGAAGTCCGCCGGCCCGACGGCAGCGTCGCGCAGATGGACTTCGAAGAGTTCGAAGAAGGGGTACGAGCGGGGCACATCGGCAGCGGGCACCAGATCCGCTTCGGCCCGGTGACCGGCGACCGGTTCCTCCCCGCGGACGAACTCGAGCTGTACCGGTCGGTCGTCGACGATCCCCGCACCCGATTCGTGCGGCAGTTCGACCTCCAGCGCCCGCCACCGGCGGTGCTGATTCTCGCGGCGCTGCTCGCCGGCGTCTTCCTGTGGCAGACCCAGTCCTCGCCCGTGCTCAACGCCGCCGCCCTGGTCCGGCAGGGGGCCAAGTCGATGGCCCACCAGGTCGAGCTCGGCGAGTGGTGGCGGCTGGCGTCGGCGTCGCTGCTGCACTCCGGCTGGCTCCACCTCGTGCCGAACCTGCTCTTCCTGCTGTACGTTGGGCGCAACGTCGAGGCCGTGCTCGGCTCGTCCGGGATGGTGTTCCTGCTGGCGGCCAGCGGGGTCGGGTCGATGGCGGCGTCCAGCTTCGCCACGGACGCTGCCACGGTCGGCGCCTCGGGGATGACGTTCGGCGTTTTCGGCGCCGCGATCGCGGTGGGGTGGCGGTACGGGGCCTGGCTCCCGCGGGGCGCGCGGGTGCGGTACGGCTGGCCGATCGTCCCCTTCGTCGCCTACTTCCTCGTGGTCGGTCTGACGTGGCCGAGCGTGGACAACTTCTGCCACCTGGGAGGCCTCGTCGTCGGTGGGATCGTCGGTCTGTCGCTGCCGTCGTCGCTGGCCGAGAAGGAGCGCGACCTCCCGATGCGCCTGCTTCGGCTGGGGGGCGCGGGCGCGATCCTCGGCTTCGTGGTGGTGGTGCTTCCGCTGGCTTCGTCGGCCGGATGGCTCCCCACCGGGGTGCCCCGGCGCGCGCCGGTGGTGGCGGTGGAGGCGGGCTACTCGCTGCGGCCCCCGGCGGGGTGGGAACCCCTCGGACGTCAGGGGCGCGGTCCGGGCTGGCGTTCGGCCACCGGCGGCGCGCAGTTGACGGCACGCGCCTGGATCGAGGAGCTGGAGGTCCCCTCGGACGAGGAGGTCCGACGGCGCTGGGTCGAGGAGTTGGAGGAGAGCGGAGTCGTGCTCCCCCGCGAAGGTCCGACGGCCGAGGAGCTCGGCGTGCCTGCCGGTTGGTTCTCGCTCGAGACGGACGTGGTTGCCGGTGATCAGGCGTTGCGCTCCCTGCGGGTCGGGGTCGTGCGGGGGCTGTACGTGACGACCCTGGAGTTCCTCCACCCGGTGGACCACTACACGCACTACGAGGGGCTGCGGCGGCGGGTCCTCGCGACGGTCGAGACGGTCGAGCCACGCGCGGTGGTGCGGGCGCTGGAGGCGCTGCACGGCGGCACGTTGGCGGACCCCAGCGAGGTGGCGCGGGCCCTGGATGCGGTGCCCGCGAGGGTGTCGTCGTCGCCGGCGGAGGGGCTTCGCCTGGCGGCGGAGTTGGCCCGGTATGGCGAGGCGGAGCGCGCGCGCTTCCTGCTCGGCGCCCTCGGCGCGGGAGGGGCGACGTCCCCCGAAGTGGACTACTGGAGCCTCTGGATCGCCCATCACCTGGACGAGGGCACCGGCCCCGAGGGGCCCGGCCGCGTGCGGGAGTTGGCGGCCCGGCAGCCGGACTCGCTGCCGGCGGCGGCGCTCTGCTTCGACGTGCTGATGGCCGCGGAGCGGGAGGAGGAGGCCCGCGTCATCCTCGCTCGGATGACCGAGCGGTGGCCCGATCGGCTCCCCGTCCTGCGCCGCGCGGCGCTGCTGCCGCCGGACTAGTCGGTGCAGGTGCCGGCGACGGCGTAGTTGATCTTGATCAGGTCGCCGTTGTCGAGCACGTGGTCGGTGTCGAACCCCCCGGCGTTGAGGTCGTCGCGGTAGATCCAGCCGACGTACACGTCGACGCCGTTGAGGCGCACGCCGACGGAGTTCTCGACCGGGGTCGAGCTCAGCTCGAAGGTGTCGGCGGCGGACTGCGCCTGCCACGCGAGGGCGTTGAGGGTCTCGATCCAGTCTCCGCCCAGGTACGAGCAGGCGCCGCCGGTCTCCATCGCGGCCCAGGAGTAGTAGTACGACGGGTCCTCGCAGCTCTGGAATGGGTCGATGATCGACGACAGGACCACGTGCTCAAGGTTGGGCTTGAGGGCCTGGAACCAGCCCACGTAGTCCTCGCGGGACCAGCTCATGATCGAGCCGCTCTGCTCCGGTTCGTCCGACACGAACACGACCCGCAGGCCCGCCGCCTCGCGCAGGAAGCCGTCGTTGGCGCCGCCGGGGTCGGTGTTGGGGGAGGACAGGGCGAGGTAGCCGGTGTGGAAGCCCTGCTCGATGCCGGAGCCGTTTTCGCCGACGTTGGCGTTGGCGCTGAACGAGCCCTGGGGGTCGGGGGTCGACGGGGTGATCACCCGGACGGCCCCTTCGAGCTGTCCGGCATCGCCGACGTCCATCGTCACGACGCCGATGTGGAAGTCGACTCCGAGGGCGTCGATGATCGACAGGAACGAGCCGAAGTTGGCGGCGAGGTCGGCCTGGTCGTCCCCCATGGAGCAGGAGTTGTCGACGACGAACAGGATGTCCGTCTCGTTGTCGCCCTCCTGGAGGAACTGGTCGTCCTGCATCTGCGCGGGTGGGCGGTGCCGGTGACGTTGGCGGCGAGCTCGGGGTTGGCCGGGTCGTCGCTGACGATGCGGAGGGCGGCTGAGTCCGGCGCCACGTCGGTCGGCTCGTGGCGGACGATCACCGTGACCGACTCGTCCGGGTTCAGGACCGTGTCGACATCGACGCCCAGGACCAGCGCTAGTTCCCCGCCCCCGACGAAGTCGTCGAACGACACCTCGGCCAGGGTCAGGGGCGCGCGACCGACGTTCGCGATGACGAACTCCACGTCGCCGACGCAGCCGATCTCGGGGTTCCCGAAGTCGTAGCTGGCCGGCTCCACCGCGATGGCCGGGGCGATGCCGTCCGCGAGCAGGCGGACCGCCACCTCGGGCTCGTCGGGATCGTTGGACAGGATGACCAGGCGGGCGTCCACGAGCTCATCGGAGCCGGGGCTGTAGCGGACCGTGAAGGAGTCCTCGGTGCCGGACGCCAGCAGCGGCGTTGGCGGCTCCACGATCGTCCACGACGAGCTGCCGTCGATGGACAGGGACTCGATCTGGAGCGTGTCGTCGCCGACGTTGCGGAGGGTGAACAGGCTGTCGACGGTGTCGCCGACCGCGACTTCGCCGGCATCGAACGTGCGGACTTCGGCTCCCCCCACTTCGACCACCAGATCGGGCTCGATGCGCGTGGGGCCGTTGTCGTCGTCGACGGTTTGCAGCGTGTTCTCGGGGGTGCAGCCGACCAGCAGGAGGGCGGCGAGTCAGGCGCACGGGTGCAGCGGAGATCGCAAGGATCACCTCTCGATTCATTCGTGATTTCAGTGGGTTGTCACTGAGTACAAACCGGCGTCGGGCCGGTTGGGAAACGAATCAGTCGAAGATCGCGCCGAACCGTTGCTCGGCCAGGTCGACGGCTTCGTCTTCGTGGCGGAACGGGCCCAGCCGTTCGGCGGTCGCCACGAGGAAGAATGCGGGCTTTCCGTCGGGCTTCAGATCGACCCACAACTCGACCTCGGCGCTCGTTCCACGTGCCACGGCGATGCAACGCACGGTCTCGGTGATCGGCATCAGGAGGCCTGCAGTAGGAGCTCGCGCAAGCGCGCGGCGGCGGGCGGGAGCCGGTCGAGGCCGCGGCAGACGAGCACGAGGTCGCGGGGGATCGGGGTCCGGGGATCGGGGACCTCCTCGAGCACCCCGTGGGCCAGGTCTCGGACCACCCCCGAGCGGCTGACGAGGCAGCGGCCGATGCCGGCGCGGACGTTCCCCTTCACGGCGGCGATCGAGCCCAGCTCCATGACCACCTCCTCGCCCGGGAAGTGGCGCTCCAGCAGCTGGCGGGTGGTCGAGCCGCGCGGGAAGGTGACCCAGGTGCGGATGTTCGGGCTTCCGGGGGCCGTGACGATGATGAGCTCGTCCTGCAGGCACGGTTCGATGAGCCAGGAGCTGCCCTCGGGGGCGGGAGATTCGACCGGCAGCAGGGCAAGATCCAGCTCGCCCGCCTGAAGCGCGTCCCACAGCACCTGGTTGTGCGCCTCCTGCAGGAAGTAGTGGACCTTGGGGTGCTCGCGGCGGAACTCCGCCAGCAGCGGAGGGAGCAGGTACGTGCAGGCGGTGGTGCCGGCGCCCATCCGGACCTCGCCGGCGTGAAGCCCAATGATCTCTTCGACGGCGCGTCGACCGTCCTCCACCGCGGCCAGCGCGGCGCGGGCCCGAGGCAGCAGCGCTTCCCCGGCCACCGTCAGGGTGGCGGGGCCCCGACCTCGGTGCAGGAGGCGGGCTCCGAGCTGCTCCTCCAGCCGCTTGATCGACGTGCTGAGCGCCGGCTGGCTGATGTGCACCCGGCGCGCCGCCTCCGTGAACGTGCCCGCTTCGACGATCGCGATGAAGTGCTGGAAGCGATCGAACATAACCACAGTCTATGGATACCAACAAAACAATCAATTGGAGACATGGGCTGAGTCAGACCACGCTGTCCTCATGTTCGCGCTCATTCCTCTCGCCGTCGTCGCGGGCGCCATCACCACCGTCGCCGGCATGGGCGGCGGGTTGGTGATGCTGCTCGGCCTCAGCACCTACATGGACCCGCTGACCGCGTTGACGATCACCGGCCCCGGCCTGCTGGTCGGCAACCTCCACCGAGCCTGGATGTACAAGACCGAGATCAACCGCCCGCTGGCGTGGCGGTACGCGCTGGGCGGTGCGCCGGCGGCGTTGATCGGCGGTCTGGTGGTGGTGGCCCTGCCGTCGATGGTCATCCGCGTCGCGATGGTGGTGCTCGCTTCCGCCGCGGTCGCCAAGGTGCTGTTCGGGTGGCAGTGGAAGCCGCCGGTCTCGGCGATGATCCCCGGCGGCGCAGCGGTCGGCTTCGTCACCGCCACCAGCGGCGGCGGCGGCCTCGTCAGCGCCCCCCTCCTGCTGTCCTCGGGCCTCACCGGCAAGAGCTACGTCGCCACCGGTGCCGTCGGCGCCAGCTCCATCCACGTCTTCCGCATCGCCGGCTACGGCGCGGGCGGCGCCATCGACGAGAGCGTGCTCGTCCTCGGCGCCGTCGCCGCCGTGGGCATCACCACCGGCAACCTCGTCGGCCACCGCATCCGCACCTGGATCCCCGAGCGGGTCATCCCGAAGATCGAGATCGGCATCGTGATCGCGTTGGTGGGGTTGGCGTTGGTGGGGATTGCGTAGCCCCAAGCAGAAACGGCGGCCCGAAGACCGCCGTTCCTACAGTGGTTCGCTACCGAATCAGTCGGAGCAGTCGCCGAGCACCGTGTACTCGATCTCGAGTCCGTCACCGTTCTCCGGGACGTGGTCGACATCGAACACGATGGCGTTCAGGGCGGAGTCGTAGACCCAACCGACGAACACCGGGACGTCGTTGAGGCGCACCTCGATGGTGTCCTCGACCGGCGTCTGGCTCAGCTCGAACGTGTCCGCGAAGGACTGCGACAGCCAGCCCAGCGCGCTCAGCGTGCTGACCCAGTTGGGGTCGCAGATGGACGCGCTGATGCCGCCCGTCATGTTCGTGCCGGTGACGTAGTCCGAGCCCGAGGAGGCCGAGCCGCCCGCGCCCGAGCAGCCCGTCATGCCGCCCGTGATGTCGGAGACCACGAGGTGCTCCGGGTTGGCCTTGAGGCTCTGGTAGTAGCCGATGTAGTCGACCGGGCTCCAGCCCATGACCGAGGAGCTCTGCTCCTGCTCGTCCGACACCATGATGAGCCGCAGGCCCGCCTCGTCGCGGAGGAAGCCGCCGTTGACGCCGACGTTGTTGACCGCCGCCTCGAGCGCCTGCCACGCGTTGTGGAAGCCCTGCTCGATGCCCGAGCCGTTGATGCCCAGGTTGACGTTGGCGCTGAACGTACCGCCCGGGTCGGGGGTGCTCGGCGTGATGATCGGCACCGAACCCTGCAGCTGACCGCCGTCACCGATGTCGGTGGTGGCGACGCCGAGGTGGTAGTCGATGTCGAGCGCGTCGACGATCTGCAGGAACGAAGCGAAGTTGACCGCCAGCGCGGACTGCTCGTCGCTCATGGAGCAGGAGTTGTCGACCGTGAACAGGATGTCGGTCGAGTTGTTGCCCTCCTGGAGGTACTCGTCGATGTTCGTGCTGCCCAGGTGCGCGATGCCGAACTGCTGCGCCGTGGTGCCCTCATCGGGCTCGGCGGGCGTGTTCGTGAAGACGCTGAGGATGCCGGAGTCCGGCTCCACGTTGATGGGCGTGTAGTGAATCGTGACCGTGGTCGACTCGGACGGGTTCAACGTGAAGTCGATGTCGTCTTCGCCGTCGCCATCGGAGTCGCCGTCGACCTGCGGGTTGCCGTTGGCGAGCGTCAGCTCACCGGTGTCCGCGAGGTCCTCGAAGTAGATGGCGAAGATGTCCAGGGGCGCGCGACCGACGTTGGAGATCGTGATCTCGACCTGGTTCACGCAGCCGAGCTCGAGGTTGCCGAAGTCGTAGCTGGGGGGGCTGACGTCGACTGCGGGGGCGAGCCCCTCGGCGAGCAGCCGGACCGGAACCTGCGGGTTGTCGCGGTCGTTGCTGGCGACCAGCAGCGTGCCCTCGATGTGCTCGTCCTGGACCGGGTTGTAGGCCACGGTCACGATGGTCGAGGCGTTGGGCGCGAGCAGCTGCGCGTACTCGCCCTGGTTCGTGATCTCGAAGCTGGCGTTGTTGCTCAGCTCCAGATCCTGAACCTGCAGCGTGTCGTCGCCCACGTTGCGGATCGTGAATTCCTTCTCCCGGGTCTCGCCGGCGTAGACCTCACCGAAGTCCAGCGTGTGCGGATCCGTGGGGTGGTCCGTCTCAACCTCGATGATGGCGTTCACGCGGGTGGGCGGAACCGTGCCGGGGTTGCTGATGAGAACCGTCTCGGAGCAACCGACCGCCGTAAGGGCCGTGCTGGCTGCGATGAGAATCGAAATCGTCTTTCGCGAAAAGACCACGTGCTGAACCTCCAGAAAGCTTCCAACCCTTGAACCGGCGACTGCGAGAAGGGGGAAAACTTTTTCTAACCTACGTTCTTGCGTGCCCGATCATCCCCGCACGGGGGCGCGTGTC
Organism: Pseudomonadota bacterium; assembly: GCA_024229515.1. Taxonomy (GTDB): domain Bacteria; phylum Myxococcota_A; class UBA796; order UBA9615; family UBA9615; genus JAAESI01. The sequence continues at coordinate 44,721 of JAAESI010000213.1, read as the reverse complement.
AAGGGATCGCAAAGCCCCCGCCAGCGCTCGACCCTTCAGGAGCGCCTCCTGCCACTCGCTCGGGGCGTCGCTGTCGTAGACGATTCCGCCCCCCACGCCGTAGCTGACGCGACCCTCCCGGAAGACCATCGTGCGGATGGCCACGGACAGCGCCATCGCCCCATCCAGGCCGATCCAACCCAGGGCTCCGGTGTACGGCCCGCGGCGGCTTCGCTCGAGCTCCTCCAGCACCGCCATGGCCCGAATCTTGGGGGCGCCGATGCACGAACCGGGGGGGAAGGAGGCGCGCAGCAGATCGAACGCGTCACGCCCCGGAGCGATGCGTCCGCGCACGTCGCCGACGAGGTGCCAGACGGTGGGGTGGGCTTCCGGTCGGAGCGTGGGGTGGCGGTCCACCGACCCGGGCACGCAGACGCGGCCGACGTCGTTGCGGACGAGGTCGACGATCATCGACAGTTCGGCGCGATCCTTCGGCGAGGCCAACAGCGCCTCGCTCCGGGCGCGGTCCTCCGGCGGTGACGCTCCCCGGGGGGCGGTGCCTTTGATCGGACGCGATCGAACGTGCCCCGCGGTCGTCAGGTCCAGGAAGCTCTCGGGCGAGGCCGACACGAGGGTTGCGCCGGGCAGGTCCAGGTAGGCGCCGTAGGGGGCCGGGTTCGCGTCACGAAGCCGGCAGAAGGTCGCCAGGGGCGCGTCCGGGTGGGCCGCCGGGGCGCTGAAACGAAACGTCAGGTTGGCCTGGTAGATGGTGCCGGCGGCGATGTGCTCGCGGATCTCGGCGACCCGAGCGGCGTGCTCCGGTTCCGTCATCTCGGGGATCGGATCTGCGTCGGCCCCCACGTCGGTGAGGGGGGCCGAAGGGGTCTGCACCAACGCCTGGAGCCGAGGCTCGACCCCCGGCAGGGAGACCCACCGGAGATCGTCCCCATCGAGTTCCGCGCCTTCGTCGTAGAGCCCGACGAGGAAGTCCCAGGGGAGGTCGGCTCCGAGCAGCGCCGGGAGGTCCTCGAAGCGCCGGCCCAGGTCGTACGAGAAGCAGCCCGCGAACCCACCCCGGAAGCGGGGGGTGGCGTCGGCCACGTTCGGCACGGGAAGGGGCACGCGCAGCCTGCGGGCGATGTGGGCGAGGCGTTCGTAGGAGGCGCCGGGGCCGGGGTCGGCGGCGTGGATGCGGCGGAGCCAGCCGCGGTCTCCGGAGGGGCCGGGGAAGATCTCCAGGATCGGACCGCAGCCGCGCAGCCAGACGGCGGGCTCGCACGAGGCGAAGGACGCCGTTCCGGAGCTTCCGACCGGGCTGGAGGTGTCGAACCACAGACCGCCGGGGCGGCCCGCGAGGGCTCTCAGGACATCAACGGACAACCAGGGATCTGTATCAGTCCGCGGAGTCGTCGTCGTCGTGCTCCGCGGAATCGTCGTCGTCGTCATCGTCGGGGTGATGGCCCGAGTCGTCGTCGTCGCCCGGCAGTTCGGCGAAGACGTACTGGTTGTGGACCACCGAGGAGCCCACGGCGCGGGCGATCCGGTTGGGCGCGTACTCGAAGTCGGTCGAGCGCTTCCGGGTGAGCGTCATCAGGGTCACGTCGCCGTCGAACACGTCGAAGTTGGAGTACTCGATGGTGTGCTGGCCGTCGTCGTGAAGTCGGCACGCGACCCAGCGAACCGCGCCCTCGTCCTTGCCCTCGACGTCCAGCGGTTCACCGACGAACCGGAGCTCCACGTGGCCGTTGCTGTTCTGGCCGAACCAGCGGACGAGCAGTCCGTCGGCGACCTGGGTGACCGCGTCCGTCAGGGCCATCACCTCGGGCGTGCCGAGCGCGCCGTCGAAGCTCGCCGCTTCGCCGTCGGCGCCGCCGGTGATGCGGATGGTGTACTCCTGCTCGGGCTCCCAGGACTCCGTGCCGACCTCGGCGAAGAAGCGGTTCAACTCCGGGTCGATCTCGTCCAGCAACACCTCTTCGTCGTCCTGCAGTTCGATGATCGTGTCGCCGACGTCGTTCTCGTGCTGGGGCAGGTCGAACAGGTCCGGCTGGTTGGTGCCGGAGGTGCACTGGTCCGTCTCCTGGGGCACCGGCGCGCCGAACTCCACCGGGAGCGGCTGCCAGTAGGCGGCAAAGGCGATCACGTCGACCGTGTTCTCCGCGCTCTCGATGCTGCGGCGTCGGAACTCCACCCAGCCGCTGATGTCCTCGGGGTCGACGTCTTCGGTGCCGTCGTCGTCGTCCGTGGGGGTGCCTCCCCGCCCGAACGGATCGTCGTCGTCCGGTCCGCAACCGACGAAGGGGAGAGCAAGCAGCAGAGCGAGCAGCAGGTGGCGCATTACAGTCCGTCCTTTCGCCGCGCGAACGCATCCTGGATGCGGCCGGCGGCCTGCCTCATGTCCGGGGCCGCCGCGACTGCGGCGATGACGGCGACACTGGGGACGCCGGTGCTCAGGACACCAGGAAGATTCACCTCATTTATCCCGCCGATCGCGACGACGGGCAACTCGGCGGCTTCCACGGCAGCGCGCAAACCATCGAGTCCAACGGACCCCATCGGCGTTCGGGCGTCTCCACTGAAGCGATGTTTTCCTGCCGCGCTGTAGATTGGACCGAACCCCACGTACTGAATTGGGAGCTCGGCGGCGGTCCGAACCTGCTCCAGCGTGTGGGTCGACCAGCCCAGCACCCGATCCGGTCCCAGTTGGGCCCGCGCCTCCGCCGGATCGAGATCGTCCTGGCCCAGGTGCACGCCGACCCCGGGGTAGCGGAGCGCGAGGTCGACACGATCGTTGAGGATCAGGGTCGCGTCCCCCATCTGCGGGACCAGCTGATCGAGCACATCGGTCAACTCCCGGTCGCTCGCCCCCTTCATCCGGAGCTGGAGCACGCGCACGCCAGCGCTCAAGAGCGCCTGGGCGATGTCGAGGTGGCTGCGGGAGGGGCTGGCCGACGCATCGACCATGCCGTAGAGACCGGCGATCACCGCTTGCGTCGCGCTCCGCGTCGGATGGCGTCCAGGTCGATGCGGTGCTCGTCGAGCTTCCGCTTCAGCGTGTTGCGGTTGATCCCGAGGATCCGGGCCGCCTTGAGCTGATTGCCGCCGGTGCGGCGCATGACCAGGTCCAGCAGCACGCGCTCGCTGGTGCCGACGACCACGTCGAACAGGTCGGACTTCTCGTCCTCACCGGGCTCGGGGAACGTGCGCACGACGGGGCGGAGCCGGTTGAACAGGAGCGACTCGAAGCTCTCGTCCTGGGCGCCGTTGCCGCGCCGGCTGAGCCGACCGGTGGGGCCGACGAGGTCCTCGATCCGAATGACCGGACCCTGGGTGAACGTCGCCGCCCGCACGAGCGTGTTCTCGAGCTCGCGGACGTTGCCGGGCCAGGTGTAGTCCTTGAGCCACTGCTCCGCCTCGGTGCTGAGGCTGCGGAACGGCGTGTTGCCGTCGCGGGCGTGCTTCTCCAGCAGCCACTTGGCCAGCAGCGGGATGTCGTCGGCCCGGTCGCGCAGCGGCGGCAGGTCGATGCTGAGCACGTTGAGCCGGTAGTAGAGGTCGCCCCGGAAGGCGCCCGCGCGGACCTCTTCGGCGAGGTCCCGGTTCGTCGCCGCGACGATGCGCACGTCGACCTCGACCTCCTTCGAGGCGCCCAGGGGATAGAACTGCTTGCGCTCCAGGACGCGCAGGAGCTTGGCCTGCAGCGCCAGCGGCATCTCGCCGATCTCGTCCAGGAACAGGGTGCCGCCGTGGGCCGCGTGGAACTTGCCCGGCTTGTCCGCGTTGGCGCCGGTGAACGCGCCGCGGGCGTGGCCGAACAGGTCGGCTTCGAGCAGGTCTGCCGGGATCGCGGCGGCGTTGACGGCCACGAACGGGCCGCCGGCGCGGGCGCTCTCCTGGTGGAGGATGCGGGCGACCAGCTCCTTGCCGGTGCCGCTCTCGCCGCAGATGAGCGTCGAGTACGGGCTCATCGCCGCGCGGCCGATCGCCTTAAACACCCGCTGCATCGCCGGGGACTGGCCGTACAGGGTGCGGGTGTCGGCCGAGTCGGCGGGGCCGTCGGAGATGCCCGGAGGCCGGGGCGCGTCGACCTTCCGGTCGCGCACGGCGCGCAGCACGAGTTCCTCGAACAGGTCGAGGTCGAACGGCTTGCACAGGTAGTCGTACGCGCCGCCCTTCATCGCCTCGATGGCGTTGCTCATTGTGTTCTGGGCGGTGATGACGATGACGTGGGGGGGACTGTCGATCTCGCCCACGCGGTTCAGCAGATCCAGGCCCGACAGGCTCGGCATCTTGATGTCGACGATCGCGACGTCGAACGGCTCCCGACGCAGCAGGTCGAGGGCCTGCTGGCCGTCTCCGGTGTGGGCGACATCCAGCCCCTGGGAGGCCAGCGCCTTCCCCATGATGGTTCGGAGGCTGTTGTCATCTTCGGCGATGAGTACGCGGTGCATCAGGTGAGCGGCTCCAGGCGCAAAGTCAGCGATCGGGCGGATCGTTGATCGGATTCAGCTTCGGCGTCGGCGGACGGCGGCAGATGCTGGGACAGGACGACGCTGAAGCGTGCGCCCAGGCCCGGTCGAGGGTCGATGTGGATGAGGCCCTTGTGGTCCTCGATCGCGAGTCGGGTGACGAAGAGGCCAAGGCCGGAGCCTTCCTGCTTCGTCGTCATGAAGGGGTCGAACAGGTGCGCGGCCTGCGTCGGCTCGATGCCGGGGCCGTCGTCGGTGACTTCGAGGCGCAGGCTCACGCCGCGGTCGAAGCCTTCGCCCGCGAGGTGCCCCCCGGCGTCGATGCGGGTGCGCACCGTGACCTTCCCTGCGGCTGCCTCCTGGGCGTTGCGGACGAGGTTGCCGACGGCTTCGCGGAGGCGCTCGGGGTCGCCCTCGACCTCCGGCAGGGAGGGGTCCAGGTCGAGGTCCCAGCTGACCGGGTCTCGGCCGAAGCGGGCCCGCACGAGGGCGACCTCGTCGTGCACGAGCGCGTTCAGGGAGACGGCGGCGCGCTTCAGCGGGCGGGGGCGGGTCAGCCCCATCAACTGCTCGACGAGGGAATCGATGCGATCTGCTTCCTGAATGATCAGGTGGGTGAGCTCGTCGTGATCAGCAGGTTCGGGATCCCGACGGAGAAGCTGCGCGGCGCCACGAATGCCGCCCAGCGGGTTGCGGATTTCGTGCGCCATGCCGGCGGCGAGGCTGTCCAGCCAGGCCAGGCGGCGGCGGAAACCTTCGGCGGCGGCGTGACCGACGGGATCGGCGGCGTCGACGACGACCACGACGACCTGGTTCGGGCCAGGACCGGGGGTGCCGGTGACGGTGACACGACGAGCGGCGGAAGGACGGTCCCAGACCAGGTTGCGGACGGTGCACGAGCTTGCGCCGCCGAGCACCCGGGTGATCACCTCGGCGGCGTCCGCGGGCAGCACCTCGGCCAACGGGGCGCCGGTCATCCGGCGGACGCTGATTCCAAGCACCTCGGCGGCGCGACCGGAAGCGAAGCGCACAGCTTCGTCTTCGATCAGCAGAACGCCGTCTGGTAGGTGCTCGATCAGGTTCTCATCCATCGCGGCTCGCTCCCCGAGTTGCGCCCCGCGCGCACCGATCCGTCGATCTACCCCAGTGAGACTGGTGACGACCGTTCCCGAAAGCCTGACCTTCTTGCGGGGGACCGTTGCGTGCTGCGACGGGGTTTCTAACACGGGCCTTCACGGTCATTCTCGGCAAAACGACGGACATCGTTCGATTGGGGGCAAGTACGCGGACCGGTTGAGCAATTGGCTCGCCGAGCGGATCGATTTCGAGGCCTTCATGGGGAAAATGTGACAATATTGGCGACTATGCACCGGTGCCTCCGAAGTGGGATCTTCACAGCCGCCCTGTTGGCGTTTCTCCTAGGCCCTTCAGGGGCTTGGGCGGCTTCGTCCACAGACGGCGACGACAGTCGTCCACGGTTGGCGCTCAAGATCCAACCAAAGCCCAAGAAGACGAAGGCTCCGGTTCGTTCGGAGATCCTCGACCGCATTCGCTGTGAGGGGGAGGAAGCGGCGACCTGCTTCAAGGAGCCGGAGATCGACGTCGAAGCCGAGCCGGCCGACCTCGAAGCGATCCTCGCGGAGATCCTCGACGGCCTCGAGCCGCACGACGTCGACCTCATCCGGGAAGCTGCCGAGGAGCTCACGGCCGAGTCCGATGACGCCCGCGCCTGGTTCGGCGCCGACGATCAACTGATGCACCCCTCGACCGACATCTACGCCGATCCGGTGGATGCCCTGGGCGACCCGCCGCTGTACCTGGACCTCGTCAACGCGGACGACTTCGACTACCCGATCGTGCTCAACCAGCGCACGCAGGACTGGATGGTCTACTTCCTCACGCGCGGGCGCCGCTGGTACGTCCGGTGGTTGGCCCGAGCCGAGCGGTACCGCCCGCTGGTGGTGCCGAAGCTGCGGGAGGCCGGTCTCCCCGAGGATCTGCTGTACCAGTCGATGATCGAGTCGGGCTTCAACCCGTACGCGACGTCGCACGCCAGCGCCGTCGGCATCTGGCAGTTCATCTCCAGCACGGGCAAGGCCTACGGGCTGCAGAACAACTGGTGGGTGGACGAGCGGCGTGACCCGGTGATGGCGACGGATTCGGCCATCCGGTTCATGAGCGACCTGCACAAGCGGTTCGACCACTGGCACCTGGCCTCGGCCGCCTACAACGCCGGCCCCGGCAAGATCAGCCGCGCCATCGACATGTACGGCACCGAGGACTTCTGGGAGATGTCGGCCTCGGGCCGCAACTACCTCAAGCCCGAGACCAAGAACTACGTCCCGAAGATCATGGCGGCGGCGATCCTGGCGAAGTACGCGGACCGGTACGGCCTGACCGAGGAGATCAAGCCGGACGACGTGCTGGATGCGTGGGCGTTCGACACCGTGTCTGTGCCGGAGGCGACCGACCTGCGCGTCGCCGCCGACATCCTCGGCCTGACGGTCGAGCAGGTGGAGGCGATGAACCCGGCGCTGCGGCGCGGCTACACGCCCCCGGGAGTCGCCAACTACTCGCTGAACATCCCGTTGGGCACGTCCGAGACGTTCGCGGCGGCGTTCAAGAAGATCCCCCAGGACGAGCGCACCACCTTCGTTCGCTACAAGGTCCGCCGCGGCGACACCCTGGGGCAGATCGCGAGCAAGTTCGACGTGCCCTCCAAGGCCGTGCAGCGGATGAACGGGATCAAGGACCCGCGCAAGCTCCGGGTCGGCCAGCGGCTGCTCATCCCCGTGCGCGCCGAGGCCCTCGGGAGCCGCGAGATCACCCACGTGGTGGCCAAGGGCGAGACGTTGTCGGTGATCGGCAAGAAGTACGGCATGAGCGTGGCGCAACTGCGGGAGCGCAACGGCATCACCGGCGACGTGCTGCGGATCGGCCAGAAGCTGACCGTGCTCACGGCGGGTGAAGGGGATGCCAAGCCCACGGCGACGGTCCGTACCGCGTCGGCCTCGTCCGCTTCGGATTCGGCTCCGGCGAAGCGTTCCACCAGCGGCGCCGGCCCCAAGACGACGTGGCACACGGTGTCGCGCGGGGACTCCCTCTACGAGATCGCGACGAAGCATGGGACGAGCGTCAGCGAGCTCCGACGGCTCAACAAGTTCGGGAGCAAGCACGTGCTGCACCCTGGCGACAGGGTTCGGCTCCGCCCCGACCCGCCGGTCGACCCGACCACCCGCTACGCGGTGAAGTCCGGCGACACGCTGTCGACGATCGCGTCTCGGTACGGGATGACGACGAAGGAGTTGATGCGCATCAACTCGCTGACCAGCGACCGCATCTCCGTCGGTCAGAAGCTGAAGGTGGTCGCGTCGGGGCGCGGCGGATCACCGGTGGTCCATACGGTCGCGCGCGGGGACACCCTGTCGCAGATCGCGGAGAAGTACCGGACCTCGGTCGACTCCATCCAAACGGGCAACAGCATCCGGGGCACCTCGATCAGCGTCGGCCAGAAGCTGACGGTCTACCCCGGCAACGGGGGGACCGGCGCGAGTGAGCGCACGATCGACTACCAGGTGCAGTCCGGCGACACCCTCGGAGCCATCTCCAAGAAGTACGGCGTCAGCGTCGATGAGCTGATGGCCTGGAACGAGCTTCGGGGCGACACGATCCGACCGGGTCAAAGGCTGCGCGTCATCCTTCGCTGAGCCTTGTGTATGCTCCTGCGCGATTGGAGCACCCCATGACCGCTCTCAGCAGACTCGCTTTTCTCCTCCTCCTCGCCATCGTGATTGCGGCCTGCGGGCCCGTCCGCCAGCCCAGCACCGACGACGATGACGACGACGCCACGGACGACGACGACGCCACGGACGACGACGACGCCACGGACGACGACGACGCCAAGGACGACGACGACTTCTCGGACGACGACGACTTCTCGGACGACGACGACGCCTCCACCGAGCTGCCCGAGGGCACCTCCAGCGCCACCGGGACCTGGATCCTCAGCTACTGGAGCGACGAGAAGGCCACCGTCGAGGTCTGCCAGCAGGCCTACGAGTTCCAGGCGACCGTCGACATCGGTGAGAACGCCGTCGGCGCGACCTGCCCGCTGTGCACCGCCGAGCTGCAGATCCTCAACGTCACGGACGTCACGAGCACGAGCCTCGACATCACGACGCCCTGCGTGCCCGAGACCCACCTCGCCGACCAGGACAACGTCGGCGAACTGCTGACCAACCCCGGCATCATGGGCGACCTGCTCGAGCCGCAGGCGCTGGTCGAGATGGGCGTCGCGATCAGCAACGGCATCTCCATCAGCTCGACTACGACGGCTTCGTCGCTCAACCAGAACATGACGGACGCGGGCGTTCAGGGGCTGTACATCGGGTACTCCGCCGAGACTCCGGGCGGGTACTGGGAGGGGCTTGGCCTGAGCGCCACCTCGCCGCCGCCCCCGGGTTCGACGGGCCTGGTCCCGCTGTGGGGTATCTACGGCGCGCCGGGCACCCCCGCGGGCCTGCTCGACGGTCAGCTCGGCCTGCTGCTGCTGTGGCGCATCACCTACGACGCGGAGGCGCCCAGCTACGCCGCGTGGAGCCTCAACGGCACGATGAACGCCTCGTTCACGTCCGACTGAGCCGGTACCGATGTCGATCATCGACGAAGTCCAGGGGGACCTGTCCTTCCTCCTCGTCGATGACAACGCGGACTTCCTCGGCCTGATCGAGCCGATGGTGCGCGAGCGCTACCCCGACGCCCGCATCGAGCGGGCCGAGACCGGGGAGTTGGCGCTCAACACGCTCGTCCACAGCAGCTTCGACGTCCTGCTTCTGGACTACCGCCTGCCCGACTTCGATGGCATCGAGGTCCTCGGCGAGATCCGCAAGCACCTGGTCGACGTCGCCGTGGTCATGGTCACGGGCGAGGGGGATGAGCGGCTCGCCGCCGACATCTTCCGCATGGGCGCCTACGACTACCTCGTCAAGGGGGAGATCGACCGCCCGGTGCTGGTTCGCTGCCTCGACCAGGTGCTGATGCGCCGACTGCTGGAGCGGCAGATCTCCGCCAAGTCGGACGAGCTCGTCCGGTCCAGCCGGGAGCTCAGCGAGCGCACCCGGGCGCTGGACACCGCCTACGAAAAGATCCGGCTCAAGAAGGAGGAGCTGCGCGAGCTCTCCAACAACCTCGAGGAGACGGTCCAGGAGCGCACCGGCGAGCTCCGCAAGACCACCCGGTTCCTGAACAAGGTGCTGGACGCGACGGTCGACCACTTCATCCTCTCGGCCGGCTCCGACGGCACGATCCGGACCTTCAACAGCGGCGCCGAGCGGAGCTTCGGCCGTGGCGCCATCGACATGGTCGGCAAGGTGCACTTCCGGGAGTTGTTCGCCGAGTTGACCGCGGACGTCGCCCTCGACGACCTCGTGGGCCGCACCCTGGAGGAGGGCAGCATCCAGGAGGAGCTGACCGGCGTCGGGGGCGAAGGCATGCACTTCCCCTCCGAGGTCACGCTGTCCCGCCTTCCGCTGGAGGACCACGAGGACGGCCTCGTGATCCTGGGCACAGACGTGACCCACGAGCAGCAGTTGGAGCGGCAGAACCAGGCCTACATCCGCCAGATCGAGATGGCGAACGAGGACCTGCGACTCAAGAACGAGCAGATCCTCGAGGCGACCCGGCTCAAGTCGGAGTTCCTCGCCAACGTCAGCCACGAGCTGCGCACCCCGCTGAACGCGGTGATCGGCTACTCCGACCTCCTGAGCGGGGGGATCTACGGTCCGATGCAGCCCAAGCAGCAGTCCGCGGTCGAGGGCATCGGCACCCGCGCCAAGGACCTGCTGACGCTGATCAATGAGATCCTGGATCTCGCTAAGATCGAGTCCGGGAAGATGGTGCTTCGGGTGGAGGGATTCGGCCTCGCCGAGGTCCTCGTCGACGTGTTGGAGACCGGCCGGGTGCTCGCCGTCGACAAGCCTCTGGAGGTCACCTGGGTGCACGAAGGTCGCGACGTGGGGCTGACCACCGACCGCCAGAAGCTGCAGCAGATCCTCGTGAACCTCGTCAGCAACGCGGTGAAGTTCACCAACGAAGGGCACGTCCGGCTCCACTCCTCGGTGCAGGGCTTCGACGTGGTGATCGCGGTGCGTGACTCCGGCATCGGCATCCCCGAGGAGGAGCTGATGTCCATCTTCGACGAGTTCCGTCAGGTCGATGGCACCTCCACCCGCGAGTACGGCGGGACGGGGCTGGGGCTGGCCATCTCCAGCAAGTTCGCCGAGAGCATGGGCGGGGACCTCGTGGCGCGCAGCGAGCTGGGCCAGGGCAGTGAGTTCGTGCTCCGGATTCCGATGCACGCCTCCGTGGTGGATCCGCCGCGCGACGGTCGCGTTCCGGTGGCCTTGTCGGTCCCCGGCCAGGGCTTGGACCTGGCCGCGATCACGGGCGACTAGTCCGGGGGCGGCTCTGAGGCGGCTTCGACCAGCGCCCGGAGCTCGTCGTCTCCGTCGGCCCGGAACCGATCCTTGAGGATCAGCCGAAGGTCATTTTTGAAGTGCGCAGCCGTGCGGTAGCGAACCGCCGGGTTGGCGGTGGTCGCGCGAACCACGACCTCCCGCAGTTCGTCGGGAATGTCGGCCGATTCCAGCGCGTCCACCATCGCCTCATCGTCGCGGGTCCGAAGCCAGTCGCTGTCCGTCTTGCCGCCCAGCGCGGCGGGACCGAGCAGGCACTCGTACAGCGCGATGCCGAGCCCGAAGACGTCCGCGGCGGCCTCGGCGGGGCGGCCGGCGCCCACCTCGGGGGCGGTGAACGCGGGGATCAGCCGCATGCCGCCGACGTGGGGCTTGCCCTCGGCGCGCTTGTTGGGGCCGCGGGCCATGAAGAGGTTGGCGAGGCGGACCTCGCCGGCGTAGCTGATGAGGATGTTCGACGGGGCGACCCCGCGGTGCACGATCCCCGAGGGGGCCCACGGCTTGGCCTTGAGGCTGTGCAGGTAGTCCAGGACGCGGCAGACACCGATCGTCATGCGCAGCGCGGCCGTCGTCGGGATCGCCTCGCCCCGCTCCCACGTTCGGTGCATCAGGCGGCGCAGCCCGACCCCTTCGACCCACTCCCGCACGAGGAAGAAGCGGTCCTCGTCGCGGCCCAGGTCGAGGGTCTGCAGGAGGTTGGGGTGGATCAGGCGCATGCCGAGGCGGGCCTCGTCCGAGAGGCGGAGGGCGACATCGAGCCCTTCCCCGACGGGCCGGTCGGCGACCTTGAGCATTACGCGCTTGGCGAACCCGAACGCTCCGCGCTTCTCCGCGAGGTACGAGGTGATGCCGTCGTGGGCCCCGAGCTTGCGGAGGATCACGAAGTCCGAGAGCCGGCTGACCGGCGCTTCGACATCGGGGTCGACGACGTTGTCGATCACGGCGTGGGCTCCGTCCAGGGCTCGGCCGGCGGCGGGGGCTCGGGCGCCGGGGTGGGACTCCCGGCCGGGGGCAGCGCTTCCCGACGGGTGGGTGCCGGTGCCGCGGTGGGAGGCTCAACGGGGGCCTCGTTCGGGGTCAGCACCACCGACGGGGCGCGCGACGACTTCACGAACTGGCCTGCCCCGAGGATGACCGCGGGCACGAGGAAGGCGACTGCGAGCCAGATCAGCGCGATCCTTCGATCCCGGCGCTCCGTGGCCGCGACGATGGCGGCGGCGGCGGTGGCCTCCTCCTCTTCGGTCGGCTCCGGGGGAGCGACGAACTCGCCGGACATCTCGTCGAAGACCGCGTCTTCGTCGTCGGGGAGGAAGCGCCACAGGTCCTGCGGCGGCGCCTGGTAGCCAGGCGGCATCGGCACCGCGGCGCCGGGCGTCGAGGTGAACTCGACCGGGTGGTCGGTGTTGTGGGTCTCGTCGGGATCGACGGTGTCGTACTCGGGTTCGAGCTCCGGCTCGGCGTCGGGCGTCGGCGGCGTCGCGAAGGTGATCGCCGGGCTCGAGGTGACGACGGGGTCCGGCTCCGGTTCGGGCTCGGGAGCTGCCGTGGCCGGGTTCGACAGAATGAGCGGAGCGGGAGCATCGACGGTGCTTTCGGCCACCGGCGGCCCGTCGAAGGCGCGCTCGTCCAGATCCCACTCGTTGAGGATCGGGACCCCGTCTTCGGTGTGGGCGGGCATGACCGTGACCGACCGGAGCAGCGGATCCTCCTCGAGGGTGCCCTGCGGCGGGAGCAGGGCCATCCGCTCCTCCGACGGTGTCTCCTCGGAGGACTCCCCCAGCACGGGCACGTCGGCGTCGTACTCCCCGGAGTCGGTCAGCCGCTCCGGGCTGGGGAGGAAGCCGGTGTAGACGGGGGTGGGGGGCCGCGCCTCTGTGTCGGCATCGGCCGGGGGCTTGAGGATGCGCTTCTTCGTGGGCCGCGGGATGGGGACGCCGATGCTGGGGACCACGGCGTGGGGCTCGGTCTGCACGCCGTCGGGGTCGTCGTCCTCGGACCACTCGTTGTCCACTCGCGCCCCGGGTCGGCTGGAGCGGACCCCCGGGTCGGTGATGTGAGGTCCGAACGGATCCGCCACCTCGCCCTCGTCGTCCTCGCTCTCGTCCCAGGTCGTGTCGTCGGGGGCCGCGTCGTGCGCCGGTGGCATCGGGTCTCGGGCCGGGGGGAGCGAGTCGGTGACGGCGGCGGGGTGAGGCTGGGTGGGCGACGGGGGCCACGTGCCCGGGTCCGACCCGTCGACCAGATCGGTCCAGCTCTGGTCGCTGAGGTCAACCTCCTCGGCGGTCCCGTCCGGGGCCATGAACTCGGGGACGATCGGGATCGGCCAGTGCTGGTCGGTCGGCGGGCGATGTTCGTCCTTGGACGGCGGTCGGGGGACCAGGCGAATCGGGCTCTTGGTCGCGCCCGGGAGCCGATCCGGCATGTCCACGAGCATCGGGCTGAGGCGATGCACGAGGTGCTCCCACGCCGGCGCCACGGCATCGCCGCCGGGCATCGACGGGTCGCGCGTCCGCTCGGGGAAGACGTCGCGCAGGAACTCGACGAGGCACTGCGGCTCGTCCGCCTGCTGGTAGTCCAACACCAGCTTGGCGATGTCCCGCCGGAGCTCGCCGGCGTCCTGGTAGCGATCGGTGGCGTCCAGCTGCAGGCAGGTCAGGAGGATGCGGTCGAGCTCGGCTGGCGTGTCGGGGCGGAGGAAGCCGGCCGGCTCCATGCGCGCGTGCTCCACCGCCTCCATCGTCTGGAAGTCGGTGGACTGGTCGAACGGGTTGATGCCCGTCAGGGTCTCGTACAGCACGGTGCCGAGGCTGAAGATGTCCGAGCGGTGGTCCATCGGCTTGTGCGAGACTTGCTCCGGCGACATGTAGGCGTATTTGCCGCGCAGCACGCCGGGCCGCGTCGGGGCCTCCCGGAGTGCGGCGCGGGCGACCCCGAAGTCGGTGAGCTTGACCTCGCCCGTGACGCCGATGAGCACGTTCGGGGGAGAGACGTCCCGGTGGATGATCTGCATCGCCTGGCCGTCGATGACCCGGCTGTGGGCGTACTCCAGCGCGGAGGCGAGGCGGTGGCCCAGGTGGAGCACCACCTCGACGGGGGGGAGGATTCCGCGGCGACGGCAGCGGTCCAGGATCTCCTCCAGATCCGGGCCGTCGACGTACTCCATGACGATGTAGTACTCGCCGTCCTGCTCGCCGAAGTCGTGCACGCTGACGATGCCGGAGTGATCCAGCGACGCGGAGATCCGGGCCTCGTCCCGGAACAGCTTGTTGAACTCCTCCATGCCGACGTAGACGGGGAGGATCTTCTTGAGGGCGACCGGCCGTTCGAACCCGGCGGCCCCGCGGTGCAGCGCCAGATACACCTCCGCCATGCCCCCGCGCGCGATGCGGCGGACGAGGCGATAGCGGCTGAATGTGGTGACCTCCGTCACCCCCGAATTCTAACCGGGCGGGGGCACGAACACGTTGGCGCGATACCAACGGAGTTCTTCGACGGACTCGCGGATGTCATCGAGCGCAAGGTGGTTGCCCTTCTTGGCCGGCGCGCGCATGGAACCGGGGTACCAGCGCTTCACCAGCTCCTTGATGGAGCTGACGTCGATGTTTCGGTAGTGGAGGTGCTCCTCGAAGGCCGGCATGTACCGGCGGACGAAGCGGCGATCGTGAGCGATGGAGTTGCCGCACAACGGCGACTTGCCGGGCACCGTCCAGGCCTTCACGAACTCCAGCGTCTGCCGCTCAGCCTCCTCGATGGTGAACGTGCTGTCCTTGACCCGCTGGGTGAGGCCGGACTTGCCGTGGGTCTTGGTGCACCACGCGTCCATGCCGCCGAGCACCGCGTCGGACTGATGCACGGCGATCACCGGACCCTCCGCGAGGATGTTCAGGTTCACGTCCGTGACCAGCGCAGCGACCTCGATGATCACGTCGGTCTCCGGCGCCAACCCGGTCATCTCCAGGTCGAGCCAGATCAGGTGATCGGGGTGCATCTCAGGCATGACGACGGAGGGTAGCACTGGTAGGGTCCGCGCCGCCGTGAGCCTCCTGATCATCCAGATTCCGTGTTTCAACGAGGAGGAGACCCTCCCCCTGACGGTCGCGGATCTGCCCAAGACCATCCCCGGCGTGGACAAGGTCGAGTGGCTGATCATCGACGACGGCTCCAGCGACCGCACCGTCGAGGTCGCCCGCGAACTCGGCGTCCACCACCTCGTGCAGTTCCCCACCAACCGTGGGCTCGCGGCCGCCTTCCGCGCCGGCATCGACGCCTGCCTGCGCCTCGGGGCCGACTACATCGTCAACACCGACGGCGACAACCAGTACCCCGGCGGTTCGATCCCCGAGCTCGCCGCGCCGGTGGTGGCGGGTGACGCCGACGTGGTCATCGGCGACCGGCAGACCAGCCGGATCGCGCACTTCTCGTGGATCAAGAAGCGCCTCCAGACCCTCGGGTCCTGGGTTGTGCGCGTCGTCAGCCAGACCCAGGTCCCGGACGCCACCTCCGGCTTCCGCTGCTGGTCCCGGGAGGCGGCCATGCGGCTGAACCTGGTGAACCAGTACACGTACACGCTGGAGACGATCATCCAGCAGGGGCACGGGCGGCTGACCATCTCGTCGGTGCCGATCACGACCAACGCCAAGCTGCGCGAGAGCCGGCTGTTCAAGAGCATCCGGTCGTACGTCAGCCGCAGCGCCACGGTGATCCTGCGCAGCTACCTGCTGTATCGCCCGTTCCGCACGTTCATGACGATGGGCGGGATCATCTTCAGCGTCGGCCTCGCCATCGGCGGCCGCTTCGTCTGGTACTGGGCCAACGGGCAGGGGGGCGGCAAGATCCAGTCGCTGATCCTCGCCGCGGCTTTGCTCATCATCGGCGTGCAGTTGGCCATCACGGCGATGCTCGCGGACCTCGTCTCGGCCAACCGCAAGCTGTCGGAGGAGACGCTGGTTCGGCTCCGCCGCCTCGAGGCATCGCAGCCCCCCGCGGACAACGACCTCCCGACGATCTCGCTGCAGCAGTGAAGCTCCTCTTCGACGTCCTGCACCCCGCGCACGTCTGGTTCTTCCACCACCTCGCGCGCACGACCCTGGACGAGGGCGGCGAGGTGATGTTCTACGCCCGGGACAAGGACGTGACGCTGCACCTGCTGAAGGCGCTCGATCTGCCCCACGAGGTCCTCAGCGGCATCGGCGGCGGCATGGTCGGCCTCGCGCGGGAGATGGCGGTCCGCACGGCGAAGCTGACCCGCCGCGTGAAGCGCTTCCAGCCGGATCTGCTGCTCGGGATCATGGGTCCCGTCATCGCCCCCGTGGGCCGGATGACGGGGGTCCCCAGTTGGGTCTTCTACGACACCGAGACGGCGACGGCGACGAACCGGTTCGTGTTCCCGATGTGCGATCGGCTCTACGTGCCCGACGCCTGGCATGGGCCGCTGCCGTCCAAGGCGGTTCGGTACCCCGGCTACCACGAACTGGCCTACCTCCACCCCAACCGCTTCACCGCGGACACCGCGGTCCGCGCCGAGGCGGGGCTGGGCGAGGACGAACCGTTCGCGGTGGTGCGCCTCGTCTCCTGGGAAGCGAGCCACGACGTCGGGGACACCGGCTTCGTCGACAGCGTGGGCTTCGTGCAGCGGTTGTCCGAGCGCATCCGCGTCGTCGTCAGCGGCGAGCGCGGGGTCCCCGAGGCGGTTCGGCACATGGCCGTCACCTTGCCCCCCGAGCGCATCCACCACCTGCTCAGCGAGGCGACGATGTACGTCGGCGAGGGAGCCACGATGGCGGCCGAGGCGGCGGTGCTGGGCACGCCCGCGGTGTTCGTGCACACCGCCAAGCTCGGCTACATGCTCGAGCTCGAAGAACGGTACGGGCTGCTGTGGAACACGCCCTCGCAGGACTTCGCCGAGGCCAAGGCCTTCGAGCTCGCGGACGATCCCGCCGCCACCGACGCCACCTGGGCCACCAACCGCGCGCGCATGCTGGAGGACCGGCTCGACGTGGGCGAGTGGGTGGTCGACCTCGTGCGCGACGCCGTGGGGTAGCACGCCGCCCGGCGGGCGCGGGACGAACCCCGCTAGCCTGACTGCCATGAGGACCCGGGGCCTGATTCTGGCGGCTGCGCTCGCGTTGGCGGGCTGCGACTACTTTGGAACCACAGACGAGGGGGAACCGGCGCAGGGACCCCCTGGCCTCGGGGCTCCGGCTGGCTGCGCGGGCACCTCCGTGGTTGTCGCCCCCGGCGGTGGGACCACCGCTCCGGTGTCCGATCCGATCCTCGTAGCGCTCAGCATCGACCCCGACGACGAGGTGCCGTTCATCACTCCGATCTGGGCCCGGTTCGACCGCGCCACCAACGTGCTCATCACCCTGCGGGACGACACGGGCGAGGTGCTCCCGGGCGTGCTCACCGCCGAGTCGGCGACGAGGTTCGAGTACACCCCGGACGAGCCGCTGGAGCCGATGTCGGCGTACTCGATCGAGATCGACTGGACGGTCGACGGCATCAGCTACGACTTCACCACCAACGCGCTGGGCAATCCGGCGTCGGAGTCCGCCTTCGCCGGCGGGCTGTACGTGGTGGACCTGGGTGGGCTCACCCTCAGTGAGCCCCCGGGCGTGGGTGCGATCGTCGCCTCGCAGGTCGACGGGATCCCCCTGTTCGTGTCCCTCGAAGGCACCCGCGGCGGCCGGCGCGCCGGTCCCCCCCGGCTCCTGGTCCGCATGTTCCTGCGCACCCCCTGCTTCCCCTCGGGACGCATCTTCGAGCCGGCGGAGCTGTGGTGGGACAACCCGCGCGGCTGGATGACGCCGACCGACCACCCCGAAGGGACGCCGATCAGCGGCGGCCTGGTGTGGGACGTAGCCGTCGAGGGCTGGGTCCACCCCGACGGTGACACCATCGAGGGGCTGTCGCTGTCGGCGATCGTCGACTCCACCCCGGGGGACGCGTTGGTCGTCACCGAGGAGGACCCGGAGCCCGAGGAGGGAGCCCTGTGCGACTTCCTCTTCGAAGTCATCGGGCTTCAGTGTGAGCCTTGCCCCGAGGGGGACTCGGAGTGGTGCCTGGACGTGCGGGCCGAGCGCATGACGGCCCACCGGCTGTCGACGCTGACGGACTGGCAGCGCTCGGACCTCGGACTGCTGGAGGTGGACCCCGACATCACGTTCGACGACATCGTGGCCGCGTACCAGGAGGCGGCGCTCGAGGACCCGGACTGCCCGCAGGCCATTCCCGCGGACTGCAGCTTCGACTTCAGCTGCTCGGCCTCGGTGGTGGGGCCGGGCTCGGTGGTGCCAGCCCTGGCGCTCCTGCTGCTGGGACGCCGCCGGCGGCGCTGAGGCGATGTGCCTGATTTGCGGCACTCTCCCCGGGCAACTTCGGTAGTCTCGGCGAGTGCGAATGATCGTCCTGATGGTGGTGGTGGCGCTCGCAGGGGGATGTGGGGAGCCGGTCTGCGCGCCGGGCGAGACCCAGACCTGCGTCTGCCCCGCGAGCGCGCTCGGCGCCCAGACCTGCGCCGCGGACGGACAGCGCTGGGACGAATGTGGCTGCCCGGAGGAGCCGTCGGACGACGACGACGTCGCTGACGACGACGACTCCGGCGTCGTTGCTGACGACGACGATGTCGCTGACGACGACGACGACGACGACGCGGCCCCCGACGACGACGACGCCCAGGGCGAAGATCTGGACGCGCTGTGGGCCGAACGCGGAGGCACCCCGGGGGTCGTGGTCGCGAACGTCCGCGAGCTCCTCGATGGCGGCGAGAACGAGGACTGGGACCCCATCGCGGACACACTCGTGACCGAGGTCGGCACGTCCAACTTCGCCACCACCGACGACGAGGGGTCGGCC
This sequence comes from Pseudomonadota bacterium, assembly GCA_024229515.1. Lineage (GTDB taxonomy): Bacteria > Myxococcota_A > UBA796 > UBA9615 > UBA9615 > JAAESI01. The sequence continues at coordinate 25,946 of JAAESI010000213.1, read as the reverse complement.
GAGCTGACCATGGAGAGCTTCGCCCCCGGCCAGCTCATCGCGGGCCCCGACGGCTACCTCGCCACCGTCCGTGCGTTCAGCGAGTACTCCTTCCTGCTGACGGCCGAGGGCGGTACCATCGCGGTCGGCGATCCGAAGCACGAAACGGAGCTGCATGAGGAGCTCTTCGAGGCGGCCTGGGACGATGCGCTGGGGATGATCGAGATCGAGGTCGAAGGCGACGGCGAGGAGCTGGCCGGAACCCAGTTCACGATCTCGGCCGCCTTCGGGGCCGGGCCGGTGGTCTACCAGGGCGACGACGTGACCCCCGGCGACACCATCCCCGAAGGCTTCGCGGAGGACCCGAACGTGAGCTGGGGGCTGGTCCCCCCAGGCGACGTCTCGCTGACCGTGACCAGGCCCGAGGGGCTCGCCTGCTGGGGCCCGACGAGCTTCACCGTCGCCGCCGACACCGTCACCAAGGTCGTCTACGCCTGCGCCGTTCCCGAGGAGCACGAGGGAGGGTGAGGCTATCCGCCCCCGACCTGCGCGCTCGTGGCCTGCCAGAAGGCGGCTCACGGCGCCAATCGAGCTTGAGTGGGTTGCGGTCCCCCGACTAGAATGCGGGTCATCTGGCGCCTTCTCACCATCGCCCCAGCCCTCGCGCTGGGCGCCTGCCCACCATCCGAGCCCGACGATCCGACCCCGGCCCCGGACGACGAGATGACCCTCACAGTGGCGCCGCTGGGGCGCTGCGGGGGGGCCCCCGGGGACGGCCTCCAGGAGCTTCCGGAGGTCCCCTTCGAGTCGACCGCGCCTTTTGAGCAGGAGGTCGGCGGGGTAGTCGTGGCGGACTTCGATGGCGACGGCCTCAGCGACGTAGCCGCGGGCCAGCTCGATGGCGACGTCCACGTCTTCTGGAGCGACGGCGCCGGCTTCACCGAGACGACCTTCGAGCTGGGCGACCACGGCCGCGAGTTCTTCGGGGCGAGCGCGGCGGACGCGGACGGCGACGGGCTCCTCGACCTGTTCGTGGCCGGCCCCGGCACGGCGATGATCTGGTTCAACGGCGGCGACCGGACGTTCGGCGACCCGCTCACGCTTCCCCTCGGCGACGGGTTTGCCGCCGGCGGGACGTGGGCCGACTACGACGGCGATGGCGACCTCGACCTGTACGTCATCCACCACCGTGACGTCGAGTCCGAGGACCGGGGCCAGCCCCCGATCCAGGACGGCGCCGGCAACTCGCTCTGGCGCAACGACGACGGCGCCTTCGTCCGCGTCGAGGAGACGTCCGTCTCGGAGACGCCGGGGACCACCCACCACGCCCGGTGGGAGGACTTCGACAGCGACGGTGACCCCGACCTGCTCGTGCTGAACGACGACGGCGACATCGGCAACCCGTCCGAGCTGTGGGAGAACCTCGGCGGCGGCGCCTGGAGCGAGCGTGGCCAGGCCGAGTTCGGCTTCCTCGAGAACCCGATGGGGGCGTTGGTCCAGGACCTCGACGGCGACGGCCGGAGGGACCTCTGGATCACCGACGTCAGCCGGACACGGCTCTTCTCGGGGCTCCCGGACTGGGGCTGGGTGGACGTCGGGCTGACGCTGATCGACCCCGCCGAGCACGTCCACGGCGACGTCACGTGGTCGTTGATCCCGGTGGACGTCGACGCGGACGGCACGGACGAGGTGTTCGTCAGCTACGGGGGCCTGTTCACGTCGGAGCTGCCGTCGCTCCTCGATCAGCCCGACCGGCTCTACCGTGCGACGGGCGGCGTGTTCGCGTCGGACCCCAACGGCCTCCCCGCGCTGGAAGCCCGCAACGCCCGCGGCGCCGCCCGCGGCGACTTCGACGGCGACGGCCGCGCGGACATCGCCGTCCGCAACATCGAGGGGCCGCTGACCTTGCTCCGGTCCCCCTGCACCGACGGCAGCGTCCTCGTCGTCCACCTCCGCGACGACACGACCCCCAACCGGTTCGCGATCGGCGCCCGCGTCACGGTCGGCGCCCGGACCCGTACGGTCGAAGCGGGCGGCCTGGGGACGTTCTCCGGCTCCGGCCCGGAGCTCTACTTCGGGCTCGGCGACGCGGCTTCGACGAGCGTGTCGGTCGCCTGGCCGGACGGCGAGGAGGACACGTTCGAGGAGGTCTGCACGAACTTCGTCGTCACGATCCGCCGCCCCCAATAGGAGCGTGCAGCGCGTTGGCGTCCGAGTCCGCGGTCCGACCGAGTCGGCCGTGATGATCCGGGCGACCTACTCCTCGAACTCGAGCTCGTCCTCGAACGGCAGCTCTTCGCCCTCTTCGCCCTCGAACTCCTCGGGCTCGATGAACTCGGGCTCCTCGAGATCGTTGGGGTCGATCTGGAGGCTGTCGTCCTCCAGCGTGCCGATTGGCACCGGCTCGATGTCACTCGCGCTGTCCAGGTCCGCCTGACGCTCGCGGCGGCGCTGCATCAGCTCCTCACGGCGCTTGCGGCGCTCCTCGCGACGCTGCATGCGCTCTTCCCGCATGCGCTCGGCGGCTTCGTCGCGCTCGGCCTGCTCCGACTCGCTCAGCTGCCCACGCTCGACCTTCTCCGGGTTCTTCCGGTTCGTCGGGCGGCGGCTGCTGCGCTTCGGAGTGTCATCGTCGTCGTCGTCCGCGAGGTCCTCGAGGGCGGACCTCGGGGTGCGGCTCGGGGAGCCCGATCGACGGCCTCCGCGGGCGGCCGCGGGGCTCTCCCGGAAGCGCGGCTTCGAGAAGGTCCCGTTGATTTGGTAGTGGTACCAGCCGTCCTTGTCCTTGTGCTTGGGGTCGCTCCCCATCGCCACCTTGGTCAGGCCGTCCAGGTCGTCGCGGAGCTTGAACTTGAGCTGCAGCGACAGCCGGCTCCGCATGAAGTTGTTCGACAGCGTGATGAAGCCGTCAATGTGCGCCTCCACCTCGTCCGCCTCGAACACCGTGTCGCGGAACTCGGCCTTACCGCGGGACAGCTTCAGGTGCGCTTCGGAGCGCGAGAACGACATCTCCGGCAGCGTCAGGAAGCTCACCTTGGTCTTGGCGAGGATCAGCGAGTCCAGGTTCAGATCGATGTTCCCGGACGACTTCTTGGGGTCGGACCAGTGCCACGTCACGTCGGCGACGGACCGGAGGCGGCCGCGCGGCTCCGACGAGAAGGCCTCCGTCTGGAGCACGTATTCGGACAGGTCGAGGTCGTCGGCGGTCCACGCGATCCGGCTCGCTTCGCCATCGTCCTGACCGTCGACGGTCGCCTTGACCTTGCCGCCGTACAGCTTGCTGCTCAGCTGGACCGTGCCGATCGCCGACAGCATGCGGGAGACGAACTCGTCGGTGGGAACGCCCCCGGAGGCCGCGATCGAGCGAGCCTCCAGCCCGGCGGCAGCGGCGCCCCCGAAGCCGGCCTTGACCTTCACCTTGTCCAACGTGATGAGCGGCGCGCCGGCCTCTCCGTCAGGTCCCAGGCGGGCGGCGGAGACGCCCTTGGCCTTCACGCCCACGAACGCCGACCCCAGCGAGTCCATGCGCAGCGCCCAGCCCGCGTCGGTAGCGCCGACCACGACCTGGTCGCGGACACGGCCCCACGGGAACGTGAGCCAGGTGAGGATCACGAACAGAAGCAGGAACCACGTCGAGTAGCCGAAGGCCATCGCGGCCTTCTTGAGCCGGTCGTTCACGTCAGACTCCCTCGGCGGGCTTGAGGACGGCGATCTCCATCGTGAGGTCGAGGATATTGCGATCCTTGCGATCCGTCTTCACCCGACACTCATCGATGCGCACCGCCTGCGGCGCCGACTCCAGCCGGTAGACGAAGTCCGTCACCTGGGCCAACGACAGGTCGTCGATGCGGATGTTGATCTTGGCGGCCGAGTAGTAGTCGGTGTTTTCGACCCCGCGCTCGTTCACCGAGCGGATCTTGTCGGTGATCGCCATCTCGTTGCCGACGCTCTCGATCCACGTCAGCGGCTGGAAGTCGCGACCGGCCTCCAGCTTGGCGTCCATCTCGGTGACCTTGCCCGACAGCGCGGTGTACTCCGCCATGAGGGCGTCGACCTGGATCTGCGCCTGCGCCGTCGCCGCGATCTGGCGGGTCAGCTTGCTCTTGGCCTCCTCCATCGCGCCCTGCACGAACCAGCCGACCACCAGCAGCACGACGGCCACGGTGAAGGCGACGAGCGCTCGCTCGCGGGGGGCCATGCCGTTGATCGCGCCGCGAATGCGGTCGCCGACGACGTCGATTCCATCTCGTAGGGCCATGGCCTAACCCTCCGGGTCGTCCGCGTAGCGCGGAATGGTGAGGATGAAGGTGGTGGAGCCGTCGCGGGCCTTGTTCAGGTCCGAGACCTCGGCGCCGGGGAATTTCTCGCTCCCGAGCGCGTCGGCCTCCAGCGCTTCGCCGGTGCCGTAGCTGTCGGTCTTGCCGCGCAGGCGGATCATCTCCGTGTTGACGAGGTACTCGTCCACGTCGACCTTGCGCGCGCTCGGCAGGGCGTTGCTGATCTCCCGCATCGACTCCAGGGCCGTCATCGGGGGCCCCTCCAGCGCCTGGGCCTTGCCCTGCAGCGCGTAGACCTGCTCCTGCATCACGCCGATGGAGCCGTCCGGCGTCATCAACTGCGTGGGGGAGACCTCCGGGAACGCCGTCTGCACCGTCGAGGTGAGGTGTGCGTTCGCGGTCTCCAGCCGCTTCTGCAGGTCCGCCATCGTCAGGAAGTGCATGACGATGAAGCCGACGAACAGCAGCAGCACCGCGGCGATGCCCGCCATCGCGAGGCGGGTGTACAGCCGGCTGTCGGCCTTCCACGCGAACTCCTCGCGGCGGAAGCCGATGTCGCCTCGGGCCTTGTCCCCGAAGCCCTTCAGCGCGAGGGCGTAGGCGAGCGCGTGCTCCGGTCCGGGGCGGGGGGACATGTCGGTGTTGACGGGGCTCTCGGGCAGCTCCAACAGCTCCACCGGCACGCCGAGGTCCTCGTGGAGCAGGTCCAGCAGGTCCTCGCGTTGGCTTCCACCGCCGGTCAGCAGCACGGCGTCGATCGACGGCGCGCCGGACTCTTCGGCGGCGAGCAGGGAGGCGCGGACCTGGCGGAGCCAGTCGGTGAGGTCACCGTCCTCGCCCCAGCTGTCGGCGCCCAGGTCCAGCGAGCGGATCCAGCGGGTGCGGCCCTCCAGCACGATGCACATCAGCGTGCGGGTCGCGCCGATGTCGAGCACCACCTCGCACTCCTCGGAGATGGGGACGAGGCGGCTGAGCTCGGCCGCGTCCACGGCGATGTCGCGGGGGTCGACCTCGATGTCGGCGAGCCAGCCGAGCAGCTCGGCGATGCGCTCGCGGGGGACCATCGCGGCGAAGACGTGGGCGCCTTCGCTGCCGGTGGAGACGATGTCGTAGTCGAGCACCACCTCTTCGAGGTCCCAGGGCACGTAGTTCTCGACCTCGAAGCCGATGGTCTGGTCGATGCGCTTGCGGTCCGAAAACGGCAGGTCCAGCAGCCACGAGGAGGCTCGGTGGGCGGGCACGGCGGTGACGATCAGCGCCTGGGGCGCGTCGACGGCGCCGAGCACCCGCTGGGCGGCCTTGATCGACGGCGGCAGCGGCTGCGCCGGGAGCAGGTCGCCGGTGGCGGCGGTGGCGGCGGCGGGCTCGACGGACTCGCCGTCTTCTTCGTCGTCGTACTCGTCGTCCTCCTCCTCCTGGTCGTGGTGCTCCGCGGCGGGCGAGGGCATGTCGGCGGTGTCGCCGAAGTCGGCGGCCCCCAGATCGAGGAAGTCCTCGACCTCGTAGCCGCGGAACGAGCCCTTCAGGACCGCCGCTTTGACCCCACTGCTGCCGAGGTCCAATCCGATGACGTACGAAGGCATGGGCCCTCCCTATTTCTCCCGCCACTCGAGGTAGCGGACGCGAGACTTGGTGATGCGAACGATGGCCTGCACGGTCGACGTCGAGTCGCCCACGTAGCCGGTGCTGGTGAGGGTGAAGACCTTGCTCTTGGTCGAGACGAGCCCCTTGAGCGACGTCTCCGCGGCGTCGTTCAGGAAGACCACGCCCTGGGCTTTGACGCGGCCCATGAAGTCGTTGGAGTTCCGGAACGGTCCCGGCAGGAACGTGCGCCCGGCGACCAGCAGGGGGACGATCTCCTGATCGAGCCGCTGGTCGGTGACCACCGACGGGTCGGTGTAGGCCCGCAGCAGCGCCCGGATCATCGCGGGGCTGGCCGAGTTGACGTTCACCTTGAAGTTCTGGGTGTAGATGGAGAATGAGTCCCCGAACGTCTCGTAGACCTCGTCGGTCATGCCGTGGACGAGGCGGGCTTCCTGGACGGTGTCGAAGGGGGCGTTCTTGCTGCGGTAGCGAGGCTCGTACTCGTCGTACAGGCCGTCCTCGTCGCCGCCCCAGAGGCCCGAGCGGGTGGTGTCCGCGTCGACCCAGTCCTTGATGTTGGCGACCAGCTCCCAGCGGTCCATCTTCAGCCGCTCTTCGAACAGCGGGTCGTACTCCTCGGGGGCCATGAGGCCGTAGAGCATCTGCCCGGTGGGGTGCTGCTGGATGGGCAGGGCGAGCCAGTTCTGGCGGGCGAACCCGTTGAGGTCGACCTTGGCGCCCTCGTCGGAGCAGTCGACCTTCCAGTCGCCTTCGAAGTCGGTGATGGAGCGGCGCACGCTGTCGGTCTCGCCGACCTCGCCTTCGCCCCGGACGATGCGGGGCTCGTCGTCCTCGTCGTCCTTGTCGCCGCCGCCCATGCCCATGAGGCCGAGCAGGCCGTCCTTGTCCTCGTCGTCGACGGAGCCGCCGGTGTCCATGAGGAACCGGATCATCGCGGTGTCGAGGAAGGGGATGGAGCGGCACATCATGTCGGCGCCATCGAGGGACGGAAGCCCCATGCCCTCGAGGAAGCCGGTGATCATCGGGTTGCCCGCGATCTGGCGGCTGAACACCAAGAGCATGCCGTAGACGTGCACCCCGCCCTTGGCGAGGTAGTGGGCGCGGGTCTCGTCGCGGGAGTGGTACGCTGACAGGTTCTTGATGGTGGCGCTGTAGTTGAACTCGACCGCGAAGGTCGACATCAGCACGACCATGATGAGCGCGAGGATCATCGCGATCCCGCGGCGCTCGTCCCCCGGCGGGGGGCTCGATCGGCGGTCGACGCGGCGGATCACTTGAGCACCAGGGAGCGGGTGAAGAAGGACGCGGTGCGGCCGGCGTCGTCTTCGAGTTCGAGGCGGATCTCGACGGCCTTGGGCACGCGGCCGGTGTAGTCGGAGGCCTCCGAGTCCCACTCGTCGACCCACTCCTCCTTCTCCGCGTCGTAGTAGCGGAACTGAAGCTCGCGGACGCCGTGGCACAGCGCCTGGACGGTGCCGCCCCGCTCGGGGTCGTCGTCGATGATCGGCGCCTCGCGGTGCATCAGCGTGCGGAAGTTGCCGCCGTGGATGTCCGGCTCGGACCAGTAGCCGTACTCGGCGGTGTCGCCTTCCTGCTTGTGGGCGTACCGCTTCTCGTGCGCGCGGGCGACGAAGTTGATCTCGTCGACGGGGTCGCGGTCGGTGCCGTTGAAGACGGTCTTGTAGTACTCGGTCTGGTTGGCGCTGATGAACGCCTGCGAGATCTCGCGGCGCATGATGTCGATGGCGCCGCGCCCCATGGCGTTGAGGTCGGAGCGGGCCGAGGACTCCTCCGCCACGTCCGACGCGCCCGACACCGTCATCCAGGTGAACGACGAGATCACGCCGATGAGCGCGATGGCGATCATCACCTCGATCAGCGTCATGCCGTGGTTGCGCTTCATTTTCCGCTCCCGCCGCCGGCGCCACCACCGAGCAGGCCTCCGAGGCTGGGGGGGCCGCCGCCCGCTCCGCCCGCTCCGCCGCCGGCGCCACCGCCGGAGCCGCCGGGGCCGGTGTCGTCGTCGTCGTCGTCGCCGCTGTTGTCGGCGACCTGGCCGGTCGGGTTGGTCAGGTGCGAGAGGAGCTCGACGCACTGCTCGGCGGGGTTGCCGTCGGCGTCGGTGCCGTCGGGGTAGCAGACCCGGGCCCGCGCCTCGCGCACGTAGTTGCCCATGTACTCGCTGAAGAAGCTCAGATCGATGCCGAGCCCGGCGAGCATGGCGAGCTCGTTGGTCGCGCCGCCTCCGCCGGTGTCCACGCCCATCGCGTCGCCCGCGGCCTCGGTGCCTTCGCTGGCCAGCCCCATCAGCATCGACAGGTCGGGCATCTGGTCCAGGTCGACCTTCTCGACCTCGTACTCCCAGCGGTACTCGTCGAAGCGGCTGTCGTAGCGCTCGTCGCTGTAGTCGCCGCGCTCCTTGATCTCGAGTTCGCCGAAGCCCTCCTTGACCATGCGGAGGTCGAGCTCCGTCATGATCTCGCGGGCCAGCATGGTGGCCACGTTCATGCGCGCGGTGCGTTGTTCGACGTCGACCGCGAAGGACTGCGACTCGACCACGATGATCAGCGCGGTGCTGACCAGCAGCAGCGCGATCATGCACTCCAGAAGCGTGAACCCGCGGTTGCTCATTGCCGCTGGTCCCGGTCGGAGATGTCGGGGATCGCGACCTTGCCGGAGATAACTTCGACGCGGCCGGTGAGCGGCTCGACGGTGATCGACCAGATGGACTCGCCGCTGTCGTCGGACAGGTAGACGACCGTGTCCTCGATGTACCGGCCGGGGAAGACGTGGGTGTACATCGTCGTCCACTGCTGGTCTTCGGGAGCCTCGCGAAGCATGGCTTCGACTTCGTACTCGTCCAGCGGCTTGACCTCGTCCTCGCCGCCCTGGGGGGTCCACACGCCGGCGAACCGCACGCCCTGGGGGAGCTCCCGGGGGGCGAACGCGTGCTCTTCGATGTCGCTGTCACCGGAGTAGGGGGTGAACTGGTTCACCTGGAACTCGCCGCCCCGCGCCGCCGGGCCGAGGCCGCCGCCGCCGCCCCCGAAGAGGCCTCCGAGCAGCCCGCCCATGCCGCCGCCCGCGTCGCCGCCACCGGCCTCCGCGTCGTCGCCCATGAGGGTCGACAGCAGCTCGCTCTGGGAGGGGCCCGAGCCGCGTCGGCGTTCGCGGTCCTCGGCGACCTGGGCGTCCGACTCGGCCTTCTCCGCCATGAACTCGGCGAAGGCGTCCTTGGCTTCGCGGTCGCGGAAGATGCGCACGGGGCCGTCGGCCGCCTCGATCCACCACTTCCGTCCGTCCAGGTCGTAGGCGATGCGCATGCTCATGTTGCGCAGCACCGCCTCGTCCTGGACGAAGCGCAGCGTCTGCGCCAGCTCGATCGTCGAGGCCTTCAGGTCGGCCCCCATGATCGTGCGCAGCGTCGGCACCGCCACCAGCAGCATCACCCCGAACAGAGCCAGCACGACGGCCAGCTCGATCAGGGTGAGTCCACGCTGGAGGGCGGTGCGGGCCATCGGTTCCTAGTTCTCGCCGGGGATCGCGGTCAGCTGCCAGTTGGAGAAGTCCGCGTCGACCGCTTCACCGCCGGGGACGCCATCACGGCCGAGCGAGACGATCTCGAACGCCTTCCCGCCGGATCGGGCCGGCGTGTAGTACTGCAGGGGGGTGCCCCACGGGTCGTACGTGATGGTCGCGTCGTCCAGGAACGGCGCCGGCGTCATGCCCCGCTTGTCCGTGGGAGGACGGACGAGGGCGTTGAGCCCCTCGCCGGTGGACGGGTAGCGGCCGTAGTGCAGCTTGAACGCGTCGAGGCGGCCCTTGAGCTGCTCCATCTGCGTCTGGCAGATCTGAACCTTCTGGTTCTCCGCCATGCCGAGGAAGTTGGTCGCGAGCACGGTCATCACGAGGCCGATGAGCGTGAGCACCACCATGATCTCGATGAGGGTCATGCCTCGGTTGCCACGGGCTGCGCGGCGCAGGGTCTTGGGGTTCAGCACGGTCGTGTCTCCTTCCGGCTCAGAAGCGTGAGCCGAGGTTCTGGATGTCGAGCATGGGGAGGAGAATCGCGAGCGCGATGATGAACACGATCCCTCCCATCAAAAGAATCATCAGCGGCTCCAACAGAGCCGTCAGGGTGGTCAGGCGACGGTTCACCTGGGACTCGTAGGTCTTGGCGATCCGGCCGAGCATCTCGGACAGCTCACCGGTCCGTTCGCCCACCGAGATCATGTGCACGACCATCGGTGGGAACTCGCCGCTGCGGGCCAACGGGCGGTTCATCGGCTCGCCTTCGCGGACCGCTTCCTGCGCGTCCCCGATCGCTGACTTCAACACCACGTTGTTGACGATGTTCCGCACGATGCCCATCGCCGACAGCAGGGGCACGCCCGAGGACATCAGCGTCGCCAGCGTCGAGGTGAACCTCGAGATGGCGATCATCCGCAGCATCTTTCCGAAGATCGGGATCTTCAAGAGCGTGCGGTCGACCTTCTCGCGGCCGTCCTCGGTGCGGTAGTAGCGGATGAAGCCGATGGTCCCGCCGATGGCGAGCATCCCGAAGAGCCACCAGTACGACTTCAGCGCGTCCGAGACGAACAGCACCGCCTCGGTGATCCACGGCAGTTCGGCCTTGCGGGCGCGGAACAGCTTCGTGATCTTCGGGACGACGTAGGCCATCAGGAAGGTGATCACCGCCGCCGCGACGCCCAGCATCACCAGCGGGTAGGTCAGCGACGCCATCACCTTGCCGCGGAGCTCGACGGTCGCCTCGGTGTAGTCGGCGAGGCGTCCGAGCACGTGCTCCAGGGCGCCGGCCTGCTCGCCCGCCCGGACCATGTTCACGTAGAGGTTGTTGAAGACCTTGGGGTAGCCCTTGAGCGCGTCCGCCAGGGTCGAGCCCTCGTTCACCTTCTCGCGGATCTCGCGGAGGATGATCCGGAAGCGCTCCTTCTCCACCTGCTCGGCGAGGGCGCCGAGGCTCTCCACGAGGGGGATGCCGGCACCCAGCAGCGCCGCCAGCTGCCGCGTCGACAGCGCGATGTCCTGCACCGTGATGCGGGTGAAGAACTGGGCGAAGTCGACCTCGGTGGACAGCTTGTCGCTGGCCCCGCCGCCGCCGCCGACCTTCCGGGAGGAGGTGCGGATGGCGGTGACGCTGCCCTTGCCTTCGGCGATCGACGTGGTGAACACGCCTTGCTTGCGGAGCTTCTGGCGCGCCGCCTTGGACGAGTCCGCATCGACCAGCCCAGAGGTCTTCTTCCCCTTGGCGTCCAGTCCCGCGTACTCGTAAACAGCCATCGCTCTAGGCGTCCTCGACCGTGAACTCGTCCTGCGTGATGCGCATCACCTCTTCCAGGGAGGTGAGGCCCGCCAGGATCTTGCGGCCGCCGTCGATGCGGAGGCTCTGCATGCCCTCGGACAGGGCCGTCTCCTTGATGACGGCCGACGACAGGTTCTGGACGATCTGGGGCTGGATCGAGGGGGTCACGTGCAGCAGCTCGTAGATGCCGGACCGGCCCTTGTAGCCGGTGTGCAGGCACTCGGTGCAGCCGCCGTCGCGGGGCTTGTAGATGGGGCGGTTGACCTGGGAGGGGTCGAGACCGACCTGCATCAGCTCATCGGGACGCGGGGTGTACTGCTCGCGGCAGGTGAAGCAGAGGCGTCGCACGAGGCGCTGGGCCATCACGCCGACCAGGGAGCTGGCGACGAGGAACGGCTCCACGCCCATGTCGACCAGCCGGTTCACCGCGGTGGCGGCGTCGTTGGTGTGCAGCGTGGACAGCACGAGGTGGCCCGTGAGCGACGCCTGGATGGCGATCTCGGCCGTCTCCTTGTCGCGGATCTCGCCGACCAGGATGACGTCGGGGTCCTGCCGCAGGTAGGCGCGGAGGCCGGATGCGTAGGTGAGGTTGATCTTCGGGTTCACGGCCATTTGACCGATTCCCTTGATCTGGAATTCGACGGGATCCTCGACGGTGAGGATGTTGATGTCGGGCCGGTTCACCTCGGAGATGGAGGCGTACAGCGTGGTCGACTTGCCCGAACCGGTGGGGCCGGTGACGAGGAGGATGCCGTGGGGCCGGCGGATGAGCTCCCGCCAGTCCGAGAGCACGGCGCCCTCCATGCCGATCTGGCCGAGCTCGAGCAGGCCCGAGCTGCGGTCCTGGAGGCGGAGCACGATGCGCTCGCCGTGGGCCACGGGCACGGTGGAGACGCGGATGTCGACGTCGCGGCCGGCGACCTTGACCCGGATGCGACCGTCCTGGGGGAGGCGCTTCTCGGCGATGTCCAGCTGCGCCATGACCTTCACGCGGGAGCTGATCGCCGCCTGCAGCCGCTTGGGCACCTCGACCTTGTTGTAGAGGATGCCGTCGATCCGGAACCGGACCGCGAGCTCACGCTCGAAGGGCTCGAAGTGGATGTCGGAGACGCGCTCCTTGAGGGCCTCCGTCAGGAGCGAGTTCACGAACCGGATGATCGGCGCTTCGTCGTCGCTGTCGACGAGGTCGACGATCTCGTCGATGCCGTGGTGCGTGCTGTCCGGGTCGTCCTCCATCTCCTCGATGACCTGGCCGGCGGAGCGGGCGAGGCGGTCGTAGACGCGGTTGACGGACTCGGTGATCGACGACGGGGCGGCGATGTAGATGGCGACGGGCGCATCAAGGAGCACGCGGAGGTCGTCGATGGGGGACAGCTGGAAGGGGTCGCCCACGGCGACGGCGATGCGGCCGGCGTCGTCCCGCCACAGGGGCATCACCTGGTGGCCCTTGGCGAAGCTGATGGGGAGCTCGGTGTAGAGCCCCAGGTCCACCGAATCGATGGGGATGGAGGCCATCGAGGGCAGGTTGGTCTGCGTCGACAGCGCGTCCACGACCTGGTCTTCCTGAGCGAGCCCGAGCTGGACGAGGGCCTCGCCCACCCGGAGATCGTGCTTCTCCGCGTACTCCATCGCGGTCTGCACGTTCTCGGGCGCGACGGCGCCAGCCGCCGTCATGATCTCGCCCAGGCTTCGCTTGCGGATCGGCACGCGTCTACTCCTCGGACTCGTCGTCGAGGTCGAGGTCGTCTTCGTCGAGGTCCTCGTCACTGCCGAGGTCGTCGACGCCGATTTCGCCGTCGGGCGTGATGAGCACGTCGCCCTCTTCGGTCTCGAGCTCGTCGACCACGCGCTCCAGCTCGGCGTCGGTCAGCGGAATGCCCTCGATGGTGCCGTCGGGGCGCGGCGGCTCGGGGTCGCTGTAGACCGGCGGCTGGCCGGGGAGGTTCATCGAGTAGCGGATCAGGCTGTTCAGCTCCTCGGCCTGCTGGGCCGGGGTCTTGCCGTAGAAGCGGCGCATGAACTCTTCGCGCTGCAGCATCTTGATTGTGTAGACCTCCTGGAGGTCCTCCGGTCCGTCGATGACGTGCGGGGTCAGGAAGATGAGCAGGTTCGTCTTCCGCTTCGTCTTGCGCTTGTTGCGGAAGAGCGCGCCGATGAGGGGGATGTCGCCGAGCACCGGGATCTTGCTCTCGGACTCCGTGTCGACCTCCTGCATCAGGCCGCCGATGACGATGGTCTGGTTGCTGCGCACGCTGACGTGGGTCTCGGCGGAGCGCTTGGTGGTGGTCGGACCGCCGGAGCTGAGGCTGTCGGTGGTGGAGCCTTCCTTGACCTCGGAGATCTCCTGGTAGACGTCCAGCGTCACCCAGTCCGACTCGTTGATCTGCGGCGTGATGCGCAAGATGATCCCGACGTCCTCACGCGTGAAGCTGATGGACGGGATGCCGCCCAGCCCGGTGGCACCCGCGCCGCCCGCCGCGCCCGCGAGGCCACCGAGGAAGCCGCCGGTGGGGAAGGGAACGGTCTCGCCGATCTCGATGGTCGCTTCCTCGTTGTCGAGCGTGAGGATGTTCGGCGACGACAGCACGTTGGTCGCGGTGTCCTCCTGGAGGAACCGCATGACGACACCGAAGGCGGGGATGTCGAGGCCGCCGTCCACGCCCGGGAGGGGCACGTTGATCGCCTCGCCGAAGATGCCGAGGCCGAGGCCGGCCAGCAGCGAGCCGTCCAGCAGGGAGGCGGCGGGGGAGATCGAGGAGCTGCCGCGCGCGCCGATGACCGTGACGGGGCTTCCGTCGTTGGTCGAGGCCGGGACACCGCCGTGCCAGGAGACGCCGTTGTCGTTGATGCGGGTGTCGCTGACTTCCATGATCACGGTCTCGACGAACACCTGCTTGCGCGGGATGTCGAGCATGTCGATGACGCGCTTGAGGCGCCCGTAGTCGTCGCGGCTGGCGGTCACCACCAGGGAGTTGGTGGGCACGTCGTGCGTGATGCGGACTTCGCCGGCGAAGTTGCCGCCCAGGTTCCCCGGCTGGCCCGAGGTGTTGGAGCGGGTGTCGCGGGCGTTGCTGCCGGTGGTGCGGGAGGAGCCGCGCGCGCCGGTCGTCGAACCGGTGGTGGTCGGGCGCCGGCTGGTGGTGCGGGTGTTGGCGGCCTGGACCAGCGAGTTCAGGGTCGAGCTGAGCTCCTCCGCCTTGGCGTGCTCCAGGTAGATGACGTGGATGTCGGACTTGAGGCTGATCTCCTCGTCCGTGTCGATGCGGGCGATGAGGTCCTTGATGTCCTTGATGGAGCTCTCGGTCGCCAACACGATGATCGAGTTGGTGCGGTCGTCCGCGATCATCTTGCTGATGAAGGAGCCCTGGTCGCCCACGGTGCTCGCCTTGACGCCGCTGCCGGTGGTCCCCGTCTTCTTCTTGCCGCCCTTCTTGTTGCGTCGTGCGGCGCGTCGCTCGGCGGCCGTCGTCGCGGGGCTCTTGGTCTTGGACTTGCTGGTCGCCTCGATGCCGTAGATCTCCTGGACGATCGACAGCACCGCGGGCGCCTCGGCGAACTGGATCTTGATGACCTCGAGCTTCTGCTGGGGGGCGGAGATGTCGAGCTCTTCGACCAGCTCGATCATCCGGCGGATGTTGTTCGAACTGTCCGTGATGATCAGCATGTTGCTGGGCGGGTAGGCGACGATGTCGCCCTCCTTGGAGACCCACTTCTGCAGGATCGTGCTCATCTCGGAGGCGTCGACGTTCTCCAGGTTCACCAGGCGCGTGATGAGGTGCGCGGTGTTGGGGATCGAGCGGTCCGACTTGTACAGCTCCAGCGGCTCGGACTTGGCGTCGCCGGCGGGGAGGATGCGGGTCAGCATCGCCTTGCCCCGGTTGGGGCCGGACTTGAAGCGGGCCTCGACGACGGTCGTGTAGCCGGCCGAGTCCAGGGCGATGATGAACGCCTCGTAGGCCTCATCGACGGTCACGGCGCGGGGCGCGTGGATGGTGATCTTGCCGCTGATCTTGCCGTCGACGAGGAAGTTTCGACCCGTCTTGTGGGCGAAATCCTTAATGATTTCCTTAATCTCGACTTCGTTGTAGTCGATGTTGATCTTCACATCGCCGGGGATCGGCTCGACGGTCTTGCGGGCCGGACGATCGGCGTTGGAGGAGGGCTTGTCGGGGTCTCCCTTCCAGGGCTCCGGCTCGTCGTCGTCGTCGTCCGACCCGTCGGACTTGGCGTCGCCGCCGCCAGACTTGTCGTCGTCGTCGTCGTCGTCATCGGCGTCGCTGTCGGCCGGGTCGTCCTGGATGGACGCGCGGACGGGTGCCTGCTGAAGCTTCGGCCCACGGGGCGTCAGCGTCGGCTTGACCTTGTCGGACACAGCGCTCTTGTCGTCGTCGTCGTCATCCTTGGCCTGAGCGGAGGCAAAGGGTGTCGGCAGCAGCAGGAGCAGAACTCCCAGCGTCATGATCAGCGTCTTCATTGAACCGTGTACTCCAGCGTCGTCGGCTCGCCATTGCGGAGGACTTCGAGCGTGAAACTCTTGTCTGACTGCAGCTTGCTGTAGACCTCGAGCGCCTTTTCGGTGTCGCCCAGGTCCATCCCATTGACTGAGGTCAGGACGTCGTTGTTCTTGAGGCCCATCTTGCGAAGGGCGGAATTGCGGCGGATGGAGAAGACCTTCCAGCCGTTGGTCTGTCCGTCGGCGAAGTTCGGGACGACCCGGGCTTCGCGCGAGAGCTTGTCGAGGTTGCCCATGGCGTAGTCGATCTCGGACTGGTCGACCGAGTACTTGCCTCCGCCGAGGTCGTGGATGCCGTCCCAGGTGTGGCGGCCGGACGTGCGCTTCTTCTTCTTCTTCTTGTCGCCGTCGTCCTTCTTGGGCTTGCGCTTGGAGCCCGCCTTGGGCTTGCCGCCAGCGTCGATGTACTCGTGCTGGCCGTCGCGCAGGACGATGAGGCGGGCGGGGTGGTGCGTGCCTTCGATGTCCAGCCAGGGGGCCTTGATGTCGACCACGGTGGCGTCCGCGATGGGGTCGCCGATGCGGTACGGCTCGGCCCCGGAGCTGGCGACCGACACGATGGCGGTGGACCAGACGGGGTCGCTGGCGACGGCGGTGCTGATGAGCACGGCGTCGATCTCCGACTTGGGAACGTCGGGCCCCTCGGGGCCTCCGGGGGCGGGCGTCGGCGCCTCGGGGCCGGCGGCCGAGTTGAAGATGTTGCGTCGGAGGATGGGGTCCTGGAAGTAGTTGAGGCGGCGGGGCCGCTTCGCGCGGTCGCGTCGGCTGGACGAGGTGTCGGCGGCGACGGTCTCTCCCGTCGGGGCTCCCTCTCCGTCCGGGGTGCTTCGGGCGACGGCGCCGGGGGCGGCGTCGTGCGCGGCGGCGAGGCGGCCGGCGTCGACGACCATCAGGCGGGCGACCAGGGCGTTGGTGCCCAGGGCGAGACCCAATGCGATCATCGCCAGCAGCGACAGAATCCAGATGGGGCGGGGTACGCGGTCAAGCATGACGACGACTGGAACAGGCAAGATGCGTGCCGCATTCCGGTCGTCAGTGATTTCAGGGATTTAGCGAATCCTGAGTGGGATTCCGATCGACAAACTGGCACGTAGGACGAGAACGCCCGACCCGCTTTGACAGATTGTCATTTCACGGCAGCGTGATCGCGAGGCGGAAGTACTGGCTCTGGTAGTCGACGGGGACCTCGTCCCAGATCCAGACGGCGGGCGTGCCCTCGAGTTCGGGGGGATTGTCGAACCATGGGGAGGTGCCCCACTGCCCGAACTCGCGGGCGCGGGCCCACTCGCTGTCGTCGAAGTCGGGCGAGCACCAGCCGACGCGGGTCTCGGGGTCGTTGTTGGGGGCGGGATCGTACTTCCAGAGCTGGTTCGTCCACCACGCGGTGCCGTCGCTGAGGCTGATGTAGGCGAGGGCGCCGGTCAGGTCCTTGTTGTCGTCGCTCAGCTCGATGCCCTCGCCGCGGAAGCCGATCACGTGGTCGCCGGTGTCGAGCCAGACGTTGTACGTCTCGGCGTTCTCCCAGTAGAGGTTGGAGCCGATGAGGATGTCTTCATCGTCGACGCAGAGCCAATAGGCGGCGACGACGGTGATGGTGATCTCGACGTGCCACTCGGTCAGGCCGTCGCAGTCGGCGTCGACTCCGTCGATGTTGGACTCGGGGTGGACTGCGGCGTTGTTGTCGTCGCAGTCGCCCGGGCGGAGCACGTAGCCCTCGGGGCCGATGCAGTCGGTGACGAAGGTGTCGGTGTCGCCGAAGGTGTCGCCGTCGGCGTCCGCGTACCAGTTGATGTTGGCCAGCGGCTCTTCGTCGACGGCTCCGTCGCAGTCGTTGTCGAGCTCGTCGCACAGCTCCGGGGCGTTCGGATAGACGAAGGCGTTGCCGTCGTCGCAGTCGACGTCGCTGGGGTAGCCGTCGTTGTCGGCGTCGTCCGCGGGCGGGGTGGTGTCGTCGTCGTCGACTTCGTTGGGATCGGGGGTCGGCTCGTCGCCGCGACCAAAGCCAGTGTCGTCGTCCTCGGCGGGGCAGCCGACGAGGGCGAGGGTGCAGACGAGGAGCAGGAGCCGTCGCATGGGGGCACGATAGCCGGCCTGGGGTGCGTCGGCCGGGCGGAGATCGGCGTGTGCGTGACGACCCGAGGACGCTCGTTCCGCCGCGTGGGCAAGTGGGGCAGGATGCGTTTCATGTTGCACCGTGCCGCTCTGCTCGCCTTCCTCGCCCTGGTCCTGGCGGCCTGCACGGTCACCCGCCCGGGGCGGACCGACGACGACGACGCTTCGGACGACGACGCCATCTACCCCGGCGCGCCCGAGTTCATCGATGCGTGGGACAACGACTGCGCCGGCGTCGCGAACGAAGGCGCGGTCGCGAACACGGACGTGGTGATCACCGAGATCATGAAGAACCCGTCGTTCACGGGAGATGACTGCGGGGAGTTCTTCGAGGTCTACAACAACAGCGGCGTGGACCTGGGAATCCTGGGTTGGACCTTCGGCGACACGGACCCCTCCTGCGCCGCCATGGGCGATGACTTCGTGGCCCCCGACGTGGTCATTCCGGCGGGCGCCCACTTCGTCTTCGTGAAGGCCGAAGACCCGGCCGCCTGCCCCGGTGGGGATGGGATCACGCCGGACGTGGAGTACACCGGCATGATCCTCGCCAACGGCGACGACGAGGTCTTCATGTGCGTCGATGGGTTCCTGCTCGACTCGGTCACCTACGTGGACGCGGGGTGGCCGGACCCGAACGGCGCCAGCTTCGGCCTCGACCCCGCGGTCGGGTTCGGGGGGGGACAACAACAACGGCTCGGCGTGGTGCAACCAGACGTCCTCGATCGGCCCGTCCGCGGATGCGGGCACGCCCGGCGAGGCGAACGACGCCTGTGTTGCTGATTGAGGGACGCATCCCTGGTGACATCGGCGATGTACCCCCAGTTGCGTCTCCCTGAGGGGACGTACCCCTGGTGACATCGGCGATGTTGCCCCCGTAGCGTCCCCCAGACTCACTCTCTCCGCGCCCGCTGAAGCGCCACCCATGCGGTCGAGGCGCAGCCGAGCCTGCGTCTCGACCGCAGACAGCAACTCATGGCGCACGTCCACTCCCTGGAGCCTCGTGATGCTCCGCTCGGTCGTCGCGAGCGCCTTCGCCGTCCCCGCCCGAGACCCCCACCGACAGCCCAGAATCGCGGCTGCTGCCCTCGCTTCAAGGGCGTCTGGATGCCGCCCTCCCAATGACAGCCGCCCCACCGCCGCCGCCGCCGCGTCGTCCAGCACCCCAAGGTCGACCATCCCCTCGGCCAGCCTCACCGGAAGGTGCTTCTCCAGCTCCTCCCGGGTCATCCTCGGCAACGCCCTCCGCACATGCGCCGCCGTCCACCTCCCCAGCGTCCGCATCCCCAGCAAGTCCGGCAGGTTGCTCGCCTCGAACAACGGATCCATCGACGTCCCGTGGTGAGCTTCCTGCCTCAGGATGTAGTGGAACGTGTTCGCCAGGTGCCACTGGTCCCGCACCGGCGTCACCACCACGTGCGAGTACGGAATCCCCGGCGTCAGGCGCTTGTTCAGCGAGATCTCGACCCGTCGGCCGAACTCCGTCGCCTCCACCTCCCCACACGTCAGCAGCGCATGCAGGTGGTTGTCGGCCAACCGAAAGACCAGCAGCGGGAACGGCTTGCCCACCTTCAACACACCTTGCGCGACCTGCCGTTGCGACCGTACCTCCGCCGCGATCACGCGCGAGTCGCGCAACCGAATGACGACCTGGGAACCGATCGGGGACATGAGACCTCCTCGTGTGCCGGTGGGTCCCCAGCCTGGGAGGAACGACGACAAGCATCGACCTTTCGCAATCACCTCGGGGATTCCCCCACAATCTCCTTGACTCATCCGGTGTTCCCCTGTTTTCTGCTGTAAGAGGGGAACGAAAGGACAACCCGATGAACCGACCGCTGTTCCTCCTCCTCGGCCTCGCCCTCGGCGTCGCCAGCCCCGCCCTCGCCGGCGACGTCTACGACTCGATCGGCCGCCGCGACCCGTTCCGCGGGCTCCTTCACACCGACCCCGGCGTGCCCATCACCCCGACGGTTCACGCCGTCTTCGCCCAGTACGACCTCGAGGAGCTCACCCTCGTCGCGGTCGCCGGAGACGACGGCACCCGCTACGCGCTCGTGGAAGCCCCCGAGGGCCCCGGCGCGCTGCTCCTGGAGGGCTCCCGCCTCAGCCGCGTCGCCGCCACCGTGCTGAGCATCGACGAGGACCGGCTCGTGGTTCGCGAGGAACGCCGCCTCGGTGACGGCACCCTCCTCATCCACGACCACACCCTCGCGTTGGCCGAACTCGGCACCCGCCTGCCCGGGCGCGCCCCCGGTCCCTGACGCTCCGACCGGTTACCCTTGGCGGCGTTGTCCGCCGCCCGCCCCGACGTCCTCCCCGGCTGCTTCGCTGAGGACCTGCCCCTCGCGCCGGATCCGTGGGGCCCCGCCGCCGCCACCCTCGTCGAGTACCGCGGCGACGGTCCGCCACCGGGGCCGGGTGCCCGCGCCATCCTCTACGTCCACGGGTTCAACGACTACTTCCACTGCCCCGAGATCGGCCCTCGGTTCGCCAAGGCCGGCTACCGGTTCTACGCCGTCGATCTCCGCGGCCACGGCCGCTCCCTCAGGCCCGGCCGCCCCGCCTCCTACGTCGCGCACCTCAGCAGCTACTTCGAGGAGATCGCCGCCGCCATCGCGCTCGTCCGCCGCCGCGACGCCTGCTCCTGGATCGGCCTCCTCGGCCACAGCACCGGCGGCCTCGTCGCCCCGCTGTACGTCGCCGATCGAAATGGAGTCGACGCCCTCCTCCTCAACTCCCCCTTCTTCGCCTTCCGAGCGAAACCCGCGATCAACCTCGCGCTCCACACCCTGTACCCCGCGCTGTCCCTCATCCGTCCCCTGCTCCGGCTCCCCAAGAAGCCCGACCCCCGCTACTCCTGGTCCATCCACCAGAGCTTCGGCAAGGGCGGTGAGTGGGACTACGACCTCGACTGGAAGTGCCCCGGCTCGCTCCCCATCCGGGCCGCCTGGGTGCGCGCCATCGTCGCGGGGCAGGCGCGCCTCCGGCGGGGCCTCGACCTGCACTGCCCCGTCCATGTCCTCGCCAGCGACCGGCGCGGCGGCGACGCTCCCGGCTTCTCGCGGGACTGGATGAAGAGCGACACCGTGCTCGACCCCGACGACACCATCGCCGGCGCCGCCCACCTCGGACGCCACGTCACCACCAGCCGGGTGCGCAACGCGATGCACGATCTGGTGCTCTCGATCCCCGGCGTGCGGGACGACTGCTACGAGCAGATGTTCGCCTGGCTGGACTCGGTGTGACCCCCCGCCACCGCAACACGATCCTCATCCTCGTCTGCGCGGTGCTCATCGTCACCCTCCCGATGCTCCAGCCGGACGTCGTCGTGCCGCCCTTCGACTGGGACTGGCGAACCGCTCCTCCCGTCACCGCTGCTCCCGCTTCGCCGGACTCGCTTTCGGTCCGCGTGCTGGAAGCGCCGGATGCCGCCTGGACCGCCGAGCTCCTCCACTCCCTCGGCCTGCTCGGTGTCGCGGTGGGGCCGCCGGACCGTCCCGGCGCCGACGAGACCTGGGTCCTCACCGGTGCCGGCTGCTCCCAGGCCGAGGCCGCCCTCGCACACGCCGCCGCGGGTGCGCCGCTCGTGGTGCTCGCCTCGTGCGACGGACTGCTCGAGGCCCTCGCCGTGCCCGCCCCGAAACCGTGGAGCCAACCGGCCGCCGTCGCCTCCGCGCAGGCGGCTGACGGCGCTCCGGTGCGCGCCCTCGCCCTCCCCGACGATGGCCTCGAGTGGCCCACCGCTACACCCCTGGATCCCCGCGCCCCGGCCGAGTTCGATCCTTCCAACCCGCTCCCGCCGCTGCTGGTGCGACGCATGACGGGAGGGAACCTCGTCTTCCGCCGAGACCGCGTCGCCGTCCTCGCCTTCGACCTCCCCGCCCACGTGCAGACGCTGCGTCAGGGCGATCCCACCCTCGCCGGCATCGACACCGACGGCCTCGGGGGGACCAAGGCCAACGATCTGCTCCCCTTCCCGTGGGCCTCCCCGACCTGGCGGCTCCCCTCGGCCGACGCGTGGACCGAGGTGCTCGCCGCCGTCATCGACCGCGCCGCAGGCGAGCGGCATCCCCGGCTGTGGCCGCTGCCCGAGGGCGCGCCCACCGTGATCGTGCTGACCATCGAGGCGGGCGGTGCGTCCGACGAGGTCCTCGCCGAGCACATCGACTCCATCGAGGCCGACGACGCCGAGGCTACGTTCCTGTTCCCCGCTCCCCCCTCCGGCCGCCTCGCCCGCCGCCTCGCGACGTACGGGCACGGGGTGGGCATCCAGGTCGACGGCGGGGCCCTGGGCTCGCCCCTCGAGGTCGAACGGTTGGTGCGCTCGACCTTCACGCGCGCGCGCGCTAAGACCGATCCCGTCAGATCGAGCCGCCAGGCCGACGGGCTGTGGTGGGGCTACGACCAGCCCGCCCGCCTCGCCGCCGAACTCGGCCTCGACACGGTCCTGGACTTCGTCTCGGTCGGCCCTTCCTTCTCCGGCCCCGGCTTCGGCTTCGGCGGCTCCCGCCCCCTTCGCTACCGCTCGTCGACCGGCGAACTGCTCCCGGTGCTTCAGCTTCCGACCCCCGTCTGGGAGCCCGGACTTCTCGGGTCGGCCCCCTGGTCCCAGGCGATCGAGGCTTCCGACCGCCTGTACCTCGGCCTCCACGGCCACCTGAACGTGGCGACGGCCTGGCGGGTCCCCGTCGTGGTCTCGGCCGGAGCCTCGGAGTTCCCCGTCCTGACGTCCGGGCTGCTGACGCAGTCCGTCGACCGCGAGCTCCCCGTGATGTCCGTCGAGCGATTCGCGACCTTCGCCTGGGAGCTGCGGCGGGTCGTTGCAGGCTCGTCCCCAACCGGCTCGGTTCCCCTCCACCGGTGGGTGCCCGGCTCCGATTGTGACGTGCCGATCGACGCCTCGCCGCTATCGGGAACGGGCTGCCTGGTGCCCGTTGCGGTGGAGCCGTCACCAGACCGCTGAGGAGTTGTGGAGAAACTCCGGAGGTTTCCCCGACCCCTACAAACCTCTCCGATCCCCAGCTAATCGACTCCTGCCTTCGCCGGCTGGAGAGAGACATGCACAACTTGACCCTGACTCGCCTGGCGGCGCTTTGCGCCCTGCTCATGGCCCTGCTCGCCTCGGGTTGCGAGGCCCAGATCACGTCCGACCCGCTCCTGAGCGACGACGACGACGACACCAACACCTCTGACGACGACGACGCCAACGGCGACGACGACGATGACGATGACGACGACGACGACTCGGTCCCCCAGTCCGACGACGACGACGACGACATCAACGACGACGACGACGACGACGACATCAACGACGACGACGACGACGACGACTCGGTGCCCGAGGGCGACGACGACGACTCGGACGAGCCGGTCGGCGACGACGACGACGACGAGGGCGGCACCTGCGCCCCCACCGAGGAAGCCACGTGCGGCTGGTCCGTCTCGGCCACCACCGCCGACGCAACCAACGCGATCGACAGCTACCCCTGCTCCTCCTGGGACGCCACCGGCCCGGAGGTCGCGTACACGTTCGTGCCCACCGAGTCGGGCTCCGTCACCGCCGCGATGTCCGACATCCAGGCCGGTCAGGACCTCGACCTCTACATCCTCGTAGACGAGGGCGCGGGCTGCGACAGCAACACCTGCTACGCCTACGGCAACATGGACGCGACCTTCGACGTGGTCGCGGGTGAGACCTACTACCTAGTGGTCGACGGCTACTACGGCGCGGCCGGCACCTTCTCGCTGGACCTGACCTGCGGCGACGACGTCCCGGTCGGTGACGACGACGACGACGACGACACCCCGGTCGGCGACGACGACGACGACGACACCCCCGGCGTCGACCTCGAGGACTGCACCGACGGCATCGACAACAACGGCAACGGCGACGTCGACTGCGACGACTGGACCTGCGAGGGCGACGCCGCCTGCCCCACCGAGCCGACCGAGCCCATCGAGGGCGTCTGCAGCCCCGACGTCACCATCGCCGCAGGCGAGGTCGACAGCTGGGCCAACAACGAGCAGGGCAGCACCAACGCCATCAGCGCGTACAACTGCGTGGCCTGGGACGAGAGCGGCCCCGAGTACACCTACAGCTACACCGCCGCGGTGACCGGTCAGGCGACCGTGAACATCTCGCTCATCGCCGACGAGATCATCGAGTTCGTCTTCGGCCCCCAGGAGGACCTGGACCTCTTCATCCTCGACGGCAACGGCGGCTGCGCCGGGGACACCTGCGTGGCCTACGGCGACGACACCGTCTCCTGGGACGTCACCGCGGGCAGCACCTGGTACATCGTCGTCGACGGTCACCAGGGCGACGCTTCGCCGTACGACCTGACGCTGACCGTGGTCGAGACGGCCCCCCCGGCGCCGACGGTCGAAGAGGACTGCACCGACGGTCTCGACGACGACGGTGACGGCATCACCGACTGCGACGACACCGACTGCGCCACGGACGCGACCTGCAACGAGAACGTCTGCATCCCCTCGCGGGTCCTCAACTGCGGCCAGACCGACAGCTGGAACAACGACGGCTTCGGCTCCTGGAACTTCGTCGACAGCTACGGCTGCAACAGCTGGAACGAGTCCGGCCCGGAGTACAGCTACCTGTTCACCGCCCCCAACACGGGGAGCGTGACGGCGTCGCTGGCGAACATGGACGCGGACCTGGACGTGTTCATCGTCGGCTCGACCGACGGACAGTGCGACACCGACGGTGCCTGCATGGTCTACGGGAACACGGACGCGACCTTCGATGTGGTCGCCGGGCAGCAGTACCACGTGGTCGTGGACGGCTTTAACGGAGCCATCTCCGACTACGACCTGACCCTGTCCTGCAACTGAGTCTTCGATCGGGCACATTGCCCGCATGAAGCTCAGTGACCTCGGCCCTCTCGAGCAGTCCATCCTCCGTGCGGTCGTGCACGCGGAGCTGCTCGGCCTCGCCCTGACCGCGCCGGTTCTCTGGCGCAGCCTCCCTCGGTACGAGACGTCGCTCCCCAACGTGGAGGCGGCGCTCGCGCCGGGGGGAGCGTTGCGGGGTTGGATCGACGAGACCGCTGGCCTCTACGCCTGCATCGACCGCGCCCAGATCCCCCATGGCATGTCGGGGGCTCGGCGGCGCGCTGAAGGCCGATGGGCTCGCGTCTCGCCCCACCTCCGGGGCCTCGGCAAGCTCCCCTACGTCGAATCCATCGCCCTGGTGGGGCCGCTGACCTGGGGCGTGCTGAACGACGTCACCCGCCCTGTCGAACTCGCCGTCATCGCCGAGCCCGGACGCGTCGCCCTCGCCCGCGCCACCCTCGCCGGCTGGCGCCGAGCCCGCCCCGAAGTCGGGGGCCTGCTGCGGGTCAGCATCATCTACGACGAGTCCGAGCTCGCTCAGGCCGACCCCGGCACGGTCGGCGCCCTCGCCGCGCTCCCGCTGTCGCCGATCGTCGATGCCGAGGGGTGGGCCGCGTGGCGGACCGCGAACCCCTGGATCGCGGCGACGTTCCCCAACTGGGATCCCTCCGCGCCCGAAGCGCCCGACCACACCCTCTCGGACCGCCGGGACGGACGCCTCGCCGCCCTTCGTCGTCGCGTTTCCCGCCGCCTCCGCCGGGTCGAATCCGCCCTCGAAGGACGCGTGCCCGGCCGGGACCCCGGCCTCCACACGGTCGTGCCCCCGGATCTGGAAGCGCAGTTCGAAGCACGGTGGAAGGACCTAGCCAGCTGGGATGTCGATGAGCCGGCGATTCCCGAGCCGCCTCGCCTGATGGAGGCTCCGGAGGCCAGTCCCGAGCCCGCGCCGAAGCCGGCCCCTTCGGCCGCCGAGGCTGCTCCCCAACCCACGGACGAGCCGGCACCCAAGGCGGCGGTCACGTCACGTCGCAAGCGCGGCGCGAAGAGCCGCCCCCGTCGGGGCCGTCGTTCGGCCGCCGCGCCCGACGGAGCCCGTCGGGGCCGTCGTTCGTAGCTAGTCAGTTCAGATCTCAAAACTCGATATTTCCCAGACACTTGGCCGACATATCGCTGCGATTCGGTGAGAGTTGACGCCGAGGTCGGGTCCTATTCCTCACGCGTAGGCGCAAAGGCGCAAAGAGGGCACAGGTCTCCCTTGCGCCTTCGCGCCTTTGCGTGAGACCTCGTT
>JAAESI010000212.1 GCA_024229515.1 Pseudomonadota bacterium | reverse complement strand
CGGAGCTGATTCGCTGCCAGCGGAGCGCACTCGTGCGCCTGAACCTCGAAAATGCCGCTCATTCTCACTCGACATCCTCGGTTCAGCCCCGACTCGGAGTGTCACAGGACGCTGAACCCGACCAATCACGCCCCAGGTTGAGAGAGGGCATCGGCTCGGCCAGTTCGCGTTCACGAAAAGCACTATGTCCGGCCTACACGCACCTTGTTACAATCGGAAGGATTTGAGGCACTACCTTGATCTCGGAGGGCCCATGAACCACTCGATTTCCCTGCTTGCCATCACCCTGCTCCTCGCCTGCAGCCCGGCCGGCCTCCCGGACACCAGCGACGACCTCGACCCACCCCTGCCGGACTACACCGCTGACGAGGTCTGCAACGAGCCTTCGCTGTCCGTCCCCGGCATCTGGGCCGCTGGCTTCGGCAGCAGCCCCGCCGACGGGGAGTTCCTCTCATGGGCCGACAACGACGAGGCGATCTTCTTGCTGGAGGAACTCGGCGAGGAAGTCGAGTTTTTCGCACCGGTAGACGACGAAGACGAGTTCCCCGACCTCGACGCCCTCGGCCTCCTGGAGGTCTGGGCAGAGTCGGGGGGCTTCGAGTACGGCATGGCGGGCGACTTCTCTGCGGCCACGCCAGGAGGAGACCTGCTGCTGCAGGTCGGCTACAGCTCCGAGCAGCACGACGACGGGGTCCGCTTCAGTGCAACGGTCTTGCAGGACGACACCTGCCCCGTCGTCGCCTCCGACGAGTGCCGGACGGAGGTGCAGAAGCGCCCGGTACGCTTCACGCGCGGTGACGTCGTCGTCGACCTCTGGGAGGGCAGCCGGGTCGAGGCCGACGGCTACGTATTCCGCGTGGGGGTAGCCCGCCACTTCTCTGGAGACTGGCTGGATGAGTGCGGATCGACGGAGCTGCGCTACGCGATCGTCGCCGCCGAGCCCTAGGCCCTGGGGTGGCAGCCAGGCAGCTGCCCAGACTCGGGGGACGGCGCAGTTCCCCCGAGCCGTGCAGCGTCTCCGATCACGGGGGGGGGGGGGCGGAGCAACATCAGGCCAGCAGGCTGGCGATCCGGTCCGGCGAGATGAAGGGCCCGTCTCGCCGGAGCACAATCCGACGCAGCCGTCGCCCGACCGACTGCCCGATGTGGATCACGCCCGGGTTCGAGGTCCTCCCGTAGATCGTCTCCACGCCGAGCCCGTGCATGGCCTCGAGCCCCCCAGGTTGGAGAGAGGGCATCGGCTCGGCCAGTTCGCGTTCACGAAAAGCACTTTGTCCGGCCTACACGCCCCTCGTCGAGCTACGCGGCTCCGAGCCCTGCTTCGGCCAGCATCTGCGGATAGGAACGACGAGCAGCCTTCCCGGTCTTCCCGCCCAACTCGTGGGGCTCATGGTCCCCATCACTCTTCCATACTGGGGCGGAAGAAGACCGGATGCGAAGCTGAACCGCCCCGCCTTTTCCGGCGCCCCCTGCTCCCGCAGCGCGTCCCACGTCGCCCACGCCTCGTCCCGGGTCGGCCTCGGGGCGTGCACCTTCTCCATCTTGACGCTCGACGGGGCCGGCAGGTGCAAGGGCTCGTCGTGCAGCCGCGCGGCCTTCCCCCACCGCCATGCCGTGCGGAAGATCGACAGCTCCGCCCACGCCGTCCTGACCCGGAGCCCCTCAGCAT
>JAAESI010000211.1 GCA_024229515.1 Pseudomonadota bacterium | reverse complement strand
GCGGTGATGCCGCACGTGGCAGCGGTGGTGCCGCTGGGGGTGACGGTCACGACCTTGGCCGCAGCTGCGGGGCCGTCGGTGGTGGTGAAGGTCACGGTGGCGGGGCTGATCGACACGGCATCGCAGCCAGCGTCGGAGCCCTTGGCAAGCGTCACAGTGACATCGCCGGTGGGCTTGGAGCCGGCCAAAATACTGAGTTCCAGCGAGCCGCCGACGGGGACGCTGACGGCGGGGGCGGCGAGGCTGCTGACCACGATCTCGGCGTCGTCGTCGTTCTCCACAGCCAGGTTGACAGCGGTCTGCGAGGTGGTCCACAGGCCAGACACGTCCATGTTGACGCCAGAGCCAACTCCGCGGGCAGTTGCCGTGACCACAAGTGCCGCCACGTAGTCCCGCGCCACGTCGTCGTTGGCCACGGTGACCGTGAAGGTCTGCTCGGTCAGCCAGCTGTCCCGGCCGAACACGAGGCCGGCGGCGGGAAGGCTGTGGGACACGGTGTCGGTCTCCGTGTTGGAGGCAGTGAGCACGACCTCCATTCCAACCATGGGGCGGGCTGCGAGCCGCACGCCAACGACGACAGATGATCCCTCGGCGGCGACCACGGTGACAGCTCCGGAGGCGGCGTCGACGAGCGTGGCAGCCTGGCCGCTCACCGCGCGGACCACTGGGGCGCTGGACTCCAGCTTGTCGACGTCGTCCACGCGAAGCAGTGCGGACAGCTCCGGCAGGGAGTCGTACTCCGGATCCTGAGGGGCGGCCACGCTGGCAGCGATCTGGGCGGAACGGACTGCGCCGACGACACCATCAGCGGTGGAGCTCACTTCAACATTCAGCTGGGTGTCCCAGTTGTTGGGCGTGAAGGTGACGGAGTCGGGCGACAAGGCAATGCCGGACTCGGCGATGGCGACAGGATCGCCTCCCACCACGGACTCGGTGGCAGAGCGCACGGCGAGCGACAACGAGACGACGCCGCGAGGCATGGACGTGAGGCGCACGCTCAGCAGGCCGGGGATGGTCTCTGTCGCGACCAGCGAACCCCCGGCAAGGATGTTTCCAGCAACGGCCGCGGTCGCGCTGGCGAACGTATCATCCACCGCAGCCGCGCTCAGGCCTGCAACGTCGGAATCGTCGCGCACAACGGCCGTGAAGCACTGTTGCTCCGTCACAGCAGCATAAGCAGCGGCCTCCGAAGCGACGATGGACACGCAGACTTGAGCAGATCCGTCTCCAGCCACCTGATCGTCCGGGACGGTGACGTCTATGTCCTGGGCGCCAGCAGCACCTGCGGCGGTGAAGGTAAGAGAAGCAGTTAACGGTGACACGGTCGCAGCCACACCACCATTGAAAGCAGGTGCCGTCACCAAAACCAAAACGGGTGAGGAGTCGGGGAACGCCGCTCCCAGAGAGAGGCTGAGTGTGGAGCTGGCGCCTTCGTGGAGCGGGGTGCTGAGGACATGGCCTGGCATCGCGCCGCCGATCATCGGCAGGGCAGAGTCATCGTCATAGACAGCCACGGTGGTGGACGCCTCGGAGTAGCCCTCGAAGCCGTCGCCAGAGCTTGCCGCCGCAACGACGATGACGGTGTCCTTTGCCGGCTGCGCCAGCGAGTCGTCGACAACCTCGATGCGAACCGGTTCGCCCGTTTGCCAGTTGTCTGCGGTGAGCGTCACGGTGGACGGCTGCGCAACCACGCGGGGGCTCAGCGCCGACAGCGACACGGTCACGCCCTGGTCGCCCATTGGCCGGGAGGAGAGCGCCACGAGGACCTCGGTCGCCGAGTCGAAGGTGCCCTCGGTAAGGCTGGCAGCCACGGGGCTCTCGCTGTCCGCAGCGGGGAGAGGCGAGCCATCAAGGCCAAGCATGACCACGGCGTTGCGGTCATCGTCGTTGCGCTTGACGATGGCGGCCACGGTGCCTGCGGCAGCGCCGATGTAGCTCTCGGCAGTGGAAAACTCAGGGTCGACGCTGAGCTGCACGCGCACCATCTCGAAGGTGCCGGCAGGGTCGGAGCTGGAGAACTCAGACGTGCCGCGGCGAAGCGCCACGAAGTCGTCAACGGCTGCGAAGGCGAGCACCTGAGGGGCGTTCCAG
>JAAESI010000210.1 GCA_024229515.1 Pseudomonadota bacterium | reverse complement strand
GCTCAGGTCGAGGCCCATCAAGCGGATCAGCGAGCCCACGAAGCCCTCCGTCTTCCGGAGTCCCAGATGAAACAGCGACCGGAGCGTCAGGGCAGTCTGGATCGCGAGATCGGAGTACTCCTGCTGCCCCCCTGGTCATCCGGAAGGGCGGGCGTTCCAGGAACGGACGGCGTTGTCGTCGAACCAGATCGTGATGTCGCCGCGACGGCGGAGCGACTCCTCGTATGCGGCCCAGTTCCGCACCCGGTACTTGGTCTTGTACTTCGGCGTCACCTTGCTCTTCGTGCGCGCGGCCATCTTGGTCGTCTCCGGAGGCTGATCCTCGAGGAGCACCGTGGGCCGAGCAGGCCCATCAGGTCAAGACGCCGAGCCATGCACCAACGCCATGTGCCTAGGTGACGTCTCGACGGTTGAACATCCACAGCGCGAGCGCCCCGAACGCCACCGTGTAGGCCAGGGTCAGCACGCCGCTGGGCCAGAGGTCGCCGATCGCGCCGTCCATGTTGGCGCGGAAGAGCCCCCGGCGGGAGCCGAGGATCGTCCACTCGGCGAGGGTCCCGGCGAGCTCGTTGTAGTCGAGGCTGCTGGCGCCCCAGGCGCTTCCGATGGCCCACGCGAAGCCGTCCACGACGAACACGACCAGCGAGCCGAACAGCGTCAGGACCGGGGAGCGGGTCACCTGTGCGACCAGGGCCGCGACCGCCACGGCGGGGGCGAGGATGAGCGCACAGGTGCCGAGACGGGCCGCGATCCAGCCCATGCGGCCGAGCAGCCCCATCGGGTCGCCCAGAGGCAGGGAGTTGGACGCCGCCGCGGTGGCGAACGCATCTTCGGGCACGTCCACCATCCAGCCGACCACCGGCGCTGAGCCGAGCATGCCGATGTCGCCGCTGAAGCCGAGCAGCAGGATCCCGAACAACGCGCCCAGCACGGTGGCGAGCAGCAGGGACACGACGCCCACGCCCCAGGCGACCGCCGCCTTGGCCGCGAAGACCTTCCAGCGGGCCACCGGGCGGACGAAGATCATCGCCATCGTGCCCAGCGAGTAGTCCTCCGCCCAGAGGATGCAGGCGAGCAGGAGCAGGGCGAAGCCGTTGACCGGGAACACCGCCAGGTACAGCGCGGTGTCCGCCCCCACGAGGAAGTCGACCGGGTCGGTCTCGCCGGCGCCGAGCTCGTGGCCCACCGCGAGCACGCCCCAGATCATTCCGGGACCCACGAGGCCGTGCATGAGCCCGAACAGGAGCACCGCCCAGGCGAGGCCGCGGCCGCGGATCTTCGTCCACTCCGCCTTGCACAGGCCCACGAACGGAATCGGAGGCGCGCTCATCGGATCTGGCCTCCGTGCACGCCGCCGGTGAGTCGGAGGAAGCAGTCCTCGAGCGACTCGCCGTCTTCCAGCAGCTCGTCCGCGGACCCCTCGGCGACCTTCCGGCCGTCCTGGATGATGCCCACGCGGGTGCAGAGCCCCTCGATCTCCTTGAGGATGTGGGAGCTGATGAACACGGTCAGCTGCTCCTCCTCCTTCAGCCGCAAAATGAGGTCCCGCAGCTCACGCACACCGGCCGGGTCCAGCCCGTTCATCGGCTCGTCCAGCAGCAGCAGCTTCGGCGCGCCCAGGAGCGCCTGCGCGACCCCCAGGCGCTGACGCATGCCCAGCGAGTAGGTCTTGACCGGGTCCGTCTGCCGCTCCCCCAGCCGCACCATCTCCAGCAGGCTCTGGATGCGTTCCTCGGTGACGCCGCCGGAGTACGCGGCGAAGACGCGGAGGTTCGCGACGCCCGTCAGGTAGGGGTAGAAGCGGGGTCCCTCGACGATGCCGCCGAGGTGCCGACGGGCCGCCACGGGGTCGGCCTCGCCGAAGATGCTGACGCTGCCGGCGTCGCTGTGGATCAGCCCCAGGACCATGCGCATCGTCGTGGTCTTGCCCGCGCCGTTGGGGCCGAGGAAGCCGTAGATGTCGCCGGGGTCGACGTCGAGTTCCAGATCCCTAACGACGACGTGGGATCCGTAGGCGCGGGTCAGGCCGCGCACCGAAAGGGCAGGTGCAGTCACGCGGGCTTCCCTACCACATCGGTGAGCAGTTCATCGATCGTGGAGACCAGCAGGCGGTTGACCGCGCCGGCCCCCGACGGAGCCCACTGCAGCTCCTCGGCCTGGTCCTGGCGCCACGCGACGTCGCGCTCGTTGGCGTTCAGTCGGGTCGAGCTCGCCAGCCCTCTGGTCGCCCGCGCGACCAGCTCGAGCGCGTTGGCCGGCCCGCGCTTGTTCCCGTGGTCCTGCTCCGCCTGGATCCGGATGTAGTCGCAGGGAATCTGGCCCACCCAGTGGACCGGCTCCCGGAGCTCCCAAAACTCCGCGGGGCTGGCCGCCAGCGCGGTGCGTGCGGCCGGGGGGAGGGGACCGCCACGAATGATCGCGTCCCGATCGGCCGGCCCCTCCCAGTCCAGGAGGAAGCGGACGCCGAGTCGAAGTCCTTCCCGCGCGAGCACGGGGGCCGCCAGCGCCAGCCCCATCGAGAAGCTGACGACGCCGACCTGGCGGTTGGCCACGTCCCGGCGGGCGACGAAGCAGTCCAGGGCGGCGCGGAGCGAGTCCTGCCCCTCCACCCCGCAGAAGTCGTCGTGGCCCCAGGAGCGGCCTCGGCCCACGGGGTCGAAGTGCAGCACGCGGAAGCCCCGGAACGCCAACTCGTCCGCCGACAGGAGGTAGCCCGGACCGCAGAAGATTGAGCCGGGCTGATCGCGTCCGGGGACCAGCACGACGCCCGGTCGAACGAGATCGTCGTCGGGACCGTGGACCTCGGCGTGGAGGCGGTAGCCCGAGGCGTTCGTGAGCCAGATCTCCTCGCGCTTGACGGCCGTCCCCTTGCGGCGCGCGCGGAGGTTGTCGAAGCCGCGACGGGGCAGCGATCCCAGCAGATCGATGCCTCGGCGGAGGCGTCGGGGATCAGCCGCCATCAGCCCTCGAGGGCCGCGGGGAGACGCTCGTAGATGCCGCCGAAGCCGCCATTGGACAGGATCAGCACCACGTCGTCGGGGCGGGCCTCCGCCGCCAGCCGCTCGATGATCGCGTCGACCCCTTCGGTCAGCGTCGCCTCGACCCCGCCGGCGTTGACGTCGGCCACGAGCCGGGTCGGGTCGAACCGCTCGTCCTCGGGGATCTTGGCGACGTTGTGCACCGGCGCCACCAGCAGCAGGTCGGCGCCGTCGAAGGCACGCCCGTAGCGCTCCTGGAAGATGTTCCGCCGGGTCGTGTTGGTGCGCGGCTCGAAGACGATCCAGAGGCGTCGATCGCCGAACCGCAGGCGGGTCGCGTCGATGGTTGCGGCCACCGCCGTCGGGTGGTGGGCGAAGTCGTCGATGAGGGTGATGCCGCGCGGCTCGGCGAACACCGTCTGGCGGCGCTTGACGCCCTCGTAGGAGGCCAACGCCGTTTTGATGTCCGCCGGTGCGTGGCCGTGGTGGATGAGCACGCCGACCACGCCGACGAGGTTGGCGAGGTTGTGCTCCCCGATCAGGGCGCTGCGGAAGGTGCCCACCTCCTCGCCGCCCCGGGTCACGCTGAAGGTCATGCCGTCGCGATCGGCGCTCACGACCCCGCCCTGCCAGGTCGCGTTGGGCGCGCCGCGGGTGGAGTAGTACTCGACCGTGCCGGGGGCCAGGTCGGCCACGCCGGCGACGTGCTCGCCGTCGGCGCAGGCCAGCAGCAGGCCGTCCTCGGGGATGATCGTGGTGAACATCTCGAAGGCTTCGAGCACGTGATCGAGGTCGCGGTAGATGTCGGCGTGATCGAACTCGACCGACGTCAGGATCGCAGTGCGCGGGCGGTAGTGGATGAACTTGGGGACCTTGTCGAACCAGGCGGTGTCGTACTCGTCGCCCTCGACCACGAACGGGGCGCCGACGTCGCCGACGCGGAAGTTCTGCCCGAAGTTCTCCAGCACGCCGCCCACGAGGAAGCCGGTGCCGGTGCCGAGGGCGTGCAGCGTCCACGCCAGCAGCGAGCAGGTGGTGGTCTTGCCGTGAGTGCCGGCCACGACCACGGGGTGCCGATCCTTCAGGAACAGCTCCGACAGCGTCTCCGGGAAGGAAGCGTGGGGCAGATCCGCCGCGAGCATCGCCTCGTTCTCCGGGTTCACCCTCCGGATCGCGTTGCCGACGACGACGAGATCAGGCGCCGGCTCGAGGTTCTGGGGGCCGAAGCCCTCCATGAGGGCGATCCCCTGTTGCTCCAGCTGCGTCGACATCGGCGGGTAGACCCCCGCGTCGCTGCCGCGGACGGTGTAGCCCGCCTCCTGGAGCAGGCCCGCGAACGCACCCATTCCGGTGCCGCAGATGGCCATGAGGTGAATCGTTTGGACGTCGTCGGGAATCCCACGCGGCATGGCGGCGGACGTTAGCAGTCAGCGCGCGTACTGCCACAGCGCCTGCAGGATCCTCGTGCCCGCGCGCGCGGCGCCCTTCAGGGAGCCGCTGATCTTCGACGTGCCCGCCTGCCGCGCCCGGTAGGTCACGGGGACTTCGACGATCCGCAGCCCCTGGCGGGCCGCCTTGCAGGCCATCTCCACGTTCCAGCCCCAGGTGGGATCGCTCATCTGGAGCTCGAGCAGGCGATCGAAGCGGATCGCCCGCATCGGGCCCATGTCCGTGAGGTGGGTGCCGAAGCGGGTGTTGATCGCGATCGTCTGGAGCAGGTTTCCGCCGAGCTGAACCCACGTCATCGCCCCCGGATCCGCGCCCCAGCGGGTGCGGCTCGACAGCACGAAGTCCGTCTGGTCCCGCGCGATTCGGTCCACGAACCCCACCAGGAACCCGGGATCGTCGGCGCGATCGGCGTCCAGGATGATCATCACGTCCGGCCGGGGATCGCGGGCCTCAAGGTAGCGGATCCCGCGCTGGCAGGCCGACCCGTATCCGCGGTTCGGCTCAGAAAGAACGGTCGCTCCGACCGAAGCCGCCGAGGCCGCCGTTCCATCCGTCGAGCCGTTGTCCACGAGCACGATTTCGGCGTCGGGAAGCGCCGTACGCACGCCCGCGACGAGGTCCGGAACGTTGTCCGCCTCGTTCAAGGCGGGGATGACGACGGCTACATCCACGGCGGCGGAGAATAGGGGATGGTTGTTACGAAGGGGGTGTTGGTCTAGACATGACCGTCATGACCCCCCGTCTCCTGCTCCTGGTCGTACCCACGCTCCTGCTCGCCGCCCCCGCTGGGGCCGTCGACAAGGACGATCCCTTCGGCACCCAAGCGGCATGCCCCACAGCGCCCGTGGCCCCCGGCGCGACCACGTCCGTGGCGGTGGAGTACCAGGTCTTCTCCGAGGAATTCTTCATCTACCGCGACATGTCGTCGGTGACGGTGAACGAGGTCGCCGGCCTGACCGCGGGCGAGGCCGTCTTCCCCAAGGGCAAGGTCAAGTTCGACAAGGTCTCCGAGCAGGACCGTGAGATCTTCAGCCACAACTTCCGCGTCGAGGTGCCCATCACGGTGCCCGCCGACGCCGCCGCGGGGAGCCACGTGGTGGCCTTCAACGCGCGCCTCCAGGGCTGCAACAAGCCCGAGAACTACTGCCTCTTCCCCGAGAACCAGGACCTGACCTGCGACGTGGTCGTGGGTGGCGCCACCGCCGCCGCCGACCCCGATGAGTCCGCCGGGGACCCGGCCGAGGCTCCCCCCGCCGTCGACACCCCCGAGGCCGTCGACGCCCCGACCGTGGCCGACGCCGCGATCGTCACCCCCGCCCCCGCACCCGCGGCCCGCAGCCTCGGCAGCTCCGACGCCGCCTCCGACAACTGCGCCGGCGAGGCCGGAGGTTCGGCCGGAGTCGTCGCCAGGGTCACGGCCTGGCTCGAGGGCAAGCTCGCCGCCCAGAGCACCGCCGGCGCCTCGGGCCCTGGCGCGCTGTTCCTGCTGCTGGTCTTCCTCGGTGGGGTCGCCTCGTCGCTGACCCCCTGCGTCTACCCGATGATCCCGATCACGGTGTCCGTCATCGGTGCCAACGCCGACCAGGGCAAGGCCAAGTCGTTCAGCCTCGCG
The DNA here is from genome assembly GCA_024229515.1 of Pseudomonadota bacterium. Classification (GTDB taxonomy): domain Bacteria; phylum Myxococcota_A; class UBA796; order UBA9615; family UBA9615; genus JAAESI01. Next base: position 84,178 of record JAAESI010000210.1, on the reverse strand, counting down.
TGTGTCTACGTGGGCGGCATCGCCGCTACCTACACCGTGCTCGGGGTCGCCGCGGCCGGCAGCTCCGGCATGTTCGGCTCCGCGCTGCAGAACCCCTGGGTGCTCGGCGGAGTCGGCACCGTCTTGTTCGCCCTCGCCCTGTCCATGTTCGGGGTCTACGAGTTCGGCCTGCCGTCGGCGCTGACCAACCGCGCTTCCATGGCCGGCGGCGGCGGCGGCTACGTCGGCGCGTTCGTCGTCGGAACGGTGGCGGGCATCGTCGCGGCCCCCTGCACCGGCCCCATCGTGCTCATGCTGCTGGCCGTCATCGGCACCAACGGCTGGGGGCTGGTCCCCTCCGCGGTGCTGATGCTCACGTACAGCCTGGGCCTCGGCATGCTCTTCCTCGCGGTCGGCACCTTCGCCGGTTCGCTGCCCCGCTCGGGCGCCTGGATGGAGACGGTCAAGCACGTCTTCGGCGTCATCCTCGTGGGCGCGACGCTCTATTACGTGGGCCAGATGATCAACGTGATCAGCGCCGGCGGCACCGAGCTGGGCTGGGCCGACCTCCTCATGACCGTGGCCTGGACCGTGACCGTCATCGGCGGCGCGTGGGTCGTCGCCGGTGAGAAGGACGTGCTCGGCGAGAACCGGAACCTTGCCCGCGCCGTGGGCGGCGTGCTCGCCCTGGGCGTCGGTCTGTTCCTGCTGTTCGCGCCCGAGAAGGAGCACGAGGCGATCACCTGGAGCGACCAGTACCAGGCGACGCTGAGCTCGGCCAAGACCGAGGGCCGGCCCGTCATCCTCGACTTCACCGCCGACTGGTGCGCCGCCTGCAAGGAGCTGGAGCACAAGACCTACACCGACGCCGCCGTGCTGCAGTGCGCCGACGAGTTCGAGACGGTCATGATCGACGGCACCACCGACACCCCCGAGTTCGTCGAGCTCAAGAAGGAGTACGGCATCAAGGGGCTGCCCGCCGTCTACTTCCTCTGCCCCGAGGGCGACGTGGTCAAGGAGCTCACGCTCAAGGGCTTCGAGCCCGCCGATCGCTTCCTCGAGAAGATGAACATCGCGCTGAACACCTGCCGCGCCGAGCCCGCCTCGACCGCCTCGGCCGGTTGAGCGGCGGACCGAGATCCATTGAGCGATACCTGACCCCTCGCGCGCGCCACGACATCGGCGCGGCGATCGAGGAGGCCGGGGGCAACGAGGTGTTCTTCGTAGGCCGGCCCGGCCCCACCGGCCCCATCGACGAGATCACCGTGCACTGCCGCGGCCACAAGACCGCCGTGCCCGCCTTGATGCAGGTCGGCCGCCACGGCGACGTCGTCATCCACAACCACCCATCGGGCCGGCTCATCCCGTCCGAGCCCGACCTCGCCCTCGCGTCGCACTATGGGCAGGAGGGGATCGGCTTCTTCATCGTCGACAACACCGCGCAGGCGGTCTACGTCGTCGTCGAGCCGGTGCGCGAGCACATCCGCCCCGTCGAAGCCGCCGCCGTCGACTCGGTCTTCACCTCCACCGGCGCGCTGCCGGACCTCGTGCAGGGCTACGAGCCCCGGCCGGGCCAGGTCGACATGGCCAAGCAGGTGGCGGACACGCTCAACAAGGACCGCCTCCTGGTCGTGGAGGCCGGCACGGGCACCGGCAAGAGCCTCGCCTACCTCGCCCCCGCGGCGATGCGATCGCTGGCCAACGGCGAGCGGGTGGCGGTGGCGACCCGCACCCGGCACCTCCAGCAGCAACTGCTCGAGAACGAAGTGCCGATGCTGCGGAAGCTGTACCCGGACCTGCAGGTGGCGATCCTCAAGGGGCGGGGCAACTACCTGTGCCGCCGCAAGCTCGGGTCACGGCTGGACGAGCTCAGCAGCAACGCCAGCCCCGACGCCGCCGAGCAGCGCTTCCTCACGGACGTGCGGGACTGGGCCCGGATCACGAGGGAAGGGGACCTGGACGACCTGCCGTTCGTGCCCGACCGGGACCTGTGGGAGCTCGTGCAGAGCTCCACGGAGCACACGCTGCGGGTCCGCTGCCCCCACTACGACGAGTGCTTCTACTACCAGTCCCGGCGCCGGGCGGCGAAGGCGCACCTGCTGCTGGCCAACCACCACCTGCTGCTGGCCGATCTGTCGCTTCGCAAGGACGGCGTCGCCGGCGGACTGCTCCCCAAGTACGAGCACGTGGTGCTGGACGAGGCGCACCACATCGAGGACGTCGCCACGGACTTCGCGGGGCGGGACGTGACCGGTCGCGGGTTGATGCGCCACCTGGGCCGGATCCGCCCGACCAAGGGCCGGCGCAAGGGGCTCGCGATCCGACTCAAGGAGGGGCTCGCGGACGAGATCGACAGCTCCGACGAGGCGATGAACCTCGCCGAGGCGACCGACTCCCTGCTCATGACCGTCGAGGGCGTGCGGACGAGCCTGCGGCTGCACCTCGAGGACATCTGCGAAGCGATCATGGACGCCGCCGGAGGCACCGACGACGACGGACGACGCAGCTGGTCGATGCGCCTCGTGGACGACCTGGAGCAGTCCCGCCCCGGCCTCTTCGGCCTCCTGTCCGACCGGCTCCGAGCGATGTCCGACGGCCTGTCCCAGGTCGCGCGCCGCGTGCACCAGGTCGGCGAAGAGATGAAGGAGATGCCGGACCCGTTCAAGCACCGGTACCTCCAGGTCGGGCAGGACCTGCGGTCCGTCGGCCGGCGGCTCACGGACGCGGCGGGCTCGCTGGGGATGATGCTTCAGCCCGACGCGGACTCCGTGCGCTGGGCGGAGGTCAGCCGCAGCCGCGACGGGCAGCTCAGCCCGCGCCTGAAGCTCCGGCCGGTCGACGCCGCCTCGGTGGTCCGGGAGCTCATCCTGGACGGCCCCCGGTCCGTGACGATGACCTCGGCGACGCTGTCGGTGGCGGGGAGCTTCGGCCACTTCGCCACGCGCACGGGGCTGGACGCCGAAGATCTGCAGCACCGGCTCGGCACCGGCCAGATCGCGTCCCCGTTCGACTACGCCACCCAGGTCTTCTTCGCGGTCCCGCGGGACATCCCCGAGCCCCGGGACCGGCAGTACCACTCCGCCGTGGTGGAAGCCGTCTCCGAGGCGATCCGGGTCGCTGACGGCCGCACCTTCGTGCTGTTCACGTCATACAAGATGCTCCACCAGGTGGCGGGCGCGGTGAGCCGTCGGCTCGGGCGCGACTACAGCCTGCTGCGGCAGGGCGAGCTGCCCCGCGATCGGCTGCTGGACCTCTTCCGCCGGTCCCAGCGGGCGGCCCTGTTCGGCACCGACAGCTTCTGGGAGGGCGTGGACGTGCGGGGCGAAGCGCTCTCCTGCGTGGTCATCCCCAAGCTGCCGTTCCGGGTGCCCAGCGAGCCCATCCAGCAGGCGCGGGCCGAGCGGATCGAACGGCTGGGAGGCGACGCGTTCCGCGATCTGGCGGTGCCGCAGGCGGTGCTGAAGTTCAGGCAGGGGTTTGGGCGGCTGATCCGCCATCGCACCGATCGCGGGGTCGTGCTCGTGCTCGACACGCGGGTGCTGCGCAAGCGCTACGGGCAGCGGTTCCTGGACTCGCTTCCGCCCGGCGTGCGCACAGTCTCATCCCCCTTGCACGAAGTGCTGCAGGGGATGGCTGAGTTCCTCGGGAGCTAGGCGTCCCAGCCGTCGAATTCGACGGACTCGCCGAGCACCTCGATGCGGTACTTGCGGCCGGCGCAGAGCTCGGCGGGCTTCACCTCGGCGATGCACTTGACCTGCATCGAGCCAGGGTTTGTGCCTTCACCCACCCACTCGTCGTCGACGTCGACCTTGAAGTCGACGTAGCCGCCCTCTTCGAGGTCGAGCAGGGTGAGCTCCTCTTCCCAGTCGGCATCGGTCAGAGACCAACCGTGGACCAGGAGTTTCTGAGAGGCGGTTTCGATGGACGTGACGTGTGGCGGCATCATGGCGGCGCCACCTTGCGCTAAGCTGGAGCAATGGGCAAGGGCTTGATCAGACGTGGCGGCCGGCGGGCACGTCTGGCGAGTGAGCGAACCGTCCTCAGATTCATCAACGGACTCGACTACTTCATGTCCGATCCGACGGACGTCGTGGAACCCGAACCGTACGACATCGTCTTCGAAGAGGACAAACTGCTCCTCCGATCGTACCCGCCGGGTCCCGCCGAAGACATCGGATTTGGTCGCACTTCTGGCGGCGCGGGGCAGGGTCGGGGGCTTCCGGTCCTGTTCATCCCGCCCCTGATGATCCAACCGCTGGTGTACGACCTCCGCGAGGGGCACACCTTCGTCGGGATGCTGCGAGCGGCCGGGTTCCACCCCTACATCGTCGATTTCGGCAGCCCCGACGCCGACGACAGCACCGTCAACATCGACACCTACGTGCTGGACTGGCTCCCCAAGGTCATCGACGCCATGGCCGAGCACAGCGGACGCAGCGAGTACGCGATGGTGGGCTACTGCATGGGCGGGCTGTTCGCGCTCATGGTCACGGCCGCGCACGCGGGAGACCGCACTCCGCCGGTCGGCATCGTCACCGTCGGCTCCCCCATCGACTCCGCCAAGATGGGCGCGCTGAGCTTCCTGTCGCGCATCGCCCACGGCCAAGTCGACACCCTCGCCTCGATGATGGGCAACGTGCCCGGCAAGGTCAGCTCCTCCGCCTTCAAGCTGATGACCCCGCTCCGCTCGATCACGAAGAAGGCCGATCTCTTCATGAACATGTGGGACGACGAGTGGGTTCGGGGCCACGAGTCGATCGAGGCCTGGGTGGGCGGGTTTCTCGACTACCCCCAGGAGGCTTTCCGTCAGTTCCTCAAGGAGTTCATGAAGGAGAACCGGCTCCGGGACGGCACGATGGAGTTCGGCGGACACAGCGCCGATCTGAAGGACATCACGTGCCCGGTGCTCGCGTTCGCCGGCACCAACGACAAGATCGTCCCGGTGCAGGCCGCCCGCGCCGCGCTGACCTGCCTGGGCAGCGCGGATGTGCGCTTCCGGGAGGTCCCCGGCGGGCACATGGGGGTCGTGGCGGGGCTGCGATCGCCCAAGAACGTCTGGGAGCCGACGAAGGCGTTCCTCGCGGAGCTCGCCTCCTGAGCTAGTGGCCCACCTTCGGGAGGGCTTCCTTCAGGTTCCAGTCGTTGTCCTGCTCCGGCGTGTGGCAGCGCGTGCAGATCGCCTCGATGACGCACTCGGGGCACGACGCGCCGAGGCCGACGATGTTCTCGGTGCCTCCCTTGGCGGCGACGTGCTGTTCGCCGGGGCCGTGGCAGGACTCGCAGCCGACCCCGCCCGCGTGGAAGTCCTTGGGCGTGGCCGGGTCGTCGATCTTCTTGACGGCATGGCAGCGAACGCAGGCGACGTCCTTGTGCGAGCCCTTCCCCTTCAGGGTCTTGAGCGCACCCGCGTGAGGCGACTTCTTCCAGGACGCGGTCTGCTCCGAGTGGCACTCGGCGCAGGCCTTGCTGCCCAGGTTCGCGCCGTCGGGGAAGGCCAGCAGGGGGCGGGCGGCGCGGCCCTGGACCACGTCCTCCCGGGCGGCGCGGAAGGCCTCCGGGCTCATCGGAGCGGCGCGGAAGTGGTCGATGTGGGGCAGCCCCTTGTCCACGGTGAACTGGATCGAGTGATCCGCGTCGTGGCAGGTGACGCAGGCGTCCCGGGCGGTCGCGACCGGCTTGCGCTCCCCGGCGTGGGGGCCGGCAGGACCGTGGCACGCCTCGCAGCCGACGTCGGCGACGGCGGAGCGGTACTGCTCGAGTTCGAAGCCGGACGGCTTCCCGAAGCCGACGACGTGGCAGGCGATGCACTCGGGGTTCTCCGCCTCCTCCCGCTCGTACAGCGTCCAGTAGGCGGTGGAGTGGTGCGTCAGCCCCCAGGAGCTGTACTCGTGCACGTGGCAGGCACCGCAGGCCTGGGTGCCCGCGTAGTGGCCCTCCTCGAACGCGCCGAACGGATCCTCGCCGAGCAACGCCCGGGCCTGAATCTCGGCCACGACCCCGAAGCCGCCAGGGAAGGGGCGGTACTCCGCGAGGGTCTCGAAGCCCTCCTCGGTAGGTCGAACGAGGAACACGGTGGGGGTCGATGCGATCTCGTTGGCGCTGGCGTACTTGCGCGTAAAGTCACGCCAATTCGGGAACTTGAGGTCGTACTCGTTCTCGAATGCTCGAACGTCGGATCCGCTGTTCGAGCCCGACGCAATGCCGATGACGGCGACCTGGCCGTCCAGCCGCTGGGCCAACCGCGCGACCTCCGGCGCCACCTCCTGGCAGTGGGGGCACGAGGCCGAGTAGTAGAACAGCAGCGTCGGACCGACGACGAGCTCGTCCAGGTCCGCGGCGGCGGCGCCCGAGCCGATGAGCGGGATGTTCAAGTCGGGGGCGCGGTAGGGGCCACCTCCACTGAGCACGTCGGCCAGCCCGATGGCCACTCCTCCACCTTCGACCGCGGTCCAGCCACGGTCATCCCGGGCCGGCTCGTCCGCGACGGCGAGGGCCCCGACGCCGACCAGCGCCACGGTGGCTGCGATCCAGGCTGATCTCATCGCTTCGCTTGCTCCCTCATCGCGGCCAACGCCGCGCCCAGCGCAACCACGCCGTGCTGGTTGTTGTCGATGCGGATGTGCATGTCCACGATGCCCATACGGATGGCGCCGCGCACCTCGCCGGGATCCGGCAAGAAGAAGCTGTTGTCGGACACGTACTGCTGCTCCATCAAGTGGCGGGCTCCCTCGATGAGGGACCGCTCCCAGTGCTCCGACGGGTCCCCGTGGCGCCACGCGATGCGGGCCACGCCGCCGATCGCCTCACCGCGGCTGGCGGCCCGGGTGGTGCGCGGGACCTCCTGGACGCGGCGGTAGGCGCCCCGGTAGTCGGGGTAGATCGAGCGCTGCGCGGGTCCCGGACTCATGCTGAAGCCCGGCGAGTGGACCTGGTCCTGCACGTAGCGCGCGCCCATCGCGTACGCGCCCTTGCGCCACTCGTCGGACTGCTCGGGATCCACGCGGTCGAGCACGTCCAGCGCCTGCATGACCCAGTGGTCGGGGATGACCCAGAACGAGCGGCTGTACGGGATCTGGCGGCGCCCGATCGCCTTGGCGGCCTCCAGCCACTTCGTCTCCCCGGTCTGCTCGTAGTACAGCGCGAGGGCGAACATCGCCTCGCCCGGGTAGTAGACCGGCTCGTTGATGACGCCGCCGCCGGCCCAGGCCTCGTCCCAGCGCTCGTAGACCTTGCCCTCGTCGTCGATCATCTTGACCAGCGTGTTGGCGAGCCCGTCGATGATCGCGTCGTCGCCTTCCTTGCGCAGCAACGCCTTGAGCTCCGGGTCGTCGACCTCGTCGGGGCGCGGCCGCTCGATGAACGACAGCAGCGTCAGCGCGGCCGCCCCCGAGTTGGTCTTCTCCCCCTCCAGGAACGCGACGAACCCGTCCTCGGGGGACGCGCCGGCGGGGGTGCCGAGGTTGTCGTAGACGCGGTCGAGCGTGACGATCCCGGCCCGCAGGTAGTCGTCCGCCGTGGCCGCCAGGGTCGGCTCCGCGCGCGCGACGCGGGACATGTGGAAGAGGCCGTAGACCGAGCCCGCGTGCCGCACTTCGTTGTAGCCGCTGCCGTGCTTGTCCCGGTTGGGGAAGTACTCGTAGTCGAACCGCCCGCTCTCCTCGACCGTCGACAGCAGCCACTGCCCCGCCAGGTCCATGCGGTCCAGGATCAGCTCCTCGGTGGGCTCGCCCTCCAGCAGCACGTTGCCCCGGTACAGCTCGACGGTGCGCGGGGAGGCCGGGTCCGGGAGGCCGAAGCTGTAGGTGCTGAAGCTGCTCATCGGCAGCGACGCGGGCTCGGTCCCTTTGGGCAGTCCCGCGCGCTTGGCGAGCCGCTTGTGGAGGGCGTCGAAGTTGTGCATCCGGTACCGGCGGCGCCGGGAGCGGGGGGTGACCCAGCCGGACAGCAGGTGATCGGCGGGGAGCGCGACCCCCTCCTGGCCGTCCGGTCCCTCGAGGATGAAGCCGTCGATGCCCGGCTCCGCGTCGTAGACGATCAACTCGAAGCGGTGGCGGTCGCCCACCGCAAACAGATCGATGATCCAGGCGAAGGCGCGGGCGGGGAGGCGGGGCTTGATCGTCTCCTCGGGCCCGCCGAGGTCGACGATGATCGTGATCTTGTCCTTGTTGGCCAGCCACGCCCCGCGCGTGGGGGCGTCCTTCATGGCGGTGACGGTGGCGGCCGTGAGCTGCTCGTGGAGCACGCCCGCGGGGGCCATCCCCCGGGTCCGGCGCGCCCGTCGGCCGGGGCGGAACAGCGTCACCCAGACCCGCCCCATGGTGGGCTCCTGCAGCGCCCCCGGGAGCGTGCTTACGTCGACCGGACGGCCCCCGATCGCCGCCTGGATGACGCGCACGGCGGCGAGGCGCTCCTCCTCGGTCAGCGGGTCGGGGGTCTCGTTGGCGCGGAGGCCGTACAGAAAGTCGTCGTGAGGCGGCGGAAGCGGTCCCCACGTCGCGCCCCCCCAGTACAGGCCGAGCACCGCCGCGGCGTAGATCAGGACGGTGCGGAGGGGGGCCGAACGGACGAACGCGGCGACCCGCTCGAACCGGCTCCCGAGGGCCAGCGCGACGAAGCCGGGGAGGAACAGCAGCACCGCCAACGGGCGCAGCTCCCAGCCGGCGAAGAAGAGCAGGGCGAGGCTCCCGCCGAGGGCGGCAAGGGCGCCGGCGAGGGGTCGACTCCAGCGCGGATCGAAGCTCTGCCGGACCGCCGCGGTCACGACCGCACACCACAGCAGAGAGGCGACCCACCCCTCCTGGATGAGGACCGACGGGAGCAGCCCGAACACGTACACCAGCGGAATCGGCTGGTGCAGGGGCGGCTCCTCACGGAGCGCGGGGGCGGGCTTGGTCAGGGTGAGGGAGTCGGACATCGATCAGGCCTGGGTCCGGCCGTCCAGGCCCGAAGCGCGCAGGTCGAGGCCGTCGGCGAGGAGCTGTTCCATCGCGGCGGTCACGCGGTCGCGGAAGGCGGTCACGGCGTCCTCGTCGTCGGCCGCTTCGGCGGGAACGTCGGGGTGGATGGGGGCGCCGACCCAGTGGGTCAGGGGCACGCGGCGGGGGATGCCGGGACCCTTGCCCCAGGGCACGCCGAAGGGGAGGGAGCGCACCCCGAAGATGCGCTTGCCGGCCTCGAACAGGTCCCAGTGCAGGGTGTAGACGTCGTCGATGCCGATGCAGGCGGCGGGAATGACGGGCACCTGCATGCGGATGGCGAGGCGGGCGAACCCGGTCCGCTTGCGCCAGTACAGCTCGTACGCGTGCGCGGACGACTTGAACCCCTCGGGGGCGCCGCCCGGCATGACGATGACGAGGTTGCCGCGGCCCAGCAGCTCGTCGGCGGTCTCGTGCCGGCCGTCGACCGCGCCGATGGCCATGAAGAGCTCCCGCATCACGGGCGCCTTGAAGACGAGGTGGTCGGTCAGGGCGCGGGGGAGCCGGCCGAGCCGCTCGTAGATGGTCATCCCCAGCAGGCCGGCGTCGATCGGTACGGGGCCGTGGTTCAGCGCCAGGAGCGCCGGGCCGTCGGTCGGGACGTTCTCGAGGCCGTGGACGCGGTACCGGAAGAAGCGCGCGACGAGGCGCATCGCCCAGATCGACCGGTCGATCGTCCGCACGTCCTGGAGGTCGATCCGGGTCTCGTCACCGGGGCGGTAGAAGCGCACGCGGCGCTCGATAGCAGAAGCGGTATCCTCCGTCGATGGCCGCGTCCGCTCCCCAGAGGCTTCCGCTCGTCTACGAATTGATGGGACGTCTCTACAGTCACCGTGAGTGGGAGGCCCTGTGCGACGGCTGCGGCCAGTGCTGCTTCGAGAGCCACTGGGTCGACGGAGCGTGGAAGCACACCTCGATCCCGTGCCGATACCTCGACGACTTCGACCGCTCCTGCAAGGTGTACGGCAACCGCTTTCAGGCCGAGTCCGAGTGCATCAAGGTGACGCCGTCGGTGGTCCTGCAAGGAGGACTCCCCGAGACGTGCGCGTACCGCGAGGAGCTGACCCGGATCGTCGACGAGGACTACGCGGGGCAGGATCCGCGGTAGCGTCGGAAGAAGAAGCGAAACGGCAGCCGAAAGAGGAAACGGGTTTCATGAACGACGAGAGCAAGAAGGGCGGATCCGGGGGCGAGCGGGATCGCGCGATCGGCGACCTCGCGGGACGGTTGATCCGCGCCGGCGCCGACGTGGTCAACGCGGGCGCCGACAAGATCCGGGAAAAGGGCGACGACTTCCCCAAGGCGGGCGAGCTTCTGTCGGGGGCGGCGAAGCTGTCGGCCCGCGGCAAGGAAGAGGTTGTGACGATGATCGCCAACGAGGTCCGCAACTACCTGGAGAAGCTCCGGGTGGGTGAGGAGGTCGAGCGGTTCCTCGAGACCCACGAGCTGCAGATCAACCTCAAGCTCAAGCCCACGAGCCCGGACCGGCCCGCCGAATCGGCGGCTGTCACCGACACCGTGGATGAACCTACGGACGAGCCCGCGGACGAGCCGACCGCGTGACGACGCCGCTGTACTGCCTGCTGTTCTTCGCGGGCTGGACGCTGCTTCCGATGGGGGTCTGCGTGTTCCCTCGGGTGGTCGCGGTGCTCACGCGGAAGAGACCGGCCAACGACTTCTCGGCCGACAAGGCCGAGACCGACCTCGGCGAGCGGGCGCGACGGGCTCACGCCAACTGCGTGGAGAACCTCCCGATCTTCGCGACGGTGGTGCTCATCGGAGCGGTGATCGCCTTCGAGGACGTCTGGTTCGACCGCCTCGCCCTGGTCTACGTGGGCGCCCGCGTGGTGCAGACGCTGGTGCACCTCAGCTCCGTCAGTGCCCTCGCGGTGAACGTGCGCTTCCACTTCTTCACGGTTCAAGTCGCGTGCGTAGTTTCGATGGGGGCCCTGCTCATCGGGCAGGGCTGAACCCCCCGGGCGACGTTGACCCCGGATCGGGTCCGGCCCTGCCCGATTGTGTCGCGCAGTCCCTCGAATCCTCGATTGTCAGCATTTGCTTTACGCGGGCGTCGCAGACGCGACGAATGGTCGGCGGCGGGCCCGGATCACAAGGTGGTGGTGCGGAGGAAAGACAGATTCTCCGACAACTTTCTCGTAACCGGTCACGACCGACCATCATACGAGACATCGAGGACGCTGACCATCGCCAACGTTGAGATTCCGGGTCCCTCCTCGGTGTCGGCGGTCAGATTCGAGGCGCCCCGTCGGCATGTTGCCGGCGGGGCGTTTCGGCTTGGGGCGTCGGCCTAGGCCATGGAGGCGAAGGCCAGTTGCAGATCGTCGTCAGTGTCGATGGTCATCACATCGATCCCCTTGTCGCAGTGCATGCAGGGGGTGAACGGCGTCGACTTCTTGCACGACATGCACAGCAGGAAGGGCTTCGCTTCACCCTCCAGCGCCCGGACGATGCCGTCATCCAGCGGGCGCGCCGTGGGCTCCTTGAACTCGCCCCGCAGCGACGGCTTGTCCAGCGCGATGAGCGCGGCGCCCAGCAGGATCGCCATGGCGGCGAGGCCGGGCATGACGACGAAGAAGCCGCCGGTCATCGAGTAGTCGATCGCGGTGGCGGCCAGCAGCGCGAGGCCGATCAACAGAGCGACGATTCCGCCCGTTTTGCCCCGCTCCAGGAGCCAGCCAACGAAGTCGCCGGCCATTACTTCTCCAGCGGGTTCGATCCGCCGCCCTTGCCCTTGCCCTTGCCCTTGGGCGGGGCCTTGAGCCGAACCAGCACGCCTTCTTCGCGCAGCAGCCGCTTCAGCGCCGCCTCGTCGAAGTTCTCGAAGTTGTCGAGGATCTTGCGGATGTCCGCCATCGCCTCGTCGCTCTGTTCCATCGTCGAGCGCAGGTCGTCGACCCCGGGCTCGAGCTCCGCCAGCAGCCGCCGCACATCGGCCACCGCCGCGGGGGCGTCCGTCGCCGCCTCATCGACCTTGCCGAGGGTGCCCTCGGCCTGCACCAGCAGCGCGTCGGCGCGCGCGATGGCCACCTGGAGATCGGAGGTGGTGCGGCGCAGGTCGGTCAGCAAGGCGGGGACGTCCTTCTTCAGGGTGGGGGCGATGGAAGCCGCCTCGTTGAGCTGATCCAGCAGCTCGCGGGTCTTGGACACCAGGGCGTCCGCATCGGTTCCCACGGCCACGCTCACGTCCGCGGCGCTGCTGACGAGCCGGGCCACGTCCTCGGGATCCACCGCCGCCAGCGCCGGTCCCAGGGCGGCGATGAGGTCGTCGATCTCGACCGTGGGGACCACGGTCGAGATCACGTCCCCGTCGCCCAGCAGCGGCGCCGTCGTGCTCTTGGGGGTCAGCGCCAGGTACTTCTCCCCCAGGAGCGACCGCGCCCGCACCTGGGCTCGCACGTCGGTCCGAAGTTCCGCGTTCTTGCGCAGCGAGATCGTCGCCACCGCCGTGTCGAAATCGACCGCGAGGTCACGGACGGAGCCGACCTGCACGCCCGCCACCTTCACGGACGCATCCGGCACGAGGCCGGCGGCGTCGTCCAGCACCAGGGTCACCGAGATCGTGTTGCCCAGGCCCTGCAACGCGCCGATCTGCACCGACATCCAGGCGAACACGGCTAGCGCCGCCAGCAGCAGCAGGCCAACCCGAACCTCGTGCTTGATCGTTCGACGACGGCTCACAGTGGGGGCAGCTCCATGTTGCGCTTGAGGAACCGCCGGACCACATCCTCACGGCTGTGCAGCACCTCGTCAGGGGTGCCGTCGGCGATCAGGCCGCCGTTGTAGAGCATCGCGATTTTGTCGGCAACGGCGAAGGTCCCCACGATGTCGTGGGAGATGATGATGAAGGTCATCCCGAGCTCGTCCTTCATCCGGCCGATGAGCGCGTCGATCTCGTCCGAGGTGACCGGGTCCAGGCCCGAGTTCGGCTCGTCGAACAGCACGATCTCCGGGTCCATCACGATCGCCCGGGCGAGGCTCACGCGCTTCCGCATGCCGCCCGAGAGCGACGACGGCATCAGCTCCTCGATGCCCTCCAGGCCGACCTTCGCCAGCAGCTCCGCGACCTTCGCCGCGATGGCCTCGTCCGACAGCGTGGTGTGCCGACGCAAGGGGAAGGCGATGTTGTCCGCGACGCTCAGCGAGTCGAACAAGGCACCGTCTTGGAACAGCATCCCGATCTGCTTGCGCACCTCGAACAGCTCGGCCTCCGTCGCCGTCGCCACGTCCACGCCTTCGACCAGGATGGAGCCCTCGTCCGGCTCCAGCAGGCCCACCAGCAGCTTGATCAGCACCGACTTGCCCGTGCCCGACGGGCCCAGGATGACCGTCGTCTGGCCCCGGGGAATATCGAGGCTGAGGTCTTGCAGGACCACCTTGGACCCGAAGGACTTGCTCACGCCCTGGAAGCGGATGACCGGCTCAGCCATACAGCACCGTTGTGAGGAAGAAGTTCAGGGTGATGCAAACGATGCACATGACGACGACCGCCTTGTTGGTCGCCGAGCCGACGCCGATGGGGCCGCGCTCGCTGAAGAAGCCGAACCAACCGGAGACCGTCGCGATGACCACCGCGAACACCAACGCCTTGATCATCGCCGCGGTCAGGTCGAACACCGTGATGTTGCTCACCAACCAGTCGACGTAGTCGCCGTACTCCAGCCCCAGCTGCCACACCGCCACCGCGACGCTACTGCCCAGGGCGATGGCGATGCTGATGATGGTCAACGCCGGCAGCGCGATCATGATCCCCAGCAGGGGCGGCACCACCAGCTCGGCGCGGGGGTCGATCGCCATCACCTCCAGCGCGTCGATCTGCTCCTTGGTCCGCATCACCGCCAGCTGCGCGGTCATCTCCGTGCCCGCCTTGGCCGCCACCATCGTGCCCGCCAGCAGGGGGCAGACCTCGCGCACGCCCGCGAGCGCGACAAACATGCCCACCAGCGACTGCGCACCCAGCGCCGAGAAGGCGGCGTGGCCCTGGATGGCGAGGTTGGTGCCGACGAACAGCGCCATCACGGCGAGTACACCGAACGAGCGCACGCCGAGCTTGCTCGCCTCGCCCATGACGCGGTCCCACCGGACTCCATGACGCCACGCGCTGACCCCGCAGTCCCAGCAGAACAGCCCGTACCGCCCCACGGATCGAACGAACGCCGTGATCATCTGAACACCCCCGAAAACAGGAGGGAACTGAGCAGATAGTTCGAGACGAGCACGAACATCACCGACAGCACCACGGTGTCGTTGACGGCGCGCCCCACGCCCTCGGCCCCGCCGGTGGCGTTGAACCCCTTCCAGCAGGCGATCGTGCCGATGAGCACGCCGTAGACGAGCCCCTTGAAGGCGGACGCGCCCAGGTCGAAGGTGGTCAGGTCCTGGGCCAGGTGGGCCATGAACACGCCGTGCGGCTGGCCCTCCAGCCCGACGACGACGAGCCAACCGCCGAACACGCCGAAGGCGCCGGCGAGGATCGTCAGCGCGGGGATCACGATCGCCATGGCTCCGATGCGAGGGACCACGTGCCAGCCGATCGGATCCACCGACATCACCGAGGTGGCGTCCAGCTCTTCCTTGATGCGCATGGCGCCGAGCTCCGCCGCGAACGACGAGCCGGCCTGGGCGGCCACGAGCACGGCGGCGATGACGGGCGCCAGCTCCCGGATGACGAACACCGACAGCAGGCTGCTGATCAAGCGGTGGGCGGAGAACAGGTCGAGGATCGCCATGCCCTGGAAGCCGATGACGGCGCCGAAGGGGAGGGCGGTGATGGTCACCGGGAGGAAGCAGCGGAGGGCCACGGTGGAGGCGTGCTCCAACATCTCGCGGAACGCCCACCGCCCCGCGAGGCAGGCGCGGATGGCGGCGCCGACGAAGAGGCCGTAGCGACCGACCGAGATCAGGGGACCCGAAGACACCGCGGAACCCTACCGGATCTGTTGCCCCGGTCCCCCGCGCGAGGTATATCGCGCCCGCTGTGCACGCCACCTTCTCCAGCTACCTGCTCTTCGGAGGCGCCGGCCTCGTCGGCATGGCCACGTGCCGCCGCATCGCCCGCCGCCTCAGCCCCAGGACCGTCGTCGTCGCCTCGCTGTCGATGACCGAGTCCGAGGCCGCGGTCGCGGACCTGCGCGCGGAGTACCCCGACGTCGAGTGGATCCCGGAGGGCGGCAACCTGTTCGTACCGGCGGAGTTCGCGTTCCTCGGCCGCGGCGAGATCATCGGCGACCCCGCCCGGCGCGCGGCGATGCTCGACTTCACGTTCGGCAGCTTCGACAAGGCGTACGAGAGCAACCACCTCGTTCAGCTGATCCTCAAGTACAAGCCCAACGCGATCGTCGACTGCGTCAACACCGCCACCGGCATCAGCTACCAGGACGTGTTCGAGGGGACCGCCAACCTCCGCGCCGACCTCGCCGCCTACAAGGAGAGCGACGGCGGGCCCGTCGAGGACTTCGACATCGACCTCGAGAAGGGGCTGATGAGCCAGGCGATGCCGCAGATCATCCGCCACGTGCGGCTGCTGCACCGGTCCACGACCGAGGCTGAGGTCAGCGTCTACGTGAAGGTCGGCACCACCGGTACCGGCGGCATGGGGCTGAACATCCCCTACACCCACAGCGAGGACCGGCCCAGCCGCACGCTGCTGGCCAAGAACGCGGTCGCCTTCAGCCACACGGGGCTGCTGTTCCTGCTCGCTCGCACCCCCGGGGCGCCGGCGGTCAAGGAGATCAAGCCGGCCGCGATGATCGGATACAAGGGCGTCGAGGTCCGCACCATCAAGGGGCGCGACGGCAAGCCGACGCCGCTGTACGCCCCGCGCAAAGTGGACGCGGGCGGGCTGTCGCAGCTGGAGACCCAGCAGGATCCCGGCGGCTACGACGCCACCGGCCAGCACCTGAAGCTGACCGTGGTGAACACGGGGGAGAACGGCGTCTTCGCCAAGGGCGAGTTCGGGGCCATCACGGCCGTCGCCCAGATGGAGTTCGTGACCCCCGAGGAGATCGCCCACCGCATCGTGATGGAGCTGACCGGCGGCAACACCGGCAACGACGTCATCGCGGCGTTGGACGGCGCGGTGATGACCTCCAGCTACCGCGCGGGCCAGCTGCGCGGCGTGGCGATGAAGGACCTGACCCGGCTCGAGGACAAGCACGGCACGCCCTCGGTGGCGCTGGGCCAGCTCGGTCCGCCGGAGCTGAGCAAGCTGCTGTTCGAGGCCTGGCTGATCCGCGACGGCTACGGCGACCGCCTCCTGGGCTGCGTCGAGGACGCCGACGGCGAAGTGATCCGCCCCGACGAGATGGCCGACCGGCTCGCTCGCCGCATCGAGACGCGCGAGGTCGGCCAGCAGGCCGTCTCCATCGGCATCCCCATCCTGCTGCCGGACGGCACGTCGTTCCTGCGCGGCCCGGTCATCAAGGTCCCGGAGATCAAGGGCCGCGACAAGGTCGCCGAGCTCAGCGACCCCTCCGCCCTGGACAAGTGGGCCAGGCGGGGTTGGATCGACCTGCGTCCGTCGAACATGGCGGTCTGGCAGGGGCGCTTCCGCAAGATGGCGACGGCCCGCCAGGAGCTGGCCACCCACGGATCCGCGGCCGTGTCGCTTCAGACCTACCTGCCCGTCGGGCTCAAGATTGGCGACGTCGTCGCCTGGATCTTCAACAACGAGTTTGCCGGCTACCGCATCAAGTAGCGGCCGAGGAATCACCATGCGTCAGCTCGTCTGCCTTCTGTTCGCCACGCTCCTGCTCGCCGTCCCCGCGATGGCGGCGGACTTCGTCTGGACCACCGCCGAGGTCAAGGCCACCCGCTTCGGCGTCGCCGACACCAGGGAGGTCGGGACGATCGAGTCCGGCAAGCGCATCGAGGTCCTGTTCAAGGACGGGGAGCGCATCCGGGTGAAGCTGCCCGCGTCGTCCCAGTTCGGCTGGATCGACGCCGCCTCGGTGTCCGACACGGCCCCCGAGGGCGCCAGCTCCGACGCCCCGATCGGCCTCGACCTGCCCCCCATTGAGTTCAACCTCCCCGGCAACGACTAGCTGCGACGTCGCGGTCGTCGGCGGAGGACTCGCCGGCGCGCTCGCGACGCAGCGGCTGCGGGACGGCGGCGCTGACGTCGTCCTGATCGACGCGCCCGACGGTCCCGCCGCGGCGACCTCCCGATCCCTCGGCATCGTCGCCACCGGCGGCATGGACACCCCCGCACGGCTGACCCACGGCCTCGGCGTGAAGCGATCGCGCCAGCTGTGGACGTGGTCCGCGGACGCGGTCGCCCAGCTCCCCGGGGTGGAACGTACGGGTTCGATCCGAGCCGCCCTGGACGACCGCGAGTGGGACGAGTGGACCCACAGCGCCGACCTCATCGAGTCGTGGACGGGCGAGCGGCCCGAAGCCGTCGAGCCGCCGGGGGAGGGGTTCTCAGGCGCGCTCCGCATCCCCGGCGATGGGGTCGTCGATGTGGCAAAGCTGCGCGCCTCGCTGCCAACCGTCGACCGCGCGGTCCGGGCCCGGGTCTCGGACCCCTCCGCGGGCGGGGTCACGTTGGCGTTGGGCGACGGATCGGAGCTCCAGGCCGAGGTCCTGATCATCGCCGCGGGGCCCGGGTCGGGCTGGGTCCACCCCTGGTTCCTTCCGATGCTCTATCCCGTTCGGGTTCAGGGACTTCGCACCGATCCCCTGGAGCGTCGGTGGACCGCCCCCGGGCTGGTTCGCCACCGGTCCGAGAACTGGTTGCAGGAAGCGGACGGAAGGGTCTCGTTCGTGGGCTCCCGTTGGGCCGAGCAGCCCGAGATGGAGGCCGGCGTCAGCGACGACTCCGTCACCTCGGACAAGGTCCACGCAGCGCAGGTGGAGTTCCTCGCCAACCACCTCGGGATCGACGCCTCAACTGCTGAATCATGGACAGGAATCTGTGCCTTCAGCTGCGACGGACTCCCGCTGGTGGGACCGCTGCCGGGCAACCCGCGGATCGTCGCCCTCGCGGGCTGGGGCGGGTGGGGGCTGTCGATGATCGCTCGCGCCGTCAGCGACACCTGCGACGCCATCCTGGGGCGGCCTGATCCGGGCCTCACCCCGGCGTTCCTGACCCCGCGGCGGATGGCCTGATGGGACGGTCCTGGGCGGTGCTGCTCCTGCTGATGCTGGCCTCCTGCGGTTCGTCGCAGGAGGCCGCCACGCCCGCGGACCCACCGATCGCCGAGCCGCGTTGCATCGAGAGCGCGTGGCCCGCGGTCGAGGGTGCGACCGCACCGATCGCCGCACCGAACGAGGCGTCGTCGGTGTCGAACCTCAACGACCTCGCCGCGACGCTGGAGGGGCTCCCCATGCGGCGCGGGATTCCAGCGGTGGGCGCGTTCCCCATCTCGGCCGGCGCCCTCGCATCGGCCTGGCCTGCCCACGATCCCCACGGCTGCCACGTGATCCGACGCGCCCTCGGGCTCGACGCGCTGCCCCGAGGCAAGGTCCGGGCGGCCCGGTCCGATCGGGACCTTGGCAGCACGCGGCTTTCGATCCTCCTCATCGGCCCCGGCACCGGACCGTTCGCCGCGTGGGTGGACCTGCCCACAGGCGACCCTCGAGGGGCCGTGCTCATCCGCCCCGGACACAGCGACTCCTTCGCCGATCACGACGCCCGCATCGGGGACGCCCTCCGGGACGCGGGCTGGGCCCAGGTCCACCTCCAGGCCCGCCTCTACCAGGGCTCCGGCGAGGACGAGGTCACCCGGGCGTGGCTCCGGGCCGGCTCGAGTCTGTTGGCCGTCAGGCACATCGAGACCGTCGCCGTCGGCGCCTGGGTCCGGCAGCTTCCCTGGGCGCGAGGCAAGCCGCTGGGGGTGCTCGGCCACTCCGGCGGAGGCGTCGCCGCGTGCCTGACGCCGCGCCTGTTCGACGGCTTCGACTTCGTCGTCTCCGACTTCTGCGCGGACCTCGCGCTACCGGCGTCCACCGAGCGCATCGGGGACGGCTTCCACCCGGAGCTGCTGCCGTACCGCGAGCTGCTCAACGACGTGGACGGCCTGCCGACCCCGACGCTCGTGACTCCCTACAACTTCGACGGTTCCGCGGACGCGGTGGTCACCTGGCTCAGCGAACGCCGTACGCGGTGATCCGCACCCCGGTGGTGCGATCGTTGGCCTCGTAGAGCGCGCGGTCGCCGTCCTCGTCCAGGTCGGCGCGGCAGCGCAACTCGAAGCCCTCCCGGGTCTGCTCGACGCGGATGTCCAGGCCGCTGGCCAACGCCGAGGCCACCATGGAGCTGGTCACGTCGGCCTCGGCCCAGCAGTCCGCGGGGGTGGTCTTGGTGCCGCACTTGGGGATCGCGTTGCCCCGGGTGAACGCTCCCAGCACCCGCGGCTGCATGACCGCCAGCGAGTCCAGGCAGGGGTGATCGTCCTCGGCGAGGGCGTCCGGGTCGGGGCGGGCGGCGATGAAGAATGAGGCGAACACCGCGACGATCATCAGGGTGATCCCGCCGATGGTGCCGCCTACGGCGAGCGCCCGACGGCGAGCCTCTCCCTCCACGCTGCCGGTGAGCTTCCGGCCAGCGATGAAATCGTATTTACACTTCCGGCACGAAACGTCACCGGGAAGTGTCTGTGCCCCGCAGTTGGGGCAAGCAGTGATCGTCATTCACCTCTGCCGCGCTACCCTCTCCGCAGCGCGCTCCCTCTCTCCCCATGATTTCGAACCTCGACCTGTTCCGCAACTCGGTCTCGTTTGCGAACCTCGGTTCCGGCAGCCGGGGGAACGCCACATTGGTGGCCTGCCAGACCGACGCGGTGCTGGTGGACTGCGGCCTCAGTTGCCGCCAGGTCCAACGTCGGGTTCGTCGCCTGGGCATCGCCGCCAACCGCCTCAGCGCCATCCTCCTGACCCACGAACACACCGATCACATCGCGGGCGTGCGGGTGACCGCGCAGACCCTCAGGATCCCCGTCTACATGACCGCACCCTGCCGCGAGCGGCTTCGGGGGGGGCGGCTCGACCTGCCCGAGGACGTCGACGTCCGCACCTTCAAGCCGGCGCACCCGTTCCGGGTCGGGGCGCTGGAGATCGAGCCGTTCCGGGTCCCCCACGACTCGGTCGATCCGGTGGGGTTCGCCGTCGGGGTGGGGACCGATCGCGTCGGCGTCGCCACCGACATGGGCTCCTCGGCCCCCAAGGTGATCGATGTCCTACGGACCTGCCGAGCCGTGCTGCTGGAGTTCAACCACGACGAGCGCATGGTCTGGGGCGGGGAGTACCCGCAGTCCCTGAAGGAGCGCGTGCTCAGCCGCACCGGTCACCTCAGCAACAAGCAGGCTGCTGACATCCTGGTCGAGCTGCGGCGCGGCGTGACCGAAGAGATCTGGATGGGGCACCTGTCCGAGTCCAACAACACCCCCCAGTTGGCCATGGAAGCGGCGCGGGCGGGGGTCGGGCACCGGGCACGAAAGCGCATCGCGCTGCGGCTGGCGCAGCAGGATGATCCGTCAACTTTGGTGCACCTGGGCAGGAAAGCGATCCGCCGTCGATCAGCGCGGTAGATCCCCCCCGTTTCGGGTGGTACGGTCCGCGCCTCTTCCACAGGGAGGCCCTCTTGATCCCCCGCTACACGCGGCCGGAAATGGCCGCGATCTGGACTGAGGAGCACCGCCTGCGGGTGATGCTCGAGGTGGAACTCCTCGCATGTGAGGCGATGGCCGAGCTCGGCCAGGTGCCTGAGGACGCCGCGCGCGTCTGCCGCGAAAAAGCCGACTTCGACATCGATCGGGTCAACGAACTCGAGAAGACGATCAAGCACGACGTCATCGCGTTCCTGACCTCGGTGAACGAGTTCGTGGGTCCCGAGGGCCGGTTCCTGCACAAGGGCATGACCAGCTCGGACGTGCTCGATACGGCCACGGCGGTCCAGTTCAAGGAGGCCGGCGAGCTGATCCTCGTCGAGCTCGACCGGGTGCTGGAAGCGGTCAAGGTCCGCGCCTACGAGCACAAAGACACCATCTGCATGGGCCGCAGCCACGGCATCCACGCGGAGCCGACCACGTTCGGCCTCAAGGTCGCCGGCTGGTACGACGATCTCGCCCGCGCCCGGACCCGCATCGAGGCCGCCGTCGAGGAGATGTCGGTCGGTATGATCTCGGGCGCCGTCGGTACGTACGCCTTCGTCGATCCCGCGGTCGAGGCCAACGTCTGCAAGGGACTGGGGCTGACTCCGGTCCCGGTCTGCACCCAGGTCATCCCGCGCTGCCGCCACGCCGCCTTCTTCTCCTCCCTGGCGCTGCTGGCGTCCGCCGTCGAGCGGATCGCGGTCGAAGTCCGGCACCTCCAGCGGACCGAGGTGCTGGAGGCGGAGGAGCGGTTCACGAAGGGCCAGAAGGGCTCCTCGGCGATGCCCCACAAGCGCAACCCGATCCTGACCGAGAACCTCACCGGCATCGTGCGCCTGGTTCGCGGCTACGTGGTCCCGGCGATGGAGAACGTCGCGCTGTGGCACGAGCGCGACATCAGCCACAGCAGCGTCGAGCGGGTCATCGGCCCGGACGCGACCATCGGCGCGCACTTCATGCTAACGCGCCTGCGCAGCGTCGTGGAAGGCCTCGTGGTCTACCCCGACAACATGCGCCGGAACCTCGATCAGCTCGGCGGCATCCACTTCAGCCAGCGCACCATGCTGGCCCTGGTGGAGTCGGGCCTCACCCGCGAGGCGTCCTACGCCCTCGTCCAGCGGCACGCGATGGCCGTCTGGAAGGGGGAGGGGACCTTGCGCGAGCTGCTCGCCGCCGATCCCGACGTCAACACTCGTCTGGACGACGAGACCTTTGCAGCCGTGTTCGACGAGGGCGCATTCGTGCGCCACCGCGATTTCATTTTCACCCGTGTGTTCGGAGCCGCCTGATGCCGACCAAGACCGCCGTCCTCTCAGAGGGCAAGAGCAAGATCCTCCACACCACCGACGACCCCAACCTCTTGATCCAGGAGTTCAAGGACGACGCCACCGCCTTCAACGGCGTCAAGAAGGGCACGATCGTCGGCAAGGGCGTCTTCAACCAGTCCATCAGCACGAGCATCTTCCGGCTGCTCGAGCAGGCCGGGATCAAGACCCACCTCGTCGAGGTCCTCAACGATCGCGAGCAGCTCGTGAAGCGGGTCGACATCGTGATGGTCGAGTTCGTCGTGCGGAACATCGCCGCCGGCTCGCTGTGCCGCCGGTACGCGACCGAGGAGGGGCTCAAGCTCGAACGCCCGATGATCGAGTACTTCGTCAAGAGCGACGAGCTCGGCGACCCGCTCATCGGCCGTGAGGCGATCGCCATCCTCGGCCTCGCCGACTACGAGATCCTCGACCTCGCCTCCGAGCTGACCATGAAGGTGAACGAGATCATGGTCGCCTTCTGGAAGACCCTCGGGATCGACCTCGTGGACTTCAAGCTCGAGTTCGGCCGCGACAACGAGGGCAACCTCCTGCTCGCCGACGAGATCACCCCCGACGGCTGCCGCCTCTGGGACACCAAGACGGGCGAGAAGCTCGACAAGGACCGGTTCCGCTTCGACATGGGCGGCGTCGAGGAGTCCTACGCGCGGCTGCAGAGCCTCGTGACCGAGGCGGCGGGCGTCTGATGAAGCTCCGCGTGCACGTCACTCCCCGCCGGGGGGTCCTCGACCCCCAGGGGGCCGCGGTCAAGGGCGGCCTCACCAACCTGGGCTTCGACGGCATCGGCGAGGTGCGCGTGGGCAAGGTCATCGACCTCACCCTCGCCTCCACGGTCGACGCCGAAGCGGCCCTCGCGCTGGGGCGCGACATGGCCAGGAAGCTGCTCGCCAACGAGACCGTCGAAGACTTCGAAGTCGAAGTCCTCGGCTGAACTGAGGAACTCGCGATGAAGTTCGGGATCGTCACCTACCCCGGCAGCAACTGCGATCACGACGCCTACCACGTGGTCAAACACGTGCTCGGCTGCGACGCCACCTTCCTGTGGCACAAGGATCGCGACCTGCAGGACGTGGACTGCATCATCCTCCCCGGCGGGTTCAGCTACGGCGACTACCTGCGGTGCGGGGCGATCGCGCGGTTCAGCCCGATCACCGAGGAGGTCGCCAGGTTCGCCCAGCACGGCGGCTACGTGCTGGGGATCTGCAACGGCTTCCAGGTGCTCACGGAGGCCGGCCTGCTGCCGGGGGTGCTGCGCACCAACAGCCAGCTGAAGTTCATCTGCGAGGACGCCAGCCTCGTGGTGGCCAACGGGCACACCCCGTGGACGGTGCTCTGCCCCGAGACGGTGGTGGCCCCGATCGCCCACCACGGCGGCTGCTACTACGCCGACGAAGAGACCCTCGGGCGGCTCGAGGGCGAGCGGCAGGTGGTCTTCCGGTACGCCCAGCGGGATGGCACCGAGACGGACGAGGCGAACCCCAACGGCTCGCTGAACAACATCGCCGGCATCACCAACGCCCGGGGCAACGTGCTCGGGATGATGCCGCACCCCGAACGCAACGCTGAGAGTGAGCTCGGCGACGCCTCCGGAGCCTGGATCTTCCGCTCCATCATCCACTCGTTCCTCGAGGGAACCCGCGCGTGAGCACCATCGCCCCCCGCCCCGGAGACCCGGAGATCAACGACGCGCTCGTCCGTGAGCACGGCTTGTCCGACGACGAGTACGCCTCCGTGCTGCGCATCCTCGGACGCGAGCCGACCTACACGGAGCTCGGCGTCTTCAGCGTGATGTGGTCGGAGCACTGCTCCTACAAGACCTCGCGCATCCACCTCAAGACGTTCCCCACCGACGGTCCCCGCGTGCTCCAGGGGCCCGGCGAGAACGCCGGCGTGATCGGGATCGGCGACGGCCTCGGCATCTGCTTCAAGATGGAGTCGCACAACCACCCCAGCTTCATCGAGCCCTACCAGGGCGCGGCGACGGGGGTCGGGGGCATCCTCCGGGACGTCTTCACGATGAACGCGCGGCCGATCGCGCTGCTGAACTCGCTGCGCTTCGGGCGGCCGGAGCACCCCAAGACCCGGCACCTCGTCGAGGGCGTGGTCGCGGGGATCGCGGGCTACGGCAACTGCATGGGCGTGCCCACGGTCGGCGGCGAGGTCGCCTTCCACGGCTGCTACGACGGGAACAACCTCGTCAACGCGATGTGCGTCGGCGTGGTCGAGGAGGACCGGATCTTCCGCGGGATCGCGGCAGGACCGGGCAACCCCGTGCTGTACGTCGGCTCGCGCACGGGCCGGGACGGCATCCACGGCGCGACCATGGCGTCGGACTCGTTCGTCGAAGGGGAGGAGGGCAACCGCCCCACCGTCCAGGTCGGCGATCCCTACACCGAGAAGCTGCTGTTGGAGGCCTGCCTCGAGCTGATGAAGGAGGACTCGGTCGTCGCGATCCAGGACATGGGCGCGGCCGGCCTGACCTCGTCGTCGGTCGAGATGGCGGGGCGCGGCGGCACCGGGCTCCGGCTCCACGTCGACCGCATCCCCCGGCGTGAAGACGGCATGACGCCGTACGAGTGCCTGCTGTCCGAGTCCCAGGAGCGCATGCTCATCGTGGCCGCCAAGGGCCGCGAGGACGACGTCCGCCAGATCTTCACCAAGTGGGATCTCGAAGCGGTGGTCGTCGGCACGGTCACCGACGACGGCATGTGGACCATCGTCGAGGACGGCGTCGAGGTGGCGTCCATCCCCGTCGGCCCGCTGACCGATGAGGCCCCCGAGTACGACCGGCCGCGCGCCGAGCCCGCCGATCTGGCCGCCCGCCAGGCGCAGCCCGAGCTGCCCGCGGTCGGCGACTGCAACGAGGTGCTGCTCCAGCTCCTGGCGTCTCCCACCATCGCCGACAAGCGGTGGGTGTGGCGCCAGTACGACCACATGGTTCGGCTCAACACGTTGGTCCGACCGGGCGCCGCCGACGCCGCCGTGCTCCGCGTGCCCGACACCGAGAAGGCCATCGCCGTTTCGGCCGACTGCAACCAGATCCACGTCAAGGCGGACCCTTACGAGGGCGCCCAGGGCGTGATCGCGGAGGCGGCCCGCAACGTCGCCTGCGTCGGCGCCGAGCCGATCGCGGTGACCGACTGCCTCAACTTCGGCAACCCCGAGCGGCCCGAGGTGATGTGGGAGTTCGAGCGCGCCGTCACCGGCCTCGGCGACGGGCTCCGCGCCCTCGGCGTGCCCGTGGTCAGCGGCAACGTCAGCCTCTACAACGAGACCGACGCGACCTCGATCCACCCGACCCCCACGATCGGCATGGTCGGTCTGCTGGAGTCGCGCGACGACGCCGTCGGTATGGGCCTGCCCGCCGACGGGGGAGAGCTCGTGCTCCTGGGGAGCCCCCGGCCCAGCCTCGGCGCCTCCGCTTACGCCATCGTCTGCCACGGCGTCGAGCAGGGCGCCCCCCCGAAGGTCCACTGGAACGAGGAGAAGGCGCTGCTGGCGGTCCTGCACGAAGGCATCCGCCGCCGGTTCATCCGCGCCGCCCACGACGCCGCCGACGGAGGCCTCGCGGTCGCCCTCGCAGAGATGGCGATCACGGGCGGGCGCAACCCCGATGTGGGACCGGGCCAGGGCTGCGAAGTGAACCTCGCCGCCAACCCCGACCCCATCGCCCGGGAACTCTCGCTGTTCGGGGAGACGCAGGGCTGCGCGTGGGCGGTGGTGCCGACCTCGCACCTCGCCGACCTGCTCGCCCTGTCCCAGGAGTTGGGCTGCATGGCCCGGCACTGCGGCCGCATCGGAGGCGATCGGATCGTCGTCACCGACGCCCACCAGACCCGCGCCATCGACCTGTCCCTGGCGGAGGCCCGCGCCGCCTGGGAAGGCGGCTTCTGTGCCTCGGTGGGCCTGCCCCAGCCGCCCGTGAGGGACTAACCGCATGTGCGGCGTCATCGGCGTCTGGGGGTGCGCTGAAGCAGCGAACCTCGCCTACCTGGGGCTGCACGCGCTGCAGCACCGGGGCCAGGAAGGGGCCGGGATCGTCAGCAGCGACGGCCGTCAACTGCACTTGGAGCGAGGGCAGGGGCTCGTCGCCGACGTCTTCGGGCGCCGCGACGTCTTCGACCGCCTGCCCGGCCGACGCGCCATCGGACACGTGCGCTACAGCACCGCCGGCTCCAACTCCCTGGTCAACGTGCAGCCGCTCACGGTCCAGCTCGGGGGCGGCTTCGCGATCGGCCACAACGGCAACCTCGTCAACGCCGGCACGCTGCGCAAGGAGCTGCAGGACGAAGGCGCGATCTTCCAGACCAGCAGCGACACCGAGGTCATCGTGCACCTCATCGCGCGCTCCCGGCAGCGCAGCCTGCTGAATCGGGTCATCGACGCGCTCGGCCGCATTCGGGGGGCGTGGTCCCTGGTGATGATGACGCCCGAGCGGCTCATCGCGGGTCGCGACCCCCTCGGCTTCCGTCCGCTGGTGCTGGGCCGACGCCCCGGCGGCGGCTACATCCTCGCCTCCGAGAGCAGCGCGCTGGACCTGATCGAGGCGACATTCGTGCGGGACATCGAGCCCGGCGAGATCGTCGTGATCGACGACGATGGGCTGACCTCGTTCCACCCGTTCCCGAAGGCCGGCCGGGCCGCCTGCATCTTCGAGCACCTGTACTTCGCGCGCCCCGACACGGCGCTGTGGGGCCAGGACGTCTACGGCGTGCGGATGAAGCTGGGGGAGCGGCTCGCGATCGAGCAGCCCGCGGACGTCGACATGGTCGTTCCGGTGCCGGACTCAGGCGTGGCGGCGGCGCTGGGCTACGCACAGAAGCTCCAGATTCCGTTCCAGCTGGGGCTGGTGCGCAACCACTACGTGGGGCGATCGTTCATCGAGCCGAGCCAGCAGATCCGGGACTTCGGGGTGAAGCTGAAGCTGAACCCCGTGCCGACGCTGCTCAAGGGCAAGCACGTGGTGGTCGTGGACGACTCGCTGGTGCGCGGGACCACCTGCCGCAAGATCGTCCGCATGCTCCGCAAGGCGGGGGTTGAGTCGGTGCACCTGCGCATCGCGGCGCCGCCCACGACGGGCCCGTGTTGGTACGGGATCGACACGCCCACGCGGGCGGAGTTGATCGCGGCGAACAACGAAGTCGCAGAAATCGGAAGATTCGTAGGCGCCGACTCGATCGGCTACCTCAGCGTCGACGGAATGCACGCGGCAGTGGCCGACGGCTCTCCCGTGGAAGGGCACTGCGATGCCTGCTTCACCGGGCGCTACCCCGTACCGCACGACGATCTGGAGCGTCGAGATCAGCTCGGGCTTTTTGAAACCTAGCGAAGTCCCCAGTAGAATTCAGTCGCCCACGTGTGTGCGAGGGTTGAGCGGGGACCACCGGAGGCTGCTACGGAATGGGTGTCATTGTCGGGATCGATCTCGGGACCACGAACAGCTGCGTCGCGATCGTGCGCGACGGGCGCCCGAAGGTGATCGAAGACGAGCGGGGCTACAACATCCTTCCGTCGAGCATCGCGATGAAGGGCCGTGGGCGATTTGTGGTGGGGCATGGCGCCAGGGCGCTGATCCTGACGCACCCCAAGGACACGCTGTACGCGGTCAAGCGGCTGCTCGGACGCAAGTTCCACTCCGCCGAAGTCCAGGAGTCCATGAAGCACGTCAGCTACGACGTGGTCGAGGGCGAGCACGGCAGCGTGCTGCTCCGCATGGGCGACATCGAGGTCACCCCCGTCGAGGCCTCCTCCATCATCCTCAAGGCGGTCAAGGAGATCGCGGAGAAGGCGATCGGCGAGCCGGTCGCGGACGCGGTGATCACAGTCCCCGCCAACTTCACCCACGCCCAGCGCAAGCACACCATGGAGGCGGGCGAGAAGGCCGGCCTCAACGTGCTGCGGCTGCTGAACGAGCCGACCGCGGCGGCGCTGGCCTACGGGTTCAAGAAGGACCTGCAGAAGAAGATCGCCGTCTTCGACCTCGGCGGCGGCACGTTCGACGTCTCGATCCTCGAGTGCGGGGAAGGGGTCTACGAGATCCTCGGCACCGCCGGCAACACGTTCCTGGGCGGTGAGGACTTCGACTACCGCGTCGTGAACTGGCTCGCGGACACGTTCCAGCAGCAGACCGGCGTGGACGTTCGGCAGGACAAGGAGGCGCTGCAGCGGCTCAAGGACGCGGCCGAGCGGGCCAAGTGCGAGCTGTCGTTCGTCGACCGCACGCCGATCCTCATCCCGCGGCTGGCGGGCGAGCACAACCTCGAAGTCGAGCTGTCCCGCGAGCAGCTGGAGACGATGGTCCAGGACCTCGTCAACGAAACCATCAAGATCACCGACTCGGCGCTTCGCACAGCGAACATGTCGATCGAGGATCTGGACGAGATCATCCTCGTCGGCGGCATGACCCGCATGCCGAAGATCCAGGAGACGATCCGGATCTTCTTCGGCATGACCCCCTGCAAGGGCGTGCACCCCGAAGAGGTCGTCGCCATCGGCGCCGCCGTGCACGGCTACAGCCTGGAGAGCGAGACCCAGAGCACGTTGCTGCTGGACGTCACGCCCCATGCGCTCGGCATGGACACCGCCGGCGGCTTCTTCAAGCCGATCATCGAGAAGAACACCACGGTGCCGTGCAGTGAGAGCCGCACGTTCACGACGGTCAAGGACGGCCAGCGCGAGGTGAAGGTCACGGCGCGCCAGGGCAGCAGCAAGCTCGCCGCCGAGAACGACTTCCTCGGCGAGTTCCTGCTTCACGGCATCCGTGAGGCCGAGAAGATGGTCCCGCGGATCGACGTCACCTTCCGCATCGATGCCAACGGCATCCTCCACGTGACCGCCGTGGACCGGGACACCTCCGAGGCCCAGCAGATCGAGATTCGCGACTACATCGCGGCGGCGACGGGCGAACAGCCCAAGGCGGTCACGCTGGCGCGCGACGACCTCGAGTTCCCCGCCGGCATGTCCCCGGGCGAGGGGCCGACCCCGACCGGTTCGGGCGCCGAGTCCGACGACCCCCAGGAGCGCGCCTTCTTCGGGCGGCTCGCCAAGATGGCCGGGGTCGGCAAGGGCAAGAAGAAGAAGAAGGGCAAGGTCGATCCCGCCGCCGCGGCCGCGGAGCCGCAGGGCATCGTCGCCCGCGACCAGGACGAGCTCGCCGTGGCTACCCGCTCGCAGGACGAGCTGGCGATGGTGGCCCGGTCGCAGGACGAGTTGGCCATGGCCGACAAGTTCGAGACCGGCCACGCCGACGTGGACGCCCCCACCGGCGAGCTGCCCGCCGACATCGCCCCCACCGACACCTCCGCCGATCCCTACGCGATGGCGGAACGCGACGGCTCGGTGGAACGCTCCCAGCCCGCGCCGCCGCCCGAGCCGGCGGTCGCCGCGGTGGAGCCGATCGCCTTCGCCCCCGACCTCGGGGAGCCGGAACCGATCGCCGTGGGATCCGCCTCCGGAATCAACGAGGTTCTCCCCGATCTCCCCGACCTGGAACCCCAGGGCATGGCGGAGGTTCCTCCCGAGGAGGAGTACGACCCGTACGGGGTCGTGCCCAAGGGCGAGGTCGACTCCCCCTTCGGCACCGGGCTGGCCGTCGGCAACGACGTGCTCGATCTGGACGACGATCTGGACGCCCTGGATCCCTTCGGCATCGCGCTGCGGCCCGAGGCGGAGCCCGAAGCGCCCAGGGACGAGGGCATCCAGTTCTCCACTCCGCTGGCTCAGCCCGAGGCGACGCCTTCAGCGGCGCCCACGGCCCCCGCGGACAAGAAGAAGAAGCGCCGGCCCGCGCGGCTGCGCATCTCCTACAAGAAGGCCTCGACCTTCCTGAACGAGTACAAGCGCAACCTGAAGCGCGGCGGCACGTTCATCAAGACGAAGAAGCCGCTGGATGTGGGACGCGACTGCGTGCTCCACTTGACGATCCCCGGGTTCGACGATCCCGTCGAGCTTCGCGGCTCGGTCGTCTGGTCCAGCAAGGGCGTCGAGGTGATGGCCGGTCAGGAAGAAGGCATGGGGATCAAGTACGACCCTGCCGACACCTCCGGCGTCGAGAGCCTCAAGTCGGCGATCAAGCAGCTCGAGAGCGCTTAGGCCTGACCGCCGACCCGGGCTGAATTACATCGTAAGTCCGCCGTCCACCACGATCGTCTGACCGGTGATGTAGCTGGCGCCCGGACCCGCGAGGAACGCGACCACGTCGGCGATCTCCTGGCTCTGCCCGATGCGGCCCTGCGGGACCATCTTGAGCGCCTCGCCCAGCATCTGGCTGTTGAGCTCGTCGGTCATGTCGGTCTCGATGAAGCCGGGGGCGACGCAGTTGCAGAGGATCTGGCGCTTGCTCAGCTCCTTGGCCATCGCCTTGGTGAAGCCGATGATGCCGGCCTTGGCGGCGCTGTAGTTGGCCTGCCCGGGCACCCCGACCATGCCGGAGACCGACGTGATGTTGATCACGCGGGCGCCGGTGGCACGGTTGCGCAGCAGGGACCGGGTCGCCTGCTGGCTCACGTTGTAGACGCCGCCCAGGTTCGTCTGCACGACGGCCTGCCAGTCATCCTCCTTCATCACCATCAGGAGCTTGTCCCGGGTGATGCCGGCGTTGTTGACGAGCACGTTGAGCCCGCCGAGATCGGCGACGGCCTGCTTCACGAGCGCGCCCGCCGAGGCGAAGTCGCCGACGTCGCCCTGGATGGCGAAGCCCTTGCGACCGAGCTTTTCGATCTCCTGAACGACCTCGAGGGCCGGGCCCTCGCTGCGGTTGTAGTTGATGGCGACGTCCGCGCCGCGGCGCGCCAGCTCCAGCGCGATGGCGCGACCGATGCCGCGCGAACCGCCGGTGACGAGGGCCTTGCTGCCTTCCAGCTCCATGATCAGCACTCCTAGGGGTGAAGGAGGCCGGGTTCTACAGGAGGGAAGCGCGGGCGCAAAGCCCGACGACGCAAAGATCCTCGCTCAGTTCACGTCGAACGGGATCCGCTGCTCCGAGATCAGGATCCTGACGTCCTCGTCCGTGAGTCCGTAGGCCTCCGCCTGCTCGGCGCTCACGGCCCACCAGTGGAGGCGGACCACGAGGGTGTACCGGCCGGGCTTGCTCTTCTTGTCCGCGCCGTAGCTGTAGTCCACGCTCCGCTGCCCCCCGGGCTGCAGGCGTGAGTCCGAACTCACGGTCACCGGAGGGCCTGCGTCCAACGTTCGCTCGAACCACTCCGACGCCGGCTCAGCGCCCTTGGGGAGCGCCGCCTCGAAGTCTTCGACCGTGAACGCCAGCTCCAACCGGTGCGCCGGATCGCCCGTCGGCACGGCGTGAGCGGCCCCCGTGTTCATCACCGTGGCGGTCGCCCGGAGGGTCTCCCCTCGTTGGATCGACGACGAGCGCAGCGACACCTGAAGCGTGACCGCGCGCGCCAACTCCTTGGGGTCCCGCGCCTGCGTGAGTCCGTGAGCGCTGTACGCCGCGTACCGCGAGCCCGCGATTCGGCCTGACGTCCGCGGCATGTGGCACTCCTGGCAGGTGATGCCGGCCTGCCCGAACGTGCTCCGCTCCCATTCGCCCACGGTGTCGATCAGCGCGCTCCCGTGAGCCGCCTCGTCCGTGCCCGCCTGGTGGCAGCTCACGCACGCTTCGGGGGTGCTCATCGCGCGGGAGGCCCTGACCGGGTGGGGCGCCTGGCCGACCGCCAGCTGGCGCGGCCCAACGATCTCTCCGTCCCGCACGTGGCAGGCGGCGCAGGTGACGCCCTCTAGCCGGAGGGTCGGGTCGTAGGCGGGGTTCTCCACCTGCCCCTTGCCCGGCCCCTTGGCCAGGGTCGGCCGCTGCACTTCCAGCGGAAGGTGGCAGGCGTCGCACTCGGCGGGGCGGCCGAGGGCCTCGACCGCGGCCGTGTAGACCGGGTTCGTCGCGGCCGTGGCGTGCCCCGACCCGGCCCACTGATCGTGGATCTCGCCGTGGCAGGCGTTGCAGGTCTGGGCCGACAGCGAGGGCAGGGGAGCGGGGATCTCCGCGATGGTCACGGGGGCGCCATCGGGCGGGAACAGGGGCGGCTCCGCCTCCGGCAGCACCGGGTCCGGAACCGCGGATTCGTCGGCTTCCCCCTGGGCCAGGGCGATCACCGGAATCAAGAGCATCAGCAGCAGCGCGGTCCCGCAGTTCATCAGCGGCGCATCCTATCGTCAGAAGTTGATGACGGTGGGGTCGTCCTGCGACGTTTCTTCGGGAAGCCGCACCCAGCCGCCGGCGCCGTACAGGTCGGAGTACACGGCGTAGTACCCGGTGACCTTCTTGACGTAGTTCCGGGTCTCGTCGAACTGGATCTCCTCGACCATCGCGTCGAAAGGGATCCCGATCTTCGGACGCAGCCACCTGCCCACGTTGTGGGGGCCGCCGTTGTAGCTGCCGACGGCCAAGGGAAACTGGTCCCCGAACCGGTCCATCAGGGAGCCGAGGTAGAAGGCGCCGAGGCGGATGTTGACCCCGGGCTCGAGTAGCCGGTCGACGCGGAAGTCGGCCTCGCCCATCAGGGCCGCCACCTTGTTGCCCGTCGTCGGCATCACCTGGATCAGGCCGAGGGCGCCTACCCGGCTGACCGCGTCGTGCTTGTAGAGGCTTTCGGCGCGCATGATCGACAGCAGCAGCAGGGGGTCGACGTCGTACTCCCAGCCGGCCCGCCAGACGTGCGGGGCGTAGGCCGCCGGGTACCGCAGGGTCCACGCCGCGCGTCTCTCCGGGGTCGCCCGCCCCAGCCGCTTCAAGGGCACGCTGTTGATGGAGAAGGCGCTCACGCTGGCGGGGTAGCCGGCGGCCGCGAACATCGAGCGCCACGCCTCCGCCGTCAGCTTCAGGTCGAGGATCGCGGCCCACCGCGCGAGCTGGCCGTCGGGGTCGTTCCCGCCGCTGGCCTGCCAGCGCCGCACCCGGCCGCGCCGGCGGCTGCTTCGGGTTACGTCGCGGACCTCCTCGTAGACCCGCGCCAGGAGCGGTCCGGCGAGCTCGCCCAGCCCGCAGCGGCTCAGCTCGTAGGCCATCGGGAGCTCGGGCCAGTGGACCGCGTTCTCCTCGGCGAAGTCCTCCCAGATCTCCACCCCCTTGCCGCGATCCCAGTAATCCGACTCGGTCCACGTGGACGGCACCACGAGGGCGGCCGCGGCCATGCTCTGACCCGTCGGGGTCGGCTCGACGTCCGCCTCCGCGGTGGCCTCACCGGGGCCGGACGCTTCGGGGGACTCCTCCACCAGGAGCGCCAAGGCGCCCCACCCGTCCGCGGTGGCGCCGCCGCGGAGCCTCCCGTCGCTGTCCCGAGCGGTCCATTCCGTCGCGCTGGCAGGTGCGCGGGTGCCGGGCCGGGGCTCGGCCCACCCTCGGGAGATCGCCTCCGCCGTCGAGCTCCCCGCGGGCACGGCGGGCAGCTGGAGTTCGCGTCGGGACTCGCCCGGCCAGCGTCCGTGCCGCGCCAGCGCCAGGTCCGCGGGATCGCCGGCCTTGACCCGCTCCTTGGACTTGATCAGGGCCGCGTACCAGCCGTCGGGATCGTCCTTGAGCACCTGGCGGCGGTCGTCCCGGGCGTCCTTCCAGTGCTTGAGCCGATCGTGCGCGCGGCTCCGCCAGTACAGCGCCGCCGTGCGCCACCCTGACCGCCCCGAGGCGAGGCCGTCGAACCCCTCGATGGCGGTCTCGTAGTCGTTGTTCCGGAACGCGTAGTAGGCGACGAAGAACTTCGTCTTGCTGCTTCGCCGCTGCTTGCTGCTGCGGCCCTGCCACTCGATCAGCGTCTCGCGGGCCTTGTCGTACTGCCCCGCCGAGGCGTAGATGCGGGCGGTGCGGTCCCAGGTGCGACGGAACCGGCCGGTGTTCCCGAACCGGGTCATGCCGATCTCCTGGTACTCCACCGCCTTGTCCCAGAGACCCGACTTGGCGTAGCCCTGCACCGCCCAATAGGCGTGCTCGCTCGCCCCCGGCGCATCCGGCGCGCGGCGGTAGGCCCGCGCCCGCTCGTGGCCGACGTCCTCGTACTGGCGGTTGCGCCAGAGGAACTCGTGCCGCTCCGCGGCCAGCCGCGACGCCATCGCTTCGCCGTCCGCCTCCGCCGCCTGGGCCCGCTCCAGGAGCTCGCAGTACAGGTCCCAGGACTCGTCGTACTGCCCCGCCTGACGCAAGGAACACGCGCGCGCGTAGAGCTGCTGCTCGCTGATCTCGTCGACGTCCACGCCCGCGGCGCGCAGGCGCTCGATCCCTTCAGAGGCCCGCCGGGCGGTCATGGGCAGCCGGTGGGAGATGTAGAGCCCGCGGTACCGACGCGCGGCCTTCTCCCACTCGCCCGCCTGCTCCTGGCTCTGGGCGATGCGCAGTTGGATGGTCTCGCTGCGCTGGTCGTCGGGGTGCTGCTCGAGGAACTGGTCGTACAGCTCCACCGCCGCCCGGTGCTGCTGCAGCGCGACGTGAGCGTCGGCCTCAACGAGCAGGCACTCGTCGAACCAGCTGCCCTCGGGGTAGGTCTCGCGGTAGGTCCCGCACTCGGCGATCGCGGTGCGGGGGTGCCCGCGGCTCAGGTCCGCCTTCGCTTCGTGGAAGGTGGCGATCTCCTTGAGGGGGTGCTCCTCCAGCTTCCGCACCCGGTAGAAGCTCGCGCTCGCGAGCTGGTGGTTGCCCAGCTCCGCCTCGATCCAGGCGAGGAGGAACCGCGCCCGCACCCGGGTCGACATGCCGACCCCACGCCGGCGGGCGAGCAGCCGCTCCAGCTCGAGGCGGGCACCGCGGAGGTCCCCGCGGGAGAAGCGAGCCACCGCCGTCTCGAACGCTCCTCCGGGGAGGGCCTCGACGGACGGTGCGATCGGGGGGAGGTCGGAGGCGTGAGCGGCCCCGGGGGGGGCGAACACGATCACGACCAGCAGAGCGACGGCTACGCGGAACACAGGGGTTGATGGTAGGGTCCCGCGGCCCCGCACTCAAGACGGGCTGGAGACGTTGTGCCGGTCTTTTCTCACGCCGACAACTTCAACCACGAACAGGTCGTCTTCTGCCGGAACGATGACGTCGGGTTGAAGGCGATCATCGCCATCCACGACACGCAGCTCGGGCCCGCTCTGGGCGGCTGTCGCTTCTATCCCTACGCCAGCGAGGCGGATGCCCTTCGCGACGTGCTGCGGCTCGCGCGGGGGATGACCTACAAGGCCTCGTGCGCCGGGTTGAACCTGGGAGGCGGCAAGGCCGTCATCCTCGGCGATCCGCGCAAGGACAAGTCCGAGGCGCTCATGCGGGCCTTCGGCTGCTTCGTGGAGAGCCTGGGGGGCCGGTACATCACGGCCGAGGACTCCGGCACCACCGTCGCTGACATGGATCACATCCGCGTGGAGACGTCGCATGTCTGCGGCGTGAGCGCGGCGGCGGGCGGATCGGGCGACCCGTCGCCGGTGACCGCCTGGGGCGTGTTCCACGGCGTGCGCGCGGCGCTGCACCAGATGTTCGGCAGCGCCGACGTGGGCGGACGCACCGTCGCCGTCCAGGGCGTCGGCAACGTCGGCTACCACCTCGTCAAGTACCTCACGGACGAGGGCGCCAAGACGATCATCACGGATGTGGACGAGGCA
This sequence comes from Pseudomonadota bacterium, assembly GCA_024229515.1. Classification (GTDB taxonomy): domain Bacteria; phylum Myxococcota_A; class UBA796; order UBA9615; family UBA9615; genus JAAESI01. Next base: position 48,712 of record JAAESI010000210.1, on the reverse strand, counting down.
CGCCTGGAGCGCTGCCGCGACGAGTTCGGCAGCACGGTCGTCTCGCCCGACGCGATCTACGACGCGGAGGCGGACGTGTTCTCGCCCTGCGCCCTGGGCGCGATCATCAACGACGACACGATCGAGCGGCTGAAGGTGAAGATCGTGGCCGGCGGCTCCAACAACCAGTTGGACAACATGGCCCGGCACGGCGCGCGCTTGAAGGAGCGCAAGATCCTCTACGCGCCCGACTACGTCATCAACGCGGGCGGCCTGATCAACGTCTACAGCGAGCTGCACGATCTCCCCCGGGAGAAGGCGCTGCGGGACGCGGAGCGGATCTACGAGACGCTCCACCGGATCTTCGCCACCGCCATCGAGCTGGGGATCACCACCGCGGAGGCCGCCAACCTCGTCGCGGAGAAGCGGATTCGGGAGATCGGCAAGCTGGCGTCGTTCCAGAAGCCGCTGATGGTCCGCGGCCCCGTTGCGTGAGGATCGAGCTCGACGAGTGGGCTTCCCAGGGGCGGGAGGTGCACAAGGCCACCACCGTGCTGGCCAAGGGGGGCGTGCTCGCGATTCCAACCGACTCCGGCTACGCCTTCGCGTGTGACCTGAACTCGGGCAAGGCGATCGAGCGCCTCTACGACCTCAAGCAGAGCCCCCGCAGCCACCCGCTGTCGATCATCCTCAGCGACGTCGATGCGATCGGCCGCTACACCTCGTACGTGAGCAGCCTCGCCTACCGCACGATGAAGCGGCTCCTGCCGGGGCCCTACACGTTCATCCTCGAGGCCGGCCCCGAGATCCCCAAGCGCATGCACAAGAAGCGGCGGGAGATCGGGATCCGGGTGCCGATGGCGGAGATCCCGCGACGGCTCGCCGAGGAGCTGGGGCGCCCGCTCGTCTGTGCGTCGGTGCGCACCACCAACGACGAGGGCGAAGAGATGTTCGTCATCGACGCAGTCGAGATCGAGGACCGGTACGGACCGAAGCTGGACGCGGTGGTGGACGGAGGCCGAGGCCTCGCGAACCCCACCACGGTGGTCGATCTGACGGGGCAGCCGTTCGAGGTGCTCCGGGAAGGGCAGGGGAGTGTCGAGCTCTTCTAACGTCCTGCTCGGCGTGACCGGCGGGGTCGGCGCGTTCAAGGCGGTGCTGCTGATGCGGCTGCTGCGCAAGGCGGGGTTCGACGTGCGGGTGGTGCTCACCGAGTCCGCGCGTTCGTTCGTCGGCGAAGCCACCTTCCACGCGCTGTCCGGGGCCCCTGTCCACACCAACACCTGGGCGCTGGACCAGACCACCGGGGGGGAGCTGCACGTCGATCTGTCGTCGTGGGCCGACGCCATGGTCGTGTACCCCGCCACGAGCAACTTCGTCGGCGGGCTCGCCGCCGGCCTCGCGGACGACCTCCTCCTGTTGACCGCGACCTGCTTCGACGGCCCCCTCCTGGTCTGCCCCGCGATGCACAGCCGCATGGCCGCGCAGCCCCTGCACCAACGGGCGCTCGCCACGCTCCGCGACGCCGGCGTGCACGTCCTGGACTCCGTGGAGGGGGAGCTCGCCAACGGCGAGATCGGCGCAGGCCGGCTCCCCGAACCCGACGCCGCGCTGGAAGCCGTGCGGCGGCTGCTCTCGCCCCAGGATCTGGCCGGACGGCGCGTCGTCATCAGCGCCGGTCCAACCCGCGAACACGCCGATCCGGTGCGCTTCCTCAGCAACCCCAGCACCGGCCGGATGGGCTACGCCCTCGCGCGCATGGCGTCCCGACGGGGCGCCCAGGTCACGCTCGTCAGCGGACCAGTCGCGCTGAACCCGCCCGCCGGGGTCAACCTCGTCTCGGTGGTCTCCGCGGAGCAGATGCGCGACGCCGTCGAGGCCGCTGCAGCCGACGCCCACGCGGTCATCATGGCCGCCGCCGTCGCCGATTGGCGTCCCGCCGACGAAGCCCCCACGAAGCAGACCAAGCATGACGGTGAGCAGGCGATGCGGTTGGTCCGCACCCCGGACATCCTCGCCGGCCTCGCCGCCGCCAAGGGCGATCGCCTGCTCGTGGGATTCGCCATGGAGACCGGAGATCTCGAGGCGAAAGCCAAAGCAAAACTCGACCGCAAGAACCTCGACCTCATCGTCGCCAACGACCTCCACGTGCCCGGCGCCGGGTTCGCTACGACCACCAACGTCGTCACCTTGATCGACCGCGCCGGCACCGTCGAACGGCTCGCGCGCATGACCAAGGAAGACGTCGCCGCGCACGTCCTCGACCGGATCGCGACCGCCTTGGGGTAGGTTTGCCGCCGGAGCCTGCCATGCGTCCTTTGATTCGCCTTCTTCCGCTGCTCGTCCTCGGGGTCATCCTGAGCGCCTCTTCGTGTGAGGAGCCGCCGATCGACGACGGAATCCCGGACTGGGATCCGCTCGAGGCGGGGGTGCTCGAGGCGGGCGCCTCCGGCGGCACGCTGAACCTGCCCGTGGGCACGCCGATGGGCGGCTACACCGGGCGCGACCGGAGCCTCGGCAGCGACGACGGCGCCGATGGACGCGACAGCGACTACCGCACCGACTTCGTGCCGTCGGCGGGCTGGCAGACCCGCATCCCGATGGACGTGCTGTGGCTCACCAACGGTCAAACCGACGCGGTGCTCGTGCGGCTCGACCTCATCTACACCTTCGACGGCCTCACGGAGGCGGTGGGCCAGGCCCTCACCGACGAGCTTGGTCGGGACCTGACCGACTCGGTCTTCACGTTCACGAACCACTCCCACAGCAGCTACGGCCCCTTCAGCAAGGCGATGATGCTGTTCCTGGGAGGGGACTTCTTCCGCCAGGAAATCCTCGACCGCATGGTCGAGCAGGTGGTCGAGCACGCGCTCGTGGCGCACGACAGCCTCGTGCCCGCGGCCATCGGGGTCGGCATCGACGAGCAGTTCGACCCGGTCGGCGAGGACCGCATCTTCCGCGACCGCCGCCCCGAGAACGACGAACTCCCCCGGCCCGACGGCATCATCTCGGGCCCCGGCTGGAAGGACGAGCGCGCCACGATGCTGCGCGTCGATTCGGCCGACGGCGAGCCCATCGCGGCGCTCTTCGCGTTCGGCATGCACGGCACCGTGATGGGCGGCGACAACCCGCTCCTGACGGCCGAGGCGCCGGGACACATCTCCGTGCTCCTGAACGAGCGCTACGGGGGGCCCCGGTGGATCTTCGCCCAGGGCGCCGGCGGCGACTCCTCTCCGGCGGGTCGGTTCGGCGACTTCGCGCGGATGGAGTACCTCGCGGAGGCGGCGAGCGAGAAGCTGCTGGCGCTGTACGACGCCATCGAGCTGACCACGGACCCGCTGATCCTCGACCCGGTCCAGCGCTACGTCACCCAGGGCCGCGACATCCGCGTCACCCGCAACGGCGAGGTCGACCTCTACTACATGCCCTGGGACCCAAGCTGGGCCGACTGGCCGTACCGCCCCGACATGCGGGTGTGGGACGAGGAGGGGAACATCCTGTCGCCGCTGGACGAGTTCTGGCCGCAGTACGGCGCCGCGTTGTGCGGCGAGCGGGAGATCGACATCGCCATCTTCGGCCTCGACGTCGACCTGCCGATGTACAGCTCCTGCCTCGACCTGGACCTCGGCTTCGCGCTCTTCCGCATCGCCTTCCAAGAGTACATCGAGACGCGCGACCAGTACCCGCTGCCGCTGCCGGAGACGCGCACCTCCATGCTCGGCGCCCTCGGCATGACCGGCATCCCGGTGACGCGGCTGGGCGGCTCGACCACGGACAAGGACGTGGTGTTCGCGTTCGCTCCGGGCGAGGCGACGACGCTGTGGACCCAGTCGCTGCGCCACCGCGCCGCCGCGGAGAAGGACGTGTCCGAGACCATCGTCATCGGCTACGCGATGGACCACGAGGGCTACCTGCTGACCACGGACGACTGGCTGCTCGCCGGCTACGAAGCCGCGATCACGGTCTGGGGGCCGCTGCAGGGCGAGTACCTGCTGGAGCGCATGCTCGACGTCATCGAACTGGGTTCCACCCCGGTGGCCGAAGACCCCGCCTGGCCCGACTACCCGACGTCGACCTGGTATCCCGAGTGGCCGACTCCCTGGGTCGAGCCGGACGTGACCCCGGAGGCCGGCACGACCGCCGACCCGATGCCGGACTACGTCTACACGTACGACCACGTTGTCCCCGCGGCCGCCACACCCGCGGCCACGATCGGGCGCATCCAGGGCATCGCCTCCTGGACCTTCGTCGGGAACGACCCCGCCACCGGGCTCGTCTCGGTGGTGCTGGATCGCGAGGGCGACGACGGCAGCTGGGCGCCGGTGCTGACCCCGGGGGGCAACGTCGTCGACGACCAGCTCCCCGATCTCATCATCACCTACACGCCCGATCCGCTGACCGGTACCGACGTCGAGACCGACCCGGTGCGCACCCACCGCTACGTCGCCGAGTGGCAGGCGGTCGACACCTGGGATTCGGTGGACGACGCTCCCGGCCTGCCGCTGGGGAACTACCGCTTCGTCGCCTCGGGGCTGAACCGCGATCCCGCCGACACCGAGTACCCCTACGACACCACGCCGTGGGAGGCCACGAGCGACGTGTTCGAGGTCGTGCCCGCCGCCATCGCCGCCACGCCGGCGCTGGACGGGACGACGCTCACGGTGACGGCGTCCTACGCCGCCGCGGGGCGGGGCTACCGCATGCTCCACCTCGAAAGCGACCCCCGAACCCCCACCCCCCTGGTGGAAGGGCCCGCCGGACTTACGGTCGACCTCGGCACCCTCGTCGATGCGGTCTCCAGCGGCGACTCGACCGTGATCACGGTCGACGTCTCGGGCGTCGCGGCGGGGGATCACACCCTGGTGGTCGACGACGGCTGGGGCAACACTGCGAACGTGGAGTTCACCGTTCCGTGAGCAACCCCCTGGACGAAGTCGCCTCGATCGCCGCCGACCTCCGGACGTACCTGGACGTACACCAGTCCCTCGGAGCCCGCTGGTCCTCCGCCGACCTCCCCGTGCCCACGCCCGAACCCGTGCCCGAGCCCGAGCCCGACGAAGCCCCCGTCGCGGCCGCGCCAGCCCCAGCCCCCGTCCCCGTCCCCGAGCTCGAAGCCCCCCCCAAGCCAGCGCCGGCCCCTGCCGCCGCCAGGCCCCCGGCCACCCCGACCCTCCCGTCGATCTCCCGCGACCTCGGCGACTGCACCCGCTGCCGCCTCCACAAGGGCCGCACCAACCTCGTCTTCGGCGTCGGGAACCCCAACGCCGACATCGTCTTCGTCGGCGAAGGGCCCGGCTACTACGAGGACCAGCAGGGCGAACCGTTCGTGGGCAAGGCGGGTGAGCTGCTCGATCGCATCATCACCAACGTGCTCCGCCTCCGGCGCGAGGACGTCTACATCTGCAACGTCGTGAAGTGCCGGCCGCCGCAGAACCGCGACCCGCAGCCCGACGAGGTCGCCAGCTGCTCGCCGTTCCTGTGGGCCCAGTTGGACGCCATCAAGCCCGCCGTGGTCGTCGGCTTGGGCCGGTTCGCGGTGCAGACGCTGCTCAAGACCGACACCGGCATCGGCCGCCTGCGCGGGCGGGCCCACCCGTTCCGCGACGCGGTCCTGGTCCCCACGTACCACCCCGCCTACCTGCTCCGAAACCCCGCTGACAAGCGCAAGACGCTGGAGGACATGAAGCTGGTCCGGGCCGAGTACGCCATGGCCACGGGGAAGGATCTGGGCAGCGTGATGACGGCCTCGCAGGCGCGCGGAAGCTCGTGAGGCGGATCGGCCTGACGCTGCTGCTCCTGGCGACCGTCGCGCTTGCGGCGCCCGCGCTGGGGACCGGCGATGACGATGATTCCAGCGAGATCGCGCTCGCCCCACCCGTCGATCCCGGCCCGGGCTCGGTGCTCGTGGCCCGGCTGGAGGTGCACACGATCAACCGGGGCAGCAAGGAGTACCTGCTCGCGGCGATGGATCGCGCCGAGAGCGACCCGGAGATCCGCGCCCTCGTCATCATCATGGACACCCCCGGGGGGGTGCTCGAGGACACCCGTCGGCTCGTCATCCGCATGCTCGCCAGCGAGACGCCGATCATCACCTACGTCGGCCCCACGGGGTCGCGGGCCGCCTCCGCCGGGCTCTTCCTGACGATGGCCGGCCACGTCGCGGCGATGGCCCCGGGCACGCACACCGGCGCGGCCCACCCCGTCTTCCTCGGCCCGTCGCAGGGCGATGACGGCAAGGAGGCCACGGGGAAGTCGACCCAGCAGGCGATGCTGGACAAGGTGACCGAAGACACCGTCTCCTTCATCCACAACATCGCCGACATCCGCGGCCGCAACGGCGACTGGGGCGAGCGCGCGGTGCGTGAGAGCGTCACGGTCACCGAGGACGAGGCGATCGAGCTGAAGGTCGTCGACCTGGTCGCGACCTCGCTCACCGACCTGCTCGCCCAGACCGAAGGCCGAGAGGTCGAACTGTCCGACGGCAAGCGGACGATCCTGCGCACCACCGGGCCCGTGATCGAGCAGACGTGGCCGCTGCGCCTGCGCGTCCTGTACCTGCTGACCGAGCCGTCGATCGCCTACCTGCTCCTGATGGGAGGCCTGCTCGGCCTCGGCATCGAACTGCGGAACCCCGGCCTGTTCGTGCCCGGCATCGTCGGCGCGACCTGCCTGCTCCTGGGGCTGTTCAGCCTGAGCGCGCTGCCCGTGAACGCGGTCGCGTTCCTGTTCGTCCTGGTGGGCGCCGGTCTGGTCATCGCAGACCTCTTCATCCCCACCTATGGTCTGATGACCATCGGCGGTGTGGTGGCGCTCGCATTCGGCGGGCTGTTCCTCATCGAAGAGACTCCGGAGGTTCCGGTCGGCGTGTCTCCCATCACAGTCGGCGTGGTCGCATCGACGGCCCTCGTGCTCGGTTTGCTCATCGGCTGGCTACTGGTGCGTGACCGTGATCGCAAGGTCTACACGGGCGACAAGGGCATCCTCGGCGCCCGCGGCCGGATGACGAAGCCCAGCGGGGGAGGGCCCGACGCGCTCGGCCGGGTGTTCGTGCAGAGCGAGCGATGGCAGGCCTGGTCGGCCGAACCCATCGAGGAGGGCGTCCGCGTGGTCGTCCGCAGCAAGGACGGGATGATCCTCGAGGTCGCCCGCGAGCAAGCAGCAGAGGGGTAGCAATCATGGAAATCATCTTTCAGCTCGGCGCGGTCGTCGTCGTCTTTCTCGGCCTCGTGCTCTTCTCCGCCTTCAAGGTGCTGCGCGAGTACGAACGCGCCGTCGTGTTTCGACTCGGCCGCTACGTGGGCGTGCGCGGCCCCGGGCTCGTGCTCCTCATCCCCGGGCTGGAGCGCATGGTTCGGATCTCCATGCGGGTCGTCACCCTCGACATCCCCGCCCAGGACGTCATCACCCGGGACAACGTCTCGATCCAGATCAACGCGGTCGTCTACTTCCGCGTGATGCAGCCCGAGAAGGCCGTCATCGAGATCGAGAACTTCCTGTACGCGACGTCCCAGTTGGCGCAGACGACGCTGCGGTCCGTCGCCGGTGAGGCGGAGCTGGATCAGCTGCTGTCGGAGCGTGAGAACATCAACGACCGCCTCCAGCTGCTACTGGACGAGGCGACCGACGCGTGGGGCATCAAGGTCTCGCAGGTCGAGCTGAAGCACATCGATCTGCCGCAGAGCATGCAGCGCGCGATGGCCAAGCAGGCCGAGGCTGAGCGCGAGCGGCGGGCCAAGATCATCTCCGCCGAGGGCGAGCTCCAGGCGTCTCACAAGCTCACCGAAGCGGCGACGCTCATGGCGTCGGAGCCGACCACCATCCAGCTGCGCTTCCTGCAGACGCTGGTCGAGGTCTCCGCGGAGAAGAACTCCACCGTTGTGCTGCCCATCCCGATCGAGCTTCTGCGCGCCTTCGAAGGCTTCGCGCAGTCTGCTGGCTACACCCGTCCGACCAAGCCGGAAGCTGAATAGGGACAAGTTGGGGCGGCCTGAGGTACAAGGCATCCAGCCATGCTGGTTTTGACGCAAAAAGAGGGGGAGATCCTGCAGATCGGTGACGATGTGCGGATCTACATCAAGCGGGTCAAAGGCAACTGGGTCCGGCTGTGCATCGATGCTCCGCGCGACGTTGCCCTGCTCCGCATCCCGGTCGAGAAGGCGGCGGACTATCCGCCCGGCGGCCGAAAGAAGGCCGACGGCGACAAGGGCTGATCAGTCCTCGAAGGGGTGGTGCTCCAAGCGCGCCGCCACTGGGAAACGCCGCCCCGGACCGAATGCCTTGCACGTGACCCGAATGCCCGGCGCCGCCTGACGGCGCTTGTACTCGTTCCGGTCCACCAGCCGCACCACCCGATCGACCGTCGCGGAGTCCGCCACCCCGGAGGCGCGAAGCTCCGCCAGGGAGCGCCCTTCCTCCAGGTAGCCGGCCAGGATCGCGTCCAACACGTCGTACTCGGGCAGCGAGTCGGTGTCCTTCTGATCGGGCGCCAGTTCGGCTGACGGAGGCTTGGTGATCGTCGGCTCGGGGATGACTTCGCCGTCCCGATTGAGCCAGCACGCAACGCGGTAGACGAACGTCTTGGGCAGGTCCGAGATGACCGCCAGCCCCCCCGCCATGTCGCCGTACAGCGTGCAGTAGCCGACCGCGAGCTCGGACTTGTTGCCGGTGGACAGCACCAGGGCGCCGTTGCGATTGGACCACGCCATCAGGATGTTTCCGCGCACGCGGGCCTGGATGTTCTGGTCGGTGATGCCGGTCGTCGGACCCTCCCACAGCCCCCCCAGGAGCTTGGTCATCGCGGTGTGTACCGGCTCGATGGCGACGGTGTGCACGTCGATCCCGAGGTTGCGCGCGAGGTCCCGGCTGTCGTCGACGGAGCCGTCCGAGGAGTAGCGCGACGGCATCGTGATGCCGGTCACCGCGTCCGCCCCCAGGGCCCGCACCGCCAACGCCGCCGTCAGCGCCGAGTCGATGCCGCCCGAGAGCCCGATGACCGCCTTGCTGAAGCCGCACTTGGCGAAGTAGTCGCGCACCCCCAGCGTGATGGCATCCACCGCCGCTTCTTCGGCGCACGACGGCATGGGCGGCTCCTCGGGCAACCCGGGCGCGTCCAGATCGATGGTGGTGAGCGCCTCGACGAAGGCGGGGGCTCTGCCCCGAACGCCGCCGTCGGGCCAGACCGCGAAGCTGGCGCCGTCGAAGACGAGGTCGTCGTTGCCTCCCACGAGGTTGCAGTGCAGCACGGGCACGCCGGCGCTGGCCGCCAACGTCGTCAGCATGCGGCGCCGCAGATCCTGCTTGCCGAGGTGGAAGGGCGAGGCCGACAGGTTCACGATCACGTCGACGCCGAGATCGACGAGGCGCTGCGCGGGATCGAAGTCGTACATCCGGTGCGGCCAGAAGTCCGCGTCGTTCCAGACGTCCTCACAGATGGTCACGCCGAGGCGCACTCCCTGGAACGTGACGGGAACGACCGTGTCGGGATCGGCGGGCTGGAAGTAGCGCGCCTCGTCGAACACGTCGTAGGTCGGCAGCAGGCTCTTGCGGAAGCGGGCGACGACCCGCCCCTCGGCCAGCAGCGCGGCCCCGTTGTAGACCCCCTTGCCGACCGAGTCGGGGGAAGCGGCCTCCATCGTGCCGACGAGCAACCCACCGCCATCACTTGTGATTGCGGCCAATACCTCGAGTTGTTCTTCACAGGCTGAAACGAAGGCGGGACGCTCCGCGAGGTCCCGCGGCGGGTACCCGCTGAGCGCCAGTTCGGGGGCGGCCACGAGGTCCGCGCCGGCGGCTCGGGCCTCGGCGTAGGCCTCCTCGAGGCGCGCCCGGTTGCCGCGCACGGCGCCCACGGTGGCGTTGATCTGAGCAAGGGCGACCCGCATGGGCGCGCAGTATGACCTACCCGCGCGCGGGCCGGCACCGTTGACAGCCCCCGGGCCGTGACCTACTACCCCGTCGCCTTGCCCGACACCTCGCCCGCCGACGCGCTCGCCGCCAGCTACCGCTACAAGCTCGACCCCGCCCTCATCGCCCAGGAGCCGGCCGCCGTGCGGGATGCCTCCCGGTTGATGGTGACCGCGGGAGGCGGAACCGCGGCCCACCACACCTTCTCGGAGCTGCCGGATCTGCTCGCCCCCGGCGACCTCCTCGTCATCAACGACACCCGCGTGCGCCCCGCGTTCCTCACCGCCCGCAAGGACACCGGGGGACGGGTCCGCATGCTCGTGCTGGACCCGCTGCCGGACGGCGGGTGGGCCGCCTGGGTCAAGGGGTCGGCGAGGCTGGAGCCCGGCCGCGTGCTGACGCTGGTCCACCTGGGCACCGGAGCGGAGGGCCCGACCGTGACGATCGGGGAGGTCCTTCCCAGCGGCGCCCGGCGGATCGACGGGCTCACCGCGACCCTCCAGCACGCCTGGGGGGAGATGCCGCTGCCCCCCTACATCGAGCGCCCCGACGGTCCCCGGGCAGCCGACTCCGAGCGCTACCAGACGGTGTACGCCGAGCACGAAGGGGCCGCCGCAGCGCCCACCGCGGGGCTCCACTTCACCCCCGCCGTGTTCGCCCGGCTGGAGGAGCGGGGCATCCCTCACGCGCGGGTCACCCTGCATGTGGGGGAGGGGACCTTCGCCCCGATTCGGGTCGATCGCCTCGCCGACGTGCACCTCCACGCCGAGTCCTGGTCCGTCCCCGCTGCCACCGCCGCCGCGATCGCCGCCTGCGAGGCCCGGGGAGGCCGGATCGTCGCGGTCGGCACGACCTCCTGCCGCACGCTGGAGACCTGGAACCGACAGGGACGTCCCGCCGACGGCGCGTTCCGGTCCACCGACCTGTTCCTGCACCCCGCCGCTCCGCCTCGCATGGCGATGGCGCTGCTCACCAACTTCCACACGCCCGGCAGCAGCCTGGTGATGCTCGTGGCCGCGTTCGTCGGCCGGGAGCGGATCCTGGAGCTGTACGCCGAGGCCCAGACGAGGGGCTACCGCTTCTTCAGCTATGGCGACGCAATGCTCTTCCTTTGAGGTGCTGACCGAGGACGGCGGCAGCGAGGCCCGACGCGGTCAGCTGCAGCTCCCTCACGGCACTGTTCAGACCCCGGCGTTCATGCCCGTGGGCACGCACGCGGCAGTCCGTGGGATCACCCCGTGGGAGCTGGAGGATCTGGGCGCGGACATCATCCTGTCCAACACCTTCCACTGCATCTGCCGGCCCGGCACCGAGTACATCGCCGAGCGCGGCGGGCTGCATTCGTTCATGGCCTGGGACAAGCCGATCCTCGTCGACAGCGGGGGCTTTCAGGTCTTCTCGATGTCGGACCGCCGCAAGATCGACGACGACGGGGTCACCTTCAGCAACCCCTGGAACGGCGACCGCGTGCGCATGACGCCCGAGTCCTGCGTGCAGTCCCAGATCGACATGGGCGTGGACGTCGGCATGGTCCTGGACGAGTGCCCGCCGCTGCCCGGCACCCCCGGCCAGGTGCGCGCCGCGATGAACCGGTCGATGGACTGGGCCGCTCGAGCCGTCCGCGTGGAGCGGGATCCGGTGAACGGCCCGGCCCTGTTCGGCATCGTTCAGGGGGGCCTGGACGAGGACCTGCGCAAGGAGTCCGCGGACCGCCTCGCAGCCCTCGAATTCGACGGATATGCCCTCGGCGGCCTTTCGGTGGGGGAGTCTCCCGAAGCCATGAGAAAGGTGGTAGCTTTCGCCGCCCCGCGGCTTCCGAGGGGTCGGGTCAGGTACCTGATGGGCGTTGGGTACCCCGAAGACATCGTCGAGGCAGTCGCCGCTGGCATTGACCTCTTCGACTGTGTCCTACCCACCCGAAACGCCCGCAACGGCAACCTGTTTACCTCCAGGGGAAGGATCATCATCAAGCACGCAAAGCATCGGAACGACGATGGTCCCATCGACCCCGACTGCGCCTGCCCCGTCTGCCAACGCTTCAGCCGCGCCTACTTGCGGCACTTGTTCGTTACCGGGGATGGCCTCGCCGCGCGGCTTCACAGCATCCACAACCTGCACCACTGGCTCGACCTGATGCGACGCATCCGAGCCTCGATCGAGGACGGCACCTTCGGGGACCTCCTCGCGCAAGCGCAGCAGCGCGACGAGGCGGGCCGACCCCCGTCGGCGCAAAGGGCCTGAGAGACACCATGTTCGACCTCTTCATCAGCACCGCCCACGCCCAGGCCCAAGGCGCCCCCCCGCCCGCGGGTGGTGGCGGTTTCGAGCTGCTGTTCTTCTTCGGCAGCATCATCGGCATCTGGTACTTCCTGGTGATCCGGCCGCAGACCAAGCAGGCCTCGGACCACCGCACCATGGTGTCGGCCCTCAAGAAGGGGGACCCCGTGGTGATGACCTCCGGAATGATGGGCAAGGTCGCGCTCGTCGACGACAAGACCGTGACGGTCGAGGTCGGCAAGGGCACCAAGCTCCGTTTTTTGAAAGACAAGGTGGCAATGGTCGGAGACCCGACCGTGGAAGCCCCGGCGAAGACGCCGGCGGCGACCGAAGCCAAGTAGCAGCAGCAGGATTCGAAGCATGGACGGCACCTGGAAGTTCAAATTCGCCGCGACCGTGGCAGCCGCGCTCCTCGCAATGGCGTGGCTCGTGTGGACGCTCGGCGCGTGGTCGACGGCCGAAGAGATCGAGGCGTGGAAGAACCGCGGCGATCAGCTCTCGGCCCAGGTCGAGGCCGCCCTCGGCGCGGACGAGAAGGCCGCCGCGGAGCAGACGCTCGCGGACCACATGGCCAAGGCCCCGGGCTCGGACCACCCCGACGCGCACACCGTCGCGCCGTCGTGGGCGGAGGTGTTCCCGCAGCAGAAGCTGAACCTCGGACTGGACCTTCAGGGCGGCATCGACCTGGAGCTTCAGGTCGAGCTCCGCAAGGCGTTGGAGGCCTCCGCCGACCGCGGCGTCTCCGACCTCTGCAACGTCATCGAGGAGGAGGGCATCACCTGCTCGGGCAAGCGGCTCGAGAACAGCTCCGAGATGGCACTGTTCGTCCAGCCCAGCGACCACGACAAGGCGCGCGCCACCGTCGTGGACAAGACGTTCATCTACGTCTTCGCGGGCCGGCGCACCATCGATGAGAAGGACGCGCTGCTGTTCAACCTGACCGAGGACTACGCCGCCAACGTCAAGGACACGGCGCTGCAGCAGGCGGTCGAGACGATCCGAAACCGGGTCGATGAGTTCGGTGTCACCGAGCCGCTCATCCTCACCAAGGGCGTGGACCGAATCACGGTGCAGCTCCCCGGCCTGGACGACCCGCAGCGTGCCATCGACCTGGTCGGCAAGACCGCCCAGCTCGAGTTCCGCATGCTCTACAACGAGAACGAGTGGCCCCAGACCCGGGTCGAGGGCGTCGTCAGCGCCGCCGTCGAAGCGGCCGGTCTGGGCACCAACTACACCGACATCGCGCTTCGGCGGGCGTTGGACGGCAAGCTCCCGGAGGACGCCGAGATCTTCCACAAGAAGAAGTTCGACGAGATCTCTCAGCGCCTCCTGCGGGAGGAGCCCTACCTCGTGAACAAGCGGGTGGATCTCACCGGCGACCGGGTCGAGTACGCCTCGGTCAGCCGCGACCAGTTCAACCAGCCGTACGTGCGGATGGAGTTGGACGACGAGGGCGGCCGCATCTTTGCCAAGCTGTCCGGCGACAACGTCGGCAAGCGCATGGCCATCGTGCTGGACAACAACGTCAACAGCGCGCCGGTCTTCAACGAGAAGATCCCCAACGGCGTCGCCTCCATCACCCTCGGTGACGGCAACGACCCCCGGGTGCTGCAGGACGCGGACGACCTGAAGATCGTGCTTCAGGCGGGCGCGCTGCCGGCCCCCATCGAGATCCTCCACAACCGGACGGTCGGCAAGACGCTGGGCGATGACTCCATCTCCGCGGGCCGCATGGCGGCGCTCATCGCGCTGGTCATCATCCTGGCCTTCATGGTCCTCTACTACCGAGGCGCCGGCATCATCGCGAACGTCGCGGTCATCCTGAACATGGTGCTGCTGTTGGCGCTGCTGGCCGCGTTCGGGGCCACGCTGACGCTGCCCGGCATCGCAGGGATCATCCTCACAATAGGCATGGCCGTAGACGCCAACGTCATCATCTACGAGCGCATCCGCGAAGAGGTGCTGGCCGGCAAGTCCGTCCGCGCCTCGGTGGCCGCCGGGTACGAGAAGGCGACCTGGACCATCCTGGACGCCAACATCACCACGTTCATCACCGGCGCCGTGCTCTTCAGCTACGGCTCCGGTCCCATCAAGGGCTTCGCCGTCACGTTGATGGTCGGCATCATCACCTCGGTCTTCACGGCCCTGGTGGTGACGCGACTCATCTTCGACTGGCAGACCCATAGCCGAGGCGTTCAGCGCCTCTCCATCGGCATCTAGTCATGCAGATCGTCAAGCCTGGTCTCAACCTCGACTTCCTCGGCAAGCGCAAGCCGCTCGCCGTGGTGTCCGTCATTCTCGTCTCCATCTCCGCGCTCATCGCGGTGGCGGGCACGATGTCTCCCGACCTGCCGTTCGCGCCCAAGTACGGCGTCGACTTCGCGGGCGGAACCCTCATCCAGGTCCAGGTCGCCGAAGGCGTCACGGTCCAGGACATCCGCGGCGGCCTCGGCGCCATCGGGATGGAGGACGACAACGTGCAGTCGTTCGGATCGACCGGCCGGGAGTTCCTGCTCCGCGTCGAGACCGTCAACTTCGGCGCCGACGAGTTCTTCGACGCGGCCGCGGCCCAGCTCACGGCCGACTACGGCGAGGAGTCCTGGAAGCGGTTCGAGTGGGAGCGCGGCCAGAGCGTAAGCATGCGGGCGACGGCGACCAAGCCGATGACCGCGGCGGAGCTGAGCAGCAAGCTCGACGCGCTCGAAGCCGGCGTCACCGTCGAGGAGTCCAAGGTCGAGCACAACGCGTGGGAGATCAGCTACCCCGGCCTCACCGATCGGGTGAAGGAGGAGCTGGCCGGCGCGCTCGGCACGGGCGCCGACGGCAAGCCCAACTTCTCCGTCCAGCGGGTGGAGATGGTCGGCCCCACGGTCGGCGCGGAGCTGCGTCGCAAGGGCCTGCTGGCGATCTTCTTCTCGCTGGCTCTGATCCTCGTCTACATCGCCTTCCGCTTCGACCTGAGCTTCGCGCCGGGCGCGGTGGTCGCGTTGACCCACGACGTCGCCATCACCATCGGCGTGTTCTGCATCTTCGGGCGTGAGTTCAGCCTGCCCACGATCGGCGCGCTGCTCACCATCGTCGGTTATTCGTTGAACGACACAATCGTGGTGTACGACCGAATCCGGGAGAACCTCCGTCGGTTCCCGCGCCGGGATCTGATCGAGGTGATCAACATCTCGCTCAACGAGACGCTCAGCCGCACCCTGCTGACGTCGGTGACGACCCTGCTCGCGGTGACTTCCCTGATCATCTTCGGCAGCCCGATCATCCAAGACTTCGCGATCGCTCTGGTGGTCGGCGTGCTGGTCGGAACGTACTCGTCGATCTACGTCGCTTCGCCAATCATCGTCGCCCTCCAGAAGTGGCTCCCGGTGGACATCCGCGAGGACTCCGCGCCCTTGCAGCGCGGCGCCAACCACGGCGCGCGGCTCTAGGCCCGGCCCACGATGCGTCCGGGGGAATCGGTCGAGATCCCCCTTCCGGATCTCCCCCGCGCCCAGCGCTCGTGGAAGGTCCGTGACTCCGGCGACCCGGGCCCGCTCGCAGACGCCCTCGACGTCCCCCCCCTGATCGCCCAACTGCTCCGCAACCGCGGCGTGCACGAGGCCGACGTCGGCCGGCTCTGGCTGAAGGGGAGCCTGCGCGACCTGCCCGATCCGCGCGTGATGCACGGCATGGACGACGCGGTCGATCGCCTGCTCACGGCGA
This sequence comes from Pseudomonadota bacterium, assembly GCA_024229515.1. Lineage (GTDB taxonomy): Bacteria > Myxococcota_A > UBA796 > UBA9615 > UBA9615 > JAAESI01. The sequence continues at coordinate 32,845 of JAAESI010000210.1, read as the reverse complement.
TCCGCACCCAGGAGCGGATCTGCATCCACGGCGACTACGACGTCGACGGCTGCACGTCCGTAGCGATGCTCGTGCACCTGCTGCGACGCCTCGGCGCCAACGTCACCTGGTACGCCCCCCACCGCGTGCGGGACGGCTACGGCGTGGCGCTGCACACCGTCGAACGGCTGGCCGACGAAGGGGTCAAGGTGCTGGTCACCTGCGACACCGGCGTCAGCGCCCACGCGGCGATCGACGCGGGGAACGCCCGGGGCATCGACACCATCGTCTGCGACCACCACACGCTGCCTCCTGAGCTGCCGGCCGCCTGCGCGATCGTGAACCCCAAGATCGACGGCGCCGACGGTCCCTACGGGGAACTCGCCGCGGTCGGCGTCTCCTTCATGCTGGCCATCGCCCTGCGCGCCCGCATGCGCGCCGACGGGGACTTCGCGGAGGCGCCCGAGCCGGACCTGCGCGACTACCTCGACATCGTCGCCCTCGGCACCGTGGCGGACCTGGCGCCGCTGCGCGGGATCAACCGGCTGCTCGTCCAGACGGGGCTCAAGGTCCTGGGCTCCCGGAAGCGGCCCGGCCTCGCGGCGCTGATCGACGTGAGCGGGATCAAACCGGACGAGCCGCTAGAGGCGTCGCACCTGGGGTTCCGCCTCGGGCCCCGCATCAACGCCGCCGGACGCCTCGCCGAGGCCGCCTCGGCCGTGCAGCTGATGCTCGCCGAGTCCGAGCCGGGGGCGAAGAAGATCGCCGTGGAGCTGGACGCCTACAACCGTCGGCGCCAGGAGACCGAGCGGCGCATCCACGCCGAGGCACTGCAGCAGATCGCCGGCGACCCGCTGCTGGAGACCCGCAAGGGGGTCGTCGTGTGGAGCGACGACTGGCACCCCGGCGTGGTCGGCATCGTCGCCAGCCGGCTGATGCACCACCTCCACAAGCCCGCCATCGTGCTCGCCTGCAAGGACGACGGCACCGCCACCGGCTCCGGCCGGGGCATCAGCGGGGTGGACCTGTTCACGGCCCTGAAGCGCAACGAGCACCTCCTCATGCGCTTCGGCGGGCACCGAGCGGCCGCGGGCATGACCCTGAAGCAGGAGAACCTCGAGGCGCTGCGGGAGGCGTTCGTGCACGACGCGTTCGCCGACGAGGCCGACGATCTGTGGACGCCGCGGCTCAAGATCGACGCCGAACTCGACCTGGACGACGCCGACTGGTCGCTGCTGGAGGCGATCGACGGCCTCGCGCCGTTCGGCCTGGGCAACCCGCAGCCCCTGTTCGTCGCCCGGGGCCTCATCGCCACCGACGTCAAGGCGCTGAGCAAGGGCGGGATCCGAATGACGCTGCGGCAGGGGAACGGCCCTCGCTACAAGGCGGTCGGGTTTGGCCTGGGGCTGGCCCCGGAGGCGTTCGACGGACCCATCGACGCAGCGTTCCACCTTCAGGTGAACTGGTGGCAGGGCCTGTCCAACCTCGAGCTGAGGTTGAAGGACGTCAAAACTCCTGCAATGTAAGGCAGTTAACTTGACCCTCATTTGAGCCCGATGGTAGAAAGCAGGCTCGATTTGAGGAGGGATGTTGACCAAGTCACAGCTGATTGAAGCGGTGGCCGCAAACGGAGGGCTGACCCGCAAGAAGGCGGAGCAGCTCGTCAACACGATCTTCACGTCCATGGAAGAAGCCCTGGTCCGTGGAGACCGGATCGAGATCCGTGGCTTCGGCTCCTTCAAGACCAAGCACTACGAGTCGTACACGGGCCGAAACCCCAAGACCGGGGCGCCGATCCCGGTCGACAGCAAGGTCCTTCCGGTGTTCAAGGTCGGCCGCCAATTGCGCGAGCGCATCCAAAACGGCGGTGACGAAGACTGAGTGTCCCGTGGGTCCGTTGTTTGCCGGACGCAAGCTTTTGCTTGATACTGAGACGGACTTGGATACAGTCCCTCCCGGCCCGACGAACCCGAGTTCTGCCGCGTGTATCACAGCCCCTTTGAGTCTCCTTCCCCCTTGCCGCAGGGCCAGTCCTTGATCGAGCGAGCTCCCTCCGAAGAACGCAAGACGTACGTCCTCGATACGAACGTCTTGTTGTACGACCCCAGCGCGATCTTCAAGTTTGAAGAGCATGACGTGGTGCTTCCCATCACCGTCGTGGAGGAGATCGATCGCTTCAAGAAGGACCTGACCGAGACGGGCCGCAACGCCCGCCAGTTCGGTCGGTACGTCGACAAGCTCCGGATCGAGACCGGTGCGAGCCTGTCCGACGGGATCCCGCTGCCGGACGGAGGCACCTTCCGGGTCGACCTCGCGGAGACGGAGATCGCCTGGAAGTGGGCCGATCCGAAGCACCGCAACGACAACTTGATCCTCGCGGTGGCTCACGGCCTGAACGCGAGGGAGTCGCGTCCGGGCAAGGTGATCCTCGTCACGAAGGACACGAACATGCGCATCAAGGCCAACGCCTTGGGCACGCGTTCGGAGGACTACGAGCACGGCAAGGTCCAGCTGGACGAGCTGTGGACCGGCCAGCGTGAGATCACGGTGGACCCGGAGGTCGTGGACGCGCTGTACCGCAGCTCCGTGGCCGACTACGACACCGAGGAGCTGTACCCCAACGAGTGCGTGGTGCTGCGCAACGCCGACCGCCCCAACCAGACGGCGCTGGCGCGCGTGAGCTCCGAAGGGGGCCAGCTGCAACTGGTCACCCGCATCAAGGAAGGCGTCTGGGGCATCTACCCCCGCAACAAGGAGCAGTGCTTCGCGCTGGACCTGCTGCTGGACGACAACCTCAAGCTGGTCACCCTCGTGGGCAAGGCGGGCACCGGCAAGACGCTGCTGGCGATCGCCGTCGGCCTGCACAAGAGCGCCGACGAGCGGGCCTACCACCGCCTGCTGGTGAGCCGCCCGATCTTCCCGATGGGCAAGGACATCGGCTACCTGCCGGGCGACATCGAAGAGAAGCTCAACCCCTGGATGAAGCCGGTCTACGACAACGTGGAGTTCATCCTCGATACGCGCAGCTCGGGGCGCGGCGGCAAGAGCCGGGGCTACCAGGAGCTGATCGACCAAGGGCTGCTCGAGATCGAGCCGCTGACCTACATCCGCGGCCGCTCCATCCCGCACCAGTACCTCATCATCGACGAGGCCCAGAACCTCACCCCGCACGAGATCAAGACGATCATCACGCGGGCCGGTGAGGGCACCAAGGTCGTGCTCACGGGCGACCCCTACCAGATCGACAATCCGTACGTGGATGCCACCAGCAACGGCCTCGTGTTCGTGGTCGAGAAGCTGAAGGAAGAGGGTCTGGCGGGTCACATCACCCTGAACAAGGGTGAGCGCAGCGACCTGGCCGAGCTCGCCGCGAACCTGCTCTAGGATCGGATGTGGCCAAGGGCGGCGGCGAGGACCAACTCGAGGGCCGCAACGTGGTGCTGGCGGCGCTGACCGCGAGCAAGCGCGTCAAGCGCGTCCTCGTCGACGACCGGGCCAAGCCGGACGACAAGCTCCGCACCATCCGCAAGCTCTGCTCCGAGCAGAAGGCGTCGTTCGAGTTTGTGCCTCGAGGCCGGCTCAAGGAGCTCAGCGAGACGGGCGTGCACAACGGCGTCATCGCGTTCGCCGAGCCGCTCCCCAAGCACACCCTCAAGGAGATCCTGGACGCGGTCGACGCGACCGGCCGGGACCCGTTCATCGTGTTGCTGGACGAGGTCCAGTACGAGCACAACCTGGGCGCCGTCCTTCGATCGGCGGCTGCCTCGGGTGTCGACGCGGTGGTCGTGCCCACGCGGCGTGGCGCCCCGGTCGGCTCCGTGGTGCAGCGGGTGGCGATGGGCGGCGCCGAAGAGGTGCCAGTCGTGCGGGAGGGGCTGAACTCGGCGCTCGCGACCCTGAAGCGGTACGCCGTGAAGATCGTCGGGGCGGAGGCCAACGGCGACGTCGCCTGGCACGAGGCCGACCTCACGGGGCGGATCGCCATCGTCATGGGCGGCGAGGACCGGGGGCTCGGCCCGAAGGTCCGCAGCCGCTGCGACCAGGTCGCGTCGATCTCGCTCAAGCCGGACACCGTCGTGACCTCACTGAACGTGAGCGTGGCCGCTGGGTTGCTGCTGTTCGAGCGGGTGCGCCAGTTGGAAGTCGTCGGCTAGCGCGAAGCGTCCCTCAGCTCGGAGGCCGACCACAGCCCCGCGGACGGCGCCACCGGCGGAATCCGAACCACGGCCGGGTAGGCGAGCGCCGCCACGAGCGCCCTCGGGTCCGCGGGCTCTTCGATCAGCCGTGAAACCTGTTCCGCCCGCGACTCCCCGGTCTTGGCGAGCTCGACCAGCGGCGCGAGGTACGCGACCTCAGCGGGCCCGTCCGGCGCCTGCCGCTGCAGCCCGCCCGAGGCGATCTCCAGCAGAAGCCCGGCCCACGCGCGCAAGCTTCGCCCGCGGTGCCGGCCCGCGAGGGCATCACGCGCCGCCACCTCCCACAGAGCCTCGCGGTCGCTCAACGGCAGCAGCGCGGCGACCTCCTCGGCCTGGCCCAGCGCCTCGGGGTCGTACAGCAGCCCCTTCCACAGCGCCACCAACCCGAGCGCGTGGGGGAGGGGACTGTTGTCGGCCCCCCGGATCTCGATGAAGTTCTTGACCCGAACCTCCGGGAAGACCGACGTCAGGTGCAGCTCCCAGTCCTCGACCGAGGGGCGGGTGCCGCTGATCCCATCGCGAATCCAGTCGCCGAACGTGCGCCCCTGGGCCGAGATGTACCGACCGCGGATGTGCAGGAACATCATCGGCACGTCCATCAGCCAGTCGACCCAGCCCGTGAACGTGAAGTCACGCGCGAGCAGATCGCCCAGCAGCCCCGTGCGATCGGGATCGGTCTGCTGCCAGCACCGGGACCGCCACGACGCGTACCCCGACCGTCGGCCCTCCACGAACGGCGAGCAGGCCGCCAGCGCCGTGACCACCGGAGACAGCGCCATCGCGATGGCGAACTTGCGCGCGCAGTCCGCCTCCGACTCGTAGTCCAGGGTCACCTGCACGGAGCTGGTGCCCTTCATCATCGAGTGGCCCAGCGCACCCCGCACGGCGAGGTAGTCGCGCATGACGCCGTAGCGAGCCTTCGGCACGAAGGGGATCTCGGTCACCGACGCCACGGGGGTGAAGCCGCTGGCGCCGAACAAAACGTCCGTGCCCCGGGTCACCGCCTGAAGCTCGGCAAGGTGTCGACGCAGCGCTCGCTCGATCCCTGCCAGGCGCTGGTGGGGCGCCGTGGAGATCTCGATCTGCCCGCCCGGCTCGAGGGTGATGTTGTCCCCTTCTCGACTCAACGCGATGACGCGGCCGCCTTCGTGCACGGGCGTCCACCCGAATCGGTCCGCGAGGCGCACCAGGATCGACTCGATGCCATCGGCGTCGTCGAATCCGACCCGGCGGCCGTCGCGGCGCACCGCCTCCTTCTCCCACTCCACGCCGACCTGGAACTGCTCCCGGGGCACGCAGGCGGCTTCGAACCACTCGACCAGGTGTCTTCGGCTGATGGGGGAGGGCATCGGCGTGATTGTGCGGTATCGGCCCCGTGCAGGTCCACCCGGGGGATCCTGCTACTCTCACCGACGGACTTCAGTGAGGGGAGACAACAGGCATGGGGACTCGGGAACGCACGCTGATCGTCAGTCATGACCCCGGCTTGACCGGGCAGATTCGTGGCGCGATCCAGGTGCTGGGAGGATCGGTGCTTTCCACCGGCGACGCCACGCGCGCGCGCGCTGACATCAAGGAGTTCGGGCTGGACCTCGTGATCGCCGCCACGGCGCTGCCGGGCACGGACGGCTACGAGCTCTGCCGCCAGATCAAGGAAGAGCGCCCCGATACCAAGGTGATGCTCGTGTACGGCCACGGCGACAGCGTCGCCGCCCGCCGCTGCACTGAAGCCGGGGCCGACGCCACCATCACCCGCCCTGTCCGCGGCGCCGTCCTCAGCGCGCGGCTCGAGGCGCTCGTGGGCAAGTCCTTCTTCCTCGGGGTCGACGGCACCGACGACTCCTGGAACTACCCCCGCGCCGCGGCCTCGATCATCGACCCGATGACGGGCGTGTTCCCGGCCAGCGAGGCGGAGGTCCTCATCGACGACGGCGGCAGCTGGGCCGAGAGCGTCGTGAGCGCCGCGATCAAGCCGCTGGACGACGAGGAGCTCGGCCCCGACGCGACCCAGGACCTGCCCGAGATGGCGCTGGAGGAGTTCGACCCCGAGCACCCGGTGTCGGTCCCCGTCGACTCCGGCACGACCGCGCACTTCAAGCCCATCAAGGACCCCGAGGCAGGCAACGATGAGGACGAGGCCAGCGCTTCGTCGTCCCAGATCGGCCGCCCCAGCGACGCCTCTATGAACGCCTTCCTCCCCGCCCAGGACGAACTCGACTCCGCCGACGACCTCAAGGCGGTGCCCGTCGAGGAGATCGTGCGCGCCGAGATCGAGCGCCTCACCAAGCCCGGCGGCGCCCTCGCCCAGACCATCGAGAGTTCGATCGCCAGCGCCGTCGCCAACGCGATGCAGGCCGTGCTCCCCGCCCTCGCCAAGGAAGCCGCGCGGATGGCGGGCGACGCCCCCGAAGAGTGATCCCCGACCTGTCCTCGACCGTGGCCGCGGCCCTCCGCGAGGACCTCGGGCACGGCGACATCACCACCACGGCCGTCGTCGATCCCAGCACGCACGGCCGCGCTCACGTCGCCGCGCGGGTGCCCATGGTCGTGTGCGGACTGCCCGTCATCGAAGAGGTCTTCAGCCAGGTCGACGGCCGCAGCACCGTCACGCGGCGCGTTCGCGAAGGGGACGCGGTCGACGCGGGCGCGACTCTGGCGGAGGTCTCCGGCCCCCTCGCGGGGATCCTCACGGCCGAGCGCGTAGCCCTCAACTTCATGCAGCGGATGTCCGGGGTCGCCACCTGGACCCGCCGCCACGTCGAGGCGATCGCGGGCTCCGGCGTCCGGCTCGTCGACACCCGCAAGACCACCCCCGGCCTGCGCGCCGTAGAGAAGTACGCCGTGCGCATCGGGGGCGCCCACAACCACCGCTTCGCGCTGGACGATGGGGTCATGGTCAAGGACAACCACATCGTCGCCGCCGGCTCCGTGACCGCCGCCGTCACCGCCGCCCGGTGTCGGGTGCACCACCTCGTGAAGGTGCAGTGCGAGGTCGACCGGCTGGAGCAGGCCCACGAGGCCGTCGCCGCCGGGGCCGAGGTGCTGCTGCTGGACAACTTCACCGTCGACCAGCTGACCGAGGCCGTGACCGTGCTGCGCGCCTCGGCGCCGGGCGTGGTCCTGGAGGCCAGCGGGGGCGTGAAGCTGGAGACGCTGCCCGCGATCGCGGGCACGGGGGTGGACGTGATCTCCTGCGGCTCGCTGATCCACCAGGCCCGCTGGATCGACATCGGCCTCGACTTCCTGACGTGAGCAGGACGTTCCGGATCGAACGGTTCGGCTCGGTCGACAGCACCAACCGGCTGCTCAGCGAGCGGGCCCACGACGGCGCCCCCGCCGGCCTCGTGATCGTCGCCGACGCCCAGACCGCGGGCCGGGGACGGCAGGGGAGGACGTGGACCAGCGAAGCCGGGCAGGGGCTGTACGTCAGCATCCTGCGGCGCCCCGCGGTGCCCGCCACCGAAGCCTGGCGCTGGACGCTCCTGGCCGGGCTCGCCGCCCGCGCCGCCGTCGCCCCTCACCTGGGGGGCGCGGGCGCGTGGCTCAAGTGGCCCAACGACCTGTTCGTGGGGACCCGGAAGCTCGGCGGCATCCTGTGCGAGCTGAGATCCACCGGCGGAGCCATCGACGGCATCGTCGTAGGGATCGGGATCAACCTCCGCCCACCCGGGGGCGGCTGGCCTCCGGACCTCTCCTCCCGCGCCACCTCGTTGCTGGAGCAGGGCGCCCCCGACGGGCTCCGCGACCGCGTCCTGAAGAGCCTGATCACCTCCCTGGAGCAGCTCGAGCGCGAGCTTGCGCGCTCCGGAGGGGCCGCGGACCTCATGGCCCAGGCGCGGGACGCCATGGCGCCCATGATCGGCCGGAGCGCATCCGTCGAACTCGGGGGGGCGGTCCAGACCGTCGTGGTCACCGGACTCGCTGACAGCGGCGCGCTGGAGGTGCTAGATGAGGGCGGCGCGGCGAGGACCCTTCTCGCCGGAGATGTGCACCTGCTGGGGTAGCGACATGCTTCTCGTCATCGACGTCGGCAACACCAACATCGTCCTGGGCCTCTACGAGGGGCCTCGGCTGCTCCGCCGGTTCCGCATCCAGACCGTCGCCGCCCGAACCGCGGACGAGACGGGGGTGCTGATCCACGACCTCTTCCGGCACGCCGACGTGAACCCCGACGAGGTCAGCGGCGCGATCGTCTCGTGCGTCGTGCCCGACCAGCTCCACGTCTTCCGCCGCGCCTGCCAGCGGTACTTCGGCACCGAGCCGGTCGTGGTCGGCCCCGGGGTCAAGACGGGCATGCGCATCCGCCTCGACAACCCCAAGGAGGTCGGCGCGGATCGCATCGTGAACGCGGTCGCCGCCTACGAGCAGGTGCAGGGGCGCTGCATCATCGTCGACTTCGGGACGGCGACGACCTTCGACGTGGTCAGCGACAAGGGCGAGTACCTGGGCGGGGCGATCGCTCCCGGCTACCAGATCTCCGCCACCGCGCTGTTCAACCACGCCAGCAAGCTCCCCCGGGTGGAGATCGCGCGCCCCGACACCGTCGTCGGCAAGAACACCATCCACTCGATGCAGGCGGGGCTGTTCTACGGCTACCAGGGGCTCGTGGATGGGGTGGTCAAGCGCATCATGGAGGAGATCGGCGAGCCCCGGCCCCGCGTGCTCGCCACCGGCGGTTTGGCGTCGGTGATCGGCCGGGGGAGTGAGACGATCGACGAGGTCGTCCCCGATCTCACCCTCGAGGGTCTCCGGCAGATCTACGGGATGAACCCCTAGGCTCGAGTCGGAAGGTCGGCGACGGAGCCCCGGCCTCGCGATTGACAGGGTCAGTGGGATGTTCGATCGTGCCTCCCTTCGCGCGCGCGTCCCCGTAGGGGCCACCGTGCTCCCTGCCCCCGTACGAGACACTTCATGGCTCACGACCCCACCAAAATCCGTTCCTTCGCTCTCCTCGGCCACGGCGGCGCCGGCAAGACGCAGCTGGCCGACGCGCTGGCCCGCACGACCGGTCAGAACACCCGGCTCGGCAGCGCAAGCGACGGTTCGTCGCTCTTCGACATCGAGGAAGAGGAACTCAAGCGAGGCGGCTCGATCGCCAGCCACGTGCTGTCCACAGAGGCCAACGGCTTCCGCTACCACATCATCGACACCCCCGGAGACGGCAACTTCGTGCACAGCGCCCAGTCGGCGCTGCAGGCCGTCGACGCTGGCGTGCTCGTCATCTCCGCCGTCGATGGCGTCGAGGTGAACACCGAGCGCACGTCCAACTGGGCCGCTGAGCTCGGCCTCCCGCGCGCGGTCTTCATCAACCAGATGGACCGGGAGCGCGCCGACCACAACGCCGTGCTGTCCGAGATCAAGGAAGTGCTCGGCCTGGAGCCGGTGCTGCTGCAGCTGCCGATCGGCAAGGAGAACGCGTTCAACGGCGTCGTGAACCTGATGAGCGGCAACGCTTTCACCTACAAGGACGACAGCGGCAAGGCCGCCAAGGGCGACGTGCCCGCGGACATGGCCGACGCCGTGGAGCTGGCCCTCGAGGAGATGATGGAGGCCGTCTCGATGGCCGACGACGAGCTCGTCGAGAAGTACCTCGATGAGGGTGAGCTGACCGAGGCCGAGGTCCGGGCGGGCCTGCGCAAGGGCATCGAGGAGGGCACGCTCCTGCCGGTGCTGATCGGCTCCGCCGTCAAGAACATCGGCGCCGACCTGCTCCTGGAGCTCGCCACCGCGTTCCCCGACCCGACGCACCACGCCGCGTGGGAGACCGCCGACGGCGAGGAGGTCGAGAACGACCCCAGCGGCCCCGCCGCGGCCCTCTGCTTCAAGACTGTGATCGACCCCTTCGCGGGCCAGATCTCGCTGTTCCGCGTGCTCCGCGGCACCGTCACCACCGACGGTCACTGGACCAACGCCCGCACGGCGCACCACGAGCGGCTGGGGAGCCTGCTGGCGCTGGTGGGCAAGAAGCAGTCGACGGTGCAGTCCGCGACCGTCGGCGAGATCTTCGGCGTGGCCAAGCTCAAGGACACGCACACCGGCGACACCATCTACGACGGCAAGACCGCCGTGAACGTGCCCGCGATCGAGCCGCCGCCGCCGATGATCTCCTACACCGTGACCCCGAAGGTCCGCGGCGAAGAGGACAAGATCAAGACGGCCCTGGGCCGCGTGCTCGCCGAGGACCCCGGCCTGCGCCAGAGCCTCGACCCCGTCACCGCCGAGGTCGTCATCGGCGGCATGGGCGTCAACCACATCCAGCTCAGCCTCGCCCGCATGGCCCGCAAGTACGGCATCAAGGTGGAGCTCGGCACGCCGACCATCCCGTACCGCGAGACCATCACGGGCAGCGCGGACGTCCGCTACCGACACAAGAAGCAGTCCGGCGGCTCCGGCCAGTTCGGTGAGGTCGCGATCCGGGTGGAGGCCAACGTTCGTGACGGCGGCTACGAGTTCGTCGACGCGATCGTCGGCGGCGTCATCCCCAGGTCGCTCATCCCGTCCGTCGACAAGGGCGTGCGCAGCCAGCTGGACGGCGGCGTGCTCGCCGGCTTCCCCATCGTCGACCTCAAGGTGACGCTGTACGACGGCAAGACGCACCCCGTCGACTCCAAGGACATCGCCTTCCAGATCGCCGGCCGGCAGGCCATCAAGCAGGCCTTCCTGCAGTCCCGCCCCGTGCTCCTGGAGCCGATCTACAACATGGAGATCGTGGTCCCGGAGGAGAACGTCGGCGACATCATGGGCGACATGAACAGCCGCCGCGGCCGCATCCAGACCATGGAGAGCCGGGGCCGCAGCTCGGTCGTCAAGGCCCACGTGCCGCTGGCCGAGGTCCAGAACTACGCCCCCGACCTCAACTCGATGACCGGCGGCAAGGGCTCGTACACGATGTACCTGGACACCTACGAGCCTGTCCCGAGCCACCTGCAGGACAAGGTCGTCGCCGAGATCAAGCGGATCCACGACGAGGACGAATAGGGCCAGTTACGGTCGGGTAGGATCTCGGGTCGATGGCTGAGGAAGCCCCCGCGAGCTTTGACGAGATCTGCGAACGCCTCGAGATCCCCGAGGCGCTGCGCAAGCACATCTCCGCCAAAGCCCCCAAGAAGGGCAAGATGGCCGTCGCGCGGGGCCTCCTGCCGGCGCCCGCCAAGGCGCTGCTGGCGATGCAGTACGTGCTCATCGGGGACCCCGACGAGGGCGTCCGTGAGCTCGCCACCAAAGCGGTACAGGAGATGGACGAGGCGCGGCTCCTGCCGCTGATCGACCGGAAGACCCACCCCAAGATCCTCGAGTTCGTCGTCTACAAGCGGGGCGGCGACCGACGCCTGCTCGAGCAGATTGCCCTCCTGCACCAGGTCTCGGACAAGGCGCTCTGCTACCTCGCGGAGAAGGGGAGCGAGCGGATCTGCGAGATCGTCGCGAGCAACCAGGAGCGGCTGATCATCACGCCGCAGCTGTATCACTTCCTGTCGCGCAACCCGAACTGCTCGCGGGCGCTGCTGGACCGGGTCAAGAGCTTCCACCGGATGTACGAGATCGTGCTCCCCGAGCTGGAGGATCTCGAGGAAGAGCACGCCAAGAAGAAGGCCGAAGAGGCCGAGATCGACGAAGCCGCACAAGCGGAGCAGTCCGCCGCGGTCGCGCGCACCGAAGCCGCCGCCGAAACCGCCACACCCGCCGGCGTCGCGGCCCCGCCCCCCGCGGAGTACGACGAAGAAGAGGGATCGGCGTGGGCGCCGACCGAGCCCGGCGAGCTGCCCCCGGACTTCCAGACGGGCGAGACCTACATCCCCGCCGCACCGACCGAGGAGTACCAGGCTCCGTCCGGGCTGCTGAACCCGCTGGGCGCGCTGCTGGCCGACTGGGGGATCCCGGAGTCGCCCGACTTCGTCGCTCCCCCCGACCTCCCGTCCGAGGCTACCGCCCCCAAGGTCATCGACGTCAAGGCGCTCACGGTGGATGGAGCGACCGAGCTCAAGAGCGTGCAGTCGGAAGAGGGGGCGGAGACAGATCTCTCTGGTGGCGTGTCACTTGCGGCCACAGAGTTCGCGTTCGACTTCAAGGAAGACACGACCGACTTCGGCGCTGAGTTCGTCAACGACGACGACGCCGACGACGAGGTCAAGGAGAGCATCCACAACCAGATCGGCAAGATGACGGTCGGTCAGAAGATCAAGCTCGCCTACAAGGGCAACAAGACCGTGCGCGAGCTGCTCGTCCGCGACAGCAACAAGCTCGTGGGCGTGGCCGTCGTCAACTCGGGCCGCATCACCGAACAGGAGGTGATGACGATCGCGATGAACCGCTCGATCAACGAGGACGTGGTGCGCGCCCTCACGAGCAACCGCGAGTACATGCGGAAGTACCCGGTCAAGGTGGCGCTGGTGAACAACCCCAAGACCCCGATCCCGACCGCGATCGGCATGGTCAACAGCCTGCACATCAAGGATCTGAAGAAGGTCTCGACCAACCGGAACGTCAGCTCCGCGGTCTTCAGCTACGCCACCAAGCTGTACAAGGCCAAGAAGACCAGCCAGGGCTGATCTAGAAGGGGAGCGCCTCCACCGGCATCCCCAGGCTGCGCGCCACCGGCTCGTAGGTCACCGCGCCCTTGTAGACGTTCACGCCGGGACGAAGCTCGGGGGTCGCCGCGACGGCCTCTTCGATGCCCATGTCCGCCAGCTTCAACGCGTACGGGAGCGTGGCGTTGGTCAGCGCGAAGGTGCTCGTGCGGGAGACCGCGCCGGGCATGTTGGCGACGCCGTAGTGCACGATGCCGTCGACCACGAAGGTTGGGTCCGCATGGGTGGTGGGGTGGGTCGACTCGACGCAGCCGCCCTGGTCCACGGCCACATCCACGATGACGGAGCCCTCCTTCATCAGGGGGAGCATCGCTCGACTCACCAGGATCGGGGTGCGGGCGCCGACGTTGTAGACCGCGCCGACCAGCAGATCGGCGCGCCGCAGCGCCTTCTCGATGTTGACCTGGTTGCTCGCCAGCGTCTTGACGCGAGAGCCCCAGATGTCGTCGCAGTAGCGCAGCGTGCGCAGGTTCAGATCGAGGATCCAGACCTCCGCGCCCAGGCCGATGGCCATCTTCGCCGCGTTCCGGCCGACGATTCCGCCGCCGATGATCACGACCACGCCGGGCTCGACGCCGGGCACGCCGCCCAGCAGCACGCCCCGCCCGCCGTTGGGCTTCTCGAGGCAGGCCGCGCCCGCCTGCACCGACATGCGGCCGGCGACCTCGCTCATCGGCTCCAGCAGCGGGGTGCCGCCGTCACGCGCGATGATCGTCTCGTAGGCCACGCCAATCACCTTGTTCTCGAGCAGGACCTTCGTGAGGTCCGGCGCGGGCGCGAGGTGCAGGTAGGTGTACAGAACCTGGTCCTCACGCATGAGCGTGTACTCGCAGGCGGTGTCGTTGGAGACGGGCTCCTTGACCTTGATGATCATCTCCGCCTCGCCCCACACGGCGGCGGCGTCGGCGACGATCTCCGCTCCCTGGCGCACGTACTCCTCGTCCGACAGGCCGGCTCCAACGCCCGCACCCTGCTGGATGAGAACGCGGTGGCCACGGTCGTGAAGGGCCTTGACGCCGGACGGGACGAGCCCGACCCGGTACTCCTGAGGCTTGATCTCCTTGGGGACGCCGACGATCATCCGATACCTCCTGGATGGTGAGGGAGGCGAGTCTTACACCAACCCATGCACTCAACAACAGCCCCAAACCGAAAGGTCGCAGTCGCGCTTCTGCTCGGCCTCCTGGTCGTGGGGATCGGCGGCCTGTCCACGGCTCACGCCCAGGGGGTGGGGGAGGTCAGGGAGCGGGCGGACGCGGCCGTCCGCGCGGCGCTGGGTGACGGCTCCGACAAGGTGCTCATCGAGGACCGGGCGCTGGGGCGGGTCGCCACTTGGGCCGCGGCGCAGAGGCTGCGGGGCGAAACGGAACTCGCACACTTCCGCCACCGGCTCTGGGCCGAGGGCGTCCGGGACTTCGAGTTCCTGCCGCTGGTCATCACCGCCACGGACTCCGACCCGGTGGCCGCGCTCGAGACCGCCCTGCAGGACCGCTCGGTTCGTTGGGGCCGCTACAACAGCATCGCGGTGGCCGCCTCACGCCTGGGGGCGACCACGTCGGTGGCGGTGCTCCTGAGCCGGCGCACGGCCACGTTCGTCGACAACGGCGTGACCTCGCCGGACGAGGCGCTGCTGCGGATCAGCGGCGACTACACGAGCCCCGTCCTGTACGTCACCAGACCGGACGGCTTCGTGGAGCGCCGCACGCCGTACCGCGACGGAGACGTCTGGCGCGCCGACGTCGCCACCCCGTTCGACGGCGGCTGGCTGTTCGAGCTCATGGCCGACGGCCCCACCGGCCCCGAGGTCCTGGCGCTGTGGCCGCGCACCCGCTCGGGCGCCGGCCCCCTCGACCTCAGCGCGGAACCCGCCGCCACCGTCGGGCTGGGCGATCCGCCCGATCCCACCGAGCCGTTCCCGCCGACCGGGCCCGTCGCGTGGACCCCTTACGAGACGGAGACCTCGTCGGTGGAGCGCTCCAGGCAGGCGCCGCCGGACTCCGCCGCCTGGGTCCAGGGCAGTGGGGCGGGCCCCGATCGGGCTCCCACCGCGCAGGACGCCAAGGCCGCGGAGGACCGGCTGTGGGAGTTGATCAGCGCCACCCGCGCGGCCCGCGGCCGGCCGTCGCTCAAGCGACACTCCTCGGTCACCACGTCGGCCCGCAAGCACGCACGCGAGCTCGTCGTGGGCCCCTTCGGCCACGAGACCGCCAGCGGTACGGCGCTGGATCGGCTCGGCTCGGAGGGGCTGACGGCGGCCCGTGCGACGGAGAACATCGCCCGCGCCGCCGACGTCGCGCAGGCTCATGCGGCGCTGATGGCGAGCCCTTCGCACCGCGCCAACCTGCTCGATCCGCTGGTCGAGGTGGGGGGCGTCGGCGTGGTGCTCACCCGCGAGCCCAACGGCCGCTGGTCGGCGATGGCGGCGGAGGTGTTCGCCACCCTGCTGGTCGAGGACGGGCCGGTGGACTGGCCCGAGGCCCTCGCCGATCGCATCGACGCCCGTCGCGTCGCCGCGGGGCGGGAGCCGCTGACCCGCCGCGACACCTTCTCCGCGATGGCCGAGCGTGCTGCCGCGGAGATGATTGAATCAGGGGTGCTCAAGCTGACTCCTGAACGACGCAAGGAGCTCGCCGAAGAGGTTCGGTTCCACTTCATCAACGCACGCAACGTCGGCATCGACCTTCTGGTTACGGCCGAACCGCGCGCGGTCGATCAGCTCGCTCACGTCCAGGACGAGCGCTACACGGAGCTTGGGGCGGCCGTCATTCGGCTGCCCACGCGCCTCGGCGATCACGCCGCGGGGAGCCTCGTCGTGGTGCTGTTGTTCGTCGAGCGGTAGACTCATCGACGTACCGGAGCGCATCACCATCACCGTCGAACTCGATCACGCCCCCCCGTCGCCCGCTGATTCCACCCGGATCGAGGTCGCCGACAATCATCAGATCCGTGAACTCGGTGGGGAAGACCGTCGCAACCTGCGATCGATCGAACGCGCCCTCGGCGTCAAGATCGCTCAGCGGGGCAACCTCCTCACGCTCACCGGAGCGGCGCCTGCGCGTGCCGCCGCCGAGGGGCTGATCCATCAGATCCTCGACCTGATGGGGGAGGGGGTTCACCTCAGCCGCAACGACATCGCGCACTGCGCCAACCTCGTCGGTGCCGGGGCCGCGGACGACATCCGCACGTTTATGAAGGACGTGGTGGTGCTGTCGACTCGGCGCCGTCCGATCTCGCCCCGCTCGCCCAACCAGAAGCTGTACATCGACACGATCCGGGAGCACGACATCGTCTTCGGCGTCGGCCCCGCAGGCACCGGCAAGACCTACCTCGCGGTGGCCTGCGCCGTGGCCGCGATGCAGGCCGGCGAGGTGCGTCGAATCGTGCTCACCCGACCCGCGGTCGAGGCCGGCGAGAAGCTCGGCTTCCTCCCCGGCGATCTGACCGAGAAGGTCGACCCCTACCTGCGGCCGCTGTACGACGCGCTCCACGACATGATCGAGCCGGGCAAGTTCGCGCGGCTGCTGGAGCAGGGCACGATCGAGGTGGCGCCGCTGGCGTTCATGCGCGGACGGACCCTCGGCAAAGCGTTCGTGATCCTCGACGAAGCCCAGAACACCACGCGGGAGCAGATGAAGATGTTCCTCACCCGGCTCGGCGTGGACAGCAAGGCGGTCGTCACCGGCGACATGACCCAGATCGACCTGCCGGACGGACGGCCTTCCGGCCTTCGCGACGCGCGCCACGTGTTGGGGAGCCTCTCGGACATCCCCTTCGTCGAGTTCTCCGCCCTGGACGTGGTCCGCCATCGCCTCGTCCAGCGCATCGTCGCGGCCTACCAGCGCGCCGATGAGCGGGCCGCGGAACGTCGCTCGTGAAGTCGCGCAAGAAGGGCGGTCGGAAGACAGTCTCGGAGGTCTTCCTCCGTTCGCCCGATTGGAGCCTGCAGCATCCCTCGTGGAGTCGGCTGGGGCTGGGGCTGCTGGTGTCGGTCGTGGTCGGCGCGATGCTCGTGGAGTGGCAGCCCCTGTCGGGGACCCGCGGGCTCGCCGTGGACCAGATCGCGGCCGTGGACATCCGGGCCCCGGGCTCGATCGAAGTCCAGGATCCCGAGCTCACCGAGGAGAAGCGGCGGCAG
This sequence comes from Pseudomonadota bacterium, assembly GCA_024229515.1. Lineage (GTDB taxonomy): Bacteria > Myxococcota_A > UBA796 > UBA9615 > UBA9615 > JAAESI01. The sequence continues at coordinate 15,950 of JAAESI010000210.1, read as the reverse complement.
GCCCGCAAGGCGATCTCGCCGGTGTTCGAGCACGACGTGCTGCTCGCCCGCGGGGTCCAGGAGCGCATCGACAACAGCTTCCGCGACATGCGCGCGTGGCTGGCCGAAGCCGCGGTTCCGGCCGTCGCCGACGACGACGACAGCGCTGAAGTCGTCACCATCATCGACCCCGGCGCGCTGCAGACGCGGCTGGACCAGTTCGAGCGAGAGCTCGGCGTGGAGCTGGACGAGACCCACCTCGCGACGCTGCAGATCGTCGACTTCAACCCGGGCGCGCAGCGCGACGTAGCCGAGCTCGTACGCGCTGGCATGAGCGACCTGGTGGTCCTGTCGGCCGAGGAGCTCCCCGCCGAGGGAAGCATCCAGCTGGTGCGGGTCGAGGGCAGCAACAAGACCCAGACGCTGGTGGACGACTTCTCCCGCGTGCGCGACCTCGCGGCGGCCCGCCGCTTCGTCTCCGAGACGGCCAGCTCCGACTTCCGCGACCGGCCCACCCACGTGCTCCAGGCGATGGTCCACGTGGCCGAGCAGCTGGTCGTTCCCAACCTCCGCTTCGACGCATCCGAGACCGAGGTCCGGCGGCAACTCGCGGCCAGATCCGTGGCGCCCATCACGACGAGCTACCAGCAGGGCCAGATCATCATCCGCGCGGGGGAGCCCGTGAGCGCCTGGACCCTCGAGGTGATCGAGGCGATGAACGCCGGTGCGCGCTCCTACAAGCCGGCGCTGCACCTCCTCAGCGTGACGCTGCTGCTGCTGCTGTTCCTCGTGCTGCTGGAGCAGTTCGGGGTGCGCTTCATCAGCAAGTTCCGCCGGCGCTTCAACGACCTGCTGACGATGGGCGCGCTGCTGATCCTCGCGGCCGCCACCGCCAAGCTGATGGCGGGGCTGTCGACCGCGCTGCAGGACGTCGTCCCCACGCTCCCCGCCGGCGTCTACATGTACTGCGTGCCAGTGGCCGTCGGCGGCATCGTCGTGCGCACGCTGATGAACAGCGAGACCGTCGTGCTGTGGGCGCTGCCGACCGCGATCGTCTGCACCCTCATCCTCGACGGCGACGTTTCGCTCACGATCTACTTCCTCGGCTCCGCCATCGCGGCCGCCGGAGGGGTCGGGCACGCCAGCGAGCGCGGCCGGCTCATCCGCGCCGGCTTCGTCGCCGCCCTCGCCAACGTCGCCCTCGTAATCGCGATCGACCTGGTCGGCGCCACGGGCCTGCGGGACGCGACGGGGATGGCCTCGGGCAGCGTCACGACCACGCTGTTCCACGTCTTGTTCGCGCTCGCGGGGGGCCTCGTCAGCGGCATCCTCGCCGTCGGCCTGGTGCCCATCCTGGAGCCGCTCGGCTTCGTCACGGACGCGCGGCTGCTGGAGCTGAGCAACCTGGGCCACCCGCTCATCCGCGACATGATCGTCAAGGCGCCGGGCACCTACCACCACTCGATGGTCGTCGGTTCGCTGGCCGAAGCCGCAGCCGAGGCGATCCACGCCAACAGCCTCCTGGTCCGCGTCGGCGCGTACTTCCACGACATCGGGAAGATGCTCAAGCCGGGCTACTTCATCGAGAACCAACGGGACGGGGAGAACCCTCACGATCGGCTCACGCCGTCGATGTCGGCGCTGGTCATCACCAACCACGTCAAGGAAGGGATCGAGCTGGGGATCGAGCACGGGCTGCCCGAGCCGATCATCGACATGATCCCGCAGCACCACGGCACCTCGCGGGTCAGCTTCTTCTACAACAAGGCCCTCCAGATGGCGGACCCGGACAAGGAGGAGATCGCCGAGACGGCGTTCCGCTACCCCGGTCCCAAGGCCCAGACCAAGGAGGCCGCCATCATGATGCTGGCGGACGGCGCCGAGGCGGCGACGCGGAGCCTGATCAACCACACCGAGGGGGCCATCCGCGCCCGCGTCAGCAAGATCATCAACAGCCAGGTCAGCGACGGGCAGCTCAACGACTGCCCGCTCACGCTCAAGGACCTGCACACGGTGTCGGAGACGTTCATCCAGGTGCTGATGGGCATCCACCACCACCGGATCGAGTACCCCAAGCCGCCGAACCCGGACCAGATCCGGGCCAAGGGCGGGGCCAAGGGCGTGCCCGCCAGCTCCATCACGCTGGAGCTCCCGTCGATGATGCCGGCGCCGGACGCCCCCCACCCGCTGGAGGTGGCGCAGGCCGAGCGGGAGGGCAAGGAGCCCGAGAGCATCCGCACCACCGGCGAGCTGCTCAAGAAGGACGTGAGCACCGATGGCTGAGGAGTCGACCGTGCTCCTGGACGGGGACGGTCCCGAAGCTGCCACGCTGACCGAGGACGCCCGCGCGCTGCTCCGGCTCGTCGCCCAGCGGCCCGAGTGCGACGACTTCGAGGGCCCCTTGGAGCTGTCGGTGGTGCTGATGGACGACGCCACCATCCGCCCCTTGAACAAGCAGTGGCGGAACAAGGACGAGGCCACCGACGTGCTCTCGTTTCCCCTTGAGGAGGGGCCCATCCTGGGCGACGTGGTGATCTCGGTCGAGACCGCACGGCGGCGCCTGAACGATGAATGGAACCTCGGTGACGAGCTTCTCTTCCTCCTGATCCACGGGGTCCTCCACCTGCTTGGGCACGACCACCTGGAGGGGGACGAACAGGCGGTGATGGAAGCCGCGGAGCAGGCGCTGTGGACCGCGATGGGGCGCCCCGGTACGCTCCGCGCCTCGGACGGGAGCTGACCTCATGCAGATGGACGAACTGAAGTCTCGGATCGGCGAGCTGGGCGAGCGCCTGGCGAAGCTGCGGGGGCATCTTTGACGTCGACGGCAAGACCGCTGCCCTCGAACGTCTGATCGATCGAGCCAACGACCCGGCGCTCTGGAGCGACCAGGCTGAGGCGACCAAAGTCCTGAAGGAGAAGGCCCGCCTGGAGAAGGCGGTGGAGTCGTTCTCCGCCCTCACCGCGCGCTACGAGGACGCCGAGACGGCCGCAGAGATGGCCGACGAGGACCCCGACTTCGCCGCGGAAGCGGAGGGGGCCCTGAGGCCGCTGACGCGGGACATCGAGAAGCTGGAGCTTCAGACCCTGCTCGCGGGCGAGGACGACGCGCTGTCCGCCATCATCGAGCTCAACGCCGGCGCCGGCGGCACCGACGCCCAGGATTGGACCGAGATGCTGCTCCGCATGGTCACCCGCTGGGGTGAGGCGATGGGCTACAAGGTGAAGCTCCTGGACCGCCAGGACGGGGAAGAGGCGGGCATCAAGTCGGCCACGCTGTCCATCGAAGGGGAGTACGCCTTCGGCTACCTGCGCAGCGAAGAGGGGGTGCATCGCCTGGTGCGGATCAGCCCGTTCGACGCCCAGGCGCGGCGGCAGACGGCGTTCGCGGCGCTGGCGCTGTACCCCGACATCGACCAGGAGATCGAGGTCGACATCAACGAGGGCGACCTCCGGATCGACCGCTACCGGGCTTCCGGCGCGGGCGGCCAGCACGTCAACACGACCGACTCCGCGGTGCGGATCACCCACCTCCCCACCGGGATCGTCGTGCAGTGCCAGAACGAGCGCAGCCAGCACAAGAACAAGAGCTCGGCGATGAAGGTGCTCAAGGCGCGCCTGCACGACTACTTCACCCAGCAGGCGAAGGCGGAAGCTGAGGCAAAGGCCGCGCCCAAGGAGAAGATCGAGTGGGGGAGCCAGATCCGCAGCTACGTGCTAGCGCCGTACCGGCTCGTGAAGGACCTCCGCACCGAGCATGAGACGGGCAACGTCGACGCGGTGCTGGACGGCGAACTGACGCCGTTCATGGAGGCCTGGCTCAGCCAGCAGGCGGACGCCGCCGCGGCCGCGAAAGCCTAGCCGCGGCCAGCAGCAGCAACGCCGCCAACGGGGCAGGGGATCCCGAGGCGACGCTGCAGCCCGACGCCAACTGGGGAACCTCGCAGACCTCTTCGGGATCGCTCCGTTCGCCGTCCCCGTTCTCGTGCACGAAGGTCACGCAGACCTCGTCGGGGCGTTCGGTGCCCCGCTCCTGAACCTGGTCCCAGAACCCGAACGCGGAGCGCTCCGAGCCAACCGGGAAGACGCGGTCGATCTCGCCGGCGGTGGAGACGCGCAGGACCGAGAGGCGGGCGCTTCCGTCGGCGGTGCGGTCGAGTCCGCCGCTGACCTCGAACCCGATCGTGGGTTCGGAGTTGGGCCGTTGGGGCCGCCACGTCACGCGCAGGCTCAGATCGGACGGCGTCGCGGGGGCCACGGACGTCAACTCCTCCGCGCCGGTAGTGAACGTGTCGAACGCGGCGCCCAAGGAACCGGTCACTTCGAACTGGTACTCGGTCTCGGGAGCCAGCGGAGCATCCGGGGTCAGCCACAGCCAGAGGAAGCGGTTGGGAGCCTCTTCCTCTTCGACGGTCCCGGACACCGGCTCGCCATCGACGGCTGCCAGGGCGATGTCTCCGCCGCCCTCCTCCCGGAACTCCGCCAGCCGGTCGGCGTGCAGGTACCAACCGTAGCGGCCGTCCGCCGGCACCGCCTCGATGTCGGCTCCGAGCCCGAACCAGCCATCCCCCAGGGGCACCGACTGCACGTCGAAGATCGGGTTGATGATGATGGCCTGCTCGGCGCTGGCGGGGGCCGCGGCGAAGGCGAGGGCGACAAGTGCGGCGGCACCGGCGACGGCGCGGGGGTGGGGCATGACGGGCTCCTCGCGGTCGTTCTAGCGGGACTTCCGCCGGACCGCGAAGCCGAGCGCCAACAGCAGTCCCGCCAGGCTTCCGGCGGCCCCGGGGGCGCCATCGACGACGCTGCAGCCGTTGGCCCGCTGGGGCTCGATGCAGGCCTCCACGGGGTCCCCCTGCTCGCCGTAGCCGTTCTCGTGGATCACGGTGACGCAGACCTCGTCGGGCTTGGAGGTGCCGACTCCGGGGAACTCCTGCCACCACGCAAACGAGGTGCGGTCGATGCCGACGGGGATGACGTCGTGCAATTCGCCGTCCTCCTTGAACACGCGCATCACCGACAGCCGGCTGCTGCCCTCGGACTCGCGGTCCGCGCCGATGGTGAGGTTGATCGTCATGCTGGGCTGGCCGCCGGGCCGGGCGCCCGACCAGGTCACGGACAGGTCCACGGTGGGGGCGTCGTCGACGCCGATCGAGCCCAGGTCCTCGGGGCCCGTCGCGAACTCGACGGTCATGTCGGCTTCGTCGCCGTACTCGAACAAGTAGTCGGCGTCCGCCTCCAGCGGCTCCTCGGGCGTGAACCAGAGCCACACGAAGTCGCCGACGGTCTCCTCCTCGATGACACCGGGGACCAGCTCGTCGCCGAGCCACAGCTCGGGCTCGGCGGGGGACTCCAGATCGCGGAGGTTCTCCAGGCGGCTCGTCTGCAGGTACCAGCCCAGGCGGCCGTCTACGGGCACCGGCTCGGTCTCCGCGAACGTGCCCACCATGTCGTCATCGGCGGGCACGACCCGCACGTTGAAGAAGGGATCCATGATCAAAGCGGCGTCGTTGGCGCCAGCGGCCACACGCAACGGGTAGGCGGACGCGGTCGAGGCGGTCAGCAGGGTCAGCGCGGCGAGCAGAACGATCGGGGTCAAACGCATGGTCCGGGCCTCTGCGAGGGCCGTGCCAGACCAGCGGGACCGATCGGGGCGGCGGGTTCTAGAGGCTGACGTCGGGGCGGCCGAGGCCGTCGCGCAGGGCGGTCAGCTCCTTGGCCAGCTTGCCGTCCTCGACCAGCACGTCGCCCACCTCGTCGGTGACGTCCTTGCCGTCGCAGCCGCCCCAGGCGGACGGGTTCAGGCAGGCGCTGACCTCGGCCCAGCCGGCCTTCTTCCCCTTCTTCTTGCGGGAGCGCTCGAGTCCGGCGAAGAGCACGACGCCGAGCGCCTCCTTCTGGGCCTCGGTCCACTCGCGCAGCTCCTTGGCGCGGGTCCGGATCGCCTGGGCGCCGTCCTTGTCATCGGGGGACAGCTCGGCGCGGGCGGCGAGCAGCTCTTCGCGCCCGACGTCGGCCCGCTCGGCGATCAGGTCCAGCACCTCGATCGCCTCGGGCAGGTTCGCGACCAACTCGGCCGGCTCCACGGTGATGGCGGAGGCGGGCGCGCCCGACAGGTCCAGGGCCGCCTCGGCGGCGTCGTAGGTCGTCACGGTGGTCCAGGCCTCGTTGGCGATGGCGTCGACCGCGGCCTTGAGCTCGGCGTCCGCGTCCCAGGCCTTGGCCAGATCGGCGGAGATGTCGGCACCGGGGCACTCCTTGGGGGCCTTGCGCTGGCCCCCGGGCCCGCTGAGGTCGAAGGGGCTGGCCGACTCCTGCTTGCACTCGACCGCGGGGGTGACCGCGAGGGCACGCTGCAGAGCCCCCTCGAACGCTTCTTCGTAGCCGATGCTCTGCCGGGTGAGCTGCTCCTGGAGGGCGCCGAACTCGTCCCCGAATAGTCCGGAGCGCTGATCCAGCTTGGCGGTCCAAAGATCGTGCTGGGCGGAATCAACCGCCCCGCCGCGGGTCAACGCGAGGCTGAGATCCAGCTCCGCGAGCGCACCGTCGGTGACCATCAACGACCGCTCGATGCTGGCGAAGCCGCCACCGCCGGACTCGCTGAGGGACCGGAAGACGGCCGAGGAGGCGACCACGGTGTCGCGGTCGAAGTGGGCGTCGGCGCTGGCGCCAGCGTCCTGGGCCAGGGCCGAGGCGGGGAGCAGCAGAGTCAGGAGGAGGAGCAATCGCATGGCGACCGAATCTACCAGGGTGGACCGGGGGACTGTTTGACCCGGGTCGGGGGTTGCCGTACGTTCGCGAACCTCCGCGCCCGCGCGCGATCTGCCGAGATGCGCCCCATTTGCTGAAGCTGTTCCTCCTGCTGATCTCGCCCCTGTGGGTCCCGTTCGCGATGGCGTACGGGCTCGCGCGGATCTGCGGTGATGGGCTGGTCTTCGTGCTCGAGGGCTACGGCATCCCGTTCCAGCCCTCGACGCCGGTCAAGTTGGTGCTCTACCCGCTGGCCATCGCGCTCTTCCCGATCCTCATCACGATCGAGACGACGGGCTCGTTTCTCCGCTTCCTCGGCGGCCTGCCGGTCAAGCTCGTGCGCGGCGATCCCAACTCCCTCCCGGCGTTCCTCCGGATCTTGATGGGGCTCCCCGTCTTCGCCCTCATCCCGATCTGGGTGCCCATCGTGGTGCTGGTCTGGGTGACCCGCCGCCTCGTCTACGACATGGGCGTGGTGTCGCTGGCGGACCGCCTGAAGGGCGAGTCGGTGCGCTCGACCTCGCGCGGCCGCTTCGAGACCTTCGTCGCCCTCCGCTACATGCGCGGCCGCAAGGCCCTCGCGGGGGTCTCCGTGGTCACCGCGCTGGCGATCTTCGGGGTCATGCTGGGGGTCTGGACGCTGATCGTGGTGCTGTCGGTGATGGCCGGCTTCGAGGCCGACCTGCAGGACAAGATCCTCGGCGCCAACAGCCACCTGGTGGTGCTCAGCTACACCAACGAGGTCGAGAACTGGGAGCAGCACGCCGACAAGATCAAGGAGATCGACGGCGTCACCGGCGTCACCCCGTTCGTCTACACCGAGTTCGTCCTCAAATCGAAGCACGCCCGCGTGGGCGCCATCTTCAAGGGGATCGACCCCGGCACCGTCGGCGACGTCACCGTGCTCTTCGACAACCTCACCCTCGGCCCCAACGGGCGGGTGCGCACCGTCGAAGAGGCGCGCGCGATCGTGCAGCAGTTGGACGACCCCAAGCCGGCCTCCGGCGGGCTCATCGACGCCGAAGACAAGACCGACAAGCCGCTGCCGGGGCTGCTCATCGGCACCGAGATGCAGGCGTCGCTCCGGGTGACGGTGGGGGACATCGTCGAAGCGATCAGCCCGCTGTCCGAGCCGGGCCCGATGGGCTCGATGCAGGCCCGGATCATCCAGTTCGAGATCGCCGGGATCTTCCACTCAGGAATGTACGAGTACGACACGAAGTTCACGTACGCATCTCTAGGCACCGCACAGGATTTCCTCCGCATGACCGACAAGGTCACGGGGCTGGAAGTGGCGGTCGCCGACATCTACGAAGCGCCGGCGATCGCGGGCAAGGTCGGGGCCAAGCTGCAGTACCCGTTCTGGACCCGCGACTGGCAGAAGATGAACGAGCCGCTGTTCGCCGCGCTGAAGCTCGAGAAGCGCGTGATGGCGATCATCTTGACCTTCATCATCGCCGTCGCCGCGGTGGTGATCGTGACGACGCTGATGATGCTGGTGATCGAGAAGCGCCGAGAGATCGCGATCATGAAGGCGATGGGGGCGGGCCGGTTCGACCTGATGCGCCTGTTCGTCATCGACGGGCTGCTCATGGGCTTCATCGGCACGACGCTGGGGCTCGCGGGGGGGCTGGCGACCTGCGCGGCGCTGGCCCGGTGGCAGTTCATCGACCTGGAGTCCGACGTCTACTACGTGGACACCCTCCCGGTGCACGTCAGCGTGGAGCTGGTGGCGGCGGTGGCGATCACGGCGATCGCGATCTCGTTCGCGGCGACGCTGTACCCGTCCTGGCAGGGCAGCAAGCTCGACCCCGTGGAGGGCCTTCGCGATGCCTGAGTCCCGCGGCGTGGCCCTGCAGCTGAACGGCGTACGCAAGACCTACTCCATGCAGCACCGGCGGATCGAGGTGCTCCGCAGCGTCGACCTCACCGTAGAGTCGGGCGAGGTCTGCGCGGTGGTAGGGGCCTCCGGCAGCGGCAAGTCGACCCTGCTGTCGCTGGTCGGTCTGCTGGACCGTCCGTCCGCCGGAACCGTGCTGTACGACGGCCGCCCTCTACTTGCTGCGCGCGAAGATGTGATAGAGGAGTTCCGCAACCGGTACATCGGCTTCATTTTCCAGTTCCACCACCTCCTTCCCGAGTTCACCGCTTTGGAAAACGTGATGATGCCCGCAGTCATCGCGGGCATGTCCATGTCGGATTCGCGCACCGCCGCCCGGGACCTCCTGGACCGCGTCGGCCTCGCCGATCGCACCGACCACGCCCCCGGAGAGCTGTCCGGCGGAGAGCAGCAGCGTGTGGCGCTGGCGCGGGCGTTGGTGATGAAGCCTCGGCTGGTGCTCGCGGACGAGCCCACCGGCAACCTCGATCCCGCCACCGGCACCGCCATCCACGAGTTGCTGTTGCAACTGAACGAAGAGCTCGGCACGACGCTGATCGTCGCCACGCACAACCTCGCCCTGGCCCAGCAACTGCCCCGCTGCCTGCGCATCGAAGGCGGCGCGATCACCGAAGGAGCCGCGGCATGAGCCGGTTCCTGACGCTCGCCTGCGCGGCGCTGCTGCTGCTGCTTCCGACGGCCGCCTCGGCGCATCACTCCCTGGGCCAGGTGGTCCAGGAGATCCGGGTCGAGGGCAACGCCAAGGTCGAGACCGACGCGATCCTCGACAACATCGATCTCGGCGTCGGCGACATCCTCCGCAAGGACGTGGTCCAGCGGTCGATCAAGGACATCTACCGGCTTCGGTACTTCAAGAAGATCGACATCGAGGCGGATGATCACCCCGCCGGCGGCGTCGTCGTGATCATCCGCGTCAAGGAGAAGCCGGCGGTTCGCGAGGTCCTGCTGGAGGGCAACAAGAAGGTCACCACCGAGGACATCAAGGAGGTGATGACGGTCAAGCCGTTCAGCATCCTGGACGAGTCCCGCGTGGCCGCCACCCAGCGCAAGATCGAAGAACTGTACCTGGAGAAGGGGTTCTTCCTCGCGGACATCCGCATGACGCTGGAGGGGGAGTCCAACAACGAGGTCACGGTCAAGTACACGATCACCGAGGGACGCAAGGTCCTCGTCAAGCAAATCGCGCTGGTCGGGAACGAGAACCTCAAGGACGGCTACCTCAAGCAGCGGCTCCAGACGAAGGCTGCGGGCATCCTCCCCGGCATCGGCCAGGCGGGCACGTACCGCCGCGAGGTGTTGGACACCGACACCGAGATCATCGCGTACCTGTACAGCGCGTTCGGCTACGTGGACGTGCAGGTCAGCCGCCCCGAGGTCTACCTGTCGCCCGACAAGCGCTGGGTCTACGTGACGATCCACATCGACGAGGGCGAGCAGTACCGCACCGGCACGATCGAGGTCAGCGGCGACCCGCTGGTGACGCAGGACGGCGAGGCCATCTCGTTCGACGACATCCAGGAGCTGGTCAAGACGGAGCCGGGCGAGGTCTACAACCGCGTGCAGGTGGCCGAAGACGTGCAGCGGATCGTCGACCGCTACAGCGCCGAGGGGTTCGCCTTCGCCAACGTCATTCCGCTGCCCCGCCAGGACCGGGATCGCAAGGTCATCGACCTGAAGTTCGACGTACAGAAGGGCAACCTCATCCACCTCGAGGACGTGATCATCACGGGCAACCTGGCCACGTGGGACAAGACGATCCGCCGTGAGGTGCCGCTGGTCGAGGGCGAGGTCTTCGACGGCACGATGATTGAGCGGACCCGGCGTCGGCTGGAGCGGCTGGGCTACTTCGAGGACATCAAGATCACGACGCCGCGGGGCGACGAAGGGGACACCCTCGACCTCGCCATCGACGTGACGGAGAAGCCGACCGGCACCTTCTCGCTGGGCGCCGGCTTCAGCTCGGTCGAGAGCTTCGTGTTCACCGCGAACGTGAGTCGGGCCAACTTCCTCGGCCTGGGCTACACGATGGCCCTGTCGGCGAACCTCAGCCTGGGTCGGAACCTGCGCGAGCGCGGCTTCTTCCGGGGCGAGAACAGCCAGCAGAACATCAGCTTCCAGATCTTCGACCCGTACTTCCTGGACAGCCGTTGGACGGCGTCCATGTCGGTCTTCGTGATCAACCGGACGTACCTGCTGAGCGAGTTCTCGCGCGGCTTCAACGTCGCCTTCGGCCACTACCTGGACCGCGGCAGCGACGACGCCCAGTTCTCGCTTCGCTACAATCTGGAGACGGTCGGGCTGACGGCCCTGCGGCCGGCCCAGAAGCAGGCCTACGGCGGGCAGCTGTACCGGTCGGGCACCAAGTCGAGCCTCACGCTGTCGGTGATCGTCGACAAGCGCGACAACCGCATCACGCCCACGAAGGGCTGGTACTTCACCACCTCGGCGGAGGTGGCGGGCGGCTTCCGCATCAACGAGAACCAGGTCGCCAACATCCTCGGCGGCGACTTCCGCTTCGCTCGGCTGCAGGCCAACATCCGCGGCTACTACCCGCTGGGCACGCCGCTGGTGGTGCTGCGAGGCAACCTGAGCGTCGGCTGGATCACGAGCCTGGACGGTAGCCTGGTGCCCTACACGGAGCGGTACCGCAGCGGCGGCATCAACTCCATCCGCGGCTTCAGCCCGCTGAGCCTGGGGCCGGAGATCCGGCACCTCGTCAACAGCGACCCCAACCACAGCTCCCGCACCTCGGCCATCGGCGGCACGATCAGCCTCGTCTCCAACGTGGAGATCGAGTTCCCCGTCATCCCGCCGGCGCAGGTGCGCGGCGTCATCTTCTTCGACGCGGGCAACGCCTTCGGCGGGCTCTACGGACGAGAAGCACCTCGTGCGGACGAAATCCGCATGTCCGCGGGTTTCGGCATCCGGTGGCGCTCTCCGATGGGACCCCTCCGATTCGAGTGGGGTTTCCCCATCGGACGGAAGCCCGGCGAGCGTCCCCAGGTTTTCGAATTCACGATCGGTTCCTTCTTCTAAACCGAACCGGTCCTACACGGCGTGTGATATAGGCACCGCGCTTGCTCAATAGGATGATTCCCATGCCTCGATTCGTATTGATTCTCACCACTCTGTCCCTCTTCATGGCCACGCCCGCGCTCGCGGAAGGTCCGAAGCTGGGCATCGTCGACTTCCAGCGCGCGCTGAACGAGGTCGAAGAGGGCAGGACCGCCAAGGCCACGCTGGAGGGCCGCTACGAGCAGGCCCGCCTCGAGGTGGAGGCCAAGCGCGCCGCCATCGAGCAGATGGCCGCCGATCTCGAGGCCCAGAAGCCGATGCTGTCGGCTGACGCCCTTCGCGAGAAGGAGTCCGAGTACCAGGCCAAGATGATCGAGTTCCAGCAGATCATGATGGAGCAGCAGCAGACGATGGCGATGATGGAGCAGGAGCTCACCGGGGACATCCTCGAGAAGCTCTACGCCGTCGCTGGCACCATCGGCGCCGAGGGCGGATACAACCTCATCGTCGAGGCCTCCGCCGTCGTGTACGTCAACGGCACCGTCGACATCACCGAGCAGGTGATCGCGCGCTTCAACAACAAGGCCGAGTAGCTCTCCGATGGAGCCGAAGGACCTGCTCGGGGTACTTCCCCACCGCTACCCGTTCCTGCTCGTGGACAAGGTCATCGAGGTGGTGCCGGGCGAGCGGATCGTCGCCCACAAGAACGTCAGCTGGAACGAGCCCTGGACCCAGGGCCACTTCCCGGGCGACCCGATCATGCCCGGCGTGCTGCAGATCGAAGCGCTGGCCCAGGCCGCCGCGATCCTCGGGTACGAGAGCCAGCCCGGCCTCAAGGAGTCCGGCGGCGGCGTGCTCCTGATGGGGCTGGACCGCGTCCGGTTCCGCCGCAAGGTGGTGCCCGGTGACGTGCTCCGCCTCGAGGTCACGGTCGTGCAGACGCGCGGCAAGACCTGGAAGGTGAAGGGCTCCGCCACGGTCGATGGCGAGCGAGCCTCGGAGGCGGGAATCCTCGCCGCCTTCGTCGACAAGCTTCAGTAGAGTCCCTCCTTCATGGAGGCACCCCTCGGCGTTCTGACGGCCGCTGAGCCGAGCGGAGAGACGCTCGGCGGGCTCGTGCTCGCGGAGCTCGAGGAGCGTCACCCCGACCTGCTGTGGACCGGCTACTGCGGCGAGGCGATGCGCGCCCGGCGGGTCTACCGGCCGCTGGGGGACGCGGCCCAGCTGTCGGGCGCGGGGATCATCGAGCTGCTGCCCCGGCTTCCGCAGCTGCTGGAGGCGCGGCGAGCGCTCCGATCGGCCGTCGACGCGGCCCCCATCTCGATCTTCATCGACGCCCCCGACCTGCACCTCCCGCTGGCGAAGCGGGCTCACGAGGCGGGGCGCCGGTCCGTGATGCTGGTGGCGCCCCAGTTCTGGGCGTGGCGGCCGGGCCGCAAGGACTTCGTCGCCCGGCACGTCGACCTCACGCTGTGCCTGTTCCGGTTCGAGGTGGACGCGATCCGGAGCGTCGGGGGGGCCGCGCACTGGGTCGGACACCCCTGCAGCGAGGGGCTGCGGCCGGCGGCTCCGAACACCGACCGCCCCCCGCGCATCGCGGTGTTCCCGGGTTCGCGCCCCAGCGAGGTGGAGGCCCACCTGGAGCCGTTCCTGGCGGCCGCGCGGGAGGCCCTCGGGGACAGGGAAGGGGAGATCGTCGTCGCGTGGCGGATCCCCCACCCGCCGAAGAAGCGCGAAGGCGTCACGTTCACCATGCAGCCCGGCACCGACGTGCTCGCGGACGTGGACGCAGCCGTGATCGCGGCGGGCACGGCGACGCTGGAGGCGGCGGCGATGGGCGTGCCGACGGTGGTCGGCGTCAAGCTCCACCCGGTGACCGCGGGGATCGCCCGACGGCTGCTCCAGACCCGCTACGCGGCGCTGCCCAACGTGCTCCTCAAGGAGACCGCGGTGCCCGAGCACTGGCAGGACCTGGGGGGGGTCGCGGCGGACCTGCGACGCATCCTCCACGACCGCACCGCGGCGACCCAGCGGGCTTCCGAGATCGCTGCCCGGCTCGCCCCCATCCTGGGACCTCCGGGGTTCGCCCAGCGGGCGGCTGAGGCCCTGGAGTCGCTGCTGTGACCGGCAGGTCCGACGCCCGGTGCACCGCGGCGCTGCTGCGGCCCCACGCCCCCGCGCTGGGGCTCGCCCTGGTGCTCGCGGCGGTGGTGTCCGCCTGCCGGGGAGGCGTCGTGCTGCTGGTCAGGGAGGTCCTGGACGGACTGCTCGCGGCGGGGGACGGGCGGGCGCTGTGGCTGCTGCCGGGCGCCGTGGTGGCGCTGTTCGCGGTGCAGGGAGCGGCGCGCCTGGGGCGCACGTGGCTGACCCGTCGCTCGGCGCTGCAAGCCGAGTCGGCGCTCCGGCAGCGGCTCTTCGAGCACTCGCTGGGGCGGGATCCGACGGACCTGCAGGCCGACGGGGTCGGGGACGCGATCGCCCGCCTGGGGCACGACGCGGGGAAGATCCGGACCGCGGTGGGGGCGGCGGTGACGATCGTGCAGCGGCCGCTCACGGCGATCGCGCTGCTGGCGGCGGCGTTCGCGATGGCCCCGAAGCTGGCGGTGTTGGCTGCCATCGCCCTGCCTCCGATGGCGGCGGTGATCACGTGGACGGGCCGGCGTACGCGGGAGACCTCCCGGCAGCATCAGGACGATCTGGCGGGCCTGCTCGCGGGCGCGGACGACGCGCTGCGGGGTCTGCGCACGATCCAGGCGAGCGGGGCGGCCGACGCGGCGGCGGACCAGTTCCGGCGGGCGGATGAGCGCCAGGTCGGCTCGGCGCTGCGGTCGACGCTGTTCCGGGTCGCGGGTCCGCCGACGGTCGAGCTCGCGGCGGCGGTCGGGATCGCGGCGGTGATCGGGATCGGCTCGTTGCAGGTCGCGAACGGCACGCTCACGGCGGGGGCGCTGTTCGCGTTCCTGGTGGCGTTGGGGCTGCTGAACGAGCCGCTGAAGGGCATCGCGGCGGCGGCGGGGCTGTGGCAGGAAGCGCGGGGCGGGCTGAGCCGGGTGTTCGAGGCGTTGGACACGCCCTCGGGCCCGCAGGACGCGGCGGGAGCGACGGCGCTGGAAGCGGACCGAGTCCGACTGGAGCTGCGCGACGTGGCGGTTCGGCGCGGGGATCGCGCGGTGTTGAACGGGCTGTCGCTGACCGCCGGGCCGGGTTCGTTGGTGGTGATCTCGGGGCCCAGCGGGGCGGGCAAGTCGACGCTCTTGGACGTCATCGCCGGCTTCGTCCGGCCGGGGGACGGGTCCGTGCACTGGAACGGGACCGATGCCGCGGGGCTGACGCTGGCCAGCCGACGCTCGCACCTCGCGCTGGTGGACCAGGCACCGTGGTTGGGCGGGGGCACGATCGCCTCGGCCATCGCGATGGCCCGCCCGGACGCCTCGGCCCCCGCGATCGAAGCGGCCGCGAAGGCGGCCGGCCTGCAACTCGATCTCGAGGTCGAAGTCGGCGACGGAGGCCGCCCCGTCAGCGGCGGCGAGCGTCAGCGCATCGCGTTGGCGAGGGCGCTCCTGCGGGACGCCCCGGTGCTGCTGCTGGACGAGCCCACGGCGAACCTGGACGCCACCTCGGAGGAAGCGTTCCTGGCGTCGCTGAAGGGGGCGGCGGGGGACCGCACGGTGCTGGTGGTGAGTCACCGCCCCGGTCCGTTGGCGATCGCGACGGACGCCTACGAATTGTCGGACGGACGCCTTCATCGGACGCACGAAGCGCCCGAAAGCCCGCCGCAAGACGCATCAGCGTCGCGCAGCGCCCCGAAGGGCGCGTAGTCGCCAAGGAAGCTCCGGGTGCCTTGCGGAATGAGCAGATCCGCGACGTTTGAGCGGCTGCCTGACTTTGTACCGCCTTGCTGCCAATGCTCTGCCAGTCCGAACCAGCAGAAGCTCCAAGCGGTGCGCGGGCACCGCTCGCGACTTGGAGTTCCTGGCTGTTTGGAGCCTCCGGTCGGTCGACCGTGAGATCGCGGTATCCGTGGTTCGGCCGGCCGGGAGATCGCGGCGTCCGGGGATGCCGCAGCAGCGATCGGACGCCGCGGCGTGCCTCTGGACGGAACCGCGGACGCACTCAGCCTGACGGAATCCCTCGTGCCTCGAGCGGTGCCCGCGCACCGCTTGGAGAGTTACGTCTGTCAATGAGGTGGGCTTTCGTTCGCTGCCCTTCCGGCTGCTCGTTCTCCATCAGTTCATCCGTTTCGCTCCAGGCCTGACGTCGTCGCTGAGCGGGGCGCTCATTTGAGCGGCGCCCCCGAAGCGACGAT
>JAAESI010000209.1 GCA_024229515.1 Pseudomonadota bacterium | reverse complement strand
AGGAGGCGATGATCGGCGTGAACATCCTCAACCGAATGACCGAGTTCGGGATGCCGGAGTCGGTGGCGGTGCGAAGCTGAAGCTTCGGGAGAGTCGCTCAGTGGGGCGATTGGGCCTCGCGGCGAGCCGTGCAACAACGCCCCGCTTCGGCGCCCCGTCAGTTCGTCGAGGGGCTCGATCGCGGCCGGCCGATGTCCCCCGACGGACCCGTGGCGGTCGAGCGCACCCTCGGACTGTCGCGGTGGGAATACGTCTCCGGGCAGGAGGGTGAGGACGCGCTGAACGCGCTCCTGGTAGTCACCACCGTGCTCTTCGGCGACGTCGGGGACATCGCCACGTTCCAGCTGGCCGAGACCCCCCGCAGTTGCTCGGAGTAGCTCTCCCCCTAGTCGCTGATTCAGTCTAGTGACTCAGCCTAGAGTCACTAGACACGTTTCTTCCCTTGACCCACGCACTCCGGGCCCCCTACATTCGGCCCCGGTGAAGCGCCTCGTCCTGTTGTTCGTGCTCCTCGTTGCCTGCGATGGCGACCACATCAGGCTGTACCACACGGAGCCGATCGCCCCGTCGCTGACGGAGGCGGGCGTCGCCGCGCTGGACCACCTCGGCCCCAGCCTCGTCGACGACGGCGTCAACTTCAGCGTCTACAGCGCCCACGCCGAGCGCATCGACCTGCTCCTGTTCGACGACCCCGAGGACAACCAGGCCGCGCAGGAGTTCGAGCTCGAGCGGTTCGGCGACGTCTGGAATCTGTACGTCGAGGGCGTCGGCCTGGGCCAGCACTACGGCTTCCGCGCCTGGGGTCCCAACTGGCCGGTCGATGGGGACTGGCTCCCTGGCCGCATCGACGGCTTCGTCGCCGACGTGGATGAGGACGGCAACCGGTTCAACCCCAACAAGCTGCTGATGGACCCGTACGCCCGTGCGTTCCACCGCGACCACGACTGGTCCAAGGGCTCCACCGCGTCGGGCCCCGGCCGCACCCAGAGCACCTACGCCGCGGCCGCCAAGAGCGTGGTCATCCGGTCCGAATACGTCTGGTCCGACGGCGAAGCGGACTGGCGCGCCTGCCGCCGCGACGACAATTGCGAGGGCCACGGCGTCGCCGACCCGATCGTCTACGAGGTCCACCCCAAGGGCTTCACCGCTGACCCCAGCTCCGGCGTCGACCACCCCGGAACGTTCCGCGGAATCGGTGAGAAGGCGGCCTACCTCAGCGACCTCGGCATCACCGCAGTCGAGCTGCTGCCGGTGCACGAGAAGCCGCTGGACGGCGGGTACTGGGGCTACAACAACCTCAGCTTCTTCGCCCCCGAGCTGTCGTACGCGGCCGATCCGGACCCCCGCAACGTCATCGACGAGTTCAAGTGGATGGTCGACCGGCTCCACGCCCAGGGGATCGAGGTCTGGATCGACGTCGTCTACAACCACACCGGCGAAGGCGGGCTGTGGCGTGAGCGCATCTACCAAGACGACACCAGCGTCGACCCCGGCACGGACGCCGACTTCTACAACTTCGACCCCAAGGAGACGGCGGGGCTGTTCAACCTCCGCGGGCTCGACAACTCCAGCTACTACGCGCTGTCCGAGGACGGGCAGACGTACTGGAACAACACCGGGGTGGGGAACCAGACGCGGCCCAACCACGAGCCGGTGCGCCGCATGATCCTCGACAGCCTCGAGTTCTACGTCGAGGAGATGCACGTCGACGGCTTCCGCTTCGATCTGGCGCCCGTGCTCGGCGAGCTCGACCTGGACTACGACAACTGGGACGACCCCAACAACGCCGTGCTCGGCGACATCGCCACGGCCGACTTCATCCTCGAGAACAACGTGCGCCTCGTCGCCGAGCCGTGGAGCCTCGCGGGCTTCTACCTGGGCCAGTTCTCCGACGGCTGGGGTGAGTGGAACGCCCACTTCCGCGACTGGTGGCGCTCCTTCATCAACTACGACGACTGGGGCTTGAACGCGTCGGAGGGGCCGGTGGACGGCGGCGGCACGCTGACCGGCTCGTACAACCACTTCGCCGACGAAGGCCGGGGCCCCTGGGCCTCCCAGAACTTCATCACGGTCCACGACGGCTTCACGATGTACGACCTCGTGACCTACCCCGAGAAGCAGAACGGCTGCGGCCCCCTGAACCCGGTCTGCTGCGACGACCCGACCTCACCGTGGTGCGAGTCCGACTCCGGGGAGGAGCACAACCGCAGCCGCGACTGGGGCAGCGACACCTCCGGGGAGGCCGCCAAGCGCCAGATGATGCGCAACTTCTTCGCCGGCATGCTCCTGAGTCAGGGCACCCCCCTGCTGCTGGGCGGCGACGAGTGGATGCGCACCCAGCACGGCAACAACAACGCCTTCAGCACGCTGGCGGACAACGAGTTCAACTGGTTCCAGTGGGGTTCGTGGCAGGCCGCGGACGAGCGGGTCCGCATGCACGACTTCGTGCGCCAGATGATCACGCTGCGGAAGCAGTACGCCTGGGCGCTCGCCCCCGCCTCCTACGAGGGTGCGGTGCTGCCGGCGTGGCGCGGTCCCGGCGGCGGCGAACCCGACTGGGGCTCCCGCAGCCTCGCCCTGCACTACACGACGGCCGGTGAGTCCGATCTCCTCGTGCTCATCAACATGGAGCGCTTCGGCGTCGACTTCACCCTCCCGGCCGGCTCCTGGGCCCGCGTCGCCGACACCCAGGCCTGGTTCGACACCGAGGACGATGAATCCGGCGAGGACTTCTTCGACCAAACCGGCTCGGACCCCCGCATCAGCCACAACGCCACCCTGGAAGCCCCAGAGCCCATCCCCGGCAGCACCTACGGAGTCAGCGACTCCACCATCGTCGTCCTCGTCGCCAACTAGATGCGCCCCCCCAAAACACGTTCCGCGTTTCCGCGCTTCCGCGTTTCCGCGCCGATCCTGCTCCTCCTTCTGGCGTTCAGTGGAGGGGAGGCCTACGCCGCCGCCAGCCAGAACCGCGTCGACGTCGGCGGCTACTTCCGCGTCATGGCCCGCCCCGATCTCCAAGGCGGCAACGGCCGCCTCGGCTACTGGAACCTCTACGGCCGCCTCCTGAACGAAGGCCCCTGGGCCGCCCTCGAGCTCCGCATCCGCCTCCTCGAATCCCGCCCCGGCGCGGCCGAGCCGTGGGCCCGCGTGCACTTCAAGCTGGAGGGCGGCGCGGTCGCCAACGCGGAGTCCTCCAACGGCCGGTTCGGCGAGTACCGCCTCAGCCAGCTGTACGCCGAGGCCGGCAACGTGCTGCTCCCCAACGTCACCTGGCGCATCGGCACGCTGGACCACTGGTTCGGCGATCTCGGCCTGTACGACATGAAGCCGGGGCAGATCTTCTTCGAGACGCTCGGCCTGTCCGCGAAGCTCAACAAGGGCCCGGCCGAGTGGGTCATCGGCGTCGGCGACAGCGGCTTCTACATGAAGGGGCTGGAGTACTCGCCCGTGCTGACGCTGGGCACGACCCTGCGCCTGAGCGCGGGGCGGCACTTCGAGGCCGGGTTCGGTGGCCAGCTGCAGTACGAGCCCAAGGTCGACGGCAACCGGTTCGCGCCGCACGTCACCCCCGACGTCGAGTACGCCGACTGGCTGCGGGGTGAGATTGTGGAGACGTTCGTCGACGAGCATCCCGGGCAGGAGGACGAGTTCCCCAACCCCGTGGGCGCCTCCTCGATCAGCGGCAAGGCGATCGGCTACCTCGGCTTCGGCAACCTCGGCCCGCTGCGGTGGAACTCGACCTACGCGAGCTTCGAGCACTTGCACCCGGACAACTTCACGACCGAGGAGTACGGCGGCGAGGAGTACACGATCTACGTGCACGACCTGACCGACCGGCGGTTCTCGTTCCTCCTCGGCAACGAGGCGAACTTCGAGGTGGTTCCCGGTCGGTTCGATGTGGTCTGGGGGCTTCTGTACGGCGATCACTGGGACGAGGACAACGACATCGCGCCCTCGGACGACGATCGTTGGTACTTCTCGACCGTGCTGCGGCTGCAGGCGTACCTGTCACCGACGTTCCACATCCTCGTGGAGGGCAGCTTCGCCCGCGAGGTCCGCCGCAACGGCCACGCCTACCGCAACCACGGGGACAGCATCTTCGAGAACACCGACGGCACCACCGACAGCCGCGGGCTGGAGTACGGCGATGCCGCGGAGCGGTGGACCGGGCAGGCCAAAGCGGGGGTCGTTCTGAGTCCGATGGGTCCTGGGGTGTACACGCGGCCGTCGTTGCGGATTTTGTACGGGTTGCAGTACTCGACGCAGAACCAGGCGTGGGGGAACAGCTTTGTGCAGACGTTGAGTCAGCAGAATGAGTTCGGGGTGTACGAGAGCCACTTGCATCACGTGATCGCGATTGAGGCGGAAGCATGGTTCTAGACCGCGAGACCGACCTCGGCCGAGTCGGCTGGGAAGGTAGGAAACTGGGAAACTGGGAAGAGCGCCCGTTCCCAGTTTCCCAGTTTCCCAGTTTCCCAGCCCTCATCGCAGTCCTGATCGCCCTCGCCGGCTGCATCCCCAAGGTCCCCCCGGTCGTCCTGGAGACCTCCCAGCCGGTCACCGTCGCCCTCGTCTTCGACCAGGAGAACGCCCCCGCCGTCCTCGACGTGCCCGACTCCATCACCGACGACGTGGTCGCCCTCCTGGAAGCCCGGAACCTCACCCCGAAGGTCCTCACCTCCGAAGACTGGGGCCCCGACTTCGAGCGTCGCCGCGCGACCGGCCAGCGCATGGAGTGGCTCGCCGAGCGCTCCTCGGGGCTCGTGCTGCTCATCGAGACCCGCGCCTCCTACTACTCCCAGATCGAAGGCCAGTTCCGGTGGACGGTGTCCGCTCAGGCGACCTTCGGGGAAGGGGAGTACCCCCTCGATGCGCGCGTCGAGGTGCCCGTCTTCCTCAAGTTCGGCAACGAAAAGGAGCCCGAGGCGGTGGAGGCGAGCACCGGCGTGCTGCTGCGCCGGCTCACCCGGCTCGTAGACACCGCGCTGGGAGCCGAGGACGGCGCTACCACCGGTTCCAACACGGCCGTCCCCGCCGACGACGGCTACGGCCCCGTCTACTTCGCGATGGTCGACCGCTTCCACAACGGCGACCCCGGCAACGACGCCGACGCCGATCCCACCGACCCGCAGGGCTTCCACGGCGGCGACCTGCGGGGGGTCATCGAGAAGGTCCCGTACCTGCACGAGCTCGGCTTCAAGACGCTGTGGCTGTCCCCCATCTTCGCGATGCGCACGGACAAGCATGGCCCCTGGGGCGCGTACCACGGCTACTGGGTCACCGACCCGTACGCCATCGAGCCCCGCTTCGGCACCGAAGCCGACCTGCGCGAACTCGCCGACGAGCTCCACGCCCGCGACATGAAGCTGGTGCTCGACTTCGTCGCCAACCACGTGGGCCCCGAGGCGCCGCTGCTGACCGAGCAGCCCGACTGGTTTCACCACAAGGACGACATCGGTGACTGGGACGACCCCGTCCAGGCCGAGACCCACGACGTGCACGGGCTCCCCGATCTCGATCAGTCCAACGAGGCCGTCTACCAGTGGCTCCTGGGCGCTGCCGGCAAGTGGATCGGCGTGGGCGTCGACGGCTTTCGACTCGACGCGGTGCGCCACGTCTCGACCGACTTCTGGGCCCGCTTCAACGACGACGTGCGCCTCGCCGCCGGCGAGGACTTCCTCCTGATCGGCGAGCTCTTCGACGGCCGCCCCGGCGAGGTCGCCCGCGTCTGGCGCGAAGGCCGCTTCGGCCAGATGTTCGACTTCCCGCTGCACTACGCCGTCACCGACGTCATCTGCAAGGACGCCCACCCCGGCCACCTCGGCGCGATGCTCAGCCTCGACCGCCTCTACGAGGATCCAGCGCAGCTGGCCACGTTCGCCGACAACCACGACCTCCCCCGCATCGCCAGCGTGTGCGACGGCAAGGAGGCGGGGGCCGTCCGCCTGCTCGTGGAGCTTCGCGGCCAGCCGGTCGTCACCTGGGGAACCGAGTGGTGGGCCGAGGGCGCCGAAGAACCCGCCAACCGCGCCAGCCCGCAGTGGGAGTACCCGATCGCGGTCACCCCCGAGTTCGTCAGCAAGGTGCTCGGCGACGTCGTCGGCATCGCCGACCTCAACGACTCCCGCATCGTGTTCGCCACCACTGAGGGCCCCTGGCTGCTCGTCGAAGGCGGCGCTCTGCGCCTCGATTACCCCCCCGGCGAGCCCCCCAGCCCCGAGCCGGGCACGCTCCGCATCACCTGCGATCAGCCCCCCTACGGCGACCTCATGGTCGTCGGCGCCGGCCCCGAGTTGGGCGACTGGAACCCCGCCCTCGGCGTGCGCGTTGACGGAGAAGCGCTGCTGACCTTCCCCGGCGCCTCGGTCATCGAGTACAAGTTCGTGGTCCACACCCCCGGCGGCGAAGTCCTCTGGGAGGACCGCCCCAACCGCTACGCCCTCGTGCATGGGGGTCAGACCCTGCGCCTTTCCCATTCCTGGAGCTCCTGACTCCGCCATGGCCGCCGTCGAACTCGATCACCTCGGCAAGCTCTACGGCGGCGAGACCCGTGCGATCACGGACGTCTCCCTCTCCATCGCGGACGGCGAGTTTCTGGTCCTCGTGGGGCCCTCGGGCTGCGGCAAGTCGACGCTCTTGCGCATGGTCGCGGGCCTCGAGGAGATCTCCGAAGGCGAGCTCCGCATCGGCGGAGTGCGCGCCAACGAGCGGGCACCCAAGGACCGCGACATCGCGATGGTGTTCCAGAGCTACGCGCTCTACCCGCACATGACCTCGCGCGACAACATGGCGTTCGGGCTGAAGGTGCGGAAGACACCGAAAGCCGAGATCGACAAGCGGGTCGCCGACGCCGCGAAGCTGCTCGACATCGAGCCGCTGCTGGAGCGCCTCCCCAAGGACATGAGCGGCGGCCAGCGCCAGCGCGTCGCCATGGGGCGGGCCATCGTGCGCCAGCCCGAGGTGTTCCTCTTCGACGAGCCGCTGTCGAACCTGGACGCCTCGCTCCGCAGCCAGATGCGCGCCGAGCTCAAGAAGCTCCACCGCGACCTCGGGGTGACGATGATCTACGTCACCCACGATCAGGTCGAGGCGATGACGTTGGCCGATCGCATCTGCGTGCTGGAGCTCGGCGTACTCCAGCAGGCGGGCAGTCCCGCGGAGCTGTTCGACACCCCCGCGAATCGCTTCGTGGCGGGCTTCATCGGCTCGCCCCAGATGAACTTCCTCACGCCCACGCACGCGGGGACCCTCGGGATCGAAGCACCCGGCGGGGTCGCCGACTTCACCCTCGGCGTTCGCCCCCACGACCTCCGCCTGGGCGCCGCCGGAGGCCTCGCCGGGACCGTCGACTTCATCGAGCCGATGGGCTGGGAGGCCCACGTCCACGTCCGCCTCGAGGACGGCACCGCCATGCTGGTGCGCACCGAGACGGCGGAGCTGGCCGGCATCACGGGCGGAAGCTCCGTCTCGGTCGACGTCGATCGCGCCAAGCTGCACTTCTTCGCGCCAGGACCAGACGGCGCACGCCTCTAGCGGCCGTCCCCGCCGCGGTGTGCCCGTAGAGGGCAGGCGCGTCGGCCATGCCGGCGCCAGGTCGGCCTGGATCAACCTCGAACCTCGCAGTGGGGTCAGATCCTGCGAGGTCGCGATCCTGCGAGGTTCGGATGCAGGCAGTTCGGGCACCCTCGCGGCCAGGGTCGGCGTTGCGCCTGGGTAGGGCAGGCACTTCGGGCACCCTCGGCGCGAGCCTCGGAGTTTCGGTGCAGTAGCGCACCGAAAGTCGGACCCTCTCAAGCGATGCTTCTGCCTACATCGTTCTTGCATCGTGTAAGCGATGATTGTAAGGAAATGGAGGGAGGCAGCATGGCCCGAAGGAAGCCGAAGAACATCAGCGCCGGGGGCGTCAGCGCGTACGTCGTCCGGGGGCCCCGCAAAGACCGCCGGTGGTACTGGCAGTGCACCGCGGCGTTGTTGCACGGCTCCGAGCGAGGCCGGATCGGGCCACTGAGCGGCTCTCTCGGAGTTTCAGCTTCGGACAGCGTGCGATTCCGGCATCCCGAGCTCGGTCATGCGATTGAGGATGTTCACACCGATCATCGCTT
>JAAESI010000208.1 GCA_024229515.1 Pseudomonadota bacterium | reverse complement strand
GGCGGCGGTGGGCTTCATGAGTGACTCCAGTTCGTTGTTGATGAACTGACTTTATGTCCCTACGCTTGGACGAAGGATAGTCGGGAGTCCTAACAGTTTGACTGAGAGTCCAATGGACGCGCTAAGTGAGTTCTTGTCGATCGTCCGCGTGGAGGGGAGCCTCTTCAGCCGGGCCGAGATGACCGCGCCCTGGGGGGTCTCGACCCGGGGCGCGGGCGACGGGATCTTCCACGCCGTCGTCGCCGGTGCGGGTCAGCTCGAGGTCGAGGGGGAGCCCACGCGGTCCTTCCGCGCGGGGGATCTGCTGGTCATGCCCCACGGCGCCGCCCACGTGCTGCGGGACGCCAGCGGGAGCCCCGTGCGGCACATCTCGCAGTGGCCCAGCGAGCGGGAGGACGACGGGCTGCCGTGCCTGCGGGGCGGAGGGCCCGGGGCCCCCACGTCGCTGCTGTGCGGCACCTTCCGGTTCGACGCGGAAGGGCGGACGTCGCTGCTCCCGTCCCTGCCGGCGGTGATTCACGTGTCCGGCGGGCAGGCGACGGGCTGGCTCGACTCGACCCTGCGCCACCTCGCCGACGAGCTCGCCTCGGGCCGACCGGGGGGCGCCGTGCTCGCGGCCCGGCTCGCGGACCTGCTGTTCGTGGGCGTGCTGCGCGCGTGGATCGAGGAGGCGGACGACGCCACGGGCTGGCTGGCGGCGCTGGGCGATCCGCAGCTCAGTCGGGCCCTCGGCGCGATCCACGGCGACGCCGCCCGCTCCTGGACGGTCGCGGAGCTGGCGCGCGAGGCGGGCATGTCTCGCTCCGGCTTCTTCGCCCGGTTCAGCGAGCGGGTGGGGGAGCCGCCCGCGGCGTACCTGACGCGGTGGCGGATGACGGTGGCGCGGGCTCAGCTGCGCCGCACCAGCGACCCCCTGATCGAGGTCGCCGAGCGGGTCGGCTACGGCAGCGAAGCGGCGTTTTCGCGGGCGTTCAAGCGCTCCGTGGGGGTGCCTCCGGCGACGTGGCGGAGGGCCGTCCGCGCGGCGTGAGGTCGGGGCGCGCCACAGCGCCGCAATGAGTCCACTGCGCGCCTGATCTAGAGTGCGCTCCTCATGCCGCGCCAGAGCCCCTTTCATCCCCGCACGGCCGCGCTCTGTTCCAGCTACGCCTGGAAGGAGTGGGCCGGGTACGCCGCCATCTGCAACTACGACGCGCACAGCGAGCGCGAGTACTTCGCGTTCCGCCACACGGCGGGGATGATCGACGTCAGCCCGCTGTACAAGTACGACGTCCGAGGCAAGGACGCGGCGGCCTTTCTGGCGCACGTCTGGACCCGCGACATCACCCGCCTGCCGCCGGGCCGGGTCGTCTACGGGACCATGTGCAACGAGGACGGCTACGCCCTCGACGACGGCACCGTCGCCAACCTCGGGGACGGCCGCTTCCGGGTCTCCAGCAGCGAGCCGTGGCTGGGCTGGTACGGGCGCCACGCCCGCGGCTTCGACGTCACTATCGAGGACGAGACCGACAAGATCGCCGCCCTCTCGGTCCAGGGACCCCGCGCGCGGGAGATCCTCCAGCCGATGGTCGAGGCCGATCTCGACGCGGTGCGGTTCTTCGGCGTGCGCACCGCGGCGCTGGCGGGCAAGCCGGGCTGGATCTCGCGAACCGGCTACACGGGGGACCTCGGCTACGAGCTCTGGATGGACCCCGAAGATGCGCTCCACGTGTGGGACTCCGTCATCGCCGCGGGCACCGACTACGGCCTGCAGCCGGCCGGGCTCGATGCGATGGACGTGACCCGGATCGAGGCCGGCTTCGTGCTCCAGGGCATCGACTACGTCAGCGCCAAGAACTGCATCACCGAGTCGCTCAAGAGCACCCCCGAGGACGCCGGCCTGGGCTGGACCGTGAAGCTCGACCGGGAAGGCTGGATCGGCCGCGACGCGCTGCTGCGCGAGCGGGATCGAGGCGGGAGTACGTGGCAGTTGGTGGGGCTCGAGCTGAGCTGGCCGGAGCTGGAGGCGCTGTACGACAAGTACAAGCTGCCGCCGCACCTGGCGCCCGCCGCCTGCCGCCTGGCGGTTCCGGTCTACGACGCCGGGGGCAAGCAGGTGGGGCAGGCGACGAGCTCGACGTGGTCGCCGGTGCAGAAGCGGTACCTCGCGCTGGCCCAGCTGCACCGTCCGTTCGGCGAGATCGGCACGGAGCTGCAGATCGAGCACACCCCGGAGTTCGAGCGCTGCCGGATTACCGCGACGGTGGTGGAGAAGCCCTTCTACAACCCGCCCGCCAAGACGTTCACGCCGGCCCGGGCCGCCAAGTCCAAGGGAGCCGCGGCATGAGCACGCTCGGAAGCAAGAGCAACCCGTACGACGCGATCGTCGTCGGCGCCGGTCACAACGGCCTCACGTGTGCCGCCTACCTGGCCCGCGCGGGGCGCAAGGTGCTGGTGCTGGAGCGCCGGCCCCTGGTCGGCGGCGCGGCCGTCAGCGAGAGCCTGTACCCCGGCTTCACCTACTCGGTCTGCAGCTACGTGGTCAGCCTCCTGCGGCCGTGGATCATCCGCGACCTGGACCTGGTGAAGCACGGGCTGAAGATCGTGCCGCTGGAGTGCAGCTACACGCCGCAGCCGGACGACGAGGGGCTCTGCCGCTGGCCGGACCCGGACAAGACGCGGCGGGAGATCGCTCGACTGAGCCCCCGCGATGCCGACACGTACCCCGAGTTCGGGCGCGCCGTGGGGCGGCTGAGCCGGTTCGTGAAGCCGTTCATCGACAGCCCCGCGCCGGACCCGCTGTCCCTCAAGCCCAAGGACCTGTTCCAGCTGCTGGGCATGGGGCGCGCGTTCCGGGAGCTCGGCGATGATCTCACCGCGCTGCAGTTCAAGCTGACGACGATGTCGGGGGTCGACTTCCTGCGCGAGTGGTTCGAGTCGGACCAGCTGATCGCGCCGATGTCGTGCTCGGGGATCATCGGCACGTTCCTGGGGGTGAAGTCGCCCGGCACCGCCTACGTGCTGCTGCACCACTACATGGGGGAGATCGACGGCAGCTCGCGCTCCTGGGGCTTCCCCGTCGGCGGCACCGGCGCCATCAGCGAGGCGATCGCCTCCTCGGCGCGGAGCTTCGGCGCGGAGATCCGCTGCAACGCGTCGGTCGAGACCATCACGGTGGCGGGCGGCAAGGCCAACGGGGTCGTGCTCGAGGGGGGCGACGAGCTCCACGCCAGGACGGTCATCAGCGGCTGCGAGCCCCGGCTCACGTTCCTCGAGTTCGTCGGCGAGGACCACCTCCCGGGCGAGTTCACGGGGCAGCTCAAGCGGTACAAGTGCCGCGGCAGCAGCGGCAAGGTGAACATCGCCCTGGACCGGTGGGTCGACTTCAAGCACCGCCCCGGCGACGGCATGCACGTGCGCGGCGACATCGCGATCGCGTCGAGCACGGACTACCTGGAGCGGGCCTACGACGACGCCAAGTACGGCGACTTCAGTCAGAAGCCGTACATCAACCTCGTCTTCCCCTCCCTGCTGGACCGCGGCATGGCGCCTCCCGGCAAGCACGTCATGTCCTGCTTCGTGCAGTACGCCCCCTACGACATCAAAGAGGGGCCGTCGCACTGGCCCCAAAAGCGTGAGGCGTTCGGCGATGCGGTGGTGAACACGCTCGAGGAGTACATGCCGGGGCTGAAGGACGCGATGCTCCACCGGCAGGTGCTGACCCCCTGGGATCTGGAGCAGGACTTCGGCCTGACGGAGGGGAACATCTTCCACGGTGAGCTCGGGTTGGAGCAGCTGCTGTTCCAGCGGCCCGTCAGCGGCTGGGCTCGCTACAAGACCCCGGTCAAGAACCTGTGGCTGTGCGGCTCGGGCGCGCACCCCGGCGGCGGCGTCATGGGGGCCCCCGGCGGCCTCGCAGCCAAGGAAATGCTCCGGCAGGGAGCCGTCTGATGGCCGACATCATCATCGTTGGAGGCGGACACAACGGCCTCGTGGCGGCGGCGACGCTGGCCAAGGCGGGGCGTCGCGTGACGCTCCTGGAGCGGCGTGAGAACGTCGGCGGCGTCTGCGAGCTGTTGATGGACGGCTCCACGCTCTCGCCGGAGGTGGTCAAAGCGCTCGGACTCGGAGCCGCCGAGGCGGTCCCGTCGGTGGTGGCGGCGGACTCGGAGGGTCGCACCCTCGATCTGGGCGGCGCGATCGACGACCCCGGGTACGCGGGCTGGCGTCGGTGGGTCGACCAGGTGCGGCCCGCGTTGGCGGCCCAGCTGGACGGGCCGGCGCCGGACATCGGCAGCACCGCTCCGTTGATGCCGCTGGCGAAGGCGGGCCTGGCGGTCCGCAAGCTGGGCAAGAAGGACATGATGGAGCTGCTCCGGTCGGCGCCGTCGTGCGTCAACGACTGGCTCAGCGAGCACCTCGAAGACGAGCTCCTCAAGGCCGCGCTGATGGCGCCGGCGCTGCACGGCACCTGGATGGGGCCGCGGTCGCCGACCTCGGCGGCGTCGCTGCTGTTGCTGGAGGCGTGCCGGCGGGGCGTGGGACGAGCTCCCGCGGCGTTGGCGACGCAGCTGGCGGAGGCGGTCCGAGGGGCCGGCGTCGAGATCGAGACCGGCGCCGACGTGGCCCGGATCCGGGTCGAAGGGGGCACCGTCGCGGGCGTCGAGCTGGCCGACGGCACCCCGATCGACGCGCCGATCGTGCTGAGCGCGGTGGGGCCCAAGACGACGCTGCTGAACCTGCTCGATCCCCGGGTCGTGCCCGGGAAGACCGCCCACCAGGCCGAGGTCATCCGCGTGCGGGGCACGCTGGCGCGGCTGAAGCTGGAGTGCGACGGCGCGCAGTGGCCGGGGACTCGACTCCGCATCGTGGACGACCCGCTGCACCTGGAGCGCGCGTTCGACGACGTGAAGCATCGGCGGCTACCCACGGTTCCGCCTCCGCTGGAGGTGTTGGTGGATGGGAACATCGCCACGGTGAACGTCTGGAACGCTCCCTTCGAATTGGACGGCGGCTGGACCGGCGATGCGCGCACCGCCCTCACGGACGCGGTGGTCGGTTCGCTGGCCCGAGCGGTGCCCGGAGCGACGGACGCGGTGCGGGTGGTGGAGGTGATGACCCCAGCCGATCTCGCTCAGGAGTACGGGCTGTGGGGCGGCCACCCGATGCACGGGGAGCTGGCGCTGGATCAGCTCGGCCCGATGCGTCCGTCGATGCAGCTGTCGCGCTACACGACTCCGATCAAGGGGCTCTTCCTGGGGTCGTCCGGGATCCACCCCGGCGGTGGCATCAGCGGCCGCCCGGGCCTCCTGGCGGCCAAGGCGATCCTCGGCCGCTAGCGACCCTTTACTCCTGCGGTCGCAGGAGCTGCCCGAGGCTGTCGCTGCCCCAGCAGTGCACGGCGTTGTTGCACGGCTCGCCGCGAGGCCCAATCGCCCCACTGAGCGACTCTCCCGAAGCTTCAGCTTCGCACCGCCACCGACTCCGGCATCCCGAACTCGGTCATTCGGTTGAGGATGTTCACGCCGATCATCGCCTCCT
>JAAESI010000207.1 GCA_024229515.1 Pseudomonadota bacterium | reverse complement strand
CTGCGTCACCCCGGCCGCCGTTCGGATCAACGCCGCGTTACGCGACGACCTGGCCGCCCGCCGCGCCCAGCTCGCGGCCTGCCACGCCCTCCTGGCCCCAGCCGTCGACGCCGCCGCCGTGCCCGCCCACGTACCACCGCGGTGGGTGGCCACCACGTGTGTGCCGTCGGTCGACCCGGTCGTCTACGTCGATGAGCTCGACGCCGACCCCGACACCCTGGCAGCGTTCGCGCCGTCGATCTCGTCGGGACTGGGACCGCTGCACGTAATGCCCCATCCCGGTGGCGGTACCGCCATCGTGCGCCACGCCCTCGCCGGCCTGTCCTGGCGCGGCCTGCTCGCCGCCGACGCCTTCTCGTCGCTCGACGCACAACTCGACGCACAACTCGACGCACAACTCGACGCACAACTCGACGCCGACCTGGACGCCGACCGCGAGGCGGCTGCGGTCGCCCGCCTCGGCATCGCCCGGGCGGCGTTTGCAGAGGCGTGGGCGAAGGCCACCCACGGCGACCCTGGGGAGGGCGCCGGCGAGGTACGGTCGATCGAACGCCTCGACTGCGGCCGACCACGAGTCGGACCACGACCCTCCGACGACATGACTGAGGCCGACAAGTTGTCGGCCACCAAGTTGTCGGCCACCAAGTTGTCGGCCACGGGCGGCCTCTTCGATCCGGGCACGCACCTCCACCTCGCCGTCGTCGAAGCCGCCGACGCTGCCGCCGCCAGGGCCCTGGTCGCTGCCGAGCACCAGTTCGGGCATGCGCTGGGTGCCGGGTTCGTGCGGGTCGTTGCAGCCGAGGAACCGGCGCCTGTCCCCGCGTCGCTGCGCACCAGCCGCCATGTCGTCGTCGTGGTCGGCGCCGACCCCGCTGAGGTGGTCCTCGACGAGGATGTGCGACGCTGGTTGGCCAGCCTCCGCTACTCGCAGGCGCTGTCTTCGGCCGGCGTGGTCGACGGCCGCGGCCGCCCGCCTGCCCTCGTGGACGTGTTCGACCACCCCACGGTTCCCGGCGTCGAGGTCACCCGCTTCTCCACCCAGTCGATCGTGCCCGAAAAGGCGCTGGCCCGCACCGACGAGGTGCGCGCAGCTGCCGGCCTCGGGTTTCTCTCAGCGAACCTGGTGTCCGACGACGACGGCGTCTCGCTCATCGAGATGACAGCGGCGGCCGACAACCTGTTCGCCGGCCCCGATCCGCTGCGGGACCACGGCAATTTGCTTTGGCCTGCGATTTTCGGCCGTGTGGGCGTGACGTTCAACGGCGAGGTGCCGCAGCCTGTCGGGGCCGTGATAGTCGACGACCACAACCCGGCATTGTCGACGACGACGTTGCGGCTCCCTCAGGGCCTGGTCCTGGCCGACGTGCGTTCGCGTATCGACAGACTCAAAGCCGCGGCTGGTATCGAGCACCTGGAGTTCGAGCTGTGCGCCGACGACGACGGCCGGGACCTGCTGTCGCTGGTCGCCGCGAAGAAGGATCCGCTGGCGACCGTGGCGCGCGCCCAGGAGTTCCTCGACGAGCACCTGGACACGTCCCGGCAGGGCATGAACCTGAACCTACCGGTGGGCGTCACCGCCGACGGCCGTGTGAAGTGGCATGACTTCGAGTCGCACCTCGTCGTGGCCGGCGCCTCGGGTTCGGGCAAGTCGGTGACTCTCAACGTGCTGCTCACCTCACTGGTGCTTCAGAACCCGCCGGCGGGCGCCACCGACGCCGACGGCGAGGTTCTCGACGGCATCGAAATGGTGCTCGTCGACCCAAAGATCGTCGAGCTCGGGTCCTACCGACGCCTGCCACACGTCACGCGGTTCATCACCTGCCGGGCCGGCCCGGGATCCGACGAGGTGGAGGCCCGAATGGAGCTGCTCAACGTGCTCAAAGACCTCTCGGAGGAGTCAGACGCGCGCATGCAGCTCTTCGGCCGGCTCAACGACCGCTACGGCGCCAGCCACGGTGTGAGGCTCCTGAAGCTGTCCCACTACCATCAGCTTCGCCGCCGGGCCGACGTCGACGAACAGCTTGCGCCGCTGCCTGCCAAGTTCCTGATCGTCGAGGAGGCCGCCAGCCTCTTCCAGAAGACCGGCGACAAGGAAGTAGACGCGGTCGTGTCGCAGTGCCGGGCCGTCTACTCCGAGCTCAACACCAAGGCCCGTGCGTCCGGGATCTTCTGTACGTCGGTCGCGCAGCATCCGACCGACCATGTTCTTCCCCGCCAGGTCGGCCTGCAGGCCGGGACGAAGTTGTGCTTCCGCACCGCTGATGCCATGGCGTCCGCTTATGTTTTGGGCGACGGCCACGGCGAGGCGGCGTCGCTGCCCGGGCGCGGCTACGGGTTCATCCTCGACGGTACCTCGCCTGAGCCGCAGCGGTTCCGCGGCCTGTTCCTGGCGGAGGACACGCCCGAGGACGTGGCCTGGTGGCAGGCGAAGCTCAACTCGCTGGTGGACCAGTACGGCGTCGGGCCGGCAGCCGACGAGTCGGATCCGGCGATCCAGTTCGCCCACGGCGGCACTGGGGAGAGCGACGCCCACGGCGGCCCTGGGGAGACCGACCTCTTTGCGGCCGACCACGAAGCCGACCACGAAGCCGACCTCGGCGACGACCTCGGCGACGGCGGGTCGATCGACGACCTGGTCGCCGAACTCTGGGGCTGACCGGACGCTTTTGGGACCTGCGACTTTTGGGACCTGCGACAGGCCGAGCAGGAGACGGTCTTGCAGCCGACGGTGAGCGGCCGACATCTAACCGCGTTTCTGCAGCCGACGGTGAGGCTTCGGGGTCAATCCACTAGCCCCCCTTTTCACGCCCCCCGTAGGGATGATGTAGGGGAGTAAGCAGATTGACCCTCGCGTATGGGCAGTCGCGTTACACGCGTACTGATGGTTGGGAGTGCCGTCGGAGCCGTTGAAAAGCCAATAAGAACCGGGAGCCTGCTCGGCCTTCCGGAAGGCCGGCCGGGTGCGACCAGGCGGGCATGCTTCCGCTGGTTCGCTTCCTGTTCGTCGGGATGCGACCGTCCCGCCCCGGCGCGACGCCTACGGCGCTTTCGTCGGAGCGGCCGTAACGAGTGCTGGTAGGGACGCGACCGTTGGGGACGCGTCAGGGACGCCGGCGCGGTAGTCCTGAGGTGCCTGGGGTACCAGCAAGGTGTTCGCGGATGCCACACGCGCGGCACCCCGTTTTGGTACAGCGCTGATCACTGCCGGG
>JAAESI010000206.1 GCA_024229515.1 Pseudomonadota bacterium | reverse complement strand
GTCCGCGAACATGCCGCTGGGGATCTCGCACACGATCTGCGTGTGGGTGTGGGACACAATCTCGCACAGCTTGCCGTCGATGGTCAGCTTCCCGCCGCGCACGCCGAAGGACGACCCGGTCACGGTCAGCCTGGTCTCGTCGCCCTTGCGCACGTCGGGCACCGTGGGGCCGCTGCGCGGCGAGATGTCGTCGATGCGCGGGGGGGAGAAGCTCCACAGCAGGTCCGAGTCGGGGTTCGTCTGCCCCGAGATGCTGGCCTTCAGGAACCGGTTCA
Organism: Pseudomonadota bacterium; assembly: GCA_024229515.1. Taxonomy (GTDB): domain Bacteria; phylum Myxococcota_A; class UBA796; order UBA9615; family UBA9615; genus JAAESI01. Next base: position 1,248 of record JAAESI010000206.1, on the reverse strand, counting down.
CGCCGGCGCCGGCGCGGACGCGGGCCACCATGACGGTGTGGTTGTGCGACAGCACGGTCCAGTTCGTCTGCTGCGGGGCCCCGAAGTCGCCCTGCCACTGCAGCAGCAGGTCGCCGAACCGGCCGAGGTCCGTGCCGCGGATAACCACGTCCGTGCCGCCCTCCGTGGGCGCAGAGCGAGGCCACACCGACTGCAGGCGGGGGGCGCGGTAGCCGAACACGCCGCGGAGGGCGAGCGGCATCTGGCGGCCGTCCACCTCGACCATCAGCTCCACATCGGCTGCGGCGCCCTGGCCCTCCGGCGCCACGAAGCGGGCGTGCGTGTGCCCGAAGTCGGCCGAAGACGAGGAGCCCGCCATTGCGAGAGGCGCCGCCACCCAGGAGCCGCCGGGGAAGCGCACGAAGAGGCTGGGGCCGCTCACGCCGAAGTTCCGCCCCACAACCGTCACGACCTCGCCGCCAGCAGTGCCGATGGTGAGCGGGGTGGCGAGCGAGACCGTGGGGTAGCGGTAGCTGAGGCTGATGGTCGCGGGCGAGGACTGCATCTGCGGGCCGCGGTTGGCGTCCGCAACGGTCACGCCCTGCCACAGCTCCACGGTCCAGCCGTGGCCCTCGCTGCCCGGGAGACGGGCCGTCACCTGCGTGGACGTCCAGTCGCCCGCCGCGGGGTCGGGGTACACGATGATGGGCGAGGCGCCGGAGCCAACGCGCGGCCGGAGCACCACCATGCCGCGAAGGCCGAAGTCCGTGCCCTTGAACACGAGCACCGACGCGTGGGTGGGCAGCTCGATCGACACCGAGGGAGTGCCTTCGACGATGAGCGCGACCAGCTCGCGCTCCCCTCCGTCAGCAGCGCGGTCCGCCGCGATACCGTCGCGCATCGAAATGCTGGTGATCACGGGGGCGCGGAACTCAATGCAGTTGGAAGAGCACGCCGCGGCCTGGGGCACGACGTTCTGGTCCGAGTACGAGGCCGGCTCGAACTGGGGCGCGGGCGTCACGTCCGAGGCCGGGAACGGGGTGGGAGAGGCCTGCAGCATGCGGGGGCGAGACGGGGCGGCCACGCGGACGGGCGCCGCTGCGGCCGGCAGGCCCGCCGGGGCTGCTGCTGCCACGCCAACAGGCGCCGCCGCCGCCGCAAGCATGCGACGCGTCGCGGTGGACGGTGCAGGGGAGGCGGCGACTGTTGGCGTGGCTGACGGCGAGGCTGTGGCTGACGCAGACGCCGCAGCAGCCGGCGAGGAAGACG
>JAAESI010000205.1 GCA_024229515.1 Pseudomonadota bacterium | reverse complement strand
CGAGTGCTGGTGGATGTAGACCTCGAGCTGGTTCCAATAGCCGCCGTCGTCGCGGATCTTCTTGCACACGCAGCAGATCGGCAACAGCCCGCGCAGCGCCTTGACCTCCTCCAGCTGGCCGCGGTGCACCTCGAGCAGCTCGAGATGGGCCTCGACCCGGGCCAGCAGCTCGCTCCTGGCGATCGGCTTGGCCAGGTAGTCGTTGGCACCTTCCTCGAAACCCGTCACCCGGTCGGTGGGACGGTTCTTGGCCGAAAGGAAGATCACCGGCAGCTCGTCGCGCGAGAGCTGCTCGCGGATCGTCCGGCACACCTCGTAGCCCGACATCCGCGGCATCATGATGTCCAGTAGCAAGAGCTCGAAAGTCTGCTCCCCGAGCAGCCGCAGGGCCTCGTCGCCGCTCGACGCCATCGTCAGGTCAAAGTGCTCGGCGACCAGATAGTTGTGCAGCACCTGGAGGTTGATCGGATCGTCGTCCACCACCAGGATGCGGGGCGCACCCTCAGGCGCTTCGGTTGCCGTCACCGGGCGGGCGGCCGGCGCTTCCTCCGCCACCGGCACCGGGGCGGCCAGAGCCGCCGAAACCGGGGCGACCAGGGCGGCCGGCCGCCGGTCGCCCTCCGGCGCCTCCTCGGCGACCTTCAAGGTGAAGGAGAACACCGAGCCCTCGCCCGGCGTCGACTCGAGGCGCAGCTCGCCGCCGTGGAGCTCGACCAGCTGCCGGGTCACCGCCAGCCCCAGGCCGGTGCCGCCGTACTGGCGCTCGATCGACGCGTCGGCCTGCTCGAAGGCGTCGAAGATCCGCTCCTGCTTCTCGGCCGGGATGCCGATGCCGGTGTCGCTGACGCTGACGACGAT
>JAAESI010000204.1 GCA_024229515.1 Pseudomonadota bacterium | reverse complement strand
GCACCGTGCCCGCGGAGTGCTTCGACACCCGCGGCGGGTATGCCCTGCTGGTGGAGGGGGAGTCGTTCGGCCGGAGCGGCGCGTTCGTGTCCATCGGCGGCCGGGAGTGCCGGGTGGTATCCCAGACGCACAACCGCATCACGTGCGAGGCGCCGCAGGGCTTCGGCGACAGGCTCGGGGTGCGTGTGAGCATCGGAAACCGCCGCAACGCGCCGAGCGCCGGCGCCGTGTTCGCGTACGACCCGCCCATCGTGACCAGCCTGATGCCCAACACCCCCGACGCGCTCGGCGAGCGCGTGGTGATCCGGGGCAAGAACTTCGGCTGGGAGCCGACCGCGGTGGCCATCACGGTGAACGACATCCCGTGCGAGGGCGCGGAGTGGCTGAACGACGGCTCGCTGCAGTGCTCTCCCGCGACGGACGTGGTGGGCCCCAAGAACGTGACCATCCTCGTGGCCAACCGCACGGAGCCGTTCGTGCTGTACGACTTCGAGGAGATGTTCATCACCGAGTGCAAGGCGCCGCTGTACTACGGGCTGCGCGGCGAGGAGTGCCTCAAGTGCTCCGTGGACGCGCTCGGGGCGAACTGCTCCGACGGCGACGAGCAGATGTACGACCTGGTGGTGTCGCTGCCGGGCTGGTGGCGCTTCAACTACACGACGCCCCACCCCGCGTGCCACGAGAAGCGGCAGGCCCGCGAGGAGTGCCCTGCCTTCGCGCCCTGCGAGCCCAAGTGGGCCTGCCTCGGCGCGAACCTGTGCAGCGAGGGATACACGTCGGAGCGGTGCTCGCAGTGCGTGCAGGGCAAGTACTACCGCATCAACGGCGAGTGCGAGAAGTGCCCCGACCAGCCGTGGCTGATCTTCGTGCTCTTCTTCCTCGCGGCGGCGGTGCTGTCCTTCGCGGCGTGGATGCTCAACGCGCGGCAGGTGAACATTGCCTTCGTGGCCATCGGCGTGGACTACTTCCAGGTCCTGGCGCTCTTCGCCCGCGCGCGCGTGCGCTGGCCCAACATCCTCAAGGGCCTCTTCCGCTGGCTCAGCGCGTTCAATCTCAACATCGAGCTCGCTGCGCCCGAGTGCGCCATCCCCGAGGTGACCTTCAGCCTCAAGTGGTTCCTGGTCATGGCGCTTCCCGTCACGGCCGCCGGGATGCTGCTGAGCGTATTCGGCGCGTCGTACGCGTACAAGACCTTCATCAAGCGCGTCGCGGCCAAGGACCGGTCCTCGCACGCTCACGCGCTGGTGTCGGTCTTCATCGTCATGATGTACGTGGGCTACCTGACGCTGACCCGCATGACCCTCGACGTGTTCAACTGCTCGCCCACCGACCCCCCCGACGGCAACCTGTACATGAGCGGCATGACCGACGTCGTCTGCTTCGAGTCGGACGTGCACCTGACGCTCTTCCCCTTCGGCCTCGTGGCCATGGTGGTGTACGTGGCTGCCTACCCGCTGCTGTCGCTGCTGGTGCTCCGCCGGAACAAGCTCATCGTGAAGCGCGACCAGGTCTGCCGTGCCCTCGCCGCCCGCGACCCGCGGTACAAGACCCGCGAGTACATGACGGAGGAGGTGTGGCTGTTCCGCCGCAAGTACAACCGCCTCTACTACCTGTTCCGCCCCGGCAAGGCCACGTACTGGATCGCGCTCATCCTGCTCCGCAAGTTCCTCATCGCCTTCACCGCGCTCATGTTCCGCTCGACGCCGTCGTACCAGCTTGCGTTCTCGCTGCTCGTCATGTTCGGCGCGTACGCGCTGCAGGTGCGCAACCTGCCGTACATGAGCCCCAGCGACTACGACCGCACGGTTCGCCACCACCTGCTGCAGGCCGGCATCGCCGACACCCTGCACACCCGCAGCGACCACTGGCGCATCCGGGAGGAGATGACCGCCGTGGAGGAGGCGTACAACCCGGGCGGGGCTCGTACTGGCACCTGGCGCGATGCGGCGCTGGGCGCCGCCGTTGCGGACCTGGAGGAGGACAAGGCCACGAACGTGAGCTTCGCCATGTTCCTGGTCGACTACAACGCCGTGGAGTCGGTCTTGCTCGCGTGCGGCGTGCTGGTGAACCTGTCGGGGATCATGTTCCTGTCCAACCGCTTCAACGACCCGGAGCTCATGTCCTACTACACGGAGGAGTACGACCAGCTCGCCATCGCGGTGGCCACGCTGATCCTGCTCTCCTGCGT
>JAAESI010000203.1 GCA_024229515.1 Pseudomonadota bacterium | reverse complement strand
TGTTCGCCCATCGAATCTCGGAGAAGGCCGAAATCGGAATCACTCCGATAAACCCGGCATTGCTCGTCGAGACTGCCTCGAGGGGCTTGCTGCCCGAGTCGAGCTCCTGAATGTAGACGCCTGGGGTCTGGTAGTTGGGCACGAATTCTCCTCTTCAGATTGGGAGGGGGCATCTTGCATCAGCGCGCTTTGGGGCAGCAAGGCGAAGGCTCGTGCGGGCATCCGGCTCGCACTGCGTTCCGCCACGCAGGCCCTTCAGGCCTCGACTCGCCGCAGGCTCACTTAGCCACGTGGGCCTGGCTACAGGATCTGGATGGCTGCCGTTCGGGTCCTCGCCGTCCCTGCAGGGCAGACAGCGAAGAAGCTGTAACGAAGCTCCAGCCCCATTTCGCCGATCACTTGCACGCTCACCGGAGTGAGCCTCCCGTGGGGCCCGCGCTGGACCGGCCGGCTGGCGGACTTGGAGGAGGAGACGTTGTACTGAACACTGACACGGCAGTCGGCGGTCAGGTTCCGCCCCGTCGCAGTCAGCAACACGTGCTCCCCGACGAACGCGTTGGAGGTGCTCGTCTGGTTGCTCAATCGGGGCTTTGGCAAAGGGTCTGCCTTGTTTCGCTCAGGGCTCTTGGAGGGCGTCCGAACAGGCTTCTCCTCTTGGGTTTCTGGTGCGGGGGGCGGGGACACTGCGGCCGTGGGCTCGCCCTGTGGGGCGGTGGGCTCCGCGGGTCCCGGCGCGGAGGCCAGGGGCGCTCCCTCCGTGGGCTCCTCCGTCAGGTAACTCCAGGCCAGCGCTACGAGTCCGACCCAGAGTCCCAGGACCGCGATGGAGATGAGAATCACCCGGCCCCTCAGGAGCGGCTTCGAGGGTGGAGGAGGGCGGGGGACCTTGCCGGCTCGACTCGCCTCCGCAGCCGAGTCAAGGCTCTTCCGGAAGCTAATGACCGACGGGAAGCGGTCGTCGACGTCCGACTCCAGGGCTCCGAACACCGCCTCGACGATGGGCGTTGGGATGTGTGGGTAGTACTCCGTCGGGGAGGGCAGCTGCCCCTGAGCCTTGCGGCTGAGGACCTCGAAGTCGGTGGTCGAGGCTGACCACGGCAGCCGCCCCGCGAGCATCTCGTACAGGGTCATGCCGAGGGCGTAGATGTCGGCTCGAACATCGACCTGGCCGGCTTCTTGGTACTGCTCCGGGGCCATGTACCCGACCGTCCCGATGCCGAGTCCCGTGGCCGTGCCGACGGCCGAGAGATCCTTGGCGATTCCGAAATCGAAGATCTTGATTCGGTCGTCCGGGAGGAGCATGACGTTGTCGGGTTTGAGATCGCGGTGGACGACCGAACGGTCGTGGGCGTAGCCGACCGCATCCAGCAGTTCGGAGAACAGGCGGAGCGCCCGCGGCCAGGGGATGGGGCCGACTCGTTCCCCGATTACGGTGGAAAGTGGCTGTCCGTGGACCAACTCCATGACGATCGCGAGCGTGCTCCCGTCCATGACGAGGTCCATGACGCGGACGATCCCCGGGTGCTCGAACGACAGTCCCACCCCAGCTTCCCGTTCGAACCGGGCCCGAAAAACGGGGTCGTCTGCGTAGTGAGACAGGATGACCTTGATGGCAACATCGCCGCCCTGACGATCGGCCATGCTCTCGGACAGGTGCCGGGCGCGGTACACGACGCCCATGCCGCCACGACCGATCGCCTCGAACAGGTGGTAGGCCCCAACCGTTGTGGGGACGTCTCCGGTCATGCGTCCGAGCATGCCACAGAGACCTGCTGAGCCGACTCGTCGACGGCAAGTCGAACGGCTTCTCGCCCGCGACGCAGGCATTGGAGACGACCGGTCTCGTGATCCTGCTTCTATTGCCCCCAAGCACGAACGGCGCCCCGCAGGACGCCGTTCGCTCAAGTCATCTGCTGCCTAGATGTCGTAGTACAGCATGAACGGTAGATGGCCTGGAATCATTGGGGTTTTAGGGGCCTGGTTGTCTCTAGAGGGCTGGATTCGGGGGGTAATGGGTACAGGTTGTACCCAAGGGCCGGCATACCCAGGTTCTTGTCGCCACCTCGAACCGGACAACTATCCCTAGCTTCTTCTTCTGCCTTGCAGGCCCACATTAGGAGGCGGCGGCGACCTGGCGCGGCGGTCGTCGGACGACCTCAGGGGGCTCTCGCCAGGGTGCCAATTCCAGCCATGGCCGAAGCTGGGGGTGGGCCTCCCAGAGCAGTTCGACCTGGGCTCGCCGCGCCCGGAGCCGGCGGGCGAAGACCCCGGTCGAATCGGTCGGAAGCAGACGGGCTGCCAGGGCGACGATGTCACCGTTGGGGTGGATGGCCGCGCGGGGGTCGGAGCCGTGCAACAACGCCGCGTCGCGGCCTTGACCCGCCCTACGGTTTCGTTGGACACCCGTTTGGGGGCGGTCCCCCCGTAGGATCGGGTGACGATGAGCGACAAGATCGAGAAGAAGCAGGAGCAGCCGTTGAAGGCGGTGCCGGAGGGCCGTCCGAACCGCGTCGGCG
>JAAESI010000202.1 GCA_024229515.1 Pseudomonadota bacterium | reverse complement strand
CTGCCCGTCTTCGGACCGTGAGCGCAAGCGGGCTCCGAGGATCTGCTTGAACCGATACATCCCGTTCTCGGCCCGAGCTTGCTGGTTCGCACCGGACTCCTTGCGCCACCGGCGCCGTCCCACTTCGTCGATCCGCCGCAGAGCGGCCTCCCTGTGCCGCCAGGTGCCCACGCCGGGACGCGAGGACGACGCCGTCCGACGAGGCGGAATCGCGATGTCGATCTGCTCAGCGCACACTTCGTCCAACGCGGCGTACACCGCCCGGGTGTCGTAGGCACCGTCCGCCCGAAAGGACGCGACCGGCGCACCGAGCCGGCCGAGCAGTTCCACGCCGACGCAGCTGTCGTCCCGGGAGCGGGCGGTCAGGGCCGACACGACGATGAAGCCGCCCAGGTCGATCCCGAGATGCAGCTTCCGCCACTGCCGACGCTTCTTCGAGTCGCCGTGCTTGTCCGCGTTCCACTGACCGCCACCGACCACCTTCAGGCCGGTCGAGTCGATGACCAGATGGAGGGGGCCGTCAGCCTTCCTGGGGAGACTCCGTACGTTGACGGTCCTGCCTCGCCGCGAAAGAGTGGTGTGGTCGGGCACGCGCAGCTCGAGGCCCATCAAGCGGATCAAGGAGCCCACGAAGCCCTCGGTCTGCCGAAGTCCCAGGTGGAACAGCGACCGGAGCGTCAGCGCGGTCTCAATCGCGACATCGGAGTACTCCCTCTGCCCCCCGGGTCGCCCGGAAGGCGGGGCGTTCCAGGAGCCGACGGCGTCGGCGTCGAACCAGACCGTGATGTCCCCCCGTCGGCGCAGCGACTCCTCGTACGTCGCCCAATTCCGCACCCGGTACTTCGTCTTGTACTTCGGAGTCACCTTGCTCTTCGTGCGTGCGGCCATCTTGGTCGTCTCCGGAGGCTGATCCTCGAGGAGCACCGTGGGCCGAGCAGGCCCAGCAGGTCAAGACGCCGAGCCATGCACCAACGCCACGGGCCGGGGCCGGACCGAACTCGTCGGGGGCCAGGCCGAGGTGATCGAGGATCGCCTGGGGGCCCGCCGCGGGCCTCGGGCTGCCCCTGACCCGCGGCTGACCCACTCACGACCCACTGTTCGCTCCCCCCGAGGAAGGCGCAGACGACGGACGTCGGCCCTGCGACGGACCTGGCACGCCTCCTGCAAGTGCGAGGGGCAGCCAACCACCGAGGAGAGATCGATGAACCATCCATTCTGCGTCCCCGTCGTCGCGGCAGTAGCCCTGGCGACCCTCGTCGCGCCCACCCCGGCCTCGGCCGAATCCCTGGACTTCGACCGGCTCGTGATCCAGGCCGAAGGGGGCACCAACTGGGCCGAGTCCGAGGAGAACGTCCGAACGCTGATGCTGGACACGATGAGCGATGAGGGGTTCGACGTCCCCGGCGCCAGCTCGTCGGCGTTCAGCGAGCGAGAGGGTCCGGGTGCGGCGTCAGCACGCTTCGTCGTCGCTGGGATCTGGAAGGAGGCCGAGTGTCTCAGCGAGAGCAGCTGGGGCGGGTGCCAGGTGCTCGTCACGTGGCAGCTCCTCGACCGCGAGATCGACGAGATCGTCTACCAGTCCACGATCTCCGCCCTCGGCGAGGTTCGACGGAGCAAAGACTGGGAGGGGGGCGCCGTCTTCGAAGCCCTGGTCTTCACGCTCCGCGAGCTGTTGAACCGCCCGGCCTTCCTCTCTGCGGTGGGGGGGGAGGGCGCGACGAGCATTCGGCCGTCACCGACCGTCCCGATCACGGTCCCCGCCTGCGAGGCGGGCCCCGGCGAGCTGCCCTCCGACCTCGACTCTGCCAAGGCCGCGTCGGTCGTGGTGATCAGCGGCAACAACGGCGGCAGCGGCGTCATCGTGTCGCCCGCCGGCTACGTCCTCACGGCTGCCCACGTCGTCGTCGGGCGGCGCCAGGTCCAGCTCAAGACCGCCGACGGCGCCACCCTGCTGGCGGACGTCGTCCGCATGGACCTCGAGGCGGACGTCGCGCTGCTGCACAGCGGCGGGCGGAACAACCCCTGCGCGCGGCTCGCGACGACGCCCGCAGCAGCTGGCAGCGACGTGTTCGCCATCGGCCACCCCGGCGGCGAGGAGCTGGCCTTCTCCGTGTCCCGCGGCGTCATCAGCGGGACACGGCCGGAGGAGGCGCGGACCCTGCTGCAGACCGACCTGAGCATCAGCCCGGGGTACAGCGGGGGCGGCCTGTGGTCGACCGACGGTCGCGTGGCGGGGTTCATCTCGCACAAGCTCGTGGGCGACGCGGTCGAGGGGCTCGGCTTCGCCACCTCCGCGGGCAGCGCCATCGACGCGCTGATGATCCAGTGGGGGCCGGAGTCCGAGTCCAAGCCCCTGGCCCTCACGCCCCAGAGGGACCTCGCCGAGCCGTTCGTCGACGAGGGAGACCGGATCATGGACGCCCTGGAGGTCCCCGGGGCCGTTCGGCGCGGGCAGGCCCAGAAGAAGGCGGGCGTGGCGCTGTTCAACGGTGGCGGAGGCGGGGTGATCGCGGGGCTCATGACGTCCCTGGCGGGCGTCGCCCTGGGCACGGACGAGCCGTACGGAGACGGGCCTCGCGGGAGCGACGTCCGGGCCGCGGGCGTTGTCATCCTCCTCCTCTCCGGCGCCACGATGACCAGCGGAGTCGTCCTCAACGAGGTCGGCAAGAAGCGGGTCCTGTCGTACGTCGATGGACTCGAGGAGCACGAGCGCGAACGCGGCGTCGCCGCAGAAGCGCGAGTCGGCCCGGGCGGCGTCAGCCTGAGCTTTCAGTTCTGATCCGGGCCCCGGGGGCATCAGCCAACCTGGACCGAGGGTCCCACCAGCCTCCCGCCTTTGTTGCGATGGCCGGGTCTATGAGCCGCCCGGCCGCAGGGCCCCGACGTCGATCTCCCAGTCGGCGATCCGGCGGTAGAGCGTCTTCCGCCCGATCGACAGCTTGCGCGCCGCCCGCGACACGTTCCCGCCGCAGGCGCGCAGCGCGGAGACGGCCTCCTCCCGGGTCAGCGACGCCGCCG
>JAAESI010000201.1 GCA_024229515.1 Pseudomonadota bacterium | reverse complement strand
CGCCGACGCGGTTCGGACGGCCCTCCGGCACCGCCTTCAACGGCTGCTCCTGCTTCTTCTCGATCTTGTCGCTCATCGTCACCCGATCCTACGGGGGGACCGCCCCCAAACGGGTGTCCAACGAAACCGTAGGGCGGGTCACCTGGGAATACCGAGGTCTGCGACGGACAAGACAACGACTGTTTCGACGGTGCCAACTTCGACCTCGCCGGGGAGAGCGACGCGGACTCAGACAACTCTCTTTCTTGCGAGGAGCGTGTAGGCCGGACAAAGTGCTTTTCGTGAACGCGAACTGGCCGAGCCGATGCCCTCTCTCTCAACCTGGGAACGGCAGCAGCTCACGGTTGCCCATGTAGTGGCCGTCGCCGAGCAGCACGCTGATCGGATCCGGCTCCAGGTTGACCAACTCGGTGCGGACCCGCACGCCCGGATCGCACGCGTGAAGCTCGTAGCGGGTGTGGATCGGCACGTCGGGCCGGCCGTCGAGGTGCCCGGACACCTGCACGGCGACGAGGCCGTCCTCTTCGATCAGCTCCAGCGAGGTGTAGAAGTCCGCCTCCTCGGGGAGCGCGCCCGTGGCCTGGATGAAGTGGCGCAAGGAGTCGTCGTCGCCGGCGGCGCTCGTGAAGTCGACGATCCCGCCGCCGGTGGGACCGAGGTAGTGGGGATGGTTCAGGGCGTCGATCACGACCCGCACGCGCCCGTTGCTCATGTAGACGTCGCCCGGGGCCGCGAGCGCGTCGAGGCCCCCGACGGGCGCGTCCCCCGGCTCGAGCACGCGGATCTCCAACGACTGGTCGTCGCAGGAGAAGCTCAGCGCTTCGCAGGGGGTGGGGATCAGGTAGCCCTCGGTCCCGCGGAGGCACCCCTCGGGCGGACAGCCCGACAGGAGCACGGAGGCGAGGAGGGCGGGGAGAGCGAACAGAAGGGCGACGGGCCGCATGGCGGGGACCTTACGCCCTCGCACGCGCGCACGACGGTCGAGAGCGAACCCCCGGAGCCTCGCGAGGACTGCCCCACGACGCGGGCGGAGGGCGCGAACGTCTACACTGCGTCGATGCGCGGGGACGCCGAATCCAGCTCGCGGCGGCCTGCCGCCCTCGCGATCTCGCTGGCGGCCGGGGTGGTCGGCGCGCTGGCGCTTCGGCTCTGGGGGCACGCGCGGTACCTCCACGATCCCGAGTCCTTGATGGTCCCCACCGTGGGCCGGGAGCTGGGGCACGGGCACTGGGGCGAAGCGATCCGCTACCAGTACAACCTCATCCAGGGCGGCATCCTCTTCGACGGGGGGCTCGCCGCGATCGGCTTCCGCCTGTTCGGTGACGGCCTGCTCGCGTGGAAGTGGTACGCCCTGGCGTACGGAGCGCTGGCCGCGGTCCTGGGGATGCTGATCCTGAAGCGGACGGCGGGGACGGCGGGGATGGTGCTGTGGCCTCTGCTCCTGATCGCCGCGCCGTTCGTGATCAAGGACGGGCTGATCACCCCTGCAGGGCACCACTCGTCGGGGTTCGTGTGGGCGCTGGGGGCGCTCGCGGTGGCGTTGGGCGGGGACACGGAGCGGCCGGGGTGGAAACGGGGCCTTGCCGCCGGGCTGCTGCTGGGCGCCGGGATGTTCTACATGCGCACCGCGGTGTCGGCCGGGCCGGCGATCGCGATCGCGCTGCTGCGGGGGGGGTGGAAGCCGCTGGCGGCCGGCGGGGTGGGGACCCTCGCGCTGCCGGGGCTGGCGGCCGGGAGCGCGGCGGCGTTCGTGGCCGGGGGGAGCCCGTACCGGGAGTGGGGGCTGGCGGAGACGCTCCGGATCCTGCTGTGGGCTCCGCGGGCGGCGCGGACCGACATCGAGTACCTGCCCAAGCTGGTCGAAGCGCTGTCGTGGAGCCTGCGCGACCTCGTGTTCGCCCAGGCTGAGCTGCCCACGGGAGGCCCCGAGCCGCTCGCCGTGATGGACGCCGCCGGGTTGCTGTGGGCTGCCTCGTGGCTGGTGACGCCGGCGCTGCTGGGGGGGCTCGCGGTCCTCCTGATCCTCCGCCGCCGGGGAGGCTCGGAGGCGGCGGCCGCGCAGCTGTGGGGGACGGCCGTGATCGCGGCGCTGGTCGCGGGCTACGTCGCCACCTACGTGCTGTCACCCTTCCGGATCGATCCGTTCCTCCTGGAGGCGTCCGACGGCAAGCGGTTCGCGCCGGGGCTCTCGGGCCCGCGCTACGTCCTGCCGGCGTGGTTCGCGCTGACTGTAGGGCTGGCCCACGTGCTCGGGACCGGGCTGGGGGGGCCGCGCGTGCGCTACGGAGCGGGCGCGGCCGCGGCGGCGCTGCTGGGCCTCGGAATCACGTCCGCGGGGCTCGACGTGGCGATGCACCGAGAGCCGGCGGGGACTTGGGCGACGCTCCGGCCCTACGAGTACTACAAGATGTTCGGGCCCAACCGCGGACCCGGGCTGGACGATCACGTCTCCTGCACCCGAGGTGATCCCATCTCCCGCGCGAACCACCTCCGCGCCGCGGGCGGGTTCGTCCTTCCGGGCCTCCAGGAGCTGACCCAGAACCCCGACGCGCTGCGGCAGACGGTGGAGCAGGTGCGGGACGGCCGCCCGATCCTGGACGCGGAGATGCCGTTCGTCCTGCACGGCATGGGGCTCGGGCTGGGGGATCAGCTGCACACCGCCAACGGGCTGGAGGTGAAGCGCTCCCTGGACGCCGCGTTGCGGGCCGCGAACGCGCTCGAGGACGAGGAGCAGGGCGAGGCCTTCCTGGCGGGGTTCGCGACCGGGTTCCCGCAGGATCGGCTGCGGGAGGGCCTGAACGACAGCTTCCTGGAGCGGGCCTGCCTGCCCACCCGGTACGGGAGCATCCGTCCGCTGTGCTCCCGGGTCGGTGCGGCGGCGATGGATCCCCCCAACACGGCCCTCCCGGACCTCCCGCACGGGATGTTCCCGGACCTCCCCAACCCCCTGATCGACGGGCCCTGGGGCCGCGAACTCGTCCGCGGGGCGGGCCGCCGGCTGGCCCTCGACGCCCCTTGGCTGGCGCCGGAGATCGCCCGCCGGGAGAGCGGCCAGGAGCGCGGGATCGTCCTCTGGCCGCCGAGCCTCGCCGACGCCTTCGTCGAGGGTTGGACCGAGGGCACGACGGAGCTGTACTGGACCGACGCGGATCCCTGGATCCCCACGCTGGTCCCCTGAACCATCCATCGGATCAGCGCAGCGCGCTCCAGGAGACAAGCTCGATCCCCCGATCCGCCACGAGGGCGCGCACCCGCTCGGACTGAAGCGCCTCCCGTTCGACGTCCCAGCGGTAGTCGCGGGCCCACGCCAGGCCTTCGTTCACGAGCCGGTCGGGGAGGGTCCCCCCGGTGCGGCCGGGGTGGCACACCAGCTCGGTGGTGCCCGCGGGCAGCTGCTCCAGGATCCCGAGCAGCCGAGCCTCGCTCAGCGCCCCCGCCTCGGCGATCCCCGCAGCCCGATCCGTGGTCACCACCGTGCCCCGGCGGAGCTTCCCCCCGGGGACGATGCTGAGCGCCCCGAGCAGCCCTCGGACGAGGGAGCGCTCGGAGCCACGCGGCTCACGGGGGAGCCTCATCGCGGGGACCCCGCCGCCCTGCATCGTGTCCAGCGCGATGCCGAACAGACCGGGCAGCAGGTGGAGGTGCTTGTGCCCATCCAGGTGGGTGACGCGGAACCCCGCCGACTGGGCCCGGCGGACCTGCGCGAGCCACTCCTTGCGCACCTCGGAGGCGCGCACCCGGCCGGTCAGGTGGCGGGCGAGGATGCGCCGCCCCGAGCGCGGAAACCGGCCCCCCTCGACGAGCAGCGACGGTACCTCGTGGGCGTCCAAGACCGGGCGCCCCTCGCACAGCGTCAGGTGCACCCCGACCTCGGTGACGCCGGCCTCGCGCAGCAGGGTGACGGTGCGTCCCCAGTCGTCGCGGGCGACGTGCATGGACAGGTCCGTGACGATCCCGTCCCGGCGGGCCTCCAATGCGCCCGCGGTGATGCCGGGGTCGAGGCCGACGTCGTCCGCGCAGACGACCAGCCGCCTCACCGCATCCTCCGCCACAGCTGCACCAGCTCCACCCCGTTGGCCCACGCCACGGCGGGGCTGTCGAAGTGGCTCTCGCCGTGGCGCCGCTCCTGGTACGGCACCTCCACCTGCTCGATGCGGGCGCTCAGGCGGACCGCCTCGGCGAGCAGCTGCGCGTCGATCAGGCCCGTGCGCGCGTCCAGCCGCATCCGCTCCAGGAGGTCGCGACGGACGAGCTTGAAGCTGAAGTTGATGTCCCTCGCCGCGACGCCGAGGAGGACGCGGACGAGGAGCTTGTAGCCGGCGGTGTAGATCCGGCGGCGCACGCTCTTGTGCCACCCGAGGGGGTACCCCGCGACGAGGTCGCAGTCACCCAGGAGGGCGATGCGGTCGGCGAAGTGGTGCATGGCGACGGGGAGGTCGGCGTCGCTGTAGCTGACGATGTCCCCGGTGCACGCCGCGAACCCGGTGCAGAGCGCGGCGCCGTAGCCGCCGTTCGTCTCGTGACGGACGAGCCGAACGTCATCGTTCTGCTCGGCGTACCGCCGGGCGGTCTCCTCCGACCCATCGGAGCTCCCGTCGTCCACGAGCACCAGCTCCGTGTCGAGGTCGAGCCCCCGAAGCATGCGCAGGGCCTCCTCGACAGCTCCGGGCAGCGACTCCCGCTCGTCGAAGAAGGGGATGAACAGGCTGAAATCGATGGGGAGCTCCTCGTCGCCGGGGGGGACCGGCAGGGGAGCGGACATTGTATACGGCGCCCCACCAAGGACCGTGAACCCTGGGGGTTCATGCTCCCCTGTCCGTCCCGAAAACTCCATCGGCGTTGACTGCGTCGCAGTTCGTCTTGTTGCTCAGGGCGCCGGGCGGTACGTTCGGCGGCCATGAAGACCGCCCTCGTCGCGCTCCTTGCAGCCGTCGGCTCAACGGCTCGCTCGCGT
>JAAESI010000200.1 GCA_024229515.1 Pseudomonadota bacterium | reverse complement strand
CGCCGACGCGGTTCGGACGGCCCTCTGGCACCGCCTTCAACGGCTGCTCCTGCTTCTTCTCGATCTTGTCGCTCATCGTCACCCGATCCTACGGGGGGACCGCCCCCAAACGGGTGTCCAACGAAACCGTAGGGCGGGTCAGTTCGACACCCAACTTTCAGCGGCTGGCCGGCCCCCGGTTTACATAGTGAGCGTTATCGGGAGCTCCCGGGGCTCGCCGAGGCGCGGAGACCGAGAACGGCGTTTCGGCTCTAATGTTTCCTATACGCTCGGCCTCGATCTCTCGCGTGCCCTTCACCGGGGCGCGCTCGCCGGGGGACGTGACGGCGTCGATGGTCCCGTCGGGCGCGATCCAGACGTCCTGCGGAGCGCCCACGCGACCCGCCTCGGAGTCGAAGACCCGGACCGAGCGCAGGACCGTCGGGACCACCTTGTGCTCGGCCCGCACCCGCGACTCGGCCTGCGCGACGCCCATCGCGGCTGCAGAGAAGGTTGCGAAGACCAGGAACCTCGAGAGGAGACCGATCACGCACCCGCCGGCGAGATGGACCGGGCCACCCGGAAGCCGTGGTTGGAGTGCACGAACCAGGGTTCGTGACCGTTGCGGTGGGCCGCCCGACAGAAGCGCGGGTAGGCGAACCACGATCCGCCCCGGAGCGGACGACGGGTGGGGTCTCCTCCGTAGGACGGATCGCCACACCATTCCCGGATACCGCCGGCGAGGTCCCGCAGACCGTAGACGGAGCAGTCCTTGTCGAAGACCCCCACCGGCTCCTGCTTCGGTGGGCCCGGTCGGCTGTCGCGCATCTTGCACAGGTTGGTGTCGAACGAGTTGCCCCAGGGGAACGCCCGCCCGTCGACGCCCCGCGCGGCCTTCTCCCACTCGTCCTCCAGGGGCAGCCGTCCGCCGGGGGCGAGCCGAGCCGCGCAGGCCCGAGCGTCGTCCCAGGACACCCCCGCGATCGGCCGCAGCGGGTCGAACTCATCGCTCTGTCCCAGCCGGGCCTCGTCGTAGGTCTCGCCGGGGCCCGGTCGACTCCAGATCCGGCCTTCGCGCCCGTCGCCGAACCCGGCCTCCATACGGGGGACCCGGGCCCAGGCCGCGTCCGGATCGTCGGCGTGCAGCTCCGAGAGGTAGCGACAGTAGTCACGCACGGTCACCGGGAAGCGCGACAGCAGGAACCCGCCCACGAACCGCTCCTCCCGCGCCGGAGCGTCCCCGGCCTCCAGATCGCCGCCCCGCAGGAACGGCCCCAGGTTGAGAGAGAGGGCATCGGCTCGGCCAGTTCGCGTTCACGAAAAGCACTTTGTCCGGCCTACACGCTGATCACGCTGCTGATGATGGTGCTGCTGCGGTCGCTGCGGATCGGGCTGCTGTCGATGATCCCCAACGTCATCCCGCTGCTGGTGACGCTCGGCTTCATGGGCTGGGTCGGCATCCCGCTGCGGACGTCGACGGCGCTGATCTTCAGCGTGGCGCTGGGGGTGGCGGTCAACGACACGATCCACTTCGTCACCCGGTTCCGCGAGGAGCTGTTCCGCACCGGCGATCGGGCGGAGGCGGTGCGGCTGACGCTGCTGTCGACCGGCCGGGCGATCATGTTCACGTCGATCCTGCTGATCGCGGGCTTCGGCACGATGATGACCACGCGCTTCGTCGGCATCTTCCAGATGGGCGTCCTGGGCGCCGTCACCCTGTTCGCGGCGCTGTTGGGCGACCTGCTGCTGCTGCCGATCTGCCTGGTCATCTTCCGACCCTGGGAGCGCTTCATCGAGAAGAAGAAGGCGACCGGGCAGTGGAAGCCGGTCGAGCTCGGGGAGAGGGTGCGCAGGTAGAGCGCGCCGGGTGCGGGATCTCTGCGGCTACTCGCCCTCACACGAGTAGGGCACGAAGACGACCGAGTTCACCGGCGTCAGCACGCTCGTCGCGCCGCTGCACACCATCCCCGGGTTGGGGGTCACTTCGATGGTGGTCGAATCCCCGACGACCCCGAGGAAGACGAGCCACGGGCGCGCGGGGGCCTCGACCAGGGTCGTGGCCGTGACGGCCTGGTCGTTGGAGTCGAAGGCCCAGGAGCCGACGGTCTCGGAGCTGATCGTCGCTGACAGACCCTCGGCCTCCTCCGGGGCCGGCGTGGTGAACTGGAGGACGACGATGGCGACGCCGTCGAGCCACTCCATCCCGAACGTGTCCTGGACCCAGGTCGCCCCGGCCTCTTCGGTCCAGCTCTCGATCTTCACGGGCTCTCCGATGCCCAGGTAGCTGCTGGTGGTCACGGCCACCGACGACAGCCTGCGACCCTCTCCCCAGACGAGGAACTGCGCCGGCTCCCAGACCTGCGGCTCCACGATGAACGTGCCGTCGGGCAGGGTGTTCGCCTCGGTCAGTTTGTCGATGCCGAGCTCCGTCACGGGCTCGTCGGCCAGCGGCTCGCCACTGACGGCGTCGACGGCTACACCGGCCAGGAGCCCCTTCGGGCTCAAGCCGTCCCAGGGTGCCTCGGGGTCCTCCTCGGCCGGTGGCGTCGGGGTCTCCTGGTCTGGAAAGGCCGGCTCCGCGGGCTCGGGGTTGCAGGCAGCCAGGAGCAGGGCGAGGAGGAGGAAGCGGGGGTCGACGCGCATCCCAGGAGCGTACTACGTTCGGACCCCGGCGACACGGTCCCGGGGTGCGGTCGCCGCCGCCTCCCTCAGCGCGGAGTCGAAGGTTCGGTTGGCCCGCCTTCGGGGACCGCGCCGACACCCGTCTTCGTTCGGAGCAGTTCGAAGTTGTCGACCAGCAGGAAGTGCTGTCCGCCTCCCGTCGACCCCCGCTCGACGCCGATCCGCAGGTAGACCCAGCGGGGGATGTCGGCCGGGAGATCGCTGGAGAAATCGGTGGGGGGCAGGGTCAGCCAGCCGGTGTCGGCCGCACCGCCGGCGGTCAGCGGCTGCCGGTGCAGCACGCTCCCGACCGTCGCGTCGATGAGCTCCAGCTGCGCCCGGGGCGGCGAGCCGTCGGTGGAGTACGCTCGCCAGTCGAAGGAGACCTGGAAGCGGTCGAGGGACTCGAGGAGATGCTGCATGGCGAACGCACCCTCGGCGCCGCCCGCTGCGAGGCTCCCTGAGAGCATCGCTGCGCGGCCCGGGTTGCCCTCGTCCGTCTCCGTCCGGCCGAGCGTGTGGTCGTGACCTTCCGGGGCATCGGACCACAACGTCCAGTGACCGAGATCCAGGGAGAAGGTGTCCCACACGCGGCGGTCCGGCCCCTTGAGCCACAGGCTCCATCGCTTCGGTCCCGGCAGGGGGAGCACCGACGAGGCGACCTCGACGAACTCGTTCTCCTCCAGCAGCTCCAGCTCCTCGGGGTCGAGCTTCCGGTTGGTGATCAGGTGAGTCGCCCGCCTGAACTGCTTGCTCGCGTCCCCGCTCCGTAGGTCGGCGAGCTGGGGCAGGCCGATGACCGGTCGCCTGTTCCTGCCGTGCAGCTCCCACTGGATCATGTCGCGCAGCAGGGAGCCGCTCTGGTCCTCCAATGTGGTGATCACGTAGGATTGCCGGTTGGTGTCGAAGCTCTCGTGCAGGACGAGCTTGTCCATCCCGTAGTCGGCGTGATCGGCCCAGAGTCGCAGCTCAGCGGGTTCGAGTCGGACCACGTCCGGCACGCCGTCGGGGGTCAACGGGGGCTGCGGATCCTCGGGGACGACGAGCGTCGAGTAGCACAGGAAGCCGACGGCCGCGGCCAGCGTCCCGCGCCCGAGGCGGCCCCAGCTCCACCAGGTCTCCAGCCCGATGGCCAGGAGCATGGACAGGCCCCACGCTGCCGGCAGCTGGTAGCGAGGCTCCTTGTGAGGGACCAGCCAGTGCACGGCGAACAGGCTGACGACGCTCGCCGCGAGCAGGATCGAGGGCCGGGGGCCCAGGGCGGGTGCGGGGGTCCGCCACAGTCGAGCCAGGCCCGCTCCGAGAAGGGCCAGTACGACGACCACGACCCCGGCCCGACCCAGTCCGAGCACGACCCCCCACTTGACCATGGTCCAGCCCGCCGCGAGCGAGAAGACCGAGGCGTGGGTCGGCTCGGTCTTCGCCATCGTGACGAAGTCCGCCAGCGTGGTCGTGAACGGCAGGAAGCCCACGAGCAGCAGGACGACGACGAAGGCGCCCGCCTGGAGCAGACGGATCAGCCACCTTCGCGCATCGGGGCCCCCCGTCAGCGCGGCGAGCGACTCCAGGAAGAGCGGCCCCACCAGCACCGCGACGAACGTCAGCTTCATCAGCAGGCCCGCGCCGATCGCTGCGCCGAGCGCCACGGCGTGCCAACGGGTCGCCTCCGGCTCCCGCAGCCGGAGGAACAGCAGCATGGTCACGCCCATCAGCGCCATGTGCCACGGCTCCACTCCGAGGATCGTGATCCTTCCGGCCACGCCGGGCAGCGCCGTCATCACCAGCACCCCCAGCAGCCCGAGCCGGGGGCCGCTCAGGCGGACGCCGAACAGCCAGGCGGTCCACAGCGCGAGCGCGAGCGCGGCGGCGTTGGTGGCCAGCAGCGGGCCGAAGGAGAGGGTCGCCAGCGGGCTGAGCAGGGCCGGGACCCCGACGTAGTACAGCGGTGGCTGATGATGCTCGAGGAGGACGTTGTGGAACAGGAGCTCGAAGTCGAGCCCCGCCGGATCGCGGAACGGCAGGTGGTTGCGGACCAGGATGCCGAGGTCGTTGGCCTCGGAGCCGCCGAAGTGGGGCCGCCGGTCGAGGAAGCCGAACAGCACCACCCGGAGGGTCGCGAGCGCTCCGACAGCCAGGGCTGCGACCCCCAGAGCACGACGTTCATCGACCATGCGCGCAGTGTACCGCACCCGGTTTCTCGGACACATGCTGTTGTTGTTCAGGCCGCGACGCTCCCGGTGAGTTCCCGCCGTACCTGGGCCGGCGAGCTGTACCCGTGTCGTGCGACTAGCCACTGCTCGTTGTAGATCTCGCGGAAGG
>JAAESI010000199.1 GCA_024229515.1 Pseudomonadota bacterium | reverse complement strand
GAGGGTCTCCTCTACGTCGCCAACGGTTCCGGCGTGCTCGAATACGACGGCGTCTCCTGGCGCCTGATTCGGATCTCCAATCGCCTTGCTGCCCGTTCTTTGGCGATAGATACCGAGGGGCGGGTCTACGTCGGCGCGCAAGGCGAGCTGGGCTACCTCGCCGCCGTTGCCCCGCAGGGGCGCCGACGTCCCGACGCGCTGGGCCGGATGCGCTACGTCT
Organism: Pseudomonadota bacterium; assembly: GCA_024229515.1. Lineage (GTDB taxonomy): Bacteria > Myxococcota_A > UBA796 > UBA9615 > UBA9615 > JAAESI01. Next base: position 1,401 of record JAAESI010000199.1, on the reverse strand, counting down.
CGCTGCTCGATCACGTTCCCCCCGACGATCGGGCGTTTGCCGACGTCTGGAACGTCGAGAAGACCTCCGACGGCCTTTATTTCCAGACCAACGAACGGCTCTTCCGGTGGGATGGCCGGGAAATGAAGGTCTGGCGTCCCGAAGCGCGGTTTGGTCGAATCTTCGCGCTACGCGACACCCTCTTCGTCCAGCAACGAGGCATTGGGCTGATGCGGATGGACGACGATGCGCTGGCCTTGGCGCCGGGCGGCGCCTTGTTCCAAAAGGACCGCATCCGTGGCCTGGTGCCCTGGGGGGAGGCAGCATATCTGGTCGTCACCCGCGACCGGGGGATGTTTCGGTGCCGGACGCGGCGGCGCACCGAGGCGGCCTATCGCGGCCCGGCCTGTAGCCCTTTCAAGCCCGGCTTGACCGAGCTTCTGGCGCCGTTGCAGCCCTACCATGCCACCCTGCTGCCCGAAGGCCACCTGGCGATCGGCACGACTCGGGGCGGGGTGGTCCTGCTCGACGACAGCGGGCGTCTGTTGCGCACCCTCGACGAGACCTCCGGGCTGCGCGATGAGCACGTGTGGTTTACCTATGTGGATCGGCAAGGCGGGCTGTGGCTGGGCCTCAACAACGGCCTGGCCCGCGTCGAGGCGGACACGTCGCTGTCCTACTTCGACAAAAAGCTGGGCCTGCTCGGCAGCGTCCAGCATGTCGCGCGGCATCAGGGCCGTCTCTACGCGGCCACCAGTCTGGGCGTCTACCGGCTGCGTCCGGCGGCAGCCGGCGCTCCAGCGCGCTTCGAGCCGATGCCCGGCATCTCCACCCAGTGCTGGTCGCTGCTCTCGACCGAGGAAGCGCTACTGGCGGGGTGCTCCGGAGGCCTCTTTGACGTCGACGCCGGGCGGACGCTGTGGCAATTCGAGCGCACCGTCCGCGCGCTGCATCGCTCCCGGCGGGATCCGACGCTGCTCTACCTGGGCCTCAGCGACGGGCTGGCACGGATGCGTCTGGGCGCCGGACGGTGGACCGACGCCGAACGTATCGACGGCGTGCGGGAACAGGTGAGATCCATCGTCGAGGATGGGCTGGGACAGCTCTGGCTGGGGAGGAGGACCGAGGGGGTTCTGCGACTCGACCCAACCGCCGACTCGGAGGAACCGATCATCACCCGGTTTGGCGTCGCGGACGGTCTGCCTGCCGGGCGGGTCTACGCCAGAACCGTGGCCGGGCGGGTGACGATCCGGGGCGGCCAGGCTCTGTTTCATCAGATGGATGCTGAGACCGGGTCGCGGCGGGGCCGCCACGGGCAGGCCAGCGATCTCGGCTTCGTGCCCGACACCACCTTCGACACATTGCTGGCCCAGGGCTCGGGCAAGATCGGCATGCTGACTGAAGACCAGCAGAGCCGGGTGT
>JAAESI010000198.1 GCA_024229515.1 Pseudomonadota bacterium | reverse complement strand
TGATCAGCGACAATTAGATTTGCCGGCCATCGACAATTAGATTTGCCGGTCGCAGCCCCTCTAAGGAGGACGACCGATGCTACGAGTTTTGGAGGCCGACCTACTGAACGTGCGGCGCTCGCCGCGGCTGGCGGTGCTGGAGGTGGCCCTGGCGCTTCAGCGGCTGGACCAGCGGCTGTTCGAGATCCGGGAGTCTGTGATGCTGCCGATCGACGTCGCCAAGATGCGCTACGACCGGATCCCGCGGACGGTTGCCTTTGAGATCTACGGGACGGTGGACCGGGTGAAGCAGGACTTCCTCGGCGAGGCGATCTCCGAGCTGGTGAAGCTGGCTCAGACGAGCGATCAGGAGCTGCGCGAGGAGTTCTTCGCGCGGCACGGGGGAAGAGGTCCGTAAGGCGCCCGCGGTGGCCGCCGAGCGCGCGCGGCTCGGCGGCGCCGTGTTTCTGAGATCCTCGTCGCTCCATAGGAGGAGCGATGTTCACCGACGAGCAAGTCAAACTATTGAGGCGTAAGCGTATGAGAGACAAGACGAGTCAGGAGACGGCGGCGGCGGTCGCCGGGATGAGCGTGCGCTCGGCACGCAAATGGCAGAAGGGGCCGTTGCCGTCGGAGGTGACGGCGGCGGCTGGGCGCCGGAGCTGGCGCACTCGCAGGGACCCGTTCGCG
>JAAESI010000197.1 GCA_024229515.1 Pseudomonadota bacterium | reverse complement strand
GAAAACGATGCAAGCCTAGAAATCATCACAGCTAAAGATGAAGTTGATGGCCTTGAGATCGTTCGTCACTCTTGTGCTCACCTTTTAGGCCACGCGGTTAAGCAGCTTTTTCCAGAAGCGAAAATGGCGATCGGTCCTACCATCGATAACGGTTTCTACTACGATATCGACCTTGAGCACTCTCTAACGCAAGAAGATCTAGAAAAGATCGAAAAGCGCATGAAAGAGCTAGCGAAGACCAAGTACCAGGTTGTTAAGAAGAAAGTTAGCTGGCAGGAAGCGCGCGACGCATTCGAAGCTCGCGGCGAGACTTACAAGATTGAAATCTTGGACGAGAACGTTTCTAAAGACGATCGTCCAGGCCTGTACCATCACGAAGAATACATCGATATGTGTCGTGGTCCACACGTGCCTAACATGAGCTTCTGTCAGCACTTTACTCTACTTAACGTAGCGGGTGCTTACTGGCGTGGTAACAGTGACAACAAGATGCTTCAACGTATCTACGGCACTGCATTCCACGACAAGAAGGCGCTTAAAGCTCACCTTGTGCGCCTAGAAGAAGCGGCTAAACGTGACCACCGTAAAATCGGTAAGCACTTAGATCTATTCCACATGCAGCAAGAAG
>JAAESI010000196.1 GCA_024229515.1 Pseudomonadota bacterium | reverse complement strand
GCTCACGGTCGTAGCGAGCCCCCGGGAGGTGCGTGTTCTGGATGGGGCGGAGGCGATCGCCGCTCATCCGCGCAGCTACGACAAAGGCGCTCAGGTCGAGGATAAGGCCCATATCGCGGTGCTGACCGAACGCAAGCGCCAGGCCCGTCACCACCGGGGACAGGACCGCCTGGCCCGGGCGGCCCCCGGCAGCCGCAAGCTCCTCGTCCAGGCCGCCGAGCGCGGGGACAATCTCGGCTCCATCACCGCGGCCCTTCTGCGGCTGCTCGATCGCTACGGGAGCGCGGAGCTGGAGGCCGCCATCACCGAGGCGCTCGCTCGCGGTGTGCCCCACCCCAACGCGGTGCGCCTGAACCTGGAGCGCCGCCGCGAGCAACGTGAACAGACTCCGCCGCTGGCCGTCACGCTTCCCGAGGACCCGCGCGTGCGCAAGTTGGTGGTGCGCCCTCACAAGCTCGATGACTACGACCAACTGCAAGCCGACCCGGAGACCAACGATGACGATGACGACGACAGTAACGAGTGATCCCCTGATGGAACGGGCCAGGGCGTTGAAGCTCCACGGCTTGCTGGCCCACCGGGCAGAGATCGCCGATACCCGGTGGATCGAGCCATTGATCCGCCGGGAGGAAGACGAACGCGCCCGCCGAGGACTGGAGCGGCGCTTGCGCAACGCCCACCTCGGACGCTTCAAGCCACTCGCCGACTTCGACTGGAGCTGGCCCAAGCAGTGCGACCGCGAAGCCGTCGAGGAGTTGATGCGCCTCGGCTTCCTGGAGGAGGCGGCCAATGCCGTGCTCGTCGGCCCCAACGGCGTGGGCAAGTCCACCATCGCCCGTAATATCGCCCATCAGGCGGTGCTGGCCGGTCACTCCGTGCTGTTCACCAACGCCGCAAGCATGCTCAATGAGCTGGCCGCCCGGGAAGGCGATAACGCCTTGCGCCGCCGTCTTGCCTTGCATGCTCGACCGAGACTGCTCGCCATCGACGAGATCGGCTATCTTTCCTACTCCAACCGCCACGCCGACCTGCTCTTCGAGATCGTCTCGCGCCGCTATGAGGAGAAGTCCACCCTCATTACCACCAACAGACCATTCGCCGAGTGGAACGAGGTCTTCCCCAACGCCTCCTGTGTCGTCTCCCTGGTCGACCGCCTCGTCCACCACGCCGAGATCATCCCCATCGAAGGGGAGTCCTTTCGCCTCAAGGAGGCCAAAGAGCGCAGCGAGAAACGCAAAAAACAACGCGCCGCCCGATCCGCCAAGTCCCGTAACACCCAACCAACCGACGACTAACCCCCGATCCGGAGACATCCATGGCCACTTTCGATATCCCTGAGCACTGGTCCACCGAGCAGGCGCTGGCCGTCTGCGACCTCCTCGAGGACCTCCATCATACGATCTGGGACCAATACGAAGAGCGCCTGATC
>JAAESI010000195.1 GCA_024229515.1 Pseudomonadota bacterium | reverse complement strand
GAGGGTGGCTCCTCCTCGACCTGGGTGCCAGACCTGCCCACCGTCGCGGCCACGGCCCTCCCACGGCGTTGCAGGCGGTCTTGGAGCTGCCGCACCCGACGTGCACTTCGACGCACTGCGCCTCCTCGACGCGGCTCCCCTGAGCCGAGAGCTGTTCCTATCCAGCCCGGCACTCGGCGCGATAGGTTGTGCACAAAGCTGTGCTCAAAATGGGAAGTTTCGGGCTGATCCAGGACCTCGCTGGGAGGTCGAACCGGCCACAGACAGCCTTCACGTCACGCTTCGGACTCAGAAGCTCGTCTGGTTGAAGTAGTTCCGGGTGTACAGCCCGATGCGGAGGAAGTCGCCGACCTCCATGTCGTTGATCCGCATGATCGAGTAGGCGTAGTGCGCCTTGAACACGAGGTTGAACGCCCGGTTCGGCGGCAGCTTGATCGCCTCCTTGATGACCGGCATCAACCAGGGGTAGCGAACCCCGATCGGGAACAGCTTCTGCAGGTTGCTGATTTCCCTTTTGTTCTCGATGTCTACGGGCGTGTTCATGAAGTAGGACTGCTCGAACTCGTCGGGGTCGAACCCCGGCGGGAGCATGCCTTCCTTCATCACCAGGTCCTGGATCGTCGTGCCCGGGTACGGCTGGATGAGCGAGCACCACGCGTGCTCCGGCTTGAGCCGGGCGTTGAACTCCAGCGTCTCCCACGCCGAGTCGAGCGTCTCCCCCGGGGAGCCCAGGATGTTGCTCGTCTGGACCATGATTCCGTACTTGTGCAACAGCCGCATCGTCTCGAGGATTTCGCCGTCCCCGAGGTGCTTGTGCATGATCTTGTTGCGCATGTACTCGTTGCCGGACTCGACGCCCATCTTGACGGCGAAGCAGCCTGACTCAGCGAGGTCGCGGATCGACTCCTCGCTCATGTAGTCAGCCCGGATCAGGCAGCTGAACGGGAGCCCGATGCGCTCCCGGTACATGGCCATCAGAGGCTTCACGTAGTCGTGGTACGTCACCACGAACGTGTCATCGCGGAACACGATCCGCTTGAGCGGGTACTTCGCGAGGAAGCTCTCGATCTCCTCGATCACGTACTCGGGGCTCTTGCGCCGGGTGTAGGTCCCCAGCCCCTTCATGATCTTCTTGAGCCCCACGTGGAAGCAGAAGGAGCAGTTGTCGGGGCAGCCGCGCCCGGTGACGAAGCCTTCGATCTTCTGGTTCTTCACGAACGGGTACTTGTCGTAGATCGACCGGTCCGGATAGGGGTACTTGTCGAGGTTCTGCTCCAACGGCCGCATCGCGTTGCGGTGCACCGCGCCGTTGGACTCCTTGACCCAGAGGTTGGGGACGTCGGTGTAGGACTCGCCCGCCTCCAGCCGGTTCAGCAGATCGACGACCGCCTCTTCCCCGTCGCCGCGGCAGACCACGTCCACCGCCTCGCCCTTGATCATGTCGGGATAGAAGGTGGCGTGCATGCCCCCGAACACCGTCACGACGTTGGGGAACCAGCGCTTCACCTTCGCCGCCGCCGCCAGACCCCACAGGTGCAGCCCCGTGGTGACCGAGAAGCCGATGACGTCGGGGTCGATCCGCCGGATCGCGCGCTCGAGGTTGCGCTCCGCGTTCTCGATCAAGAGGTGGGACTCGTGTCCGTGCTCGGTCGCATACGCCGACAGGGCGGTGACGCCCATGTTCACGAACGGGTCCTTCTGGATGTAGAGAATGCGCAAGATGCTGAACTGTAGCGCGGGTTTCAGCCCACTGCGTCGGGCGATCGGACGGCGCTGCCGGGGCTCGTCTGGCGTCGCGGTTTGGGGGGCTCCTCGACGGCCACGAGGCCGCGGCGATCGAGCACCAGCCGCATCTGTCCGACCCGCACGTCCGGGTCCGGGGCGAGCCGCTCCCAGCGCACCAACACGTCGGCGTAGTAGTGGTTGGGGAGCTTGCGGTGGCCGGGCTGGCCGCCGTCCAGGAACGTCACGTTCTTGCGGGTCGAGGCGAGGGTGCGGACCCAGCGCCCCATGTGCAGTCGCAGCACCTCGGTCACCCCGTCCACGCGGGGGAAGTGCCGGGCCGCGTCCCGCGGGCGCAGCCGCATGCGGCGGCGGTAGTGGAGCACCTCCTGGGGGGTGGCCAGAAGCACGCGGTTGCGCATGGACCCCTCCCGCAGTTCAGCGATCTCGGGCGGGAGCTCGTCGTGGTGGACGAAGCCCATCCACTCCTCCATCGCCCCCACCGGCTTGTTGGAGCCATCCACCATCAGCTGGTGGCGTCGGTCGCTGAGGATGCGCGGCAGGTGCCGGCTGAGCCATGCGCCCAGGCCCGCCTTGATGCGGTCCTTGAGGACGTAGGCGATGACCGCCCCGAGGCTGAAGGCGACGAGCACGCCGAGGCTGACGTCGCGCTGCAACTCGAGGTCCAGCGCCAGCAGCATCAGCACCTGGGCGAACACCGCCCACCCCATCGCCACCCCGGCGGCGATGCCGAGGGCGCCGTGGCGGGCGACCCGGTGCCAACGGCTCGTCTCGATGCCCAGGTGCAGGACCGAGCCGACGTACTTCTTGAGCAGCCGGGCCTGGTCCAGGTAGCGGGCGTCGTCGGTCTCGTCGTTGAGCACCGTCTGCCAGCCCGCCGAGCAGCGGTGCGCTTCCTCCGAGGCCGCGATGGCGCGGAGCTGCTTGCGCACCTGACGCGCCCCCGAGCTCTCTTCGATCTGCTCCCACAGCGCCAGCGCCGCCCCTTCGGCCTGCAGCGACAGCGACTCGTCGCAGAAGTGCAGGGCGTCCTTGGTGGTGCGGTTCAGGGGGAACAGCAGGAGCTTGGCGGACACCTCGCGCCAGGCATCCATGAGGGACTCGAGGTACTGGGCGAGGTCCCGGCCGGCGCCGATCCGCTCCGCCTCGTCGGGGCCGATCCGGTTGGCCCAGTCCCGGACCTCGCTCTTGAGGATCGAGCAGAGGAGCTTGGCCTCGGTGGCGACGACCTCCAGATCGGAGCGACGCACCCGGCTGGGACCCGCACGAAAGACGACCGCGTTCAGCGCCGCCAGGGGCGAGCCGGCGCCGTCGGCCTTGCACAGCTCGGTCAGCGGCACGTGCGGCGTCTTGAGGCGTACGTAGGCGCGAAGGTCGTCGTAGAAAGCGTCCGGCGGGTAGTCCCCCGCCCCGACCCCCGCGGCCAGCGGAAGCACGAACCACAGGTCCAACTGCCAGTCAGCCTGGGCGGTGTCCACGGACGGGGACAGATACTCGGTCTTGACCTCGAGCTGGTTGCGGTCGTGGCGGCTGAGCCGGACGGGACCGCGGGCCGACTTCGCTTGTGACACGCAAGGGTCAGCTTACTGCCGACGTGGCGCGCCGGCCACCGCGATCGGTAGACTCCGCCCCCGTGCAGGTCCGATCCGATGTCGCCGCAGCGTCTGCCCTGGCCCTCGCGGCGGGGGTGCTGCGGGTGCGTCCGACCGGGGCCGCCGACATGGGTTGGCACCTGTCCGGGGGGCGCGCCGTGCTGGAGGCGGGGGCGCGGGTCTACGACGACCCCCTGACCATCGACGCGACCGCGCAATTCGCCAACAACTCCTGGCTCTTCGACGTCGTCGCGTACCTGCTGTGGGGCCAACGCGGGGCCCCCGCGTTGGCCCTCCTGGCGGGGGTGTGCGCGACCCTTTCGACCCTGATCACGTGGCGCATCGCGGCCGACGTGCTCGGCCCCGCGGGCCGGTGGCGGGCCGTCGCGATCGCGGGAGCGTCCGCGGGGGTCGCCTCGATCCGGTTCTTCCCCCGCCCGCAGCTGTTCTTCCTCGTCTGCCTCGCGGCGACGATCTGGACGACACGGCAGGCGTTGAAGGCGGAGGGACGGGCGCAGCTGGCCTGGGCCGCGGGTCTGCTCGCGGTGGTGACGATCTGGGCCCAGTCGCACCTGTCGGTGTTCATCGCGCCCTTCGTCGTGGCGGGCTCGGCGGACCGCTGGCCGGACAGGCGTCTGTGGCCGTTCGCGGCGGTGGGGCTGGCGCTGCCGTTCACCGGGGCCGAGGGGTTCGGGCTGATCGAGCAGGTGTTCGGCTACACGGGCGGGGACGCGGCCGCGTCGATCCAGGACACGCAGCCGATGTACTGGGACTGGATCGTGCCCCCCGACGGGCCGGAGATCCTGCTGATGGAGGTGCTGCTGGGGGCGGCCGTGATCGGCTCGATCCGCGCGCGGAAGCTGCCCCTGCTGCCGATGTGTCTGGGGCTGCTGGGCGTGTACCTGACCTTGAAGACGCACCGGTTCGTGAGCGCGGCCGGGATCCTGATCGTGCCGTGGGTCGCGGAGGTGTGGCGTCCGACGGCGGCCCGAACCGGCGAGGCGGCGCTGGCGGCGCTGGCGGCGACGGCGGGGCTGCTGACGTCGGCCCAGGGCTGGGCGCCGGGGATGGGGTTGGAGCGGGCGGAGATCCCGGTCGATCTGCTGGCGGCGGCGGACGCGTTGGCGTTGGAGGGGAACGGCTTCACGGACTACGACATCGGCGGATGGATGGGCTTCGAGCGGTACGGCGCCACCCGCGTGTACATCGACGCGCGCACGCTCGTGTTCCACGAGGACAGCCGGTACTTCGCCCAGCGGGCGGCGCTGGAGGACGCGGGCACGCTGGCGATGCTGGATGCGCGGTACGCGTTCGACTGGGTGGCGATCCCGCGGCGGGCGGCGGCGTGCGGATCGCTGTCGGGCTCGATGCGGTGGAGCCCGATGTTCGTGGACGCGAACCGCGCGATCTTCGTGCGGGGGGCAGATCCTCGGGCGCTGCGGGCGATCGATCCCTGCGCCGGCGACGAGGTCCTGCTGACGGGCTGCCGTCAGGATCCCGAGGGGGCGGCGGCGTGGCGCGCCGACATCGAGCAGATCGTGTCCCTGGTCCCCGGCTCGGGCTGGGCCAGCCGCATGGGCGCGGCGCTGTACGTCGGCTGCGGGGTGCCGGACGAGGCGGCGACGGCGCGGCACCTGGAGGCGGCCCGAGCGATCGAGCCGGACCACGAAGATCTCGCCTGGCTCGGCGGCAAGCTGGCGTTGGTGCAGGGCGACCCGAACGTGGCGATCCAGTGGTTCGCGACGGCGGACGAGGACGACGTACGCAGCCACGCCACGCGCGCCGCGCTGCTGCTGGAGTTGGGGCGCCCCGAGGAAGCCCGGGCGGTCGCGCAGAGCGTGACCGACACGATGATCGACGAGACCCCGCCGGCGCTCCGGAGCGTGCTCGCGACGGCGTGCCTGCAGACGGGGGACCTGCGGTGCGCCGCGGAACAGGCGTTGCGAGGTGCGTTGCGAGGCGACCGGCGCAGCGCGGATCTGCTGGCGCGCGAAGAGGTCTACGAGCAGCTCACCGAGGACGAGCGGGGGTTGGCGGGGGCGGCGCGGGGGCGGTGATCCACGGCGCTTCCTTGACGACTACGCGCCTCCGGCGCTGCGCGGCGTTGAGCGCCTTGCGAACCTCAACCGCGGTACCAGCAGCGCTGCTTCAATGGCGATCTTCCCGCTCATCTTGCTGACGCCCGCGGCGCGCTCCGTAAACACGATCGGGACCTCTTCCACCTTCGCACCGGCGCGAACCGCGCGCAGCGTCATCTCCACCTGGAACGCGTACCCCTCCGACACCAAGGGCGTGCTCAAGACCTCCCTCAGCATCGGTGCCTTCCACGCTTTGAAGCCGCCCGTCAGGTCCTTGTACGGAAGCCCCAACCACGCCCTCGCGTAGATCGATCCGAGGCGGCTCAGCACCTCGCGGTGCAGCGGCCAGCCCGAGGTTCCACCACCCGGCGCGTACCGGCTCCCCAGCACCACGTCGGCGTCCACCGCCAACAGCCTCGGCACGTCCGCGGGGTCGTGGCTCAGGTCCGCGTCCATCTGCACCACGCGGTCGGCGCCAAGCTCCAGGGCGCGGGTCATGCCGTCCACGTACGCCGACGCCAGCCCCTGCTTCCCCTCCCGCCGAAGCAGGTCGCAGCCGAGTTCCTCGGCGAGATCGCCGGTGCCATCCGGAGAACCGTCGTCCACCACCAGGATTCGCACGTCCGGCAGGTGCTCGCACAGCCGCGCCACTAGGCCCGGCAGGCAGTCGATTTCGTTGTACGTAGGCGTGACGACGAACGCGGACACTTTGTTCTCAAACAAATGAATTGTGGGCGGAACGGCAGATCCTTACACACCGAATCGTGATGCGTTGGCTCCCCCTCCTGCTCCTCGTCGCGGCTTGCTCCACGACGCCCCTCCCGTCCGACCTCGTCGAGGTCGATGTCGCCACCTTCCCGGTGGTCGAGGGCTCCCCCCAGGCCGTTGGCCTGCTCGCGCTGGTCAACGACCCCGCGACCACCCTCACCGTCCTCGATGACGAGGTCCCCCTGAACCGGCGCGCCGCCGAGTCCATCATCGCCGGCCGCCCCTTCGACACCATCGCCGAACTGGACGCCGCCTACTACGTCGGCCCGGCTGCCCTAAACGCCCTCGTCGCCTACGCCACGGCCCAGAACCTGGTCCCCAGCGGCAACGACGTGCTCGGCACCTGGGACGGCGTCGAGTTCACCGTCGCCCAGGCCGACCTGCTGCTCGAGATCGTCATCAACGACCTCGACTACACCGACTTCGACGTCTACATCGACCTCGACAGCCGGGCCGCGACCAGCATCGTGGCGGCCCAGCCGGTGGCGTCCGTCGCCGAGCTCGCGGGGCTCTACTACGTCGGCACCTCGGCGCTGACGAAGCTCAAGGCCGAAGCCGCCGAGATGATGGGCGACGAGTGGCCCGTGTGCGTGCCGAACTTCACCGTCACCGCCAACTCCGCCGCGCAAGACCTGACGGCGTTGCTCGCCATCGCCACCACCGTCGACAACCCCTGGGCGGAGATCATCTCCCTGCAGGCCGACGGCTGCACCGACTGGTGGCAGACCACAGACGACGACGTCACGGCCCCGATCTGGAACGAGATCTTCTTCATCAGCTGGAACCAGTTCGGCCCCGACCTGCAGGACGTCGGCACCTGGACTGTCGGCGACGCCGGCTACACCGGCATGCTGAACCTGACGCTGACGGTCATCGAAGAGAACATCGAAGACGGCGACTTCGACCCCGCCCAGGCCCAGGAGCTGTACGACGCCCGCTTCGACCTCGTCGACGAGCTGTCGGTCGACCTCGACACCACCCCCGGCGTCTACCGCACGCTCGACCTGGAGATGGACATGTCGGAGTGCTCCGAAGAAGCGATGGTCCTGCTGGACACCCGCGACGGCAGCATCCTCATCGTCCACCAGCTCCAGAACTGCTGATCACATGATCTCGATGCCGACCTTTCGGAGGGCGCGGTACCCGGTGAACATGGCGGCGGCGAGGTAGGCGCGACGGATCACGCGCTCCTTCGGCGTCTTGTTCCGCAGCGCGTTCCCCAGGATCTCGGGGTGGAGGTAGTACTCCAGCTGCGCCTTGACGAAGCCCCGGCGCATGGCCGCGGGGTCCTTGCCGTCGTCGAACAGGTACTCGAACTGGTTGAACATCTCGGGGTTGCGCGACGGCATCCGCCCCTCGCGGGTCATCTCGTAGAACAGCGCCGACCCGACCTGCGGCGTGTACATGTTCATGCGGAAGAAATCGCAGTGCTCCATGCCATCGCGGGTGATGAGCGCCAGGTCCTCGTCCGTCTGCCCCGGCGCCCCGTACACGTGCGAGCCGAGGATCAGGACCCCGTTGCGACGCAGCGTCTCGGACGCCTTCTTGTTGATGTCGATCGTGGAAGCCTTGTTCATGTCCTTGAGCGCCTTGCGGCTGTAGGACTCGAAGCCGACGTTGACGAAGAACAGCCCCGCCCGCCGCATGATCGCGATGAGCTCGGGGTGCCGGGCGGCGGTGTCGGCCCGAAGGGCGCCGCCGAAGCTGATCTGCAGGTTGCGCCGGATCAGCTCCTCGCACAGCGCGTACATCTTGGCGTGGTCCGTCGCCATCATGTCGTCGGTGAACATCACCTCCTTGAAGCCCTGCCGCTTGATGAGCGCGAACTCCTCGAGGATGCGGTCGTTGCTGTAGTCCCGGTGCTTGCCCCAGTAGGTCGGCCGCGTGCAGAACTTGCAGTGGTACGGGCACCCTCGGACCGTCTCGATCGCCGTGCTCGGGTACCCCCGGCGCGTGATCGACGGGTAATGCGGCAGCAGGTCCCGCCGCGGCATCTTCATCGGGTCGAAGTCCTGCAGCAGCGCCCGCCGCGGGTTCACCACCGCCTGGCCGTCCTCGTCCCGCCACGCGATGCCCTCGATCTGGTCGACCGACTTGTCCCCCCGCCCCGCGAGGAACTCCATCAGCTCGGCGAAGGTCTCCTCCGCCTCGTACAGGACGACGTAGTCCAGACCGCTCTCGATGTACTCCTCGGGGAGGAAGCTCGGGGCCTGCCCCCCGACCACCGTGATGAGGCCCGGGAACGCCTCCTTCAGCTGCCGGCTGACCTCCTGGATGATCAGCGAGTCCGGGTAGAAGTTGTTCGTGAACGCCACCACGTCGGCGCCGAAGTTCTTCACGTGGTTGAAGAGGTTGTGGGACCGCAGCCGGTGCTTGGCGTTGTCCACGATCATCACTTCGTGCGGCGGACTGATCGCAGCCGCGCAGCTGGCGAGCGCCAGCGGCGGGAAGTTCGTCAGCATGAAGTTGGTCGTCTGCCAGTAACGCGCTGGAGCAGTCGACAGGATGACCCGCATGGCGGGCAGTGTAGCGCCTCGGCCTGCCGCCTCTACTTGTTGCCGCTTCCACCCATCGCGAGGGTCTGCCGGCCGATGACGAGCACCCCCAGCAGGAACGCGATCAAGAGGATCAGGCGCATGAACCCGAGGGTCCCCGACTTCTTCTTGGCCGCTTCGGCTTCCGCCGCGTCCTCGGCCATCGAGGCCCGCTTGCGGCGTTCCCACCGCTGCTGATCCGCGGACGCCGCCCGGGCTCGGGTCTCCTCGTCGTTGCGACGCGAGTGGGCCGCGCTGCCGCGCCCGGGACCGCTGGGGGCCTGCACCTCGATGCCCGAGGCGGTCCGCCGATCGCCGTACTGAGGTTTGTCCGAGCGGGTCTGCACGCCGACGTCTCCGGTCGCGGATGCGCTGCCGTCACCGCCGGAGCTGCCGCCCCCGCGGCCCGAACCGCGTCGTCCGCCGCTTCCGCCGGAGCCGCTGGAGCTTCCACCCCCGCCATCGACCGAACCGCCGCCGCCGCCGCCACCGTCGTTGCCGCCGCCATCGGGCCCGCCCCCGCCGCCGCCGCCACCGCCGCCGCCGCCGCCGAAGTCCGAGCCTCCGCCGGACTCCGCGGGGTCGTCGAAGCCGGCCCACTCGGCGCCGCCGAGCTGCTCTACCTCGTCCCCGGCAAAGCCGAACAGGGTCGCGATCTTGCCGCCGAACGTGACGACGATCGCGATGCAGATGATGGCGACCCCCACGAGGATGATGACGTACTCGCCCATCCCCTGGCCGCGCTGCTGTTGCCGGATTCCCACGTCCTCATCCTAAGAAGCGGATGTTGCCGCGGTTTGGAAACCTTCTTTCGATTCGTCTCCACAACCGTTGTGGCGCCAGTATTGGCGCAGATTCCCTTGACCCACCGATCCCATTGAAATTACGATGAGATCCAGCGATCCACTCGCAGATCAGGGGAACCAAATGCAGAAGATGGACAATTACGATCGCCGCAAGAACCGAGCCTTCGAAGCCCAGGGCGACGAGCTCGATCTCGAACAGCGCGAAGATCAGCGCCGGACCACGTTCCGGATCCCGCTGCGTCTGTGGACCGAAGGGCGCGTCACCGGCCGCCTCGACTTCCACAACTGCAGCAACATCTCCGAGACGGGGATGTTCATCGAGACGCCCGACCCGTACGCGCTCAACGCCCTGGTGAACATCGAGTTCAACCTCCCCGGCGTGCACGAGCCCGTCCGCGTCACCGGCCGCGCGGTCAGCCGCATCGACGAGAACGGCTCCGGCGAGAACATCATGGGCAACGGCTTCGTGTTCGAGCAGATCACGCCCGCCGACGCCGAGCTCATCCGGGCGTACGTCCAGGCCAGCCTGCTGGCCGACAACTGGACGACCGAGTAGCCCCACTCCGGTCTGAATCAGACCTCCGCTCGGGACCGGCACCGCGCAGCCCCCGCCTGGGCTGACGCGGCTGCTTCGGCTCGATCGAGCCCGTTCCATTGGTGCGCCGCGAGGCCCCAGACGACTTCGGCGCGGGCGTGCTCGCCCGCCCCCTCCGCCCGTTCCGCGGCCAGGGTAAGCACGTCGGCGAAGTCGATCTCGAACCGCCGTTCCAGCCCCAGCTCCGTCGCTTCGGCCAGCCAAGCCTCCCAGGCTTCCCAGTCGCCCCGCTCCACGGCGCACGGCAGGAGGTTCACGAGGACCACCAGGCGGAGGAAGTCGAAGCTCCCCCTCGGCGTCTCCGCCAGCGAAGCCTCCAGCATCGGCTCGGCCTGATCGATGTGTCCCTGCTGCATGAGCGTGATCGCCAGGTTGCTCCGCATCAGCGCCACCTCTCCGCTGCCCAGCGCCTGGTGCATCGCCAACGCCCGGCTGTAGGCGTCCCGGGCGGCGTCCAGCTCGCCCCGCGCGCGGAGCACCTCGCCGTCCATCGCGAGGAACATCGCGACCCGGAAGCGCAGACCCGCCGGGCGAGCGATCGCCAACCCCTTGCGCACCGCCTCGGCCGCCTCGTCGAAGCGTGACCCGTGCATGGCGGCGTGGGCCGTGCCGACCTGCACGTACGCCGCGGCGCTGGGGTGCTCCACCTCGTCCACCACGGCGGCCCCCGCGCGGATGTCAGCCTCGCCCTCGGTCAGCTTGCCCAGCCGCAGCTGGGTGATGCCCCGGGCGACGAACGCGCTCGCCAGCGCCCCCCGGTCGTCGAAGGGCTGGATCGCTTCGGTGAGCGCGACCACGTTGGCCTCCACGTCCGAGTCGAGCCAGGCGACCCGGGCCCGCTCCATCGCCAGCTTGGCCCCCGTCTCCCGAGACGCCTGGGGGTCGATCACCTCGTCCGCCCAGCCCAGGTGCTTTCGTGCGCCCTCGATGTCGCCCTGCACGCGCCGGAGGTACGCCGACGCGAGCCAGCCCTGGCCCCAGCGGGGGTCGCCGCGGGGGATGCCGGCGAGCTCCAGCGACCGCTCCCGCTCCGCGACGAGGAACGAGGCCTGGGCGTAGTCCCTTCGACCGCCGCGCCGCCAGGCAGCGTCCATCAGCGGCTTGAGCCACTTTTCGGGCCGTCCCGCGGCGATCAGGTGCAGTCCCATGCGCTCGCGGTCGTGCACGCCATCGCGCGCCGTGAGGGCAGCGGCGCAGACGTCGTTGGCGCGGTGCCACCGGTCCGCGGTCCGGGCGCGGGATTCGAGCGCCTCGCGCACCATGGCGTGTCCGAAGCACCACCCGTCGGTCCCCTCCACCACCGCGCCAGCCCGCCGTCGACGAGGGCCCCGATGAGGTCGAGCTGCGGGGTCGTGCCGTCGATGCGGCAGACCGCCTCCCACTCCTGGGCGTCCAGTTCCTGCCCGAGGGCGGCCGCCAACACCAGCGCGCGGGCGTCCGCGGGACCGCGGGACTCGAGGAATCCCTCGATCCGGGCGTCCCACGTCGCCCGGAGGTCCGCCGGCAGGGTCAGCCGCGCCGACGGGTCGACCAGCCGGAAGCCGTGGGGGCCGGCCACCAGCTGCCGCCGCTGGACCAGCTCGCCCACCAGCTGAATCGCGAACATCGGACTGCCCCCCGACCGCCTCTGCACGCGGGCCACCAGCTCGCCTCGGAGCCCCAGGAGGCGGCCGACCAGCGCCGCTGACTCGGTCTCGTCGAGCCCGTCCAAGGGCAGGAAGGCGGCCTGCTCTCGATCGCGCAGCGCCTCGATGGTCCGAGCCGCCCGGGGCCGCTCCGCCAGCGTCTCTGTTTGCGCCGTGGGCACGAGCAACAGGGGTGGGCCCCCCGAAGGCCAGGTCGACAGCACGTAGTCGACGAACGCCAGGGTCTCCGCGCTGAGGGGCGCGTCATCGAGCCAGAAGATCACGGGCCGGCGCTGGCCCAGCCGCGCCAGGAAGCGGCCCAGCAACGCGTAGCGCTCGGTGGCGTTGGAGAACCGGACGGCGGTCGCGACCCCCTCGGGAGCGGGGCTGATCAACTCGGTCAGAGCCGCGGCTTCGTCCGCGGGCACGTCCGGCTCGTCGGCCAGCAAGCCGGCGAGGCGCTCAAACAGGCGTTCTCGGTCCAGTCCGCGGCACCGGTTCCGCGTCGCGGCGGCGGAGCCGAGGCCATCCTGGGCGCCCGGGGTCGCGGCGTGGGTGCCGCGCACGATCTCCGCCAGACCCCGTTCGTGAGCCCGCTCGCAGAGCCACCCCGCCAACCGGCTCGTCCCGGTGCCCGCCGGCCCCTGGAGGAGCACGGCTCGGCACCCGCCGAGCCGCCGCACGCCGTCGAGCTCGGACCACAGCCGATCGCACTCCCCGGTCCGGCCGACCAGGGGCACGCTGCGCAGACCGAAGAGCCCGAGGCCCGCGCGCTGGAGGTGGACCTTGGCCGCCGCCGCCGCCACGGAGGCGGCCGATGCCTGCAGCGGCGCCACCCCGTCGCCGTCCAGCGCCCGCAGCGCGTCGGCGGCGTCGGCGGCGTCGGCGGCGTCGGCGGCGTCGGCGGCGTCGGCGGCGTCGGCGGCGAACTCGAACCGGTCGCGGGGGGCCTTGGCCAGCAGATTGCGCAGCCACCCCTCGAAGCCGTCCGGCACGTCGGCCTTGGGCCAGAACGAGGGCGGCGGCTCGTGGACCTGCGCGTAGACGATCTGCCTCACGCCGCCCCGGAAGCTGAAGGGCGGATCGCCCGTCGCCAGGGTCCACCCGACGCAGCCCAGGGCGTACAGATCGGGCCACGCGCCTAGATCGCGCCACGACGCCACCTGCTCCGGGGCGAGGTAGTTGGGCGTGCCGAGCACCTTCTCCCGGTCCAGGCGCGTGGCCTGCCGATCCAGGGCACGAGCCAGTCCGAAGTCAGCCAGCTTGACCCGGCCCGCGTCGTCCACGAGCAGGTTCGCGGGCTTGAGATCTCGATGGATGACCCGGCGGGCATGGGCGTGGGCGAGGCCGGCGAGCGTGTCCAGGAGCGCGTCGCGCAGCTGCGGCCACGTCAGCTTGCCGCGCCGCTCGGACAGGGTGCCGTCGGTGACGTACTCCATCACCAGGAAGGGGGTGCCCAGCGGGAGCCCGGTCACGGCTTGCCACTCGGGCGACGCCGGCACGCGCCCGTAGTCGTAGACGGCGACGACGTGGGGATGATCCAGCGCCGCGACGGCCTGCACCTCGCGGGCGAACGCGACCTGGTAGTCGAGGTCCTTGGCGCTGGGTCCGCTGAGGAACTTGAACGCGACGGGACGCGTCGAGGAGCCGGAGCGGTGCACGCCCGACCAGACGCTGCCCGTGGCTCCGTGGCCGATCTGCCCGCCTACCTTGAACGGTCCGACGCGGGGAGGGCGCGCCACCGCGTCATCCTAGCTCTAGAGGAAGCTCCGAAGCCGCTCCGTCAACGCGGTGAAGCGGTGGCGGGCTTCGGCGTTCTTGAGCGCGATGTCGATCGCGCGCCGGCTTCCGACCACCACGACCAGCTTCTTGCCACGGGTGATCGCGGTGTAGAGCAGGTTCCGCTGCAGCATCCGGAAGTGCTGGGTCAGCAGGGGGACCACGACCGCGTCGTACTCGCTCCCCTGGGACTTGTGGATCGTGGTCGCGTAGGACGGCACGAGCATGTCCAGCTCGTCGGCGCCGTAGGCGATCTCCCGGCCGTCGTCGTAGCGCACGGTCAGCCCCTTGTTCTCCGGCCCTGGGCCGATGACCCAGCCGACGTCGCCGTTGAACACGTCCTTGTCGTAGTCGTTGGTGATCTGCATCACCCGGTCGCCTTGCAGCGGCTGCGTCGACTCCGCCAGCGCCGGCGTCGGCTGTGGGTTCAGCGCGGCGCGCAGGGCCACGTTCAGCGCGGAGGCGCCGCAGCTCCCCTTCCGCATCGGGACCAGCACCTGGACGTCGTCGCCGGGCTTGAACCCCCACCGCTTCGGGATCCGCTCGGTGACGAGGTGCACGACCGTCTTGGCCGCCGCCTCCGGGTCGTCCCGCTCGATGAAGAAGAAGTCCCCGGTGGCGTCCGCGGCCGAGCGGGGGTGGCGTCCCTGGAGGATGCCGTGGGCGTTGGCGACGATCAGCCCGGCCTCGTCCTGGCGGAACACCACATCCAGTGAGATCACGGGGACAGCGCCGCTGTCGATGAAGTCGCCGAGCACCCGCCCGGGCCCCACCGAGGGCAGCTGATCGACGTCTCCCACGAGGATCAGGCGGCCGTCGCGAGGCATCGCCCCGAGCAGGCTCGCGGCCAGCGGCAGGTCGATCATCGACGCCTCGTCAATGACCACCGCGTCCGCCAGCAGCGGGTTGTCGGGGCGCCGCAGGAAGCCGCCCTCGCGGGGGGAGAACTCCAGCAGCCGGTGGATGGTGTTGGAGCGCCGGCCCGAGGCCTCCTCCATGCGCCGCGCCGCCCGGCCCGTCGGAGCCGCCAGCCGCACGCGCAGCCCCTTGGCCTCCCAGATGTCCAGGAGCAGGCGCACGATGGTCGTCTTGCCGGTGCCGGGGCCGCCGGTGATGACCACGACCTTGCCCATCATCGCCCGGGCGAGCGCGTCCCTCTGCGCCTGGGTCAGCACGATCCCGGCGCGGGCTGAGGCCCACACCAGCGCCGCAGGCACGTCGATCTTGACCGGCCGAGGCGGCGTGCGGATCAGGGTCTGGAGCGTCTCGACGACCTCCTCGCGGGCCGAGTGAAGCTCCCGGAGCACCACGCGGGCGCCTTCGGGGGTGTCCTCGATCAGGATCGCCCGGTCGACGGCCAGTTCCTCGAGCCGGGCGGGGATGAGATCCCGGGAGACGCCGAGCAGCTCCGCCGCCCGGTCCACCAGTTGGGCCCGCGGGAGGAAGCAGTGCCCATCGGAGGTGCTCTTGCCGAGCACGTGCAGCAGGCCGGCGCGCAGCCGGTGGGGGCTCTCGGCCTCGAAGCCGAGCGAGGAGGCGGCCCGGTCCGCCGACAGGAAGCCGATGCCGGCGACGTCGGTGGCGAGCAGCCAGGGGTTCTCGCGGATCTTCTCGACCGTGTGTTCGCCCCACCGCCGCACGATGCGGCCGGCGTGCCCCTGGGCGATGCCGAGGCCCTGCAGGAAGATCCAGGTGTCCCGCTGCTCCCGGGACGTGCGCCAGCTCTCCTCGATCGCCCGCGCCCGCTTGGGGCCGATGCCGGGGACCTCCCTCAGCCGGTGGGGGTGGTTGTCGAGCACCTCGACGAGGTTCTCCCCGAAGAAGCCGACCAGCTTCTTGGCGTAGATGGGGCCGATCCCCTCGACCCGGGCGCCGCCGAGGTGCTTCTCCAGCCCCTCCAGCGTCTCCGGGGTGACGGGGAGGAAGCTCTCGATCTTGAACTGGCGGCCGTACTTGGCGTCCTCGACCCAGCGGCCGTGGACCCGCACCCGCTCGCCCGCCTCGACCCCCGCGAGCACGCCCTTGACGGTGACCGGCACCACGCGGTCGTCCAGTTCCAGCCGCGCGATGGTGAACCCGGAGTCCGGGTTGCGGAAGACGACATGACCGAGGACACCCTCGATGCTGACTTCTTCGCGATCGGGACTGGCAGGCACAGCGGCGAAGTGTACAGTTCCGGCCGCCATGACAGATGCATTGAACGCCGCCCGCGACCGCCTTGTTTTTGCACTCGATCTGGACGACGCTGCCGACGCATTGACCGTCGCCCGCGACCTTCGCAGCGAGCTCCGCTGGGTCAAGGTGGCCACCCGGCTGTACACCCGCGCCGGACCGTCTTTTCTCGCGGAGCTCAAGGCGATGGGGTTCAGGCTCTTCCTCGACCTCAAGTTCCATGACATCCCGGCC
This sequence comes from Pseudomonadota bacterium, assembly GCA_024229515.1. Lineage (GTDB taxonomy): Bacteria > Myxococcota_A > UBA796 > UBA9615 > UBA9615 > JAAESI01. Next base: position 18,240 of record JAAESI010000195.1, on the reverse strand, counting down.
CAGGTGGAGGGCGCGTGCCGCTCCGCCGCCGCCCTCGGCGCCGAGCTGATGACGGTCCACGCCTGCGGAGGCCGCGCCATGCTGGAGGCGGCCGCCCGCGGAGCCGCTCGGGGCGCCGACGAGGCCGGGATCGGGTTCGACCCCAGGGTGCTCGCGGTGACCGTGCTGACCTCCCTGGACGACAGCGACCTGAACGACATCGGGGTCAACCGGAGCATCAACGACCAGGTGCTCGCGCTGGCGCAGCTGGCCCGCGCCTCGGGCTGCGGCGGCGTCGTCGCCTCGCCCAAGGAGCTGCCCCTGCTCCGGCCCAACCTCCCCTCCCCCTTCGGCATCCTGACCCCCGGCATCCGGCCCACCGGCGCGGCGGTCGGCGACCAGAAGCGGGTCACGACCCCGGCGGACGCCATCGCGGGCGGCTCGGACTGGCTGGTCATCGGCCGCCCCATCCGCAACGCCCCCGACCGGGCGGCCGCGACCCGGGCCATCCTCGAAGAGATGGCGATCGCGATGGGGCGGTAGTTAGACTCGGGGGGTGGCCGCCAACGACGACCCCCTGAAGCTCGCGCGCAAGGCGCTGCTCGACGTGATGCGCGACCGGATCGACCGGGAAGCGCCGGGGGTGGTCCGGCCGTTCATCGACAAGCTCCTGGGCGTGCGTGATCGCAACATGCGGGCCCTGGCGCTGGTGCATCGACTGCGCCGCTACGACGCCCACCTCGCCTACGCGCTCCTGGAGCACCTGGTGCTCAACTCAGCCCGGCGGGTGCCCGCGGCGCAAGAGGTGCTGCTGGACCTGACAACGGCGCGGCCGCTGATCGATGCGATCGGCTACCGACGCGTGCGCCAGATGTACGAGATCGCCGCCGGCCGCGGCCGTCCGTCGGTCGCTCGCATGCTCCTGTCCCCCGAATCGGCGGCGGTGCGGGGGGTCTCGGTCTCCTTCCTGAAGAAGCAGAACCAGGCGATGCCGGACGTGTCGCTGGGGTGGCGCAAGGCGCACGCCAAGGGGGTCGACCGGCTGAAGATCGACCGGCTGCTGTTCGACCGGAACCCGCAGGTGGTGCGGCTGCTGCTGGACAACCCCCGCATCCTGGAGCGGGACGTCATCCGGATCGCGGCGATGCGGCCGACCAACCCCGACAACCTCGTCGAGGTCTTCCGCCACGCCCGGTGGGTGCGGCGCTACCGGGTGAAGGTGGCGCTGGCCTGCAACCCCTACTGCCCCATCGACATCGCCCTGGCGTGCGTGCCGCACCTGATGCTTCCGCAGCTGGTGTACGTGAGCACCAACGGCAAGATCGACGGGTCGGTCCGCGAAGCCGCCGACCAGCTCATGAAGGCTCGGCGCCAGCCGGCGCCGCAGGTGGAGGTGCCCGTGCATCGCGTCAGCGACAAAGGGACCATCGTGCGCACGGTGGACGGGGGCGACCAGGTACGGTTGAATCTGGACGAGATCGCCAATTCGTTGGAGCAGTGGATGGCCGGGCCCGAGGACGAGCCGGCGACGTCGACCTAGCGGATCAGCTGGTGGTGACGGTCTCCGCCTCGGTCTCGGTGACTTCGAGGTCGGTGGTGGCCGGGGTGACGTCCAGGGCGTCCGGCTTCTGAGCCTCCTTGAAGGCTTTGATGCTGCTGCCGAGGGCCTTGCCGACCTCCGGGAGCTTCCCGACGCCGAAGAAGATCATGATGATCACGAGGATCAAGATCAGCTCCGTGGGGCCGGGGGGTCCGATGAGGGCGGGGGGCGTGATCATGGGCGTAGTCTAAGGGTTGCGAGGGACCGCGCAAGGCGCCCCCCTAGGGGAGTGGGCGGAATCGTCCGGGGCGGGGGGCCTCGACCTTGAAGTAGCGGCCACCCTTCACCACGCCCGAACAGGGCGCGATGCCGAAGTGGTAGAGCAGCTCACGGGGATCACGGCACCGCCAGAAGGCGAGGTCGGCGAGCATGCCCTTCTTCAGGACCCCTCGATCATGCAGGTCCAGCGCGGCGGCGGCGTGGGACGTGATCGCCAGGATCGCCTCGTCCAGCGTCAGCTGGCAGCCGAGCACCCCCATCTGCGCCATCAGCGGCAGGTTGTTGGTCGGCGAGCTGCCGGGGTTGAGGTCCGTCGCCACGGCGACGCGCACGCCGGCGTCGGCGAACTTGCGGCCGTCGGCCATCCAGTCCCGCAGGAAGAAGGCCGCGCCGGGCAGCAGCACCGCGACCGTGCCCGCCTCGGCGAGCTTGGCGATGCCCTCGTCGCTGGTGTGCTCCAGGTGCTCGGCGGAGACGGCCCCCAGCTCGGCGGCCAGCTCGGCCGACCCGGTGCAGGTCAGCTGCTCGGCGTGGACCTTGAGGCCGAGCCCCAAGTCTTTGGCCGCTTCCAGCACGCGGCGCCCCTCCTCGAGGGTGAAGGCGCCCTCCTCGATGAACACGTCGCAGAAGCGGGCGAGGTTCTGCTCGACCACCGCCGGGAGCATCTCCTCGATGACCACGTCGACGTAGCGCTGCCGCGCCGCATCCGAGCGACGGGCTTCCACGGGGAGGGCGTGAGCCCCCAAGAACGTCGGCACCAGGTCCGCGATGGCGCGCCGGTTGGCGGCCCGCACGACCTCGAGGATGCGAAGCTCGTGGCGCACGTCCAGGCCGTAGCCGGACTTGACCTCCAGGGTGGTCACGCCGTGAGCGACGGCCTGCTCGACCCGCGCCTCGGCCAGATCCCGCAGCAGCTCGTCCGACGCCGCCCGCGTCGCCCGCACGGTCGACAGGATCCCGCCTCCGCGAGCCATCAGCGCCGTGTAGGTGTCGCCCTGGAGGCGCGCCTCGAAGTCGTCGAGCCGGTCGCCAGCGTAGACTAGGTGGGTGTGGCAGTCGATCAGCCCGGGGGTCACGAGGTGACCGTCCAGATCGATCGTCAGCGGCTCTTCGCCTTCGAGTCGGGGGAGGTCGCGCTCGGGGCCGACGTACTCGATGCGCCCGTGGCGGCACAGCACGGCCGCGTCCCGCACCAGCCCCAAGGGGCCTTCGCCGACCTCGGGGTCGCAGGTAACGAGCGCTCCCACTCCGCGGAGCAGGAGGTTGGTGTCCACGGCTGCCACCGGCGGGCTCGGCTACTCCGAGTGGTCCTTGCCGGAGGGGCAGTTGCTGTCGGCGCTGTCGATGTCGCCGTCTTCGTCGTTGTCCACGCCGTCGTTGCACTGCAGCGGGGAGGTCGGGAAGATCTCGTCGTCGCCGCCGTTGTTGCAGTCGGGGTCGAGGGCGTCGATCCAGCCGTCACCGTCGTCGTCTTCGCCGTTCTCGCAGTTTCCACCGGGGAGGCCGTTGGCCTCGTCGTTGAAGTCCGTCGAGCACTGCGCGTCGTCGCCGTCGGTCCAGCCGTCGCCGTCGTTGTCGATGCGGTCGGTGCACTGGTTGGGCTCGAGCAGCTCGCCCGTGGTGTCCCAGCCGTACTTGCACTCGGGGTCGGCGGAGTTGGCGAAGCCGTCACCGTCGTTGTCCGTCTGCACGTCCACGAACTCGCCGTCGATGATCTGCCGCGTGAAGTCACTGCAGGGGTAGTCGTCGGTGTCGTTGGGGTCGTAGGAGACCTCGCCGCCGAACGTGGAGCCCGGCGCGCAGGTCAGGTCGTCGGTGTCGATCCAGCCGTCCTCGTTGTTGTCGAGGCCGTCGCTGCAGGTGTCCCCAGACTCGTCGTCGGTGGGGTCTTCGCAGCCGGGGTCGTAGCCGTCGATGAAGCCGTCGCCGTCCTCGTCGACGCCATCGCTGCAGTCACCGAGGTAGTCGGGGCCGCCCTCGGAGGTGGCGTCGGGGTCGTCGCCGCAACCCGGGTCGTCCAGGTCAATCCAGCCGTCGCCGTCGTTGTCCTCGTCGTCGTTGCAGGAGGCGCCCTCGGTGATGTCGTTGGGCACGTAGTCCCCGTCGGCGTTCACGCAGTCCGGGTCATCGGCGTCGACGAGGCCGTCCTCGTCGTTGTCCTCGTCGTCCTGGCAGTCGGCGGTCTCGTAGAGGCCGTCGTCGTCGCTGCAGGCGGGGTCGGGATCCAGGCGGGTGCCGTCCTCGTCGGTGCACTGGCCGAGGCCGTTCTCGTCGGGGGCATCGCACAGCTCGTCGCCGTCGTTGTCGATGCCGTCGTAGCAGCTGTGCTGGTTCTGGAAGTACCAGACCCACTCAGCGTTGATGTCGAACAGGCCCTTGCCGTTGGCGTCGCGGAAGTCACCCATGTCCGAGTTCAGCGTCCACGTGGCGTTGCGGTGGACCTGCATGCGGATGCGGCCCAGGTACTGCGAGCCGCGCTGGAACTCGCTGTCGGGGCGGAAGATGTCGGCGATCTCCGGCATCGTCGCGAGCGTCGCGGCGGGGAACGTGATCTCGTCGTCGCCGGCGAAGGCGAAGGCGGAAGCGCGCCACGCGTTGTCGTTGTCCAGGCCTCCGGGGCGGTCCAGGTCGAGCACCTCGAGGGTGACCACGTAGTACGTGTCGTCCCAACCGCCGACGTCCATCGGGTCGCCGCCCGCGGCGCTGCCGGGGAGCGCGATGCGCCAGTCCAGCACCGACTCCTCGCCGGGGAGCGGGAGCAGGACCGGGTCCAGGACCGAGGTCTGGCCCATGTACTCGAGGCCGTCGTCGTTGATGTTGTTGGGCAGGGTCTGGCCCTGGGTCACGGCGTCGATGAACGTGCCGAACTCCAGGGGCGGAATCTCGATGTAGGGGGTGTCCTCGAAGTCGCCCACGGCGACCTCGCCCTCGTTGCAGACCAGGCGCGGCTCGACGTCCCCGTCGACGTTCTGGCAGGCGAGGCCCATCGGGAACGGCGTGTGCGTGGGCACCGTCAGGAGGACCTGGCCGAACTCGTCGGTCACGGTCTCGTCGTTGTCGTCCAGCTGGACGTTCTTGGGCGGGACGAGGTCGCCCCGGTAGAAGCCCTGCTCGTACGCGACCCAGACGGGCTCGTTGCGGACCATGACGTTCTCGCCGACGCCGCCGTAGCGGGCACCGAAGCCGTCGTAGAAGTTGTTCGCCTCGCTCAGGCGCCACCGCCCGCGGGCGACGTCGCTGATGTCGACGTGAGTCGCGCCCTCTTCGATGTTGACCGAGCCGAGGGTCTCCATGATGAGGCACATGCCGTCGTCGAACGTACTCTCCACGTCGTCGCCGCGGTACCACGGGAAGCTGTCGAACTCGTCGAAGGCGCGGCACAGGAAGACGTCGTCGTAGACGCCGCTGTCCAGCTGGATGCCGAGCCCGTCGGCGCAGGACGCCTCGTCGCCGCCCTCGGGGAGCGCGTCCACGCACTCGGCGTAGGCAAGCAGCTCGGGCACCGCGTGGGGGTACTCGTCGCGCATCGAATCGAGGGACGGAGTCTCCGGCTCGAACCACTGGAACGAGAACTCCAGCGGCAGGCGCGTATCGTTGAGATCGTCGTCGTTGTCCCCACCGCACTCGGACGGGGTCGGGGCGCAGCCCAGGTACGGCTCGCAGTAGCGGCCGGTGTCGATGCCGAGGCGGAGGAAGCGCACGCGGGCGATCCCTTCCTCGTCGTCGAACGGCACACCCATCCAGACCGCGTGCCGGTTGAACACGCCCGGCTGGCCCACCTCGAGGGCATTGCCGTCGGTCAGGGGCTGGCAGGGGTCGGGGAGGTCGATGCGGGTGGGCTGCTTGCGGGCGTAGTCCGTCAGCGGCTCGTTCTCGTCCGAGGTGTTGCGCTCCCGGTAGAACCACAGGTCGTTGCCCGCGCGGATGCGGTCGCCCTGCTCGGGGACCTCGAAGGCGATCTGCGGACGCTGGTGGGGCACCGACAGGGGATCCGCGGCGGCGCTGTTGGCGCCGTACACGAGGCCGGCGCTGCCGCCGTAGAAGTTGGCCGCGCGGGGCGCCGGCTGGTTGAAGAAGAAGCCGTAGCCGACCGGGTCGGGCTGGTTGATGAACGGCGCCGCGCCGTAGATCAGGGCGAACGAGGCGTACTCGTTCTCGTGCAGGGGCTCGAGCCGCTGGATGGCGTCGCCGTCCTCATCGACGAGCACGCCGCCCTCGTAGCCGACCGCGTCGGTGACGTCGCCGAGCACGTAGTCGAAGCCCTCGGACAGCACCGTTGCGCCGCTGGAGCAGGTCACCACCACGTCCACCTTGCCGCCGCGCACGGGGCCGGGGGGCACGATGACGTCGATGCTCGCGCCGTCGGTGTTGCCGATGACCTGGACCGCACGGGAGCCGAACTGGACCGAGGCGTCGCCGCAGTCCTCTTCGGTGAAGCTGCCCTGGATCCGCACGATGTACGGCCCGGCGATCTCCTGCTCCTCGTCGCTCATGTTCTGGAGGTCGGGCACCAGGTCGAGGATGTGCTCCCCGCCGATGTTGCCGTTGATCCAGGCGGGCACGACCGCGTCCACGTCGGGGCCTTCGCCCTCGAAGTAGGGCTCGCCCCGGCAGCCGGAGAGCGCCACCACGACGGCGCAGAAGGTCAGAGTCAGGGTACGGAGCATGCTTACTCTCCCCAGTCGAAGCGGCCGTGATAGACCTGCGAGGCCCGAAGCCGGACGGGGTTGATGTTGTCGGTGTTGCCGATCTGGTCGCGCACCGTGGGCACCTCGATGAGCACCTCCGAGGTGCGCGCCACCTTGAGCACGGCGCCCACGATCTCGTTGGTGTCGACCGCGCCCATGAGCTCGGCGACCTGGTCGGCGGGAACGACGAAGTCCCCGTTGTCCTCGGCGGTGCAGAGCAGCTCGGCCATGTGGCCGTCGCCGGTGCGGTCGCCGCCGACGGGGCGGCACATGCCGTCGCCGCCGCAGACCTTGGTCTGGAGCTCGTGGCGGGCGCAGTTGGCGTCCGGCAGCAGCCAGACCCCATCCTCGTCGTAGCAGCCGCCTTCGTCGCAGGTGCCGTCGGCGTTGTCGTCCTCGCCGTTGTGGCAGGTGTCCTCGCCGAGGTTGTCCAGGCCGAACTCGTCGTTGCCGATCTCGGCGTCGGGCTCGTAGCCCGTGTCGCACCAGAACTCCTTGCGGTAGTTGTACTCGGCGAACCAGGCCTCATCGCGCGTAGTCTCGACCTCGAGCGCCTCGGCGGGGAGGCAGAAGTCCTGGCCCCCGAAGGGGTCGTCGACGAGGCCGCCCTCGTCGTCGGCGCGCAGCAGCAGGATGCTGACGGTGACGTGGGAGTCGGAGTAGTCCAGCTCCGCGTCGATGTCCCAGCTCACATGCAGCACGCCGTCGTTGCCCAGGAAGTTCGGCAGGCCGCCGTCCGTCGGCGCGTAGCGAAGCTCCACCTGGCCGTCGTCGTCGACGCGGTTGCTGACGCTGATGCCGCCGAGCTCGTGGGGCGAGAAGACCGTCGGGTGGCCCGCCGCCTTGCCGACCTCTTCGTCCGCGGCGTCCGAGGGGAGCGGGATGGAGGCGACCGGCGCGTTCTCCGGCGGCAGGGCGCCCGCGAACTGCATCTGGATGTCCTGGCCGTAGGCCCAGTTGGGCGACAGGACCGGGTCGTCCGACACCACGTGCTGGGTGCCGATGTAATAGATGAACACTGAGGAGGTGTTCAGGGGGTAGTCCTGCGGCGTGCGCGTCACGCGGAAGCGGGTGCGGTCGGCCTCCTCCTCAGCGGCGTTGGTAAAGACGATCTCGTCGCCCACGTCCACCGTCTTGAAGGTGCCCAGCGGGCCCGAGCTGTTCGCCTGCACGAAGCAGGAGCCCGGCAGGTCCGGCCCCTTGGGGCTGATGGCGCTGTACTCATCCGCCGCCAGGAGCGCCGGGGAGAAGAACCAGCCCCAGTGCAGCACGGCGTCGAACGGGTCCGAGCCGGGCGAGGTGAAGGCGCCGGCGCTGTTGAAGAAGCCGGTGACGCCGAAGTCGAGGTTCGTGCCGCGGGTGTTGACCTGAACCAGGTCGATCACGCCGCCGCGCTTCTCGGGGCCGGGGAAGAGCTCGCCGGGGTCGAAGCCCACGCCGATCGGCTTGATGCCAGCCTCGCCGGTGTCGCGTGCGCAACCCGGGAGCAGGAGCAGCCCGAGGGCTGCGAGGAGAAGAATCCGTCGGTTGGTCATCGTGATGTCCCCTACCAGCCCTGTCCGATGCCGATCATGAAGCGGAAGCCGGCCGGCTCGCTTTCGTCGGAACGGTTGTCGAGCGTCGGGTCGCTCGCGTTCGTGAACACGTCGTCGCCGTCGACGTCGCCGCGTCCGCTCACATCCATGAAGCCGTACGCGATGCGGATGGAGCTGAACCACTGAGCGCGGTTGAACGTGTTCATGACGAACCGCATCTCCAGGCCCGCATCGGCCAGAATCGGGTTGCCGTTCTCGCTCGCGAGCGTGAACGGAGCCTCCCGGAAAACGCCGCTGCCGGCCTTGTCCAGGCCACCGCCTTCGCGGTCGTCCTTGTCCGACAGCACCCGCTCGCCGAAGAGGTCGGCGGTCTGCGCGCCGTCCTTGATGCCGTAGGACCAGAAGTTGCCCACGGTGCCGAAGAACTGCATGTAGATGGCTTCGATGTAGAGCGGCCCGACCTTGACGTCGATGTTCCGCGCCAGCGGGAAGCGGTACTGCAGGTTCAGCAGCGCGGCGGTCTCACCGGCGAGGCTGAAGGGCTCGTAGCCGGCGAACGTCGTCGCCGACTGGAGCACGTTGGAGCGGTTCACGCCGCCGCCCGCGCCGCCGCGAATCTCATCGATGAACGGCACGTTCCGATCGATGATCCCGACGTCGGCGGTGATCTGCAGGGTGTGGTTGGCGTTCTCGCCGTTGGGCTTCTTCCAGGGAAGCGCCAGCGCCTCGCTGTACCGAATGTGGAACTCGTTGAAGAAGTAGTCCTCGAAGATCTGGCCGTCGTCGGCGGAGATGCCGCCCGTCGCCCGGTTCAGGGGAACCACGTAGTTCGGAGACCACGAGAAGCTGAAGGCACGCCCGCCGCGGGGGTTGGCGCCACCCCGGCCGGCCGAACGGGCCAGCGTGGGGCTGACCACCGACAGGGTCGCGGTGTTCAGGAGGCGGAAGTCCAGGGGGCGGTACTTCTTGCCGTCAGCCACCGTCTTGATCGCGCGGCTGTAGCCGAAGCTCGCGATGTCCAGGGCCAGCAGCGAGTGGAACGGGAAGTTGAGGCCCGCGCCACCGCCGATGTAGGCGTAGCCCTGCTTGGCGTCCGCGAGGAACTGGTCGTCCGTGGTGGCGGTGCTGCCGTCGTCATCGATGTTGATGCCGTAGTCGAACTTGAGCACGCCCGCGAACAGGAACGCCCGCCAGGGGGTCCAGAACCGGTTGTTCTCGTAGAAGACCTGCAGTCGAAGCTGCTCGCCCGCGCCGCCGTAGATGCTCAGCGAGTTGGTATCCAGCGCATCACTGACGGCGAAGAAGACGCCGATGTCGATACCGACGTGGGTCAGGGAGATGTTGCCCAGGTTGATGATCGGGATGACCAGCGGGTTGCGCCAGAAGGCGCCGTGCGCGGGGACCGCCTGGGTGACCGCGGAGTAGTCCGGGTAGACCTCCTGGGGCACGTCCAGCTTGTAGTCCTCTTCGGCGATGACCAGCGTCGTGTCGTCGACCACCTTGTTGTGGAAGTCGGCGCAGTTGATGCCCCAGTCCTTCCAACCCCACGGCGTGTAGTTGGAGTAGGTGAGGTGCCCGCCGGGCGTCAGCGACGGCGTGAACGTGCCGCTGACCACGTTGGTGATCTGCACGAGGTAGGCGTTCTCGAGGCGCTCGGCCTCCGGCCCCTGACCGCAAGCGAACTCGACGCTCTCGGTCTCGGTCTCCTGCTCGACGATCTCCGTCTTCTTGCTCTGCTGCAGGATGTTGAACTCGACCCGGCGGTTGGTGGAGAAGGCCTCCTCCGTGTCGCCCTCGACCAGCGGCGTGGACTGGCCGTAGCCGGCGGAGCTCAGCCGCTCGGCCTCGACCCCCTGGCCGGCGATGTACTCGACCACGGCCGCGGCGCGACGCTCCGACAGCTCCTGATTGTACTCCTCGTCACCCTGGCTGTCGGTGTGGCCCGCGATCTCGATCTTCAGGATCTGCGGGTTGGCCACGATGACGCGCGCGACGGCGTTGAGCAGCTCGTAGCTGTCCTCCTTGATGATCGCCTTGTCCAGCTCGAAGAAGACCTTCTCGCTGATGTCGATCTTGTCCGCGGTGATGCGCACCGGCACGGCATCGGGGCAGCCGTCACCGTCCTTGAACAGGTTGCGCGTCTCCGGCTCCGTGGGGCACTGGTCCTCGTGGTCCAGCAGGCCGTCTAGGTCCGAGTCGAGCACGCCCGGCTCAAGGCGCGGGTTGAGCTTGAAGACGTTGAAGATCCCGCCGACGCGGTCGGACGTGAAGTAGATGTTCCCGTCGTGGCCCCAGTGGGGCTCGCGGTCTTCGAACCGGTCCATCGTGAGGGGGCGGCCGGCGCCGCTGGCGACGTCGTAGATGTAGATGTCCTGCTGGTTCCAGCGGAACGAGCCGACCACGATCTCCGTGCCGTCGGGCGACCAGTCGATGCCCTCGAAGCGGGTGCCGTCCTCGAAGTTCGTCAGGGCGCGGCCGGTGTTGGCGGCGAGGTCCCAGACCCACAGCTCCTGCCGGGCGTCGGCGTACTTGGTGTAGGCGATCAGGTTGCCGTCGGGCGACCACGCGGGGTAGCTGACGCGCCGCTCGGGCACGTCCCCGCCGACCACGGAGACCCGGCGGTGCGCGAAGCCGTCACCGCCGCTGAGCCACTTGGACCAGTCCCGCTTCTTCCACTTCTTGCCCTTCTTGTCCTTGTCCTCGTCCTTGGGCGGCGTGATCCCGCGGCGCTTCATCTCGAGGGCGATGCGGTCGCGCTCCTCCGGGTCGTACCCGAAGTGCTCCAGCATCTCCTCGCGCGCGCTCGCCTCCCACTCCTCGAGGTTGGCGATGCAGAGCTGGTGCCAACGGTAGCCGTCCCAGTCCATCGAGTTCGGGGTCGGGAGCTGGCCCTTGGCCTCCGCCTTGGAGGTGGCCATGTCCTCGTGGCAGGTGAAGACGATGCTCTTGCCGTCGGGCGAGAAGTCGAAGCCCTGCCCCGCCTGGGCGATCGTGATCTGCTTGGTGTCGAGCCCGCGCGCCTCCGAGCGCAGCGGATCCTCGAACCCCTCCGTCCACCGCGTCTCCTCGTTGAAGACGGGGTAGGAGTCCTCGGGGGCGAGGGTCACGACGACGTTGCGGCCGTTGCTCTTGCCCCACCGGCTGCCGTCGGCGGTGAACTGGGCGTGCAGGTTGGAGAAGCCGGAGGCCTCCCGATCGCGGCGCCACTTGTACTTGTCGTTGCCCTTGAAGGCGCGGATGACCGCGTCCTTCTCCTGGTTGCTGGGGCTGAGGCTGTCGAAGTAGGCGGGCGAGTAGACCAGCGACTCACCGATCGCCGGGTCCTGCATCACCTCGTCGCGGACGGCGGTGTACTTGGCGTCGAGCCAGGCGAGCCAGTCCTCGTGGAGGTCGTCCGCGGAGATGTTGAGCGTCTCTTCGATGACGGCGAGCCAGTTGGGGGTCCAGCCGGACTTCTCGCGGTTGATCGCGAAGCTCTGGTAGACGCCCTCGCCGAACCGCTCCTCCAGGTACAGCGCGAAGCTGTAGCCCGACAGGTAGTGGCGGTTGCCGTCGAAGCCCGTGTTGGACCCGAAGTAGTCGCCCATGTCGTCGAAGTTGAGGAGCATGTCCTCGAGCGTGTCCATGCGCATCCGCATCTCGCGGTTGCTGGTCCACGTGTTGATGCCCGCGACGTCCGTGTAGTACTCGGCGCCGCCCTCGACCCAGAACCACGGGTCGCCCTTCATGATGAACCCGCCCGCGGCCGCGGACGTGTTGATCCGGCCGTCGTTCCAGCGCACCGACACGAGCGCGCCGAAGGCCTCCTCACTGAAGACCTGGTCGGCCTTGAGGGAAACCACGTGGGCGAACTCGTGATACATCACGTTCCGGATCCAGTCGTGGTGGCCGCGCATGCGCCAGAGGCCGTCGCTGTGCCGCCCCGAGACCACGATCCAGTCGAAGCTGGGGACCGTGTAGCCCGTCAGGCTGTCGGTCTGGTCGAGCATCACGATGTTGACGGTCTCGTCCAGGTAGTAGTTGAACTGCCCGCAGACCAGCGGATACATCTCCTCGGCGACGTAGGCCGTCTTGCGGGCCGTGAACTCACCGTTGAGCTGATGCTCGCCGTTGGGGTTCTTGCTCTCCGGGTAGAAGACGTTGAAGTGCTCCGTCTTGATGACGTTCCACTTGAGGTCGGGGTAGTTGCGGAAGAACGCGAGCTTGGCCTCGGCGTCCGTGGGGGCCGCAACAAAGGCCAGCGAGAAAGCGCAGGCCGCGAGAAGGATTCGATGCAGTCGAGTCACGTCATGCACCTCTAGAAGCGGTAAGCGAGGTTGGCGCCGGCGGTCCATCCGCGCGACGGGCTGATCTCTTCGAGCGGCCACATGAAGTTGTGGCGTCCAGCGAGCGTGTAGCGGAAGTACGCGTCGATCCCGAGGTGGACGTTGAAGTCCGAAATCAGGCGGGCCTGCACGTCCATGTAGAGGCCGTCGCTGCCCGGGATGATGTCGCAGTCCTTGCACGCCGGGAACGTCGCGGACGTCGCTCCCCACTTGCTCTTGGTGCGGTAGTCCAAGAAGAGGTCCCCGCGCAACGCGAGGTTCTGGAAGAACTGAACGGTGACGCCGATGTCGCCGTGGATGACGTCGCCGGGGTCGAGGTGCTGGTTGAACTGGTTGTACTCGTCCTCGACGAGGTACATCACCGTGCCGGTGGGGTTCCAGGTGAAGCCCGCGCCGACCTCGAGGGCGACGATCGCGAGTTGCTGCTTGAACCGCGCGTTGAAGTCGAAGCCCCAGGTGCCGGTGCCGGTCACGATCGTGACGACGTTGTTGGGCCCGCCGATGTAGCTGCCGGGCGACTCGTCGCCGGTGGGGAAGCGCATGTCGAGGTTGGCGATCAGCGAGTTGCTGAAGCGGCCGTCCTCGCTCTGGTTGCGCAGGAACTGGAAGCGGAAGCCGCCGTGCACGTCGCCGAGGCCGGCGCCCGTGATCGGCGTCTCGTTCCCGTCATCGTCCATCATCCGGTTGTTCCAGACGGAACCCCAGACCACGGGGATGCGCGCATACAGGTCGATGTTGCGGCTGAAGCCCCAGCCGAGGCCGAGCTCCCAGCGGCGATAGACCCAACGGCCGTCGTTCTTCTCCGACTCCCAGTGGGTGCCCTCGGTCATCCCCACGTTCGCCGGGGTGTCGCCGATGAAGTGGCTGTCGGAGTACTTGAACCGGAAGTCCAGGTCGAAGACGAACCAGCTCTTGCCGATGACGAGCGGACGCTCGACTTCGGCTACCGGCACGGCTTCCTGGCGGGTGTGCGGCTGCAGCCAGCTGGCAGACGCCGGTACTGCGGCCATCGTCGTCAGGACGATAATCAGTCCAAGCAAAGACGCGCGTGTGCGCGAACGGAGGCTCATGAGCTCACCTTTCTAGGACCCGGAGACCAGCGAGGGACACGTCTGTACCCTCCGGCTGGACCCCGGAGCGGCGGCATAAGACCCGCCCGCCGATCCGATGTCAAGGGCCGCTGCGGAAGGCGGCTGCGTGCGCTGTTTGCGCCTTGTGCGGAGGTCCCCGGACGTGTAGACACCCGTCCGCCGTGCGCCGCCTCGCCCCCATCGCTGTTTTCGCCCTGCTGTGCGTCTCCTGCCTGGAGGGCTCGGGCGCCCCCGACCTCGACGGGGTCCCGGTTCGCCTGACGATCCTCCACACGGGGGACATCCACAGCCGGATTCTTCCCTACGCCATGGTCCCCCAGTTCACCGACCAGGAGCTGGGTCTCGAGGAGGGCAAGGAGTCCTACGGCGGCGCCCCCCAGATCGCGACGATCCTCAAGGACGAGCGGGCCGCGTCGGGACGATCGCTGCACCTGGACAGCGGCGACTACTTCCAGGGCGCGCCGATCTTCAACCTCTTCGACGGAGAGGTGGAGATGCGGGTGATGAGCAAGTTCGGGGTCGACGCGGCGATCGCCGGCAACCACGAGTTCGACGCGGGGGCCCGCAACTACGCCACGCAGATCGAGCAGTGGGCGGACTTCCGGGTGCTGGGCGCCAACTACGACTTCGCCAGCAGCAACGATCCGTGGAACAGCCGGCTGGACGGCCTCATCGATCCGTACGCGATCTTCGACGTGGACGGGCTGACCGTGGGCGTCGTCGGCATGGCCAACCTGTCGTCCATCACGTCGATCCACGAGGCCGACAATTCGATGGACGTGACGGCCCTGCCCACGCTGAGCACCCTGGAGTTCTACACCGGCCTCATCGAGCCGCAAGTGGACCTCGTCGTGGTGATGACGCACCTGGGGCTGGACGACGACGAGCTGATCGCGCGTACCAATCCTCACGTTGACCTAGTGCTCGGCGGGCACCTGCATGTTGCCTTCGACCCGATCAAAGTCATTCCCAGCGAGGCTCAGCCGGGCAAGGACGTGATCATCTCGGCGGCCGGCGCGTTCGCGAAGTTCGTGCAGCGGGTCGACATCGTGGTCAAGGACGGGGACATCGTCGCGCACGACAGCCGGCTCATCCCGATCATGTCCGACATCCCCCCCGATCCGGAGATGGAGGAGCTACTCGAGGACTACGTGCGGGAGCTCGAGGACACGATCAACCTGGAGCAGCCGGTGGCCCACACGACGGATCGGCTGCGCCGGTTCGGCAACAGCGGCGGCGACTCCCCCCTGGGCAACCTCGTCGCCGAGGCGATGCAGTACCGCTCGGGGATCGAGACCGACTTCGGGATGACCAACAGCCTCGGCATCCGCACCGACATCCAGGGTCCGGCGAACTTCGAGGACGTGCACGTGGTCACGATCGAGGAGCTGTTCAACGTGCTCCCGTTCGACAACACGATCACCACGATGTTCTTGTCCGGCGCCGAGGTGCAGGCGCTGTTCGACTACATCGCGTCCCGGTCGGCTTCGCGCGGCTGCTCGACGCAGGCCCAGATCAGCTCGGCCCGGTTCGTCATGGACTGCGCCAACGAGGTCGGGGTCGACATCACGATCGGCGGCTCGTGGGACGAATGCGAGTCCGACGAGGACTGCGAGATCTCGGGCGAAATCTGCAGCGCCAACGCCTGCGGCCGGCCCATCGCGCCGACGGAGTCGTACGAGCTGGCGACCAACAACTACATCGCTCAGGGCGGCTCCGGCTTCTTCGTGTTGGAGAACAACACCACGCAGGAGGACTCCGGCATCTCGATGCGGGACGCCGTGCGCTTCTTCATGCAGGACATCGCCGACGGCGACAGCATCCCGCTCAACCAGCTCTACCCGTCCGGCGACGGGCGCATCACGCCGAGGTTCTGAGATGAAGCACCTCGCCCTGCTGCTGCCGCTGCTCGCCGCGATCGCCTGCCAGCCCACGGTCGAGCCGTTCGTGGCCAGCGGGCCGCTGTACTTCGAGCTCGAGTTCACGGGCGCCCCCCAGGGCCTCGATCGCACCGCTCCGGCGCCGTTCACGACGGACGCCCGCGGCTACGACATGCGCGTGACCGCGATCGGCTACGACCACGAGCCGATGGACTGGGACGGCACCCTCGCGGTGCACGTCAACCCGGGCCTCCTGGACAGCAACACGTCGGTCAACATCACCGGCGGTCAGGGCACCTTCACCCTGCGCGTGGCCCTCGGCTTCGGCGCGGTCCGCATGTGGGTCAGCGACGAAGAGGGCGGCAGCTACGCGGTCGGCGCGGCGCCTCCGGTCTACGTCGAGAACCCGACCGTGCGGCAGATGCAGGAGCCGCTGAGTTCGGACGACGCCTCGCCCCTGACGCACCAGTTCGTCTCGATCCGCGGCTACACCGGCGACGATCCCCGGGAGCTGATCGTGACGACCGTCACCAACGACGGCTTCTACGTCACCGACTGGAGCGATCCCGGCGGCAGCTTCAACTCGCTATTCGTGTTCACGTTCAGCCGCCCCGAGGGCGGGCTCGAGGTCGGCAGCCGGCTCAGCAGCCTCGCCGGCATCGTCGCCGAGTTCATCGGCTACACCGAGCTGCAGTTCCCGACCTACGACATCGAGAGCCAGGGCAACAACCCCGGCGAGCCGCTCGTGCTCGACCCCGCGATCGTCTGCAACGACGCCGAGATGGAGGGCTACGAAGCCTCCGTGGTGCGGGTCAACGGGCTCACGTCCGACTTCCAGCGCGCCAGCGACTGCGACAACTACGAAGAGTTCGCCCAGTGGCCGGCGACGATCGAAGGCACCTGCGGGGGCAACGACGCGCGCATCACCGTGGTCAACGCCAACACGGTGCCGTCGTTCAATTTCCCCGAGTGCGAGCAGGGCACCCCGCCCGCCGATCGCGAGCTCGAGTACCTCATCGGCGTGCTGCGCCACACCGCCCCCGCCGATCCGCCCTGGATCGTGGAGACCCGCAGCTGCCTGGACTTCCCCGAGGAGCACCGCCCCGACGACTGCGCCGAGCTGCTCGCGCGCCCGCTGTCGGGCCCCCGGATCGCCCCGCCCTTCTACTACCGAGACATCGAAACGTGCGACGGGGTCCCCTACGACCTCGGCCAGTGACTTCACTCGACCCGACCTGAGGATGAACCGACGATGAACTTGCGACTCCTGATGCTCCTGCTCCTCGCCACGCTCGTGGCCGGCTGCAACTTCGGCCCCGGCGGCGGCGGCGATGACGACGACGCCACCGGCGACGACGACGACACCACCGGCGGCGAGCCGGTCGAGACCACCATCGCGGAGCTGAACGCCGGCGACGTCGCCAACGGCACCCTCGTGACCGTCTCGGGCGTCATCACGACCCCGTACGACGAGGACGAGGACGACAACGAGGCCCGGTTCTGGATCCAGGACGGCTCGGGCCCCGGCACCGGCATGCAGATCTTCACGTTCCCCGACGTGGTCGCGGAGCTGGACGACAGCAACATCGCCGAGGGCGACGAGGTCGAGGTCACGGGACTGTTCGACGCGCCCTTCGACTTCAACGAGATCCGCGTCACCTCGACGCTGAACGTGACCAAGACGGGCACCGGCACGATGCCGGCTCCGCACCCGGTCTCCGCTGAGGACATCGAGGGCGGCTTCGCGCCGAACGATCTGGTGGGCGTGCTCGTCGAGCTGACGGACGTGACCGTGGACGTCGCCGGCGGCTGGGACAACTACTGGGAGTGGGAGGCCGAGGGCGCGATCGTCGACTCGCTCTTCTACTACGCCGACGTGGTCCCCGGCGGCACCGTCGACTCGCTGGTCGGCCTGCTCTTCCTGGACTTCGGCAACGCCGTCGTGGCCCCCCGCTGGAGCGGCGACGTCGACTTCACCTACGCCGGCTGCGACACCGCCGCCGACAGCGACGTGCGCGACATCAACTGCCGCGAGGTCGAAGAGGAGGACGGCGTCACCCTCGAGGGGCTCATCGTCATCTCGCCCGCGCCCTGGTTCTCGGACTCGTCCTTCTACGCGGTGGACCCCGCGGGCGACTTCTTCGCCGGCCTTCTGGTCAACACCAACAGCGAGGACCCGGCCCCCGCCATCGGCACCGAGGTGGACGTCGAGGGTGACTACGAGGAGTACCGCGGCCAGACCCAGGTGTTCGCCTTCGGCGACGACATCTCGGTCGGCGACGACGGCAACGACGTGACCCCGATGGAGGTCACCGACGCCTGCGCCGTGGGTGAGGCCCACGAGGGCATGCTCGTGACCATCCCGAGCGTGGCCGTGACGCAGGACAGCGACGGCGCCGACTTCGGCTACTACACGATCACCGGCTGCGACAACGTCGTCGTCGGCGGCGAGTTCTGGGGTGACTTCGACGAGTTCAACTCCGACACCGGCGGCGAGGGCACCATCACCGACCTGGTCGGCGTGGTGAACGACGAGCTCGACACGTACGCGATCAACCCGCGCACGGACTCCGACTGGGCGAGCTGGGAATAGTCAGGCAGAGATAGGCGGATTCGATGATGCAGTTGCGGTGGTTGCTGCTGGGGACGCTCCTGTGCGCCACCCCGGCTTTTGCTGGTGATGAAGACACGGACGGCGAGGACACGAGCACCGAGGAGGCGGAAGCCGAGCCGGAGCCCGAGCCCACGCCGGCTCCCGAGCCGGAGCCCGAGCCGGCCCCGACGCCCGATCCCCTCGAGTCGCTGAGCGCCGAGGAGATCGAAGCCCTGCGCGCCCTGCTGCGCGAGGAGGCCGAGGAAGAGGAAGAGGAAGAGGAAGAGGAAGAGGAAGAGGAAGAGGAAGAGGAAGAGGAAGAGGAAGAGG
>JAAESI010000194.1 GCA_024229515.1 Pseudomonadota bacterium | reverse complement strand
GGGAGGCCGTCTCCAACATCCGCAACATCTTCTCGTCCTTTGCCATCGTCTCTGCCTCTCCCGCCCTGCTCAGTAATTCTCGGGGAGGCCAGTGTCTCAGTCACGTTGGCAGAGAGGGCCGCGACGGCGGAGTGACTTCTCGTATGCGGCCCAGTTCCGCACCCGCTACTTCGTCTTGTACTTCAGTGTCACCTTGCTCTTCGTACGCGCGGCCATCTCGGTCGTCTCCGGAGGTTGATCCTCGAGGAGCACCGTGGGCCGAGCAGGCCCAGCAGGTCAAGACGCCGAGCCATGCACCAACGCCGCTCGCCGTCCCCAACCTTGTGTAGACTGACGGACTGCCGGAGTTGTGGGGACCAGCGCTGTGCCCAGACCCTCTCCGGTAGCATCGGATGGGTCCGGTACGAGGCGTGGAGGTTTGCTCGAACGGCATGTGTGGAATCACCGCCATCCTGGCAAGGGACCGGAGGCTGGACGAGGCCGACCGTCGGGCGTTGATCCGCATGACG
The DNA here is from genome assembly GCA_024229515.1 of Pseudomonadota bacterium. Classification (GTDB taxonomy): domain Bacteria; phylum Myxococcota_A; class UBA796; order UBA9615; family UBA9615; genus JAAESI01. The sequence continues at coordinate 6,772 of JAAESI010000194.1, read as the reverse complement.
GCCATCCTGAAGCACCGGGGGCCGGACTCCTGGGGAGCCCACCTCGGGACCGCCTACATGCTCGGCAACACCCGACTCCGGGTGAACGACCTGTCCCCGCGCGCCGACATGCCGCTGTCGAACGAGGACGGCTCCGTGACCCTCACCTACAACGGCGAGGTCACCAACTTCCGGGCCCTGTCGAGGCAGTTCCGGCTCGCCGAGCGGTACTCGCTGCGCTCGGCGGGCGACACCGAGATCCTCCTGCGCCTGTACGAGCACCTGGGCATCGACTTTGTCGAGCACCTCAGCGGCTACTTCGCCTTCTGCCTCGTCGACCGCCGGCTCGACCGGGCGTTTGTCGTGCGCGACCAGTTCGGTGCCCGGCCCGTCTTCTACCGGGTCGACGACAAGCGGCTGCACATCGCGTCGGAGCTGAAGTCGTTCTTCGAGATCCCGGGCTTCACCCCCGACCTCGACCTGGAGGCCTTCGACCACTACTTCTCGCTGGCCTACATCCCGGAGGAGCGCACGCCCTACCGGGAGATCAAGGAACTGGACGGCGGGCACTACCTGGAGTTCGACCTGCGGAGCGGCGAGTACCGGATCCGCAGATACTACCGGATCGAATACCCGGTCGATCGACAGACCGACGAGCGCGGCTTCATCCAGGCCACCCGCGAGGCCATCATCGAGTCCGTCCGCCGCAACTACCAGTCGGATCGGCCCGTCGGCCTGATGCTCTCCGGTGGCGTCGACTCCAGCTCCCTCCTCGCCGCCGCGAAGCACCTGGGGCTCGCCTCCCAGACCCACACCTTCAGCGTGAAGGTCGAGGAAGCCAGCTACGACGAGAGCCGGTACCAGCGGGCGATGGTCGACTTCGCGAGGCCGATCCACCACGAGATCCCCGTGGCCGCCGAGGACGTCATGGCGGCGGTGACGCGCCAGATGGCCTACATGGACGAGCCGCTGGGGGACGGCGCCAACCTGCCCTTCTTCCTGCTCGCCGAGGAGGCCGCCAAGCACGTGACCGTGTTGCTCTCCGGCGAGGGAGGCGACGAGATCTTCAACGCCTACGAGACCCACGGGGCCTACAAGGTGCGGCGGGCCTACCGCCGGGCCGTCCCGTCCCCGATGCGGCGCCTGATCCGGGTTGGAGCGCACCTGCTGCCGACCGACTACCGGAAGCTCAGCTTCGACTTTCTGGCGAAGCGCTTCACGGAGGGCGCCGAGTTGGACGTCGCCCGCGCGCACCAGTATTGGCGGCAGGCGATGAGCGTCGAGGAGAAGGCGGCCCTGCTGCCGAGACCGGAGCTGGCGACGGACACCGGCGACCTGTTCGCCCGGGCGTTCGAGGAGTGCGCCATCGGGGACGAGCTCGACCGCCTCTCCCGGCTCGACTGGAAGTACTTCTACATCGGCGACCTGATGGTCAAGGGGGACCGCACGCTGATGGCGCACTCGCTGGAGCCCCGCTTCCCCTTCGCCGAGCGGCTCCTGTTCGACTTCGTGCGGACCATCCCGTCCTCGCTGAGGATGAAAGGGCTGCGACGGCGGCACATCCAGCGCGAAGCGATGAAGGACCTGCTGCCTCCCGCCATCTACAGGCGCTCCAACATGGGGCTCGAGCTGCCCCACGCGCTCTGGTTCAGCCGCGGGCTGCGTCCGCTGGTCGAGGAGTACCTCAACCCCGACAGCATCCGAGCGACCCAGGTCCTGAAGCCTGACGCGGTGAGTCGGATGCTCGCGGAGCACGACCGGGGCAGCAAGGACCACGGCCGGTCGCTGTGGTGCGTCCTGATGTTCGTGGTCTGGCATCGCCTGTTTATCCAGACCAACGACTACCGCCAGCACCTGGACTACTGGCGGGGAGAGCCCCGAGTCACCCAAGACGCCGAGTGAAGACACGCGCGCGAGTGCGGACGCTGATCAGCCTGGCGATCAGCGGAGGCCTTCTCTTCTACCTGTACCGGGCGTACGTCTCCGAGGCGGTCGACCTCGACATCCGTTGGACGTGGTTCGCCGCGGGCGCGGTCCTGACCCTGGCGATCAACTACGGGGTCGGAGCGCTGAAGTGGCACTGGGTGCTGCGCCTGCACGGCATCGACCTGCCCCGGCGCGACGTCGCCAAGATGTGGGTGGGTCTGTACCCCGTCGCGTTCCTGTTCCCCTTCCAGACGGGCCACCTCCTGTACGCACGGGCGGTCGAGAAGCAGGCCGGAACCTCGTTCGGTCTGGCTTTCCGGGCGATGGTCTTCGACAAGGGGCTCAACCTCCTCGCGACGCTGCTGCTGATCGCCTGCGGACAGCTGCTCCTCGACTCGGACCACCCGCTGTCGCACCCGCTGGTGCTGCTCGTGGCGGCGACGCCCGTCGTCGCGTTCGTCGGGCTGAACCTGCGACAGCTGGCCGACCGTCTGCCGGCGAGGGCGGTCCGGCTGCGGGGCTGGCTGAAGGGTCTGGAGCTGCAGTTGAGCGCCGCCCAGAAGCTGCGGCTCCTGGTCGTGGCGGGCGCCTACCAGTCGACCGATGTGATCAGCGCCGTGGTCGCGGGGCTGGCGATCAACTCCGGGGCCGACCCCATCGCCGTGCTCGGCGTCTTCCCCGTGATCGTCCTGCTGAGCTACGTACCGGCGGCCTTCGAGGGCTTCGGCGCCCGGGAGGCGCTCTCGGTGCTGTGGCTGACCGGCGCCTTCACCCAGGCCGAGGCGGTGAGCCTCGGCTTCCTGGTCAGCATGGCCGAGTACGCCATCCCGGCCGCGATCGGGCTGGTCTTCCTGCGGTACGCGCTCTCCCTGATCGCGGGCTCCGAGGTCGCCGCGGAGTCGCCCGACTGATCGGCCGAGAGGCCGAGGTGTCCCCCACCTCGTCGGTCCCGGATGGCCCGCCTGGATCCTCCGCACAGCGAGCGCTGGACGCGCAGTTGGGGGCGGCGGAAACCGACAGCGACCGCCAAACATCGGCTCTATAGTGCGGCGCATGAGGATCATGCTCGTCAGTCCGCCCGATGATCTTCATGCGATGCTCGGGGCGGGCGCGAGCTTCATCCAGAAGTACGAACCCCTCGGCCTGCTCTACATCGCGGCGGTGGTCCGCGAGATGGGCCACGAGGTCCGCGTCATCGACGCCTACGCCCAGGAGCTCGACAGCGCCCAGGTCCTTGCGGGGATCGAGGCGTTCGAGCCCCACGTCCTCGGCTTCTCGACGCTCACCTGCCACGGAGCCGCCGTCTGGACGATGGGTCAGCTGCTCAAGGAGCGCTACCCCGACCTACTGGTGATCCTCGGCAACGTGCACGCCGCGGAGTTCGCGCAGCAGTACGTCGAGGCGGGTTGCGCCGACATCGTGGTTCACGGCGAGGGGGAGCCGGCCATCGGGCCGATCCTGGAGGCGTTCGAGTCGAACGCGGACTACTCGAAGATCCACGGGATCACCTACCGCGACGACCAGGGCCAGGCGCAGCGGACCCCCGGCACGAACGTCGTCGACGACCTCTCAGCGCTGCCCTTCCCGGCTCGGGACCTCATCCAGCGCGACCAGTACGGCCTGCAGAACATCAGCAACCAGCTGTACATCGTGGAGGGGGGAGCCATCGGCAAGACGATGGTGACCTCGCGGGGGTGCCCGTTCCGCTGCACGTTCTGCGTGGTCCACGGAGGCCGCAAGCCGCGGATGAACTCCCCCGAGCGGGTCGTCGAAGAGATGGAGATCATGGAGAAGGAGTACGGCTGCTCCTACGTCTACATCCAGGACCCGCTGTTCCTGGCGGATCGACGCCGCGTCGAGGCGATCTGTGAACTCCACCAGCGTCACGGCCTCAAGCTGAAGTGGGGGGCCGACGCCCACGTCAATACCATCCGGCCGGAGCTGGTCCGGGCGCTGGAGGCGGGCGGCTGCTTCGAGCTCTCCCTGGGGGTGGAGACGGGAACGCAGCGGCTGCTCGACCACATCAACAAGCGCACGAAGCTGCAGAACATCACGAAGGCGGCGCACTGCATCAAGGACAACTCCGGCATCCAGGTGGAGGGGCTCTTCATCCTGGGGCTGCCCGGCGAGACGCGGGAGGAGACCCTCGAGACCATCCGCTACGCGTGTACGCTGCCGATCGACATGGCGCAGTTCAGCGTGCTGACCCCCTACCCCGGCTCGCCGCTGTTCCACGAGCTGCGCGCCCGCGGCGAGATCGACACCGGGATCCGCCCCGACGGCTCGGTCGACCTCAACGTCTGGCACCGCTACTCGGCCTACATCTGCTTCAACGACGTCGATCCGATCTGGACGACCCCCACCCAGACCGCCGAGGAGCTGCGCCGCCTGCAGAAGCGCGCGCTGCGCCGGTTCTACCTCCGCCCCCGGCAGATCCTGCGCCAGGTCCGCCGCGTACGTCCGAGCAACGTCCGGAAGATGGCGGACGTCGCGCTCAGCGGCTTCTTCTAGAATCTTGAAGTTCGTCACAGGAGCGCGCCCGGGAACCCTGATGGAGACCGACATCGGCAGCGAGGTCACGGTGATCATCCCGTGCAAACACGTCTGCAGCCTGACCCGTCGGGCCGTGGGGAAGATCCGCGACCAGTACCCCGACGTGCCGGTCGTCCTGCTGCCCGACTCGCTGCCCGAGGTCGATGAGACGGACTCCCACACCCGGGTCCTGCAATCGCCCACGCCGATCCTCGGCGGGAAGAGGAACTACGCCGTCGAGCGGACCGAGACGCCCTACGTCGCGTTCATCGACAGCGACGCCTTCCCCGACGAGCGATGGCTGGAGAACGCGGTCGCGCAGCTGAAGGGCGACGCGTCCATCGGGATCGTCGGCGGCCCGAACGTCATGGACCCGGAGAGCAGCCGCCAGGAGTACTTCTCGTGGTTGGCCTGCAAGAGCTACCTGGTGTCTGGAGGCAGCGTCCACGAGAAGGTGCGGTCGAGCTCGAGGTGGGTCGATCGGCTACCGAGCTGCAACATGATCATCCCGCGCGAGCTGTTCCTGGAGCTCGAAGGCTTCTCCACAGACGTCATCACCGGTGAGGACATCGAGCTGTGCATCAAGGTCGTCGACAGCGGCCGCAGGATCCTCTTCTGTGAGGACGTGGTGGTGTTCCACAAGACGAGGTCGCTGAAGGGATTCTGGCTACAGCGATACGTCTGGGGGAAGAGCACCTTCGACGTTCTCCGCAAGACGTATCCGAAGTACCTCTCGTCGATCCTGCCGTTCCTGTTCGTCTCGGGCCTCCTCGTGCTGGCGGGCCTGGGAGCGCTCCAGCCGGTCTTCTGGCAGTTCCTCGCCGCGATCGTGGCGGCCTACCTAGCCGTCGTCGCCTTCGAGGCCTGGAGGGTCGGTGGCTCGTTGGCGGAGAAGCTGCGGGTGGCCCCCTACCTGCTGGTGGGGAACCTGGCGCCCGGCATCGGCGCGGTGGTCGCGTTTTTCCTCGGTGACTCGATCCGGTCGTACCGCTACTACACGAACGAGGACTGATCGATGAAGCGCCGGGCGGCCAAGATCGCCAACGTCGCGCTTCGCAAGAGTTCGCCGGCGTCCCTGATCCACTTCATCACGAACCGATGCAACGCCCGCTGCGGGCACTGCTTCATCGACTTCGAGGACGAGGGGTCGCAGAAGGAGAGGATGCGGCTCGAAGACGTCGAGACCCTCACCCGGAGCCTCGGCCCCCAGGTCATGAACGTCAACCTGACCGGGGGCGAGCCGTTCCTCTCCCCGGACATCACCGCCATCGCCGAGGCCTACCTGCGCAACTCGGCGATCGACAGCGTCTACATCACGACCCACGGCGGCCTCACCGAGCGCATCGGGCGCTTCGTGGAGGCAGTCGCCCCCCGGTTCCCCGAGGCGAAGATCATCGTCTCGATCTCGATCGACCACCTGGGGGAGAGGCACGACCGCGAACGCAAGGTCCCCAACCTCTTCAGCGACGCGCTGGCCTCCTACCGACTCCTGCAGGACTACGGCCGCAACGTCCTGCCAAACGTCAGCATCACCGTCTCGCAGTCCAACTGCGCAGACGTCGACGAGGTCTTCGACGGCCTCGTCTCCGAGCACGGGGTCCGCTCCATCACGTCCAACATCGTGCGCGACGAGGGCGCGTACACGACCCCCCGGTCCAGCAGGCAGCAGATCCTCGATGGCTACCGGCGCCTCAACGCCCGGATCCAGTCCTCCCGGTCGCTGGTCGGGTACGATCCCGACACCCGCCTCGGCCGCATGATGAACCGCAAGGAAGCCATCATGGTCCGGCACATCGAGGAGACCTGGCTGGAGCCGCGGTACGTCCTGCCCTGCCGGTCGGGCGCGCTCCTGGGGGTCATCCATCCCAACGGCGACGTGTTCCCCTGCGAGATCCTGGCCGATCGCCCGATGGGCAACCTGCGCGACCACGACTTCGACCTGATGCGCCTGTGGGCGAGCCCCGACGCCGAGGAGGTGCGCCGGTGGATCCGGGCGACGCGCTGCAACTGCAGCTTCGAGTGCGCCTGGTCGTTCAACATCCTGGGGAGCCCGCGCTACCAGCTCTCCCTCGTCCGAGCCGCAATCTCGGGCTGACGCACAGCGCAGGTGGACGCGCCTCGCGCCGTGCTGCGGCGACGGCGAAGAGCATCCGACGGGGCCGTCGCTATACTGCTGACCCGCCCTACGGTTTCGTTGGACACCCGTTTGGGGGCGGTCCCCCCGTAGGATCGGGTGACGATGAGCGGCAAGATCGAGAAGAAGCAGAGGCAGCCGTTGTAGGCGGCGCCGGACGCGGACCGTGGTGCCTCCGGCGTGAAGAGCGGGCGGAGCCCG
>JAAESI010000193.1 GCA_024229515.1 Pseudomonadota bacterium | reverse complement strand
ATCTTCTTTACGATGGAGGGCACGGCAGTCTTTCGGGTGAGATGGTTGGCTTCGCAACCTCCTTCTCTCACGATTGACTGCCGTTTTCATCCCCCTACGGCCCGAGTGTGAGGCCTCACTTTCATGAGGGGCCGTTTAGTTCATCGTCCAGGTGACGTTCATCTCATCGGTGCGCACGTACTGCCCCGCGTCCTGCGGTTCGCTGACACCCGCCCACGCGTTGTCACCGGTGGTGTCGCCCGTCATGAACTCCTCCCACTCGCCGGAGCCGGGGTTGTACTGGTACAGCGTTCCGCCGGCGAGGCCGAACTCGACGTTGGGGAAGTCGGCCTGCTCGTCCGCGATGTTGCCCAGCCCCGCGTCGCAGTCGGTGCCCTGGTAGGTCAGGTCGACCCGCCCGATCATCGTGCAGTCGGGGCAGCCGTTCGCCGGCGATCCCGCCGTCGGCTCCACCAACCACGTGTGGTAGCAGTCGGCGAACCCGCTGCTGTTCAGGCCGTCCGACAGGTCGAAGAACCAGCGGTACTGCCCCTGGAAGAACACCACCTCGGGCCCCACCGAGTCGTCGTCGTCCGTCGCATCGTCGTCGTCCGTCGCGTCGTCGTCGTCGCCCGTCGAGTCGTCGTCGTCGGGGAAGGCGTCGTCGTCATCGGAAGCCGAATCATCGTCGTCATCGTCGTCCGACACCGGACGGTAAACGGGGCAGGCAGCCAGCATCATCAGCGCGCCCAACAGCAGGGCGATCAACGGGAGGGTTCGCATCGGAACAGTCCTTTCGTGCTCTCGATTCAGCACCATTTTAGCCAATCACCTCGACCCGGACCCCCTCGAACGTGGGGGCGGGCCCGTCGGGCTGCCGAAACAGCCACACCAGAAGCTCCCGGTAGAACCCCAGCAGCGGCACCCGCTCGCTCAACTCCTGCCGCAGCGCCTCGCGCTGATCGCCCCACGCGCTGTGGCTCTCCCGCGTCAGCCGCTCCTTCTCCCGGTAGTAGCTCCGCAGCGGCTGCACCTGGATCTCGAACATCCGGTCCCACCACGACACCACCGACTTGACCGCCACCCAGCCCGACTTCTTCCGCGCAGCCGCCGACATGTAGTCCTTCGTCTCCACGAACTGCAGCGCCACCGTGCTGTCCGACGGCGGGATGTGGTGGTTCCCCAGCTCCGCGCGCGTCCAGCTCAGCTCCTCCAGGAACCGGTGCACCGGACGCACCTCCGTCGCCGCGCCGACCACGATTTTGACCCCGAACACGTCTTTGACGAACCGGCTCAGGTGCCGCAGCTGCTTGTCCCGCTTCACCAACGCGTCCACGTCGAAGATCTCGTCCACGACCTTGTTCCAGACCTCCTCCTCCGCCTTGATGCGGCTGAGGATCTTGTGCACCCCGTGCGGGTTCTCGTCCGTCGGCAGGTACTCGACCCGGTTGGCCACCAGCTTCGTCGCCCGCCCGTCCAACCTCACCCGGTTCAGCAGCCGCGCCCCCAGCTCCAGGTCCGTCAGCCCGTGCAGCTGCGCCGGCGTCACCGGCTGCCCCAGGGTGAACCGCTCCCCGTCGAGCTCGCCGACCACCTCGCTCATCAGATCGTGCGGCCCCTCGTACAGCGTGTCCGCCAGCAGCCGGCTCAGCTTGTGCAGCCGCTCCTCCCCCCGACGCACCATCGTTCGGAAGGCGTGGTGCACCTCCGCGATCCGGGGCCGCGCGAAGGTCAGCACGTGTTCGGACGTCGGATCGGCAGAGATCTTTTGTCGAACATCTGTCAGATATCCGACAAACTGGTGAATGAGCGGCTCGCGCGTTACCTGCCACAGGGGCGACGTACGCGGGTCGATGTACGGACGGTCGGCCACGGCCCGAGTGTAAGGCAGGTCAACCCCGAGGTCCCATAAGGCTCCGCAACGCGATCGTGAACCTAGTTGAGTCCGCCCCCGCCCTGCGCGAAGGGAGCGGCAATGTCCGGGTCCTCCGGAACCTCCTGGGGCCCGCCTTCCGCGGCATCATCCTGCAGCGCGGCAAGCAGGGCAGCACCACGACGGTCGACGTCTCCAGCCCGGCGATCTTCGACTGGAACTACGACCGGGATCAGCCCAGCCTCGCCAAGCTCTACGAGTCCGCCAAGGCCGGCCAGTGGAACGCCACCACCGACCTGGACTGGTCCATCGACGTCGACCCCCTCAACCCCGAGTTCGAGCTCCTCCCCGAGGACTACGTCCCCCTCTCGGACTACCCGATGTACCGCCGCCTCTCCAACAAGGAGAAGGCCGAGCACCGCCACGCGATCATGAGCTGGCTGCTGTCCCAGTTCCTTCACGGCGAGCAGGGCGCGCTGTTCGCCGCCAGCCAGGTCGTGCAGGCCGCCCCCTGGATGGCCGCCAAGCTCTACGGCAGCACCCAGGTCGTCGACGAAGGCCGCCACGTCGAGGTCTTCTCCCGCTACCTCGAGGAGAAGATCCACAAGCGCTACGCCATCGACGACAACCTCTACGTCATCATCGACCAGCTCATGGGCGACAGCCGCTGGGACATGAAATCCCTCGGCATGCAGATCATGATCGAGGGGCTCGCCCTGGGCGCGTTCGGCACGCTGCGCCAGGCCACCCAGGAGCCGCTGCTGAAGAAGCTGCTGGAGTACGTGATCGGCGACGAGGCCCGCCACGTGAAGTTCGGCGTGGTCGCCCTCCGCGAGCACTACGCCCAGACCGCCGTCCTCAGCGACGCCGAGCGCCGCGAGCGCGAGGACTGGGTCTTCGAGCTCAGCCTCCTGATGCGCAATCGCTTCCTCGTGCACGAGTACTACGAGGAGTACTGGGCCCACGCCATGAGCCGCCGCGAGTGGAACCGCCTGGTGCTCGACAGCAAGCTCATGGAGCTGTTCCGGCGGACCATGTTCCGCACGATCATCCCGAACGTGAAGCGCATCGGCCTGCTCAGCGACCGGGTGCGACCGCGCTACGCGGAGCTGGGGCTCTTGAAGTACGAGAGCGGCCAGGACGCCACGACCATGATCCTGACCAACTGGCTGGAGACCGTGACGATCTAGTCGTCCGTCTCCCGGTACGGCTCCACCTGGACCGAGTGCGATGCCGTGCGGCCCTCGCGGTCCGTGGCCGTCACCTTCATCGTGATGTCGTCGCCGACCACATCGCTGATGTCCTCGACGATCACCGGGTAGCCGACCGTCTCCCCCATGCCCTGGTCGCACGCCTCATCGCTGCGGGTGCAGTGCACGAGCTCGCCGATCAGGGTGCTCGAGTCGGTCACCGGGAGCCCGTCCTCGTCCAGCAGCTCGAACACCAGCGTGATGTCGAGCCAGTTCACCCCGATCACCCGGGCGCTTCCCCAGATGTGGTCGCCTCCCTGGATCCCGCGCACCACGCCGACCTCGTCGCCGTCCGCCAGGTCGATGAACTCCACGTCCCCGGTGCCGATCTGGCACCACGGCTCCCGGTCCAGGTTCGGCTGCACGCAACCGACCGTGAGTCCGAGCGTGAGTGCTGTAAGGAGTGCCCTCACGGCAGGATTCCTCCGAAGCGGACAATGCCCATGTCGAGGGCGAAGTGGGTGGTGTAGCGGGTGTACCCGTTCTCGGGCGGCGGCAGGAGCACGAAGCGTACCGGCTCCACCGAGAAGAAGAAGTGGTTCGGCCCACGGACCCGCAGCGCGACCCCCGCGCCGACCGTGCCCCCGGCCCGCCGGTCGCCTTCGAACGACCGGTGGTAGCCGCCGAACACCGACGGCACGATCTCCACGTCGTGCCGCACCGCGACGCCGACCTCGATGCCGCCGACGATCCGGATCGACGGCCGGGCGTCCTCCGCAATCCCCGCGGTGAACTCGCCGAACGGGCTGACCACCGGAGGGCCGCCGACGGTCGGCTTGCCGAAGACCGGGCCGACGTTCAGCCCCATCCCGATGTAGTCGATCACGCCGTTGCCGTCGGTCAGGTTCCAGCCGAGCCGGAAGTCCGTCCGGAACCCCACCGGCACCGTGGGTCCGGGATCCGGAGCGAAGCCGTCGTCGGCCGTCGGCTCGTCCGCCAACACCGGCCCCGCCGCCAGGAGGAGCGCCGCGATCGCCCAGGCCCGCATCAGATCTGCGCTCCCAGGGCGATCGCGAACAGCGGGCTCACGACGCTCCCGAACTGCCCCTGGATGCTGCCGAACTGGATGTTCTCGAACACCAGCAGTCGGACCTTGATGTCCAGCAGCAGGTACGGGCCGAGGGTGATCGCCACGCCCCCGCCGGTCTGGAACACCGTCCGGGGCGTCGGGTCGCCGCCGCTGGGGGTCGAGTCCGCGATGAGGAAGCCTCCGCCGGAGAAGCCGTACGGCAGCATCCAGGGCAGCACCCGAACGCCGTACGAGAAGCCGACGTCGACGAGGATCATGTCGACCCGCTCGTCGGTCACCCTCTGCTGGGTGACGCAGCCTTCCCAGGCCGCCCGGAAGCCCAGGTGCAGCCGCTCCGCCAGCGGCTGGAAGCGATGGCCGGCAAAGCCGCCGTACCAACCGCAGGGCTTGAGCCCGAGGTCGCTGGACCAGACCGCGGCCCCTCCGACCCCGCCCGCCTCGAAGCTGCCCCCGCGAATTTCCGCCGACGCAGGGGCCGCGAAGAGCGCCATCAGCAGGGCGGCGAATGCGGCGATCGGGAGCTTCGGATGCACCGCCGCCCCTTATATAGGAAGTCACGTGCCGTAGGCACGGACAACAAAGCCAGCATCCAGGGGTTGAACGAACCGGCTCTTGGCGGTACTTCTCTGCACCCCGCGAAGCCAATTGCACCGAGGATCGCCTTGTCCCGCACCCTGATCATCGCAGAGAAGCCGTCGGTCGCCGCCGACATTGCCCGCGTCGTCGGCGCCCCCAACAAGACGGCCCACGCCTGGGAAGGCGATGACCACGTCGTCTCCTGGGCCGTCGGTCACCTGCTCGAGTTCGTCGCCCCCGAGGGCTACGACGAGGCTCTGAAGCGCTGGCGCCTCAAGGATCTGCCGATCCTCCCCGACTCCTTCCTGCTGACCCCGGTCAAGGGGAACACCAAGCAGCTGAACGCCCTGAAGAAGCTGCTCAAGGCCAAGGACGTCGAGCGGGTCATCAACGCCTGCGATGCCGGCCGCGAGGGCGAGCTCATCTTCCGCGAGATCTACCGCTACTCCGGCACCAAGAAGCCGGTGGACCGGCTGTGGCTGCAGTCCATGACGGACAAGGCGATCAAGGCCAGCCTCCTGGCGCCGCTGCCCGAGTCCGACCTCCAGGGCCTCGCCGACGCCGCCGACTGCCGCGCCGAGTCCGACTGGCTCATCGGCATGAACGCCACCCGCGCCCTGACGGTTCGACTCCGCACCCGGGGTAGCCGCAGCGTGCCGTGGTCGGCCGGCCGCGTGCAGACCGCCACCCTGGCGATGCTCGTCCGGCGGGAGCGCGAGATCCTCGACCACCTGCCCGAGCCGTACTGGATCATCGAGGCGTCGTTCAAGCACACCAACGACCCCGCCCACGACTACAAGGCGACCTGGTACGACCCCAAGCAGCCCGGCGCCAAGGACCGGATCTTCGACACCGCGGTCCGCGACCGGGTGCTCGCCGCCCTCGCCAGCGAGCCCACCGGGATCGCGTCGGAGTCCCGCAAGGACTCCAAGGAGAGCGCCCCCCCGCTGCTGGACCTGACCTCGTTGCAGCGAGAGGCCAACCGCCGCTTCGGCTTCAGCGCCCGCCGCACCCTGAGCGCGGCCCAGGCCCTGTACGAGCAGCACAAGATGATCACCTACCCTCGTACCGACAGCCGAGCGCTGCCGGAGGACTACAAGGAGAAGGTCGATGAGGCGGTCGAGTTCCTGAAGGGGCTCAAGGACTACAGCGCCTCGGCCGCCCGCCTCCAGAAGGACGGGCTGCAGAACACCAAGCGCAACTTCGACGACAAGGCGGTCTCGGACCACTTCGCGATCATCCCCACCGGAGCCGGCAAGCTCGCGGACCTCCGGGGCGACGACAAGCGCATCTTCGACCTCGTCACCCGGCGCTTCCTCGCCGCGTTCCACCCGCCCGCCATCTCGACCGAGGTCGAGCGCATCACGCGGCTGGGCAACGAGCCGTTCCGTACCCGCACCAAGGTCCTCAAGGAGCCCGGTTGGCGCGCCGTGTTCGACAAGGGCGACAAGGAGGTCAAGAAGCACCTCCCGGCGCTGCCCAAGCCCGACGGCTCCCCGGTCGACTTCGCGGAGTTCACCTCCGAGGAGAAGGAGACCAAGCCGCCCGCCCGCCTGACGGAAGCGGCGCTGCTGGGCCTGATGGAGACCGCCGGCAAGGAGGTCGAGGACATCGAGAAGGCCCGCGTGCTCAAGGAGACCGGAGGCCTCGGAACGCCGGCCACCCGCGCCGAGATCATCGAGACGCTCGTCGCCCGCCAGTACGCCGGCCGCTGCACGTCGGTGCAGGGACGCAAGGCGCTGCGGGCGACCACCCGGGGCATCAAGCTGATCGACGCGCTGGAGCGCATCGATCTGCCGCTGCTGACCTCGGCCGAGCTGACCGCCAACCTCGAGGATTCGCTCCGCGCCATCGAAGGCGGCGAGGCGACCCGCGAGAAGTACATGAAGGACATCCGCGGCTGGACGGAGAAGATCGTCGAGCAGGTCCGCGGGTTCACCTTCGACGGGCTGTACGGCGACGCCGACCCCGTCGGCCCCTGCCCCGCCTGCAAGAAGGGCAAGGTCATCGAGACCCTGCGCACCTGGACCTGCACCCTCGGGGGCCGGGACGGAGACTGCGAGTTCGTGATCTGGAAGGAGGTCGGCGGCCGCTACGTCGACCGCCGCTCCGCCGACGAGCTGGTCAAGACCAACGAGACCCGGGTCAAGGCCGGCTTCTTCACCCGCGACGGCCGGGAGTACGAGGCGAGCCTGCGCCGCGACGACGACGGCCGGGTCAGCGTGCTCCCCAAGGGCGCCGAGGTGGAGCCCACCGAAGAGGTCGAGCCGGCCGATGTCGGCCCCTGCCCCTTCCACAAGGACTGCACCGTCCGCCGCAGCAGCAAGGGCTACCGCTGCGACAAGGACGACAAGACCCGGCTCAAGCTCCCGTTGGCCATCTGCCAGCGCCAGCTGAGCCTCGAGGAGGTGACGGCGATGATCGGCCCGAATCGCAAGACTGCGCTCCTAGAAGGGTTCGTCAGCCGCCGCAACCGCCCCTTCAGCGCGGCCCTCATCCTGGACGACGCGGGCAAGATCAAGTGGGACTTCCCGCCGCGCGACAACAAGGCTGGCGGCGGCGCTCCGGCCAAGGAGTTCCCCGTGAACCCCGAGCCGCTCGGCGCCTGCCCCAAGCACCCCGAAGCGAAGATCGTCGAGACGGCGACGGCGTTCGTCTGCAACGACGACGGCTGCCGGATCAGCATCCCCCGGGAGATCTGCAAGCGTGAGGTAACGCGGGACGAAGCGGCCAAGCTGTTCGCCGACGGCGAGACCGCCGTCCTGGAGAACTTCACCTCCAAGGCGGGCAAGCCGTTCAGTGCTTCGCTCTACATCAAGCGGACCGGCCGACACGGCTTCCGCTTCGCGGGCCGCGGGAGCTGAGCCGACTCAGCGGCGGCGCTTGGGGCCTCCGCCCCCGCCGCGCTCGTCCGAGCGGCCCTTCTTGCGGCTGCCGTGACGCTTCTTCTTCGGCTTGGGCCGCGCCCAGCCCTTCTTGCGGTACGGCCGGCCCTCGTCATCGCGGGCCTTGACCGTCTCCGCCGGCGGCGGCGGGATCCGCAGCTGCTCGGCCACCGACACCTTCACCTGGCGCGACACCCACAGCTTGCCCCGCCCCTTGGCGGCGACCTGGCGTCGCAGGTGCTCCAGCTCGCCCGCGGTCATGGGGCGAGCGTCGCCGTTGCCGAGGCCGCGCAGCGTGATGCCGCCGAAGCCGACCCGCTTGAGCTTGAGCACGCGGTGGCCGATCGCCTCGAACATGCGACGGACGATGCGGTTGCGTCCGCCGCGGGTGGTGATGAGCACCCACGTGGACGGGCCGGTGCTGCGCACGATCTCCGCGAGGCACGGACCCGAGGGACCGTCCTCCAGCTCGAGGCCGCGGATGAGGCGCGTCATTTTGCGCTGGTCGGGGGTGCCCGAGATCTTCGCGAGGTACGACTTGGGGACCCCGTAGCTGGGGTGCGTCAGCCGGTAGCCGAGCTCGCCGTCGTTGGTCATCAGGAGCACGCCCTCGGTGCCGTAGTCCAGGCGCCCGACCGCGGCGATGGAGGTGTCCTCGTCCTCCAGCAGGTCGAACACCGTCTTGCGGCCGTCCGGGTCGCTGCGGCTGGTGATGACGCCGGTGGGCTTGTTCAGCACCAAGTACTTCGGCTTGGGCTTGGGGGGCAGCGGCTTGCCCTCCAGGCGGATGTCCTGGGCTCGGGGGTCCACCAGGGAGCCGGGCTCCACGACGACCTTGCCGTCGACGGTGATCACGCCGCTGCGGATGATCTTCTCACTGCCTCGGCGGGAGGCGACGCCTCGCTCGGCGAGGATCTTGACCAGGTGGTCGGCGCTCATGACTCGTCCTTCCGGGCCGCCGTACGGCGGGCCTGCAATGCCGCATCGGCGGCTTCATCCACGCCATCCAGGGCGCGGCGCGCCGCATACTCGTCGAAAGTGACCTGCCCCGCCAGCCCTTTGTTGCCCATCAGGTCGTCGACGGCGTCCAGATCCTCCTGGCCGAGCATCGTGAACTCGCGCAGCGACGGCAGGTCGCGGAGCGAGCCGAGGCCGAACGCGGCAAGGAACTGCTCGGTCGTGGCGTAGACGTTGGGGCGCCCCGGTTCGTCCCGGCGGCCGGCCACCCGAAGCAGCTTGCGGTCCAGCAACGCCCGCAGGATGCCGCCGCTGTCGACCCCGCGGACCCGCTCCACGTCGGCCCGCGTGCAGGGCTGACGGTAGGCGGCGACCGCGAGGGTCTCCAGGGCCGCCCGGCTCAGCTTCACGGGCGTCAGGCCGGTGAACGCCTTCAGCCAGGGACTGACCTGGTCGGTGGTGCGGAACTGCCACGTGTCCGCGAGGCGGTGGAGCACGAACCCCCGACCGGAGCCGCCGTCGTGCCGCGCCATCAGCACCTCCAGCGCCTCCCGCACCGCGTGGTCGGGGACCTCGTCGGTCTCCAACGCCTCCACCAGGTCCGCCACCGACAGCGGCCGGTCGGCCACGAACAGGAGCGCCTCGATGATCGCGGGGAGCAGATCGGTACGGGCTTCAGCCGACATCGGTGACGCTCGTGAGGGTGGCGCGTTGGGCGGGGTCGAACCGACACTCGATGGTGATGGGGGCGAGGTGCTCCTTCTGCACCAGCCGGATGTACCGCAGGCGGGCGAGGTGGAGCACGCTCAGCACCGTCACCACCACCAGGGGTCGGGTGGTCGCGCCGTCGAAAAGGCGTTCGAAGGCGGTCCGGCGGGGTCCCGCGGCGAGGCGGTCCAGCAGCTCCTCGACCCGCTCCTCCAGCGGCATCATCGGGATCTCCACGGCGTGGATCGCCTCGGCCTTGCTGCGCTCGATCAGCAGGTCCCGCAGGGCCCCCAGCAGCTCCGTGAGGTCGACGTCCAGGGGGGCATCGAGGGCATCCAGCCCGGCCGCTTCCCGCGGCGCCAGCGGACGCACGAAGTACTCCCGTCGTTCCCGATCGCGGGCCTCCAGCTGCTCCGAGGCGTCGCGGTAGCGGCGGTAGTTGAGGAGCCGGGCGATGAGGGCGGAGCGGGGGTCTTCGCCCTCTTCGTCGTCGTCCTCGCCGTCGATCTCGAGGGCCGGCAGCAGCTCGCGGGACTTGAGCAGGCACAGCAGCGACGCCATCGCCACGAACTCGCCCGCGACCTCGATCTGAAGCTCCTCGAGCACGTCGAGGTAGGCGAGGAACTGCTCCGTGATCAACGCGATCGGCAACTCCGTGATCTCGAGTTCGTGCCGCTTGCACAGGTGCAGCAGCAGATCGAGCGGCCCGTCGAACAGCGGCAGGTGCAGGAACGGGGGACTGGCCGTCACCTCCGCCTCGTACCATGATGCGCAGCCTATGCGTCAATTCCGAGATCGTGTCGCCGTCATCACCGGAGCCGGAAGCGGCATCGGCCGTGCCCTCGCCGAAGCCCTCGCGGCGGAGGGATGCACCTCGTGCTCGCGGACTGGAAGGCCCAGCCCCTGAACGAAACGGTCGAGCTCGTCAGCGACTCCGGCGTGACCGTGAGTTCTCATATCGTAGACGTAAGCTCACGGTCTAAAATGGAGGCCTTCGCCAAGACCGTGAGTGACGAACACCGCGGCATCAACCTGCTCTTCAACAACGCCGGACTCACGGTCTCCGGGAGCTTCCGTGAGCAGAGCCTGGGGGACTGGGAGCGGGTCGTCGGGGTGAACCTCTGGGGCGTGATCTACGGCTGCAAGCTGTTCATGCCGCTGCTGGAGATCGCGGAGGAGGCGCACATCATCAACATCAGCTCGGTGTTCGGGATCGTCGGCATCCCGTCGCAGAGCAGCTACTGCGCCACCAAGTACGCCGTCCGGGGGCTGTCCGAGACCCTCTGGGAGGAGACCCGGGACCTGCACATCGGCGTGAGCGTGGTGCACCCCGGCGGCGTCGGCACCAACATCGTGTCCAACGCCAAGGTCTACGACGGCGAGTCCAACGACAAGACGATCGAGTTCTTCAAGTCCAAGACCATGAAGCCGTCGACCGCGGCGCGGGTGCTCCTCGAGGGGGTCCGAGACGGCAAGCCCCGCATCCTCGTCACCCGGGAGGCTCCCTGGATCGACCGGCTCAAGCGCATGTTCCCGGTGTGGGGCAACCGCCGGGTCGCCGACGGGGTCGTCAAGATGATGGGCATGGGGGGCAAGCGCGACGAGATGACGGCCGAGGTGAAGGCCGAAATCGAAGCCGCGCGCGCAGCGAGGTGATGCTGTCACCGACCTTGCACCACGCCCCCCGGATCGCGTTCGCCGTGTGCGCGCAGGTCGCCGCGTTCTGAGGGTCGGGGGGCGGGCGCCCCGGGGTGCTCGCCAGGGGCCAGATGACTCATCTGGACGCTCAGCTTCCGGTTCACCCGCACTCCCAGGGGCCAGATGACTCATCTGGGCGCCGAGCTTCCGGTTCACCCGCACTCCCAGGGGCCAGATGACCCATCTGGACGCTCAGCTTCCGGTTCACCCGCACTCCCAGGGGCCAGATGACCCATCTGGACGCTCAGCTTCCGGTTCAGCCTCCGCCTTCCCTAGAACAGCATCATCCCCAGGGGCGCCCCCGCCAGCTGTTCGGCCCACCCCAGGGCGGTCATCAGCGGCCCGACGATCAGGCCCCGAGTGACCAGGAGCAGCAGCCCGATGAGGCAGAGCACCGGCGGCAGCGCGAGCAGCTTGCAGCCCAGGCTCGGGCCGAGGAAGAAGGCCAGGACCTTGCTCCCGTCCAGCGGCGGCAGGGGGACGAGGTTGAAGACGCCCAGCAGGGCGTTGATGTAGACGCCGTACGCCGCTATCTGCAGGACCGGGCTGTCGATCCCCATACCGCTGCCCACGAGCGCGCGGATGAGGAGCGCGAACACGAGCACCAACACGAAGTTCGCCAGCGGGCCGGCCAGCGCGATCAGCATGGAGTCGCGCCGTGAATCGGCGAGGTCCCGCGGGTTGAACGGCACCGGGCGCGCCCACCCGAAGATGAACGCGAAGCCGCCGAGCCAACCCAGCACCAACCCGATCACCGGCATCGCCACCGAGCCCAGGGGGTCCAGGTGGACCTTCGGGTTCATCGTGAGGCGGCCGGTCCAGGCGGCCACCTGATCGCCGAGGCGATGCGCAACGAGGGCGTGGCAGTACTCGTGGAAGACCAGCGCGAACAGGAACATCGGCCCCGCGGTGAGGATCGCGAGGACCAACTGGTTGGGATCCGGCACGGTCCCAGGCTGCCTGACCCGGTCATGAGGCCCAAACAGTCAGGCTTGACTGTTTGGCGGGATCCGTCCCAGACTGGCGTTGGCCGCGTGGGAGTTCGCGGGCGGAGTCCGAATGCCTCGTCCTGCTCCTGCAGCGCTGTGTGCGCTGATCGTCGTCGTCCTCCCCCTCACGCTCGCTGCGCCGATCCTCGCCCAGGTCAGCCACGGGGGCACCCCTCCGAGCCTGGATGCCGAGTGGGCCCCCGCCCTGTCGGACGACATCCCCACCGTCACCCTCGCCCCCGTCGACGTCGACGGCTGGCCGCCGAGGACGCGGTGCGGGATCTCGATTCCTCCCTCCCCTTCCGGTTCGGGGCGGACCTGTTCGTGGCCCGGGATGCCTCCACCGACGGACGCTGGGACGTGCTCCCCGATGGACGCCGCGTGTGGAGGCTCGGGATCCTGTCGGCCGGCGCGACTTCGCTGAGCTTCGCGTTCGACCGGTGGGTCCTGCCGCGCGGGGGTGAGTTCTTCGTCAACTCGGCCGACGGCGCCGAGGTGCTGGGCGCCTTCACCGCCGCCAACGCCAGCGAAGACGGCCTCTTCGCGACGACGCTGGTGCTCGGAGACGAGGCGGTCCTGGAGTACGTGGGACCCGCTCACGGCACGCCGGAGTTCTCCCTCGCCCGCGTCACCCACGCCTACCGCGAGGCCAAGGCCGGAGCCGCCGTCGCGCTGAACCACTCGGGCGCGTGCATGAACAACGTCGCCTGCTCGCTGGCCGCGGGCTGGGACGAGGAGATCCGCTCGGTGGCGAAGTACACGATGGGCGGGAGCCTCTGCACCGGCGCGCTCATCAACAACACCGCCGGCGACGGCACCCCCTACTTCCTCACCGCGAACCACTGCTACGACGGCTCCCCAGGCTGGTGGGTGTTCTGGTTCAACTACGAGTCCGACTCCTGCAGCAACCCCAGCTGGAGCCCCGCCTACGACTCGATCAGCGGCGCCAGCTACCGGGCCAACGCCAGCTCGTCCGACTTCGTGCTGGTGGAGCTCAACTCGGACCCGCCGGATGGCTACGACGTCTTCTACGCCGGCTGGAGCCGCGCCAGCTCCCCCGCCGACTCCGCCGTCGGCATCCACCACCCCGGCGGCGACCTCAAGAAGTTCAGCGTCGAGAACAGCCAGATCTGGACCTCCGGCAACTACTGGGGCGTGGGGCCGTAGGACTCCGGCGCGACCGAAGGAGGCAGCTCCGGTTCGCCCCTGTTCAACCAGGACCACCGCATCGTCGGGCAGCTCTACGGTGGCGGCTCGGCCTGCTGGGGCGGGAGCCCGAACAGCGGCACCGACATCTACGGCCGCCTCGACGTCTCCTGGGGGCTCGGGCTCTCCAGCTACCTCAACCCCACCGGCAGCGGCGCCCTCGCCATCGACGGCCTGGACCCGTCCGCCCCCTCGGCCGCCGTCGACGCCTCGATCGCCATCACCGCGCCCACCGGCACGCTCGCCTGCACGACGTCCGCATCCCTCGAAGCGGCCCTCACGAACGAGGGTTCGACGACCCTGACTGCGGCCTCCATCCAGCATCGCGTCGACGGTGGCGGCTGGACCACGACGCCCTGGAGCGGAAGCCTCGCCCCGGGCGCCAGCGCCACCGTCGCGCTCGGTTCGGTATCGGCCTCGTCGGGGACCCACGAACTCGAGGTCACCGTCGCGGCAGCCGACGACGAGGTCCCCGGCAACGACAGCGCAGCCCAGTCCTTCGGCTTCGCCACCTCCATCGCGGCGCCCCTGGAAGACGGCTTCGAAGGCGGCAGCTTCCCCCCGTCGGGCTGGTCGCGGGCCAACGACGACGGCGCCGTCGCGTGGGAGCGCTCCACCCCTGCCGGCGGCTTCGGGGCCAGCGGCGCCGCCGCCTGGTTCAACAACTTCGACGACGACCACCGGGGCGAAGTGGACTACGTCTACCTCCCGCACCTGGACCTGACCGGGGTGACCGAGCCGGCGCTCACGTTCGACCTCGCCTACGCCCGCTACAACGACGAGCTCAACGACCGCCTCAAGGTCTACGTCAGCGCCGATTGCGGAGGCACCTGGAGCACCGTCTACGACCAGGCCGGGACCGCCCTCGCGACGGCCGCGGACCACAACGACGCGTTCGTTCCGACCGCCAGCGAGTGGCGCACCGAGTCGCTCTCCCTGGACGCCTGGACGGCCGAGTCCTCGGTGCTCATCGCGCTGGGGAACGTCACCGGCTACGGCAACAACGTGTGGGTCGACAACGTGAGCGTCGGCCCCGTCGAGGCCCCCGGCGACGACGATGAAGGTGACGACGACGACGACGACAGCCCCCTCGGAGTCTGCGGCAACGCCCCCGACGAGGCGCTGGCCGAGTCCGAGCCCAACGGCTGGTCCACCGGCGGCGAGTACGACTCCCTCGACAGCGCCGGCGGCGACCTCCGCATCTCCGGCACCGTCGCCTGCGCGAGCCAGTGGTCCGCCGACGTGGACTGGTTCGCGGTCGACCTGCCCTGCACCGGGGAGGCGGACGTGACCCTGAACTGGGCCTCGGGCGCCGACCTGGACTACTGGGTCTACGGCCCCGACCGCGGCCTGCTGGTCAAGAACGAGGACGAGGACTACGCCGGCCCCGCCGCGCGCAGCTTCAGCGGCGGCGACACGCTCTACATCGCGGTCTCCTGCTGGTGGGGCGCCGACAGCGCCTACTCCTTGAGCATCGACTGGGACGCCACGGGCGAACCGGCCACGTCGGAGACCCCCGAGGACGACGAGCCGTCCGAAGGCGCCCCCGCGCCGGGTGAAGAGGCGGCGTCCGACCCCGGCGACGACGAGCCCGACGAAGACGACGAGGACGACGGGCCCACCACCACGGCGGCGGCCGATGCGGCTCCGACGGGGCCGAGCAGGTTCGTGCAGGTGGGCTGCGCGGCCGCGGGATCAGGAGCTCCCGGCGGGCTCGCCCTCTGGCTTGTGTTGGGCGTGCTCGGCCGACGCCGGCGCGGCTGAATCAGGGACCGTCGATGTCCGGCAGCTGAAGCATCGCGAAGGCCTCGGCGCGCGTCGCGCAGGTGCCGCGAAGCTGAGCCTCCCGCACCTGGCGGAGGGCGTTCCCGAGGTCGGGTCCCTGCCGCATCCCCGCGGCGATCAGGTCGTCGCCGGTGACCAACGGAGGCCGGCCCGCGACCTCGTTCTCGTACTGCCGGATGGCGTTCTTGGCGCCGGGGTAGCTCCCCTCCAACACGGCCCGCTCCTCGGCGGTGCTCCCCTTGAGCATCGCCTCCAGGGACCACTCTCCGGAGGCCTGCGTCACCGGCCCGCCCAGCCGCTGGCCGATGCCCGCGAGCTGCTCCAGCCGCGCCGCCGCGCCGCCGCGAAGTCCCAACGAGAACGCCGCCCGGCTCGTGTCTCCGCCCGTGAGCAGGAGCGCCAGAGCGATGCGCGGGTTCCACTCCCGCTCTCCCTTGAACGCAGTCCGGAAGCCCCGCTCCATCGAGCGGATGCCGCGATCCCCGCCAGCGTCCAGCCCCAGCGGCCCCAGCACCCCGGCCGCGGCGAACCAGCGCACCGCGGCGGGAGGATCGGGCTCGGCGCAGATCAGCTCCCACTCGGCCCGAGTCCGCTCCCCCGACACCGGGCCGAACACCCCCGAAGCGATCGCCTCGTGCAGCAGCCGGTTCGTGCCTGTGTCGGCCCGGAAGCCGAACCGCACCGCCATGCGGCCCAGCCGCAGGATCCGCGTGGGGTCGTCGACGAAAGATCCGTCGTGGAGGATGCGAAGCAGGCCCGCCGCCAGGTCCTCACCGCCACCGAAGGGATCGGTGAGCTGGCCCATGGGCTCCGGCCAGATCCGCTTGGCCATCGCGTTGATCGTGAAGTCCCGGCGCCGGAGGTCGTCCTCGAGCGTGCCCGCCTCGACCACCGGAAGCGCTCCGGGGTGCGGGTAGTGCTCCTTGCGCGCGGTCACCAGGTCGACGCTCACGGGGAAGTCGACGGGGCTCCAGGTGGCGGTGCCGAAGCGCTCGTGCACGACGACGTCGCCGCCCCAGCGCCAGCCCAGCAGGCTCGCCACCCGAGGGGCGTCGCCCAACACCGTGATGTCCAGGTCGGTCACCTCCTCCAGCGGGCGGCCCAGCAGCCGATCGCGGACGGGCCCCCCGACGAGGTGCACCGACTCGCACGCCTCCGACTCCTCGGCGGCCTCAGCGATGCGAGCCCACAGCTCCTCCAGCGGCTTCATCCGTCGTCCCTCGTGCCGCGGGGGTGGGCGTCGGCGTGGACCTGGTGGAGCCGCTCGCCGGCGACGTGGGTGTAGATCTCCGTGGTCGCGATGTCAGCGTGCCCCAGCATCGCCTGCACGGACCTTAGATCCGCGCCGCCCTCCAGCAGGTGCGTGGCGAACGAGTGGCGGAGGGTGTGCGGGGAGACGTGCGCGGTGATGCCGATGCGGCGGGCGTGGTTGCGCAGGTTCTTCCAGAACCCCTGCCGGGTCAGCGGCTTGCCCGGCCGGCCGATGAACAGCCAGGAGCTGCCGCGCCCCTTGTCCAGGACCCCTCGCCCCTCCTCCAGGTAGTGGAAGATCGCGTCCAGCGCGGCCTCCCCCACGGGCACCACGCGGTCCTTGTCGCCCTTGCCCCGGATCATCATGATGGGCGGATCGCGGCGCACGTCCGACACCTTCAGCCCGCACAGCTCCGAGACCCGCAGACCCGAGCTGTACAGCAGCTCCAGCATCGCTCCGTCCCGCGCCCCGCGCGGCGTGTTCCGGTCGGGCGCGGCCAGCAGGGCGGTGACGTCGTCGCCGCGAAGCACCGAGGGAAGCGGACGCCCGAACCGGGGGGTGCGCAGCCGCGCGGCGGGGTCGTCCGTGCGCCAGCCGTCCGCGACGAGGAACTTGAAGAAGCCGCGCGCGGCGCTGATGTGCCGGCCCACCGAGCGCTCCGACAGCCCGTCATTGTGCAGCTGGAGGATCCAGCGCTCCAGGCAGCCCCGGTCGATGCCATCAGCGTCGGCGATGCCCTGCTCTTCGCAGAACGCGGCCAGCTTGGACAGATCCCTCCCGTAGGCCGCGAGCGAGTTGGCGGACAGCCCGCGCTCCACCTTGAGCACGTCCTGGTACAGCCCCAGGAGGCCGTCGACGGAGCGGTCCTCGCCCATCAACAGAACCGCTCCTTGAGCACCGCGGCGAGCTGCCGGCGGCGGCGCTTGCCCACCGGCTGGCCGCGCCGGTTCACCACGTAGAAGGTGTCCGCGGCGAGATCCTGGCGGGTCGCGATGCGGGCCACGCGAAGGTCGAGGCCGAACTCCAGGAGCACCTGGGTGATCGCGAAGACGAGTCCGGGCCGGTTGGGGGTCACCACCTCCACTACGGTAGCGACCTCGCTCAACTCGTTGGTGACTTCCACGCGCTGGAGCGCCATCGCGCCCGGGTCGGGGGTCGGTCGCGCCGAGGCGATCGCCGCATCCACCGCCGCCTGCAGATCCGCCTCGCCCTTGAACACCCGCCCCACGAGGCGGTCGAGCCGGCGCCAGCGGCCTTCGTCGTGGACGACCCGGCCCAGGCCGTCCGTCATCGCGAAGGTGTCGATGACGATGCCGTCGGACCGGGTGAGGGCGTCCGCCGCCGAGATGTTGAACCCCGCCGCCGTCGCCGCCCCCGCGAGCATCGAGAAGACGCCGGGGTGGTCGCGGGTGCAGACGATCCACTGCGACACCCCCTGCGCGGGCAGGTTGCGCACGTGGGACACCACCGCCTGCTCGTCTTCGGACTCCGCGAGTTGGTCCAGGAGCGCGGCGTGAGTCGCCAACAGCGGCGCGGGTGTGCGCTCGAGGTAGCCGGGGTTGGCGGACTCGCCCTGCATCACCAGATCGGCCAGCGGCTCGGCCCGTTTGCGCCCCACCTCGGCGCCCAGGAGTGCGACGATACGGGCCCGGATCACGTCCGCCTGGGCTTGCGGATCGGGCGCGCCGGCCGGATCCAGGGCGTTGGTCACGGCCGCGTACGCCTGCTCCAGGAGCGCCTGCTTCCAGGAGTTCAGCAGCGCCGGGTTGGTGGCTCGGGTGTCGGCCCACGTCAGGGCCATGAGGTCGTCGAGGTGGGCACGACTGGGGATGACCGCGATGAGGTCCTGCATGGTGCGCGGGTCGTACATATCGCGGTGGTACGCGGTGTCGCTGAGGAGCAGGTGGTACCGCACCAACCACTGGACGCGGGCGATGTCCTCTTGCTCGCAGCCCATCCGGCGGAGGATCACCCCGGCCATGTCCGCGCCCACCCGGCTGTGGGCCGCGCCGTGCGACTTGGCGATGTCGTGGAAGAGCCCCGCCAACAGCAGCGGAGCCCGCCGCTCCCGCGCGTTCCAGGCTTCGGCGAACCGAGCGGCCTCCCGGGCGGCCGAATCCGTACCCAGCCCCTCCAGTTCACGCACGACGTACAGCGAATGCACGTCCACGGTGTAGAGGTGCACGCGGTTGTGCTGGGCCTGGCAGAAGCAGGCCCCGAACTCGGGAATGTAGCGCCCCAGGAAGCCGCTGCGGTGCATCGCTGCGAGCGTGCGGAAGACCGACGGCCCCTCCAGGATCGAGCGGAAGTGCTCGCCGACCGCGGGGTCTTCCCGGAACCGCTTGCCGATGCGGGGGAGCGCGGCGCGCACATCCTCGATGGTGTCGTGGTGCAGCCGACCGCCGACCGCCTGCTTGAAGTCGAACAGGTTGAGGATCTTGCGGGGGTCGCTGGCGAGCGCCTGCGGGTCGGCGCAGTGCACGGTGCCGTCGGTGACCTCGAAGAGACCGCCGTCCGCCGCCATCGTGCCGCTCACGGCGTCCCGCACCACCGGCGCCGACGGCCCCAACTGCAGCGCCACAGTCTGGCTCCCGACGGTGTCGATGTCGGTCGGCTCGTCCCAGTAGAAGCCCAGGGTCCGGGCGATGTAGAGGCCGCACAGGTGCGCCATCGCGTAGGCGTGGCGGTAGTACGTGCCCATGAAGTGCTCGACTGCGAGCAGGCCGCGGCCGGTGCGGAAGCCCATCGCCCGGGCGACCGGCTCCTGGGCCTCGAACAGCAGCCGATCCTCGGCCCGCCCGAAGTGCAGGTGGAGCTGGACGCGGACGCGCAGCAGGAACTCGTGGGCCGCGATCAGCTGCCGGTAGTGGTCCGGCTCGACCCGCCCCGTCAGGAGCATGTCGTAGTCGCCCCGCAGCCCCTGCTCGAGCTTGCCCACCCAGCCGAGCCAGTGGAAGTCGCGCAGGCCGCCCTTGCCCTCCTTGACGTGAGGCTCCAGCAGGAACACCGACTCGCCGTACTTGGCGAAGCGGGCGAGGTTCTCGTGGCGGACCGCATCCAGCAGGTCGGGGCGCCAACGGACCACGGCCTCGTCGATGGCGGCCCGCAGGGCGCCGTAGATCACGCGGCTCCCGGCGACGTACCGAAGGTCCAGCAGCCCCGTGCGGGCCGCCAGATCGTCCTCCGCCGACGCGATGATCTGCTCGACCGTGCCGGGCCGCTGCCCCACCTGCAGTCCCCCATCCCACAACGGGTACAGCACCGATCGGCCCAGCTCCTCCAGTCGGGGATCCTCCGGCGTGGCAGAGATGAGGAGCACGTCGACGTCGCTGTAGGGGCT
Organism: Pseudomonadota bacterium; assembly: GCA_024229515.1. Classification (GTDB taxonomy): domain Bacteria; phylum Myxococcota_A; class UBA796; order UBA9615; family UBA9615; genus JAAESI01. Next base: position 88,907 of record JAAESI010000193.1, on the reverse strand, counting down.
CAGCACCTTGCGGGCGTAGCCGCCGGTGGCGACGAGGCAGAAGTCCTCCCCGCCCTCGAACCGGCCGTGGAGCTCGCGCAGCGTGTTGTCGACGGCGGCGGTGTACAGCCGGCAGGTGCGGCTCCCCCACCGCTCGGTGCCCTCGTGGAAGGCGTGGATGCGGTCACGGGCCTCGACGAGGAAGCGGGCCGGATCCTTCATTCGGCCGGCTCCCGTTCGTCCACCCAGGTAGCCACCGCGTCTGCCAGCGCCAACGCCGCACGGTGGTGGTACCCGCCGGTGCGGAGGCGGCGTTCCTCGGGTGCGTTGCTCAGGTAGCCGACCTCCACCAGGACCGCCGGCACCTCGCTGTCCACGAGCACCCAGAAGGGAGCGGTGCGGTGGAAGCGGTCGGAGATCCGATCTGCACCGTAGAAGCCCTGGAGCGAATCGACCAGCGAGCCGTGCAGCGCCCGCGCGAATCGCGCCGACTCCTCGGCGATCACCCCCTGCCGCAGCTCGTGCAGGGTGGCGTCCAGGTCGCGCTCGTTGGCCTGCCGGCCGACCACCTCGGCCTCCCGGTTCTCCCGCTCGGCCAACCGCATGGCGGCTTCATCCGCGGCTACGTCCATCGAGTAGGTCTCGATCCCGTGCGCCCGGTCGGTCTCGGCCGAGTTGGCGTGGATCGAGATGAACAGCCCCGCCCCCGACGCGTTGGTGATCTCGGCGCGGCGGGCCAACGCCACGGCGGCGTCCTCGGGGCGCGTCTGCACGACCTCGATCCCCCGCCCCGCCAGCTCGCGGGCGAGCGCCCGGGCGATGGCGAGGGTGATGTCCTTCTCCTGCACGCCGGAGACCCCGATCGCCCCCAGGTCCTCGCCCCCGTGGCCCGCATCCACCACCACCCGGCGCAGGGTGCGCACCAGCGGCGCCGGCGGCGTCGGCTCCGGGGTGGGGGCGGCGGTCGCGGGGGCCGAAGTCTCCTCGACCGGGGCCGGCTCCGGGTCAGCGGGGGGGCAGCCAGCGAGCACGACCAGCGCGGTCAGGATCGCCAGCCCCCTCACGTCGACTCCGCCTGGGCCTTGAGCTCGGCGAGGATGTTCAGCGCCTCCAGCGGGGTGACGCTGTCGAGGTCGAGCTTGGCGAGCTCGTCGCGGAGGATGCGGGAGCGGTCGGCGAACAACGACAGCTGCCCCGTCGAGGCATCCGGCTGGCCTTCGCCGCGCGCCAGCCGGGGGCGCCCGACCTCGTCCTCGGCGTCCCGCTCGAGGTTGGACAGCACCTCGTTGGCGCGGTCGATGACCGGGTCCGGGACCCCCGCGAGGCGGGCCACCTGGATGCCGTAGCTGCGGGTCGTACCGCCGGGCCGGAGGCGGCGCAGGAAGATGACCTTGCCGCCCATCTCACTGACCGAGATGTTGTAGTTGGCGACCTGTTCGCGGGTCGAGGCGAGGTCGCTGAGCTCGTGGTAGTGCGTCGCGAACATCGTCCTGCAGCGGATGACGTCGGCGATGTGCTCGGCCACCGCCCAGGCGAGGGCGACGCCGTCGAACGTGCTCGTGCCCCGGCCGATCTCGTCGAGGATCGCGAGGCTGCGGTCGGTCGCGCTGCGCAGGATCGCGGCGGTCTCGGCCATCTCGACCATGAACGTGGACTGCCCCCGGGCGATGTTGTCCGAGGCGCCGACGCGGGTGAAGACCCGGTCGCAGACCCCGATGTGGGCGGCGTCGGCGGGCACGAACGAGCCGGCCTGCCCCATCAACACGATGAGCGCGACCTGCCGCATGACGGTCGACTTGCCCGCCATGTTGGGGCCGCTGACGACCATCAACTGGTTGGTGTCGTGGTCCAGGACGACGTCGTTGGGGACGAACCGCTCGCCCAGCCCCATCCGCTCGATGACGGGGTGCCGCCCCGCGGTCAGCTCGATCCGGTAGCCGTCGTCCACCGTCGGGCGCACGTAGTCGTTGGCCACGGCCAGCTCGGCGAAGGTGACGAGGGCGTCGATCTCGGCCAGCCGGTCGGCAAGGCTCGCCAGCGCACGGCCTTCCCCGGCGACGCGGTCGCGCAGCGCCACGAACAGGTCGAACTCCAACCCGCAGCGGCGCTCCTCGGCGCCCAGGACCTTGGCTTCGAACGCCTTCAGCTCCGGGGTGTAGAAGCGCTCCGCGTTGGCCAGCGTCTGCTTGCGGATGTAGTGCTCGGGCACGCTCTTGAGGTTCGCCCGGGTGACCTCGATGTAGTAGCCGAAGACCCGGTTGTAGCGGACCTTCAGGCTGTTGATGCCGGTATTGCGCCGCTCCTCGGTCTCCAACCGGGCCAGCGCCCCCTTCCCTTCCCGCGACAGCTCGATGAGCTCGTCCAACTCCTCGTGCACGCCCGAGCGGATGAGCCCGCCCTCCTTCAGGGCGATGGGCGGCTCGTCCAACAGGGTGCGGTCAATGTCGTCGTGCACGGCGCTGAGGTCGGGCAGCGAGGCGAACGCGGACATGGCGCGGGCGTCGCTCCGGTCCAGCAGCTGGTCCACCGCCGGGACCTGCCCCAGGGAGGTGCGCAAGGCGATGAGGTCACGCGCGTTCGCCCGCCCCGCGCAGGCTTTGCCGGCGAGCCGCTCGACGTCGGCGACGTAGTCCAGCCGGGCCTTGAGCTGGGACCGAAGCTCGGGGCTGTCCACCAGCAGGGCGACGGCGTCCAGACGCGCCTCGATGGCGGCGGGATCGAGCAAGGGCGCCCCGATCCAGGCGCGGATGCGGCGGCTCCCCATGCCGGTGGTGGCCTTGTCGAGCAGGCCCAACAGGCTCCCGCTCCGCTTGCCCTCGATCATGGTCTTGAAGAGCTCGAGGTTCCGCCGCGTGGACTCGTCCAGGACCATGAACGCCGACAGCTCGTAGGCGCGGAGGTGGCGGACGTGCCCGAGGGCGGCGACGCGGGAGCTGCGGAGGTACCAGAGGATCGCGCCCGCGGCGCGCAGCCCGACGTCCAGATCGGCGAGCCCGAGGCCGGCCAGATCGCCGACCCCGAACAGCTCGCGCAGGTCCTCTTCGGCGCCCGACCGGGTCGTCGCGGTGTCGGGGGCGGGAGCCCAGCGGGCGCTCAGCACGCGCTTCAGCTCGTCCATCAGGGGCGTGCCGTCCATCGAATCGAGGAACACGACCTCCGCGGGGGCGATGCGGTCCAGCTCGGCCGCCAGCGCGGTCTCGTCGTCGATCTCGGTGCAGGCGAACTCGCCGGTCGTGATGTCGATGTAGGCGACCCCGAAGCGGCCCGCGAGGGGGACCACCGAGGCGAGGTAGTTGGCGGCGCGGGCATCGAGCGTGTCGGGGTCGATGACGGTGCCGGGGGTGACGATCTCAGTCAGCGCCCGCTTGACGATCCCCTTGGCCTGCTTGGGGTCCTCCACCTGGTCGGCGAGGGCGACGCGGTGTCCGGCCTGGAGCAGCTTCTCGACGTAGCCGCGCACCGCGTGGTGGGGCATGCCCGCCATGGGGATGGGCTGGGCGCCGCTCTTGTCCCGCGCCGTCAGGGTCAGATCGCAGATCTCGGCCGCGATGACGGCGTCCTCGAAGAACAACTCGAAGAAGTCGCCCATGCGGAACAGGAGGATCGCGTCGGGGACCTGCTCCTTGATCTCGAGGTACTGCCGAAACATCGGCGTGAGCTTCCGGCCGTCGTACAGATCCTGGAGCGTGGCGCTGCGGCCCTTGGAGCCGGCCTCAGCGTTTCCGGGATGTTTGCGGGAGGCCCGTGGCATGGCGGCGGGAGGGTACCAAAGCTGGCAAGATCTCCGTCGCGATGGCGGCTCTCACCTTGCTGGTCTACCGCGGTCCCGAAATCCCTCTGGGGGCGGTGCACGAAGCCGCCCGCGAGGTGCTCGGCGGCCACCTCCGTCCGGACGCCGATCTGGTGGTCCACACGTCCGCCCCGGTGCGGGTCGATCGGCGGGGCCGAGCCAAGGCCAACCCCCTCGCCGGCACCGTCCGCGTGCTGCACCTCGCCACCGCCACGGACGTGCCGAGCATCCTCACCGACCTGAGCCGGATGGTGCTCCCGAGTAAGCTCGGGTTCCGGCCGGAGCTCGAAGACTTCGCGTGGGAGCAGTTCGGCCACGCCCCCGCCGAGGCCGTCGCGCTGGCGCTGAGCCGCCGGGCCGGCCCCATCGCGGCGATGTCGGTGGACGAAGAGGACGATCCGGTGGGCTCGTACTCGCTGTTCAGCGCGGGATCCCGGCTGTGGAGCGCGGTGTATCGCCCGGCGGTCTCGTACGCCTCGTGGGACGGCGACGAGCTCCGGATCGAGCCGATGGAGGCGGGCGATCCCCACCCCATCGAGGGCGGACCCGGCGACTTCCCGCCCCACGGGATGAACCTGCTGTTCCCCGAGCCGCTGGAGCTGACGCACGCCGAGCGTTCGACGCTGACCACGGTCCTGTGGCGGGCGGCGCGTCCGCCCACGGACTCCGCCGAAGGCATGTGGCTGGTCGAAAGCGGACGTTTCATCGAGCCTGGACGCCCCCTCAGCCCCGAGGATTGGGCGCGCTTCACCATCTCCTTCGCCCGCTAGGGCTGCAATGTTCGCGCGCCCCGAGGTGTCCCCTCGGTGATGACCCGCTTCCGCCTCTTGCTCGCCGCCGGGCTCCTGACCGCAGTCGCCACCCTCGCCTCGGCCGAGTCCTCCCCCTGGACGGAGCTTCAGCCGGGGCTCGAGCTCGGCGTGTTCGGCTCGCCCACCAAGTCCGACCGCGGCGACAGCAAGATCCGCGTCGTTCGGGTCGATCCGAAGAAGTTCGAGCTCGTGCTCACGATGGCGTCGGCCGAGGACGAGACGCCGCGGACGGCCAAGGCGTGGGCCGAACGGGAGGGACTGCTCGCCGCCATCAACGCCTCGATGTACCAGCAGGACCACCGCACCTCGACGTCGCTGATGAAGGCGCCCGGCCACACCAACAACGGGCACCTGAGCAAGGACCAGGACCTGCTCGCGTTCGGCGCCAAGAGCGGCGACGTGGCGCCGGTCGCGATCATCGACCGGGGCTGCGACGACTACGACGCCGTGGCTCCGAAGTACGGCATCCTCATCCAGTCGATCCGCATGCTGTCGTGCGACGGCCGGAACGTCTGGTCCCAGCAGGACCGGAAGTGGTCCCACGCGGTCATCGGCGTGGACGGCTCGGGGCGGCCGCTGCTCATCCACGCCCGCTCACCGTGGACCACCCACGACTTCATCGAGATCCTCCGGGCGCTCCCGCTGGACCTGAAGCGGCTGCAGTACGCCGAGGGAGGGCCCGAAGCACAGCTCTACGTCAACGCCGGGGGCGTCGAGGCCGAAGAGGTCGGGAGCTTCGAGACGGGCTTCTTCGAGAGCGACGCGAACCTGGGCGCGTGGCCGGTCCCCAACGTCGTCGGGGTGCGCGCTAAGCGCTGAAGGCCCAGCCGAGGTCGACGCCGGCGATTTCGATGCCGAGGGCGCCGCGGGACTGGTTCAGGGGCCAGGCCTCCAGGGTGCCGGCGAACAGCGTCGGCTCGCCGCCGTAGACACCGACCATGTAGACGCTGTCCTCGACGGTCATCTCCGGCGCGAGCAGGCGGTAGACCTTGCCGTCGTCGATCGCCCACAGGGGGAGCCAGTCCACGCCGATGCCGTCCCAGTCCAGCAGGGGCTGCACCCGGGTGACCGCGCGCATGCCGCGCGTGACCACGTCCAGCATCGCCGTGACGTCGCTGTTGGCGGGGCCTTCGCCCGCGAACGACAGCCGGAAGCGGATGAAGTAGGCGGACCCTTCTTCGTCGGTCGGGTCCTCGGGGACGACCTCGTCGACGCGCGACCACAGCTCGATGGGCCAGTCCGGCCAGTTGCGCACGAGCACCGTCAGCAGACCCGCCCACGCCTCCTCGAGCGCGCGGTTGAGATCGTTGTGCTCTTCCATCAGCTCGGCCATGGAGTAGTCCATGGCCAGCGCGGTCTGAGCTCCCCGCAGGGGAATGGTCTCGTCCATCACCGCTCCAGGCGCACGCCGAAGAAGGCGTCCGCGTCGTGCCGGTGGGGATACGTCCTCAGCACCGATCCGTCCAGAAGATCCTCGTGGGGCGGCCGGGACAGCGCGCGGGGGTCCGCCAGCGACCACTCCGGATGCGCCGCCGTGAACGCTTCGACGACCTTGTCCGTCTCCGCCGGAGCGAACGTGCAGACCGAGTAGATCAGCGCGCCGCCGGGGTTGACCGCGGGCAGCACCGAGTCCAGCAGGCTCCGCTGCCGGGCCCCCTGCTTGAGCGTGTCCTGGCGCAGCCGCGTCCATCGAATCTCGGGGTGACGCCGGATGACGCCGAGGCCCGAGCAGGGCGCATCCAGCAGCACGGCATCGAACGTGTCGCCCTCCCACGGCTCCGACAGCAGGTCCCGCCCCACGATCTCGACGTGGTCGAAGCCCAGCCGCTGCATCGAGCCAGACAGCAACTCCAGCCGCTTTCCGGGGCGATCCACCGCGACCACCCGCCCGCTCGGCCCCACCTCGAGGGCCGCGGCCGCGGTCTTGCCTCCGGGGGCGGCGCAGGCGTCCAGCACCCGCATCCCAGGCTCGAGCCCGAGCATGCCGCCCACCGCCTGAGCGGCGACGTCCTGCACCCACCAGCGCCCATCGGCGAACCCGGGGAGCTCCGCGAACGGCCCCGGCGGACGCTCCGGAACCAGCCAGGCACCCGGCACGAACGGCGACGCGACGGCCCCCAGCGCTTCGATCACCTCGGTGTCGTCGGCGTCCTTCAGTCGAATCGCCAGCGTCGGCTCGGCGTTCGCGGCCTCGGCCCAGTCCGCCGCTTCGGACGGGCCGACGCGCGCGGCCATCATCGAGACCAGCCACGACGGATGCGACGCCGCCTGCTCCGCCCAGCCGAGCGGAGAGGTCGCACGATCGGGGAACGTCGGCTCTTCTTCGCCCCGCGCCACCCGGCGCAGGACGGCGTTGATGAGCCCCGACCGGCGGGGCATCTTGAGGAACTTGATCAGCTCGACGGCCTGGTGCACCGCGGCCCGGTCCGGCACCGAGTCCTGGAACAGCAGCTCGAACGACCCGATCAGCAGCGCCACCCGAACCTCCGGGTCCTGCTGATCCAGGGGACGGCCCAGGAACGGCGCCAGGTACAGCGCCAGCTCCCCCTTGTGCCGCTGGATCCCGTAGACGACGGCGTGCACCCGCCGGCGGTCCGCGGACTCCAGCCGCGCGCTCGCCTGGCGCATCCACTGGTCGAGGCGGCCACCTCCCTCGGACTCCATGCGCATCAGCACGCCGCTGGCGGCCTTGCGGTCGAGACTCAAACTGCTCACGGGGAAGCCTCCGCGTCTGCGGCCGGTTCGGCCTCGTCCTCGGCCCCCTTGGGGACGGGGGGCAGATCCCAATTGAAGTGCCACTGGCTCTCGCCCCGGGCACGCTCGATCAACCGCAGGAAGGTGTCCACGCTCAGCCGCTCGTGCACCTGCCGCGCATCGACGAAGAAGGTCGGGGTGCCGCCGACGCCGAGCGCCCGCGCCTCCGCCATGTCCGACCGCACGCGGTCCTCGATCGCGGGATCGCGGGAGTCCGCCCGGAACTGCTCCAGATCGAGCCCCAGCTCCCGGGCCGCCTGCTCGAACGGGACCTCGCCCTCGTTCGGGACGGCCTTGTCCTTGATGCCCTTGCCCATGTCGAAGAGGGCGTCGTGCATCTCCCAGAACCTGCCCTGCTCAGACGCCGCCTCCGCCGCCACGGCCGCCGGCAGCGCGGCGGGGTGGAACGACAGCGGGTAGTGCTTGAAGGCGACCCCGACCTCGGGCGACTCCTCCATCAGCTTGTCCAACATCGGCTGCGCACGGGTGCAGTAGGGACACTCGAAGTCGCCCCACTCGACCACCACGATCGTGGCGTCGGGGTTGCCGCGCAGCGGCCGGTTGCGCACGTCCGGACGCGCCCGCCGCTCGACCCGGAGCACCGCGAGGGCCTCGTCGACGTCCTCGGGGAACGTACGCAGCACGATCAGCGCGAGCCGCACCTGCTCGGGCGCGGTCGGGCACATCGCCCCCGGCTCCATCAGGCTGGTGGCGAGGCTGACGCCGCGGCGGGCGAGCTTGCCGCAGGGGGTCGGCGCCTGGTTCAGGAGGGCAACCAGCGCGGCCCCCTCCCCTTCAGCGAGATCACCCAACGCCGTCCACGGCGGGGCCCCACTGAGCTCCGCCTCGGCCCAGCCCTTGTTCCGCACCTGCGGCGGGCCCGCCCGAGCGCCCTGCGCCTTGCCGCGCAGGATCCCGATCCGGTAGCCCTTGGCGATGCCCTGGCTGTTGCCCCAGTAGTACCCGCCGCCCACGCCCGCGCCGATCAAGACGAGGACGAGCAGCACGAGAAGGAGGCGGGAGTTCATGAAGAGGAGACACCGGACGGACCGGCTTCGATCAGATCAAGTCGTCGAAGGTTCCGTCGGCCTTGATCGGCGGCCCGTCGGATGACGGCTTGGTGTACGCCTTGCTGCGGTTGACGTCGCTGCGGAGGAAGTCGAGTTCGTCCTGGAGGGAGTCCACCTGGCGCTGCGCCGAGCGAGCCCGACGGGCGCTTCGGCCCATGAGCGCGCCCATCACCGACGCCACGATCCCGGCGCCCAGCCCGAACGTGATCGCCAGCAGCACCGGCAGCGCCATGCCCGTCGATCCAAGGTCCCAGGCGAGGCCGCCCGGCAGCTTGAAGATCACGTTCACGCGGGTGCCCACGTTCTGCAGGTAGAACAGCGTGCCGACGCCGACCACGAGCAGCACCACGACCGCGAGGGTGATTCGTTTGGGTGTCATCCCGTCTCCTCCTGGAATCCGGTCCGAAGCTTACGCCACGTCGTCCGCAGGTGCTCCGGCACGACGCGCACATCGGCCAGCATCGGCATGAAGTTCGTGTCCGCGCGCCACCGCGGCACGATGTGCCAGTGGAGGTGCCCGGGAACGCCCGCCCCCGCCGCTTCTCCCAGGTTGATCCCGGCGTTGAAGCCCTCGGGGTTCATAGTCGCGCTGAGCACGCCCACAGCCCGCCGCAGCAGCGACGCGCACTCCAGGTGCACGGGCTCGTCCAACCCCAGGAGGTCTCCGACGTGCTCGTGCGGCGCCACCATCAGGTGGCCCGGAGCGTAGGGGTATCGATTCAACAAGACGCTGGCCCGCTCGCCGCGGTGCACCACCAACGATTCCTCGGAGGGCGGCCCGGCGGCTGCTTCGCACAGGAAGCAGCCGTCGGGCTTGGCTCCAAGGATGTAGTCGATGCGCCAGGGCGCCCACAGAGGGGGCGTGGGCACAGGCTCAGACCTCGCCGTCGACCCGCTCGCGCAGCTCTTTGCCTACGCGGAAAAACGGAACTCGACGGCTGCCGATCGGCACCGGCTCACCCGTCTTGGGGTTCCGGCCCATCCGCGGCGAGTGGGTCCTCACCTGGAAGGACCCGAAGCCGCGGATCTCGATCCGGTCGCCCTCCACCAGAGCCTCGGCCATCACGGCGAAAATCGTGTTGACCACGATCTCCGCGTGACGGCGAGTCAAAGTGGAGTCCGCCGTAGCGAGGGCGGCGACCAGCTCGCTCTTGGTCACGAGCTACTCGTCCGCTTCGGCCGAGTCCTCGTCCGCCGACTCCGCGGCCTCTTCGTCAGCCGCCGGCTCTTCGCTCGCGGGCTCCTCGGCAGCTTCCTCGGCCACGGGCTCTTCGGCCGCGGGCTCTTCAGCCTCAGGCTCTCCAGCCGCAGGCTCGTCGGCCGCAGGCTCGTCGGCCGCAGGCTCTTCAACCGCGGGCTCTTCAGCCGCGGTCTCCTGAGCGATCTGCGCCGGCTCGTCCGGCTCGCCGGCTCCCGGAGCGAGCTTCAGCCCCGCGAGGACGCCCGCCGCGGCGGTGTCGCCGAGGGTCGCCGAAGCGGTCTGCTGCTCGACGGCCGGAGGCGCGTCGGTACCTTCACGATGCTCGGCGAGGCCGATCTTCTGGTCGTGCGGGTCGATCGAGATGATCTCGATGGAGATCTTTTTGTTCACCTCGTAGATCTCGGAGGTGATGTCGTGGCTGAGTTCGCTGATGTGCAGCAGCCCCTCCACGCCTTCCTCGAGCTCCACGAAGATGCCGAAGTCGGCGTGGTGAACGACCTTGCCCTCGAGCGTCTGGCTGAGGAAGTAGCGGCCCGGAACGGAACGCCACGGATCCTCGGACAGCTGCTTCACGCCCAGGCTGAAGCGCTCGCCCAGCTTGTCGATCTTCAGGACCTTGGCCTCGACCTCGTCGCCCTTCTTGTAGCGCTCGGACGGATGCTTGATCCGCTGGCTCCAGGACAGGTCGCTGATGTGGACCAGTCCGTCGATGCCGTCCTCGATGCCGATGAAGATGCCGAAGTCGGTGATGTTGCGCACCGTGCCCGACAGCAGCGACCCGACCGGGTGCTGCTGCTCGACGAGATCCCAGGGGTTCTCGTCCAGCTGCTTCATGCCCAGGGAGATGCGCTTGTTCTCGAGGTCGACGTCGAGCACGACGGCTTCGACTTCCTGCTCGAGATCCACCAGCTTGCTGGGGTGCTTGATGCGCTTGTTCCAGGTCATCTCGGAGATGTGGACGAGCCCCTCGATGCCCTCTTCGAGCTCGATGAACGCGCCGTAGTCCGGCATGGAGACGACCTTGCCCTTGACCACCGCGCCGATCGGGTAGCGATCGCCGACGTGGCTCCAGGGATCCTCGCGCAGCTGCTTGTAGCCGAGGCTGACCCGCTGGCTTTCCTGGTCGTACTTCAGGATGCGGACCTGCACCTCGTCACCGATGTCGAACATCTCGGTCGGATGGTTGATCCGGCCCCAGCTCATGTCGGTGATGTGCAGCAGGCCGTCGATGCCGCCCAGATCGATGAACGCACCGTAATCGGTGATGTTCTTGACCGTGCCATCAATGATGGCGCCGACCTTGATCTTCTTGAGCGTCTCGTCACGGCGCTCGCTCCGCTCGGCCTCGAGGAGGACTCGGCGGGACAGCACGATGTTGCCGCGGCGCTTGTTGAACTTGATGATCTTGAACTGCGCGACCGCCCCGATGAGGCGCTCGAGGTTCTTGACCGGACGCAGGTCGACCTGGCTGCCAGGCAGGAACGCCTTGACGCCGATGTCGACGCTGAGGCCGCCCTTGACCCTTGCGATGATGGTGCCTTCGACGATCTCGTCGTTGTCGACCGCTTCTTGGATGCGGTCCCAGGCCTTCATGAGGTCGGCCTTGTCCTTGCTCAGGACCAGCTGACCGTCAGGGCCTTCCAGGCTGTCGAGGTACACCTCGACCTCATCGCCAACGGCGACGGGCAGGGGCGTGTCTCGGGGGGCGTCCTTGGGCCGGAATTCCCAGGCGGGAATCACCCCTTCGGACTTGTAGTCGATGTCTACTACGACAAAGTCATCGGTCATTCGGATGACGGTGCCAGTGACGACCGTCCCCTCCTTGATCGCCTTGTCGCTGATGATGTCCTCGAAGAGCTTCTCGAACTCTGCAGCATCAATGTTCGCGGCGTCGGCCGCGGTGCCCTCGAGGAGGCTGTTGATATCAGGTGCCATTGGTTGGTTTTTAAGACACTCCTTTCCTGCCACGCGTTTGGGGTTCGGGACCCCTGGGGCGCAAGCCGGGCGCTTATACGGGCCGGTTTGCATCGCGTCAACGGCCATGTCGACCCAAAAAGGTCGAAACTCTCAGGTCTTACGCTGAATCCGGGTCGATTCGGCCTCGAGCGAGCCTCAGGAGGATGTTCCTGACCCGCTCGATCGGCAGCTGAGAGGTGTCCACGAGCACGCTGTCGTCCGCCGGCCGCAGGGGCGAGTGCTCCCGCGTGCTGTCCTGCAGATCGCGCGCTTTGATCTCGCCGATGATCGTCTCGAGATCGCCCTCCTGCCCCCGCCCCTGCATCTGGCCCAGGCGGCGCTTGCCCCGCATGCGCGCCGACGCGGTGAGGAACACCTTGAGCTCGGCCTCGGGGAAGACGACGGTGCCGATGTCGCGGCCCTCCATGACCACACCCCCGGCGGCACCCATGCGGCGCTGGCGGGCGACGAGGGCGGAGCGAACCTCCGGCACCTTGCTGACGGTGGAGGCGTTCATCGCCCCCTCGGGGGTGCGGATCGCGGTGCTGACGTCCTCGTCGTCCACGATCGTGTGCAGCTCGCCCTCGATCCACGGGAACGCGAAGCTGAGCCCCTCCACGAGGCCCGCCAACGCCGGCCCGTCGTCCAGGCCGATCCCCCGCTGCGTCGCGAACAGGCCGACCGCGCGGTACATGGCGCCGGTGTCGATGTACGTGTAGTCGAGGTCCCGCGCGAGCAGCCGGGCGAGGGTCGACTTGCCCGCCCCCGCGGGTCCGTCGATCGCGATGACGATCGGGCTCTCAGCGCTCAACGATGGACTCCAGGACGTCGAGGAACCCCGGGAACGACGTGTCGACTCCGTGGGTGCCGGTGATGGTGACGGGACCGTCCGCGGCGAGCGCGCCGATCGCCCCCGCCATCGCGATCCGGTGGTCGCCCTCGGCGGCGATCGTGCCGCCTCCGGTGAGGGGCCGCTCGGGGCAGCCGGTGATCTCCATGCCGTCCGGCCTGGTCAGGACCTCGACGCCGAGGGCCCGGAGCATCGCCGCCGTGGTGCGGATGCGGTCGCTCTCCTTGGCCCGCAGGTCCGCCGCCTCACGCACGCGGGTGACTCCCGGGAGGCGGGAGGCGAACACCGCCAGGATCGGGATCTCGTCGATCAACGCGGGGATGATCGGGCCGTACAGATCCAGCGGCTTCTTCCAGCCGCCCGGAGGCGGGGTCACGACCAGGTCGGCGCGCTCCTCCCCGACCTCGGTCCGTTCGTTCCGGTAGCTCAGCATGTGCACGGCATCGAGGTAGCCGCGCCGCGTCGGGTTGATGCCGACGTCCGGCAGGAGCAGCTCAGAGCCCGGCAGGATCGACGCCGCCACCCAGAAGAAGGCCGACGCGGAGACATCCGCGGGCACCGTCAGCTCGCCCGTGGGCATGACGATCGACTGCCCGCAGGCCATGCGCACCGCGCCCGGGCTGAACTGCCCCGTGACCCCGCAGGCCTGCATCAGCCTCTCGGTGTGGTCCCGGGAGCCGTGATCGGCGTTGTAGGCGAGGTCCCCGGTGGCGAACAGCGACGCGAGCATGAGGCAGGACTTCACCTGCGCCGAGGCCACCGGCGAGTCCCACCGGATGCCCTGCAGGTTCCCGCCCCGGATCGTCAGGGGGGCGAGGTTGCCGTCGTCCCGACCGTCCAGGAGCGCGCCCATCTTGGCGAGCGGCTCGGTGACGCGACGCATCGGCCGCTTGCGCAGGGACCCGTCGCCGGTCAGCACCGACAGGAACGGCTGCCCCGCGAGCAGCCCCGCCATCAGGCGCATCGTCGTGCCGGAGTTGCCGCAGTCGAGCACGTCGGTGGGCTCGGTCAGTCCCTCCGGCGCCTCGCCGATCGTCGCCGTGGTGCCGTCGATCGTGATCGGGACGCCGAGCTGGCCGAGGATCCGCGCGGTCGCGGCGACGTCCAGGCCCGTGCTCAAGCCGCGCACGACCTGAGTCCCCGGCGACAGGGCCGAGAACAGCAGCATGCGGTGGCTGATGGACTTGTCGCCGGGCACGCGCACGGTGCCGGTCACCCGCCTGGCGGGCGCGACCGTCCAGGCGTCGGAACTCACTGGGGAGGAGGAGCGGTGTGGGTCACGCCGAGCTTGCGGAACCGGTCGTACCGGTCGCCCGCGATGGCGTCGAAGCCGATCGCCTCCAACTCGCAGAGGTGGCGGTTCAGCGCCTCCCCGATGCCGGTGAACACCACCTCGGGGTCGCGGTGGGCGCCGCCCAGCGGCTCGCCGATCACCTCGTCGGCGACCTTCAGCCCGAGGCAGTCCTGGGCCGTGTACTTGAGCGCGTCGGCGGCGCGGGCCCCCTGGGTGCTGTCGCGGAACAGGATCGAGGCGCAGGCCTCCGGCGAGATCACCGAGTACATCGAATTCTGCAGCATCAAGACGCGGTTGGCGACGCCGATGGCGAGTGCCCCGCCGCTGCCGCCTTCGCCGATGACGACCGCGATGATCGGCACCCTCAGCTTGCTCATCACGAGGATGTTCTTGGCGATCGCCTCGGCCTGGCCGCGCTCCTCGGCGCCGATGCCGGGGTAGGCGCCGGGGGTGTCGATGAAGCAGACGATCGGGCGGCCGAACCGCTCCGCCAGCGACATCAAGCGCAGCGCCTTGCGGTAGCCCTCGGGCCGCGGCATGCCGAAGTTGCGGTGCACGTTCTCCTTCGTCGACCGCCCCTTCTGGTGGCCGATGACGACGACGTTGCGTCCCTGGAAGCGGGCGAGGCCGCCGACGATCGCGGGATCGTCCTTGTAGTTCCGGTCGCCGTGGAGCTCCTGCCAGCCCTCCATCAGGGCCTCGACGTAGTCCAGCGTGTAGGGGCGCCGCGGGTGCCGGGCGATCTGCGTCATCTGGTACGGCGTCAGGTCCGCGAACACCTCTTTGCGGAGGTCTGTGGCCTTGGCCTCCAGCTCGGCGATCTGGGCGCTGACGTCGATGCCCCCCTTGGCGCTGAGCTCACGCAGTCCGGAGATCGTCTCCTCCAGGTCGACGATCGGGCGCTCGAAGTCGAGAACGAAGGCGGCCATTCAGTTTGCTCCGGCGAGGAAGCGCTGCACCCGGGGCAGCAGACGGGAAGCCAGATCGGCTCCAGGATCCATCCATTCGATGGAAGGGTCGCGATTGAACCACGTGGTTTGGCGCTTCGCAAACCGTCTCGTGGCGGTGGCGATCTCCTCGGCCAGCTGGGGGCGGTCGAGCTCGCCGTCGAGGTGCCGCAGCACCTGGGGACAGCCGATGGCGCGCATCGGGGTGACGTCCCGGGCCACCCCTCGGGCCAGCAGCCCCTCGATCTCGGCCACGAGGCCGGCCTCCAGCATCGCCTCGATCCGGTCGGCGATCCGCAGATTCAGCACCTCCCGCTCCCAGCGGATGCCGATCTGGAGGACGTCGAACGGCGCCTCGGCGAACCGGTGACGGTCGTGCCAGGCGGTGATCGTCTCGCCGGTCTGCTCGTAGACCTCGAGGGCCCGCTCGAGCCGGACGCGGTCGTTGGGGTGGAGGCGATCGGCGGAGGCGGAATCCACCTCGCGGAGGCGGGCATGCATCCACCCCGGCTCGGCGTCTTCGGCGGCGCGCAGCTCGGCGCGGCGCGGCGGATTCGCCTGCACGCGGGGTCCCAGCCCGTGGAGCATGGCCCGCAGGTACAGCCCGGTGCCCCCGACCGCGAGCACCGGCTGGGGCCGGGTTAGGATGTCCCGCGCATACGTGAGGAACGCCCCCGCGCTGAAGGTCTCCTCCGGTTCCACCAGATCGATGCCGTGGTGGGGAACCTGAGCCTGGTCGGCCGGCGACGCCTTGGCCGTGACGATGTCGAAGCCCCGGTAGACCTGCATCGAGTCGACCGAGAGGATCTCGCCCCCGAGGGCTTCGGCGAGGGCCATCCCCAGTCCGCTCTTGCCCGACGCGGTGTGGCCGGTGATGCAGACGATCCGGGGGCGATCGCTCACCGGGCGCTCCCGAACCAGCGGGCGACGTCGGCGCGATCGAAGCGGACGAGGGTCGGCTTGCCGTGGGGGCAGGCGAAGGCGTCGTCGAGGCCGTCGAGGTGGGCCAGCAGGGTGCGCACCGCGGCGGGCTCCAGCGTGTCTCCGGCGTGCACCGACGCCCGGCAGGCGAGCAGGCCCGCCAGCTCCAGGCGCAGGTCCTCGGGCGTGGGCGTCGCTTCCGCGAGCAGGTCCGCGAGGTCGTGCAGCGCCGCGCGAACGCGGGCCGCAGCGAGCCCCCGAGGCACCCCCTGGAGCGCCAACGTGCCATCCCCGAACGCGGAGACTTCGATGCCCAGTTCGCTCAGCCCCGGCCCCGCCCGCTCGGCCACGGCGGCGGTCCGGTCGGGGCCCAGTTCAAGCAACTCGGGCACCAGCAGGCGCTGAGCCGTCGCCCCCCCCGCGCGCAGCCGCTCGAACACCACCCGCTCGTGAGCGGCGTGCTGGTCCAGCACCATCAACTCCCCGTCGAGCTCGCACAGCAGGAACGCGGCGTCGTACTGCGCGAGCAGCCGCAGGTCCGAGAAGCGCGGCCGCGCTCGGCCTCCCCAGCCGTCCCCGTCGCGGGGTCGGGAGGACCACGCCGCGGCCCTCGCGGTGCACGCCCGGGACGCGTCCGGAGGGGCCGCTTCGGCCGCGAACCCCAGCGGATCGGGATCGCCGGAGTCAGGAGGCGGAGCGGCGTCCATGGCGCGCGCGGCGAGGGTCCGGGCAAACGGTCGCGGAGGAGACCGGGAGACGGCCGGGCCGAAGCCGAAGGGCGCCGCTTCCCCGGAGGGCTCCGGATCCTCGGCGACGTCGGTCGCCGAGGCCTCGTCCATGGGCGCGGCGCCGACCGAGGCGAGCCGATCGCTGACCGCTCCGCCGAGGAACCGCCAGACCTCCGAGGAGTTGACGAACCTCACCTCGACCTTGGTCGGGTGCACGTTGACGTCGACGGTGTCGGGGGGGACGTCGAGGAACAGCACGACCACGGGGTAGCGGCCGCGCCCGAGCACCCCGCGGTAGGCCGAGAGCACCGCCCCCACGAGCGTGCGGTCCTTCACGAACCGGCCGTTGACGTAGAGGTACAAGCCTCCGTTGTTGGCCCGGCTCAGGGACGGCTTGCTCACCAGCCCCTCCAGCCGCATCCCCGCCCGCTCCGCCTGCAGCGGCACCAGGGACTGGGCGGTCTTGGCGCCCAGCACTGCAGCCGCCCGGGTCTCCAGCCGGTCCGCGCGGGGGGCGTCCAGCAGCCGCCGGCCGTCGGCGATGAGGCGGAACGCGACGTGCGGGGCGGCGAGCGACAGCCGGTGCACGGCGTCGACCACGTGGGCCATCTCGGTGCGCGGGCTGCGCAGGAAGCGGGTCCGCACGGGCGTGTTGAAGAAGAGGCGGCGGACCCGGATCTCGGTGCCCCCAGGACTCGGCGCGTCCTCCAGCACGGTGACCTCGCCCCCCTCGACGACCAGGCGGGTCCCCACGTCGGCGCCGTGCTCCCCGGTGGTGAGCTCGAAGCGGCTGACTGCGGCGATGGACGGCACCGCCTCGCCGCGGAACCCGAGGGAGTCGATCGAGAACAGATCCTCGTCGCTGCGGATCTTCGAGGTGGCGTGCCGCTCCAGCGACATCAGCGCGTCTTCGCGGGACATGCCGCAGCCGTCGTCGGTCACGCTCATGAGCGCGCGTCCGCCCTTCTCGACCTCGACGGTGATGCGGGTGGCGCCGGCGTCGACGGAGTTCTCGACCAGCTCCTTGAGCACGGACGCGGGCCGCTCGATGACCTCGCCGGCGGCGATCTTGTTGATCACCGAGTCGTCGAGCAGGCGGACCTTCGCGACCATCGGTGCCGTCAGCTCTCGAGGAAGTCGCGGACGGCGTCCCCGTCGGCGTCGTAGCCGGGGCGCCCCAGCAGGCCGCAGGCGAAGCGCTTGCCGCCCTCGACCCCGGGCTGATCGAACGGGTCGACCCCGAGCAAGTCGCCGGCGTAGGCGACCGCGGCCTGGAACGTCATGATCAGCGCCCCGAGGGTCGCGGCGTCCAGCCGGGCGGCCTTGATCTGGACGACCGGGCGTCCGCCGAGGGCCAACGCCGCGAGGGTTCCCAGACGCTCCGCTTCCAGCAGGCTTCCCAGGCTCTGGCCCGCGAGCCATCCGCCGGGTTCACCCGCTGCCCCCGCGGGCACGCCGAGGGGCACGTCGGGCCCTCCGTCCTCGATCGACAGGAGCATCACGAGCTTGTCCCGGGGCCCCTCCTGCCACAGCTGAAGCTGGGAGTGCTGGTCCACCGGCCCCTCCGCCGCGAACGGCGTCCAGCCCACGGACGAGCCGTCGGCGCGCAGCTTGCCCAGCGACTCACCGAGCAGCTGGGCGAACCAGTCCCCGAACACGCGCAGCCGGCAGGAGTAGGCGCAGAGCACGCTCACCCGGGCACCGGCGGCGTACCAGGCGTCGTGCACCGCGGCGAGGGCGAAGGCGGGGTTGTCCTCCAGGGCGTCCGTTCGGGCGGAGTGCGCGGCGGCGGCGGCCCCCGCGAGCAAGCCGTCGACGTCGAGCCCGAGGAAGGCCGCGGGGAGCACCCCCACGGCGGTCAGGACCGAGAAGCGTCCGCCCACGTCGTCCGGCACCGGCAGCACCGGCAGCCCCTCGACGTCGGCCATCTCCTTGAGGGCGCCACGCGCGGGATCGGTGACGACGACGACGCGATCGCGCCACCCGTCCCCCACCCCGGCGGCGAGCCATGGCTGGAGCACCCGCCACAAGGCCGTGGTCTCCAGGGTCCCGCCCGACTTGCTGATCAGCGCGATGGCGGCGTCGGAGGGGTCGAGGGAGTGCAGCAGGGGGAGCACCCGGGCGGGATCGACGGTGTCCAGAACCTCGAGCCGACGGCCGTTCTGGCCCGGCCCGAGGGCGGCCTCGACGGCCCGCGCCCCGAGGGCGGAGCCGCCGATGCCGAGCACCAGGAGCGTGGAGGCATGCGTGGCGAGCCGACGGCCCTGGTCCACGGCCCGATCCAGTCCCCAGCCGGTGCGGTCGAGCCGGAAGAAGCCAACCTCACCGGCAGCCTCGCGGGCGCTCAGGCGGGCCGATGCCGCTTGCAGGGCAGCCTGCCGAGCGGTGAGGTCATCGCCGGTGACGGTGAGGCCGGGAGCGCCGGCCGCGGTGGCGCGCCTGAGATCGACACGAAACAGGTCAGGGGTCCTCATCGGGCGCGGACTCTACCGCCTGTTGTAGGCTGCGCGTGAGCTATGCGCCATTTCCTGCCTTTGCTGATCGTCCTCCTGCTCCTCCCCGCCGCGGCGTCCGCGGCAGACGAGAGCTACGAGGTCCGCTCCATCCGCCTCACCGACGGCCGCACCCTCGTGGCGCAGGTCCTGGAGTCGACCGCTGGAGGCATGCGTCTGCGGTTGCCCCAGGGGCTGACCCTCGTGCCGTACGCCGATCTCGCCGAGATCGGGGTCGTGGACGCGTCCGAGTACGACACCCAGGCGCCGCTGCGCATCGGCATCGCGCCGGCCACGCCGCCGGCCGAGCAGCTCGCCGGTGGAGTGGACGCGATGATGGGCCGAGCTGTCGGCGTCATGCCCGACAGCTCCGTCGTCGACGCTGACGCCTGGCGCGCTGAGATCGGGGCCGACGGCGATCCGCTGGGCGACTGCGCCGGGGACCTGGGGTGCCTGCAGCCGCTGGCCCGCTCCCTGGGCGCCGACCTCGTCATCATCCCGCAGCTGGTCGCGGACCGCCTCAGCCTCATGGTCGTGGTTCCGTCCTCGGGCGAAGCCGTTGGCATCGCCACCGCCGCGCTGTCGATCGCGGAGGGCGAGCTGAACGCCTCGGCGTCGGCCGACAACGTCATCGTGGCGCTGTTCACAGCGCTGTCGCTGGAGCCGGAGATCAACCTCAGCGAGGCCATCGCCGAGGCCTTCCCCGCCGCCGCGGCCGTCGCCGCCGCGGACGCCGACTCAGCCCCCGCCCCCGAGGTCGTGGCAGGAGCGGGTGAGACCGCCGATCCCGACCCGGAGACGGAGACGACCGAGCCGGTCGCCGCCGCCGATCCGAAGCCGGCCGCCACGGGACGGGTCATGGACCCCCGCCGGGCGCGCTCGATCGGTCTGGGCATGCTCCCCGTCCCCGGCATCAGCTCGGCGTCGCTGGGTGACGTGCCCGGCTTCGTCATCGGCCTCGTCGGAACCATCGGCCTCAGCTGGGCGGCGGTCTACGTCACCGGCCGCACGGCCCGCACCGCCGACGCTTTCTGGGCGCCGACGATCCTCCTGCCCTACGCGATCAACGTCGCCTTCAACCAGATCACGGGCGCGGTGTCGTGGAAGCGCGTCGGCGGTCAGCCCGCCGCAAGCGTCTCGATCCGGTACCGCCGTCCCCGCGTCGGCGCGACGGTCGCCCCCGTCCTGAACGGAGAACGGCCGGCCCCCACGGGCGCATCGGTGTTGGTGGTCGGAACCTTCTAGGAGCCGGCGCGCCGCGTTGCGGCGTCAGTCCGGGAGCTGGAAGAAGCGGTTGACGGTCTCGCCGTCGCTCAACTGAATGTCGAGGGTCTGCTCAAAGGACGGCTTGCCGTCGGCGTCGAGCCGGAAGGTGTGCGAACCCGCCGCCAGCGCCACGGAGATGGGCGTCTTGCCCTTGGCGACGCCGTCGACGTAGAGCATCGCCGGCGGGGACGAGGCGACCATCACGGTGCCCTGGGCGACGCGCACGAGCGGCTCCAGGACGACATCGACCGACACGGGGGCGCCATCGGCGACCTTCACGTAGCGGGTCTGCGTGGCGTGGCCCTGCTGCTCGACCCGCACCTCGTGGGTGCCGGCGGGGAGGCTGAGCGCGACCGGGGCCTGACCGCGATAGCGGCCTCCCACGGTAACGCGGGCACCGGCCGGCTGCGAGCCGATGGTGACCTGACTCTCGCTGGCGGCGGAGGCACCCCAGGGGTTCCCTCCGGACGCGGGCGTGTTCTCGGGGGCGGGGGTGGCAGCACCGGCGCCCCAGGGGTTGCTGTCCGCGGCCACGGCTCCGCCGCCGTCGCCGCCTTCCTCACCCGCGGAGAAGGGAGGCTCGGGGGAACCGGAGGAATCGTCGCGGGCGGCTTCGCGGGCCCGTCGCTCGCGCTCCTCCCGATCACGCCGGCGCCGTTCTTCACGCTCCCGCCGCTCGTCCTGCCGGGCACGCAGCTCGGCCGCGCTGGGGCTGCTGTCCTCGCGTCCGGCGGCGGGGGTCTCGTCGGCTTCGGCGCTGCCGGAGTCCGTCTCGCCCGCGGCGTCGTCGGCGGTGTCGTCATCGTCGCCCGCTTCGGCGGACGCCTCGTCACCCTCGCCCTCGGGCTGCTCCGGGGTCTCCGGCTCCGGCTCGGGGGTCGGCTCCGGGGTGCGCTCGGGTTGCGGGGCGGGGGTGGAGGTCGAGGTCGCGACCGGCTCCGGCGTCGGCTCACCGCCGCCGGACATCGCCTTCCAGCCGATGAAGCCGACGAGCAGGAGCGCCGCGATACCGATGAAGATGAACAACCCCTTGTTGTCGTCGTCCTCGGAGTCGGCGGGCTTCTTGGGGGTGGCCGCCTTCCGGACCGGAGCAGCCGCCTTGGAGGCCGGCTCGGTGGGTCCTTCGTCGGGGGCTGGCGCGGCGGCCGCGTCGACGTCGTCGGACGGGTCGTCGGCAGCGGTCGGCGCGGGGACGTCCCCGTCCGTCGTCTCTCCCTCGACCCGATCGTCCTCGGCGAGGCGGGCGCGGAACGCCTCTTCCTCGTGACCGCCGAACGGATCGACGATGCCGGTGGTGTCGTGATCCAGCTCCGGAACCGGCTTGAGGCCTTCGACCGTTGTGCGATCGAACTCCTCGGCCTCGGGCAGATCCGTCGGGAGCGTCTGAGTGACAGCGGATTCGTCGTCGTAGTCGACGGCGGGGATGTTGCTCAAGCTGATCGCGTCGGGCGCGTCGAGCTCATCCTCCGACAACGCGGACCGATAGCTCCCGCTGGCGGTAAAGGACGGCGCCTCCCCGTCCGTGTCCAGCGGGGCTCCGTCCTTGAAGCAGAAGTCCACCCCGGCGTCGTAGGTGGATCCGCAGATGGGGCAGACCTTCATGCGTACTTCCATGGGCGCGTGTCGCGCGGTGACTGCCTAGCAGGAAGCGGCCCCTCCGCGCAATACCCGTAGCCCTGCCCAAGGGATCCCCCCAGCCCCCCGCGGGCGGTTTGGGCACTCCTTGCACCTTGTGGGCTCGGACCGGCCTCCGTAGCATGCCCTCGCCGTGACTCGCGCCGCCCCCCTCCTCGTTTTCGCCGCTGCGCTGCTGCTCGCGGCCCCGGCTTCCGCCCAGGACACACTGCCGCCTGGCAGCCCGATCGCAGAAGGCGTCGGCCTCGACATCACCGAGGATGGGTTCGCCCACATCCTCGGCCTCGTCGGCAACTTCCTGCCGCCCGATCTGACGGTGGGGAGCATCCCGGAGCAGGAGATCGTGGATCTTCTTCTCTGCACGGAGACGCTGGTCCTCGACAACCTGGTGATCCACACCTCAATCAATTCGTTGACCATCGACGGCACGCCGGAGGCGCTCGTTCTTCGCGCCGACCTGGACCTGTGGATCAACACCCCCGACGACCCCGCGATCGTCACCCTCGACGGGTGCCTCGACTACGTCTGCCTGCTCCACACCGACACCGCCAACATCATCCTCGACATCCCCCTCACGATGGCCCTGGGGACCAACGACGCGGGCGACCCGATCATCGACGTCACCTTCGGCGCCCTGTCGCACAACATCGAAGAGGCGATGGCCAACACCGTGCACATGACGGGGTGCGGCATCGGAGAGATCAACGAGTTCCTCAGCGACGTGGGGCTGAACATCTTCGACCTCGTCATCGCCCAGTTCGTCACTGAGATCGAGTCGACGTTGGGCGAGACCATGGCCGACCTCGAGGTGACCGTGGAAGAGGCGATCGCGGCGCTCTGGCTCAACGACACCACCGAGGTGCTCGACACCGAGCTGACCTACGACATCCACCCCACCGAGGTGCAGCACAACGACCTGGGGCTGCGGCTCGTGCTCGGCGGCAGCGTCAGCGCGCCCGCTCACCAGTGCATCTCCCGCTACGACGACGGCAGCGGCTCGGCCTTCACCGCGTCGACCCTGCCGGCCATGACGCCGACCGTGCCCGGTGGCCCCGACCCGTACCACCTCGCCGCGCTCCTGAGCGACGACCTCGTCAACCAGGGCTTCTTCGCGGCCTGGCAGGGCGGCGTGCTCTGCTTCGTGGTCGAGGACCTGGGCTCGGCGGCGCTCACCACCACCTACCTGGGGCTGCTCGTCGGCCTGGACCAGGAAGAGCGGCTGGCGGAGATCCTCGGCACCGACGACGAGGTCCCCATGCTCGTGCGGACCGTGCCCGAGACGCCGCCGGTGGCGTGGTTCGACGGCGAGCACGACATCGATCTGGACGTGATCGGCCTGAACATCCAGTTCTACCCGGTGCTCCTGGACCGCTTCGCCAACCTGGCGTCCGTGGCGATCGACGTGCACGCCGGCGTGGACATCGGGCTGGCCCCGGACGATGCGCTCCAGTTCGACATCTACCTCGACACCGAGAACCTCGAGCCGCGCGTCACCTACAACGAGATCGCGCCCGACCTGAACCCGATCCTCGAAGAGAACTTCACCAACTTCGCCGGCGTCGTGATCGACACGGTCGCCGGCTCGATGCTGGAGGGCATGGCCTTCGGGCTGCCCACGTTCAGCGGTCAGGGGCTCGTCGGCCTCGATGTGCTCCCCATCGGCGAGTCCTCTTCGCTGCTGGACTTCCTCGGCCTCTACGCGACGCTCGGCGAGACCACCGGCGGCGAGAGCACCGGCGGCTGCGACAGCTGCGGCGAGGGTGGCGGCTGCGGCGACTGCTCCGGTGAGGACGGCTGCCTCGGCGATTCCGGCTGCGCGGGGGAAGAGGGCTGCGACATCAACTCGCTCTTCGGCGAAGAGTCCGGCTGCACCGGCGAACCGAGCGAACAGCCCGGCGACGTCGGCTGCGTCGGCTGCCGGCACGTAGTCGCCAAGCGCCTCCCCGACGGCCACTGGCAGCTGCGCCTCGCCCAGGAGGGCACGCACGCGCGCCCCGTCCACAAGACCTTCCGGGTGGGGCTGTCGACGATGCTGGTCGTGCTCGGCCCCGTGCTCGTGCTGGCCCGCCGTCGGCGCCGCCGCTCCGAGCTCCCGAACTAGTCAGTTCCGAATCCGCAGCACCTGGCTGAGCCAGGGCACGAAGTCCTCCGCCCCCGCCCCGTGCGGCGGCAGGGCCGTGGGGTTCAGCCCGCGAGGGCCCGCCACGATCGCCAGGTGGGTCTCCCGATCGACGACCACGAACAGCGTGCGGGCCGGCGGCAGCGGTCCCGCGAGCCCGTCGATCAGCCGCCCCAGTTCACGGTCCAACTCGCCCCTGCTGGCCGGCCGGTACCGCACCCGGAGGACGCTGCGCCCGCCCGCGGGGCCGTTGGCGTAGGCGGCCTCCAGGGCTGCTTCGGTGGTCGAGGCGGAAGCCGGCGCGGCGGGCGCGACGATCGCCTGCCACCCGGCGTCCCGGAGGTGCTCGCCCGCTTCGATGAGGAGCGCTTCGTCGGGGAGCCAGCCGCCCGGCCAACTCAGTCCGATCCCGGCCCGCCGCAGCCCATCCAGCCGGGGCGACGCTTCGGGGGAGGCAGCCACCGCGGCGGAGGCATCGACGAAGACCACGTGCCAGTTCCGAGGGAGTCGGCCGCTGGCCACGAGGAGGATCGCGACGAGCACTCCAGCCCCGATCACGGCCGCCACCGCCCGCTGCTTGGGGTTCACTCCGAGGCCTCGCCCACGTTGGCCCCCTTGCCGCTGTCGGTCGTCTCGGGCACCCGCAGGGGGAGCCCCCCGCCCCCGAGCAGATCGCCGGTCGCGGGATCGAAGAGGAACACACGCGACTCGGGCTTCGTCATCCCGCCGGCGGGCTTCGTCCACACCGCCGCGGCCCAGACCGTGTCCGTGGGGGTGACGTTCCAGGGCGTGGCGGCGACCACCGCGCGGCCCAGCAGCGGCGTGCGGCGGACCTCTTGGAGCCCCCGCGAGGTCGCTTCGTAGAGCCGCACGTCCCCGCCCTGCCAGACCCGGAGGTTCTGGAGCACGGCGACCGGGTTGTGCACGCCGCCGACGATGAGAGCGCCGCCGTCCAGCACCGTCACCGGGGGCAGGAGCGCCAGCGACGCCTCCTCGGCCTCGCCGAGCATGTTCTGGTAGCTGCGCTCGATCTCCAGGGGCCGTCCCGCGACCCGATCGTCGGACCGCCAGGTGACGGACCGGGGCGATCGCGGATCCCGCTCGTTCAGGCGGCCCACGTCGTCGGCGCCGAACAGGCGTCCCCCCTCCTCCCCGGTGGGGAGCACGAAGAAGTCGAACACGGAGACGTCGGAGGGGAAGCCGAGGGACTCGCCGGCCTTCCACTTGCCGTCGTCGGTCCGCTCGATCCGGGTCACCTGACCGCGGAACGGGACGTCGGCGCCGGCCCGCTGCCCCACGAGTCCGAGGGTGCCCGAGGCATCGACCAGCGGCCGGAGGTAGCCGCTGAAGGGCTTGCCGTCCACGGCCCGGGAGCCGGACTCGTCGACGTCGATGATCATCGAGCGCATGTGGCCCTGATCGACGAGCACGACCCACTCGTCGACGCCGTCGGCGTCCAGGTCGGCCGCCTCCATGCGGAGCAGCCGGGAGAATCGGGGCGGCTTCCAGACCTCCTCGGAAGCGCCGTCCTTGGTGATCGTCCTCACCCCGTGGTCGTCCGCGAGCCACAGCAGCTCGGGGCCGTCCGCAACGTCTCGGCCGGTCACGAGGCCAGTGGCGAGCACGTCACCGACGAAGATCGCGTCGCCCGCGAGGGCCAGATCCTGGGCTGCTTGGGGCCGTCCGCCGGCGCACCCGATGAGCAGCGCCGCGGCCCCCACCCACGCCCCGCGCATCATCGATCTGCTCCCAAGAGGGCGCGCACGGCGCCGTAGGGGTTGGCGGTGCCGGCCTCCAGCGCCCGGCCGAGATCGGCGTGGTCCCCGTCGGGGCTGAGCTCGTTCCGCGCCTCCAGCTCGGCGGTGCGTGCGACCTCCTCACCCAGGAGCCGCGCCGCCACCGCGATCGGGGGGAGCGCGCGGCCGGGGGGCACCGCTTCGACGTCGCGGCGATCGAGCTCCTCCAGCAACCCGTCGAGGCCCTCGCCGTGCTGGGCGGAGACGCGGAAGATCGGCACCGCGGGCAGGAGCTCCGACGCGATCTCGGCCCGATCCTCGAGCATCGCCTGGAGCGAGGCGGCGAGCTTGTCCGCGCCGGGGCGGTCGCACTTGTTGACCGCGAACACATCGGCCCCTTCGAGCAGACCGGCCTTCATGGTCTGGATGACGTCGCCCGCTTCGGGCACGAGCAGGACCAGCACCTGGTCGGCGACCCCCACCACCTCCAACTCGGTCTGCCCGACGCCCACGGTCTCGACGATGATCCGGTCGAAGCCGGCGGCCGCGCACAGGATCGCGGCCTCACGCGTGGTGCGGGTCAGCCCCCCGTGGTGTCCCCGGGTGCCGAGGGAGCGGATGAACACGCCGGGGTCGGCGGCGTGCCCCTGCATGCGGATGCGATCGCCGAGGATCGCGCCGCCGGTGAAGGGGCTGGAGGGGTCGACGGCGAGCACCGCCACGCGTCGGCCGGCGGCACGGTGGCGGGCGATCACCTTGTCCACGACGGTCGACTTGCCCGCCCCCGGGGGGCCGGTGACGCCGAGCACCCGAGCGCCGGCGCGGTGGGACCAGAGCCGCTCCATCGTGGCGAGCACGTCCCCCCGGCCTTCCTCGGTGTGGGTGATGAGGCGAGACAGGGCCCGCAGCTCTCCCTGAAGGAGTCGCTCGACGAGGTCAGATTCGGGGGACGGAGCCACGGGTGCGGGAGTATGCCACGCAGGCCGTGCTACAAACGGCGGCCGTGTCAGCCCCCCTCCCCCCCGTGTTCGGACGCGTGCTCGTGGCAGCGGCGCTGCTCACCGTTGGGGGAGCCGCGATCGCGACGGTCGCGCGGCCGGCCCTGCGTCAGGGCAGGCTCATCGATGCCGCGAACGAGGCGTGTCTGAATCGCATCAGCCACGCCCAGACATGGCTGGCGCGGGAGCCCGACGTCACCGCGGCGCTGGACCGGGAGCGGCGTTCGGCCGCGGACCGACGGCTGCATCTGCTCGCGGCGGACGACGAGGTCGTCGTGCGCGGGGCGCTCGAGCAGTTGGCGGAGGCGTCGGGGCTGGAGGCCTCCTCGTTCCGGCTCGGCACCCCCCGACGGGGCGAAGCCTTCGACGTGGTCCCGGCCGCGCTGACGGTCGAGGGCGACCGCGTGGAGCTGCCGCCGTTCCTGGAGGCGTTCTACCGACAGCCGCGGGTGGTCCGGCTGGTCTCCCTGGACCTCGAGTCGCCCGAGTACGGCACCGAGCGGGCGGTCGCGACCCTCAAGTGGGAGTTTGCATCCCCCGCGCGCACGCAGGCGGAGCCCGCCGATCCGTCGGTGCACTGGGCGCCCCCGGCGCTGGCCCGCCCCTCGTCGGAGGCGGCCGTCGCGGGCTGGAACACGGACAACTGGGACGCCCTCGTGGACAGCGCTGCGATGCTCCGCGGCCTCGGCCCCGAGCTGCGGCGGGTGGCGGTGTTGGACCAGGAACGCGACACCCTGGAGACGGAGCGGCGCGCGCTGGAGCGGTGGCAGGAGGCGTCGACGGCGGAGCGGGGCGCGGTGCTCCGCAAGATCCCGTCGCTGCTTCAGACGCTGGACGCGAGCGCGATCGGCAAAGCCGGTTTGCGCCCCGGGCCGGGCGGGACGCTGCAGATCGTGGACGACGACTGAGCGGGGATCTCACGGCAAGGCCTTCAGGCCGCGCAGCGCGCGAAGGCGCGCGTAGTCCAAAGAAGCCCCGGGTGCTCTGCGGAATGAGCAGATCTGCGACCGTTGAGCGGTGGCCAGTCCAGATCACCTTGTCTGCCAACGCACCGCAGGAGCTCCGACCAGCCGAAAGCCCACGATTTCGAGCGCGCCCCGCGTCGCGCTTGGAGCTTGCGGCGGTTCCGGGGTGACAGGGTGTTGGCAGCGGAGATATACGAGGTCTGGTAGCCGCTTGAACGTGGCGGATCTACTCATTCCGCAGAGCACCCGGAGCTTCCTTGGACCTACGCGCCTTCGGCGCTGCGCGGCCCTAGGGGCCTTGCACTGCAGCTCGAAGCTCCTCCACCGTCCTCGGAGCCTTCACCACGTCCGGCACCCGGTGCCCGCCCACGCGCGCCA
The DNA here is from genome assembly GCA_024229515.1 of Pseudomonadota bacterium. Classification (GTDB taxonomy): domain Bacteria; phylum Myxococcota_A; class UBA796; order UBA9615; family UBA9615; genus JAAESI01. Next base: position 61,016 of record JAAESI010000193.1, on the reverse strand, counting down.
GCATCAGCCCCGACAGATCCCTGCTCACCGTCCCGTCGGTCTGCACTTCGAATGCACCCTGCGCCAGACCCAGCACGCGCGTGCCGACGAGCTCGTGCTCCGCCAGGAACAGCACGACCTCATCCCCCGCCTCGAACCGCGGCATGCCGAACACCCGCGTGCCGCTGCCGTCGGGCATCAAGCCTCCGGGCTGGTCCAGCACGATCGTGCGCGCTCCCCCGCCCTTCCAGTCCTCGGCGACCTCGATCTCGATCTCCGACCGGACCAGGCGATCGGAGTACGGGGTCACCGCGGCGACCGTCCCGCGGACCACGCGATCGGCGCGATCGGCCAGATCCGTCACGTCCAGCGCCGCCACCGTCGACGTCGTCGCGGGCAGGGGCACGAGCATGAGCCCCAACCCCGCCAACGCCGCCGCAGCAGAGGATCGCCGCCGCCACGCCACGGCCACGAGCACCAGGGACAGCCCGACGAGGCCGCCGCGGCCCGCCGACGCCATGTCGCACTTGTCCGGCGCGTCGTGCGTCACCTGCCCGATGCAGTTGCCCGAGTTGCAGGGGTACAGCTGGGCCACGCCGGCGGCGTCGTCGCTGCCGAGCACGCGTGCGAGCGTGCCCTCCTGGTAGTCGATCCGCATGACCGCGCCGATCTCCTGGCTGTGGCCGAGGCCCAGGAAGTGCCCCATCTCGTGCAGCGTGATCGACTCCACGTCCACGTCGATGACGTCGTCGAACACCGTCCAGCCGTAGTCCAGGCCGTTGTAGGAAATGTCCGCATCGACCAGGACCCCGCCCTCGCTCCACGACAGCGTGGTCAGCGCGATCACCTCCTCACCGAACGGCCACACCGTCTCGATGAAGTAGAGCGCGTTCAGGAAGTCGTGGTCCGGCATCGGCCCGCCGCAGACCTGCTCGATCAGCGACAGGTCGTCGGTGGGGATCGCGTGGGGGCACGGCACCCCGAAGTACACGCTCGTCTCCTTGAACGAGAAGCTCGCCTCCCGCACCTCCACCCAGCTCTGCATCGCGTTCCGCGCCGCTGAATGGATCAGCCACGCCGGAAGCTCTCCGCCCCCCAGGTGGTGCTGGCGCACCGGGATCGGATCCCCGTCCGTGCTCCACCGCAGCGGGTTTCCGGTGTCGTCCCCGGTGTCCGTGGCGAAGGTGTAGGCCCCCGCCGAAGCGGGCAGCAGGAGGGCGATCAAGACGATGAGAAGTTGACGCACGTTGGACCGAACTATAGGAGGTTGCGACATGACTCCGCCCGTGACTCGATTCGCCCCCAGCCCGTCCGGCTTCCTCCACATCGGAGGCGCCCGCACCGCCCTGTTCTGCTGGCTCCTCGCGCGCCGCCACGGCGGCCGCTTCATCCTCCGCATCGAGGACACCAACCAGGAGAAGTCCACCGACGAGTCGATCGCCGCGATCGTCGAGGGGATGCGCTGGCTCGGCCTCGACTGGGACGAAGGCCCCGACGTCGGCGGTCCCGCCGGCCCCTACCGGCAGTCGATGCGCAAGGACATCTACACCGAGCACGTCGGCAAGCTGCTCGACACCGGCCACGCCTACCGCTGCTACTGCACCCGCGAGGAGCTCGACGCTGCCCGCGAGCAGTGCCGCGCCGAGGGCCGTCGCGCCATCTACCAGGGCACCTGCCGCAACATCGACCCCGCCTCCTGGGACGGCGACGAGCGGCCCTACGTGTGGCGCCTCCGCGTCCCCCTCGATGGCGAGGTGGTCGTCGACGACCTCGTGAAGGGCCCCGTCACGTTCCCCAACGCCGAGCTCGGCGACATGGTGATCGTGAGGAGCAACGGCGACCCGCTGTACAACTTCGTGGTGGTGGTCGACGACCACACGATGAACGTGACCCACGTGGTCCGCGGCGACGATCACCTCGCCAACACCCCCAAGCAGATCCTCATCTACAACGCGCTGGGGCTGACCCCGCCGAAGTTCGCCCACGTCCCGCTCATCCTCGGCGAGGACAAGAAGCGGCTCAGCAAGCGGCACGGCGCCACCAACGTCATGTCCTACTCCGAGGAGGGCTACCTCCCCGACGCGATGGTCAACTTCCTCGCCCGCCTCGGCTGGAGCCACGGCGATCAGGAGCTCTTCACGCGCGCGGAGCTGATCGACGCCTTCTCCCTGGAAGGCTGCGGCAAGTCCCCCGGCGTCTGGAACCCCGGCAAGCTGCTGTGGACCAACCACCAGTGGATGATGCGCACCGACTCGGCCGCCCTCGCGGAGCAGGTCGGCGGCTCCATCGAGCAGATCGACACCCTCAAGGAGCGGGCCCGCACCGTCGTGGAGCTGCGCAACCAGGGCGCCTTCTATTGGAACGACGAGATCGCGTACGAGCCCAGGGCCACGAAGAAGTTCTTGAAGGCCGCGACCCTGCCCGCCCTGGAGGCGTCCCTCGCCGCGTTCGAGCCGCTCCCGGAGTGGAACGAGGCCGCGCTGGAGACCGCCGCCAAGGAGGTCATGGAGCGGCTGGAGCTGGGCATGGGCAAGATCGCCCAGCCGCTGCGCGTCGCCGTCACCGGCACCAAGGTCTCCCCCGGGATCTTCGAGACGCTGTCGGCGCTCGGTCGGGACAAGTCGATCACCCGCATCAAGGCCGCCATCGACCTCGCGCAGGCGGCCCCCGCGCCCGCACCGTGAGCCGCCGCAACCCCCTGAAGATCCCCGTCGAGGAGATCCCCGACGCCGGCGAGGAGGTCGTCTTCGACGAGGCGCTGCCGCAGTTCGCGGCGCTCCTGGCGGAGGCGACGGAGAACACCGCCACCGGCCGCGCGGAGCTCAAGCTCGAGCGCTGGCCCAAGCGGGTCGACGTCGAGGGCACGCTCACTGCGGAGGTGGGCCAGACCTGCGTGCGCTGCCTCAATGCGTACCGCCAGCCGCTGAAGCGCGGGATGTTTCAGATCCTCATGCGCGAGGCCGCGGGCGACGACGAGGACGACGAGGAGATCGAGCTCACCGACGACGACCTCGATCGCAGCGAAATCGTGGACGATGTCGTCGATCTGGAGACCCTCCTGCGCGAGGAGATCCAGCTCGCCCTCCCCCTCAAGCCGCTCTGCAAAGACGAGTGCAAAGGCATCTGCCAGGGGTGCGGCGCGGAGCTCAACGACGAGGCGTGCACGTGCGAACCAGAGATCGATTCACGATGGGCCGCATTGAAGGACCTCAAGCTCGGGGATTGACACCCGAACGTTCCTTCCCATAATGGCGCGGCCGTGAAGGCAGGAGTTTTAGACCGATGGCAGTCCCCCAGCGAAAGACCAGCAAGACCCGGCGCGACAAGCGGCGGGCCCACGACGCGCTCCAGTTCAAGACCGCGCTCATCAAGTGCGAGAACTGCGGCGAGTGGAAGCAGCGCCACCGCGTGTGCCTCGAGTGCGGTACCTACCGCGGTCGTCGCGTGTTCGACGTCCAGGAGGCCTAGTCGGCCGAGCGCCCGGTGCGCATCGCTCTGGACGCAATGGGGGGTGACCATGCCCCCGAAGCCACGGTCGCAGGCGCATTCGCCGCGGCCGTCGATGGCTTCCACATCCTCCTCGTCGGCGACGAGGCGGTCCTAGACGATCCCATCAAAGTGCGCGGGGGACTCCCCCCGAACCTGCACGTCCACCACGCCTCCGAGGTCGTGGAGATGGACGACGCGCCGCGATCCGCCCTCCGCCGCAAGAAGGACAGCTCCCTCCGCGTAGCGTTCGAGCTGCTCCGCAACGATCAGGCCGACGCCGTCGTCACGATGGGCAACTCCGGGGCGGCCCTCGCCATGGGCATGTTCGTCACCGGCCGCCTCGACGGCGTGCTCCGCCCCGCGATCGCCGCGCTCGTGCCCCAGCCCGAGACCCCCGTGGTCCTGCTGGATGCGGGCGCCAACCTCGACTGCCGCGCCGAGCACTTGCACCAGTTCGCGATCATGGGCGCCGCCCTCTCGGAGATCGCCTTCGGGATCCCCGCCCCGCGCGTGGGCCTGCTCAGCAACGGCGAAGAAGACGGCAAGGGCACCGACCTAGTGCGGTCCGCGGCGGAGCTGATCGGCGCCGACCCCGGGGTCGACTTCGCCGGCCACATCGAGCCCGCCGAGCTCCTCGCGGGGGCGGTTGACGTGGTCGTGACCGACGGCTGGACCGGGAACATCGCCCTCAAGACGGCCGAGGGGATCCTCAGCCACGCCGTCGACCGGATGCGCAGCGGAATCGAATCGTCGGTCCGCGGCAAGGTCGGTGCCGCCCTCCTCAAGCCGGTCGTCAAAGCCCAACTGGGGCACCTGGACCCCCGCACCGCGGGTGGCGGACTGCTCCTTGGCATCGATGCGTGCGCCCTCATCGGCCACGGCTCCAGCGACGCTGAGGCGGTGGCCGCAGCGCTCCGGTTCGCCGACCGCCTCGCGCACGCGCAGCTGCCGGACCGAATCCGCGAACGCCTCGGCGGCGGACTGAGGGAACAAGCTGCGCCCGTGGACGGTTGAACTTGGGAATTCGGGTGGTACAATCGGCCGACTTCACCGCTATTGCGGTTTTTTCACAGTAATTTCAACTACTTAGATTGCGACGCGACATGGCCGAAGGCATCAAGACCCGCGTAATCGAGATCATCTGCGAGCAGCTGAACAGCAAGTCCGAGGACGTGAAGCTCGAGTCGTCGTTTATCGACGACCTCGGGGCCGACTCCCTGGACATTGTTGAGCTGGTCATGGCGATGGAAGACGCTTTCTCCATGGATATCCCCGACGAAGAGGCGGAGAGAATCCAGACGGTGAAGGACGCCATCACCTACATCGAGACCCACCAGTAGGGACTCGCGGCGGCAGACCGCCGCCTCGCACCACGTACGCGCCGGCCGGACAGGTGGGACCGAGAGGTCCCCAACGTCCGGCCGTCGTGCTATTTGGGCCCAGGATTGGTCAGACCATCCTTCCGGGATGGCAGGAGGCATCGTGAGAAATCGCGTCGTTGTGACGGGACTTGGGGCGCTGTCCCCGCTCGGCTTGACCGCGGATGCGTTGTGGGACGGCTTGCTCGCCGGCCGCAGCGGGGCGGGGCCGATCACCCGCTTCGACCCCGACGGTTACCCCGTCAAGTTCGCCGCCGAAGTCGACGGCTTCGATCCCCTGCAGTGGGTCGACGGCAAGGACGTCAAGAAGCTCGACCGCTTCCTCCAGTTCGGCATCGCGTCGGCAGAGATGGCGCTGGGGGACGCCGGCCTCGAGATCACGGACGACATCGCCGACGACGTCGCGACCTACATCGGGTCCGGCATCGGGGGCCTCGAGTCGATCTGCGATGCCATCGACCTGCTCGGCGATCGCGGACCGCGGCGGATCTCCCCCTTCCTCATCCCCAAGATCCTCATCAACCTCGCCTCCGGCCACGTGTCGATCCGGACCGGCGCGCGGGGCCCCAACTTCAGCCACGTCAGCGCCTGCGCGACGGGCAACCACGCCATCGGCGAGGCGGTCCGACTGCTCCAGTACGGGGACGCCAAGGTCGCCATCGCGGGCGGCGCCGAAGCGGGGATCGTGCCGCTGGCCGTCGCCGGCTTCGCGAAGATGCGGGCGATGTCGACCCGCAACGACGACCCCGCCGCCGCCAGCCGCCCCTTCGAGCGTGACCGCGACGGCTTCGTCATCGGCGAGGGGGCCGGGGTGCTCATCCTCGAGGAGTACGAGTTTGCGAAGGCTCGCGGCGCGCGCATCTACTGCGAGGTCCAGGGCTACGGGGCCAACAGCGACGCGCACCACATGACCTCCCCCCACCCCGAAGGGCTGGGGGCCAAGCGGTGCATGGAGCGCACGCTCCGGGACGCCCAATGGAACCCGACGGACGTGGACTACATCAACGCCCACGGCACCAGCACCCCGTACAACGACGCGGCGGAGACAAAGGCGATCAAGCACGTCTTCGGGGACGCGGCGAAGTCGGTCGCGGTGAGCTCGACGAAGTCGATGACCGGGCACCTCCTGGGTGCCGCCGGAGGCCTCGAGGCCGTCATCTGCGCCCTCGCCATCCACCGCGGGGTCGTGCCTCCCACGATCAACCTCGACAACCCGGATCCCGACTGCGATCTCGACTACGTGCCGCACACGGCGCGGGAGATGAAGGTGCGACGCACCCTCAGCAACGCGTTCGGATTCGGCGGAACCAACGGCTGCCTCGCCTTCGGGGCATTGGAGTAGGCGATGCGAATCGCGATCGGTTGCGACCACGGTGGGGTTGAGTTGAAGCAGGCGATCGGGGAGCACCTCGCCGCCGCCGGCCACGACATCAACGACCTCGGCACCCACGCCTCCGACTCGGTCGACTACCCCGACTACGGCAAGGCCGTGGCGGGTGCCGTTGCCGCGGGCGAAGCGGACCGCGGCGTGCTCGTCTGCGGCACCGGCCAGGGTATGGCGATGACCGCCAACAAGGTCGACGGCGTGCGCGCCGGCGTCTGCGGCGACGTCTTCAGCGCCCGCATGATCTGCAACCACAACAACGCCCAGGTGCTCTGCCTCGGGGCCCGGGTGACCGGTCCGTCGCTGGCCCTGGAGATCGTCGATGCCTTCGTCGGCGCGGACTTCGAGGGCGGCCGCCACAGCCGCCGCGTCGAAAAGATCGGATAGCCCCACGATGTCCCTGCTGCAGCAGAACGATCCCGACCTCGCCCGCTCCATCGCCCAAGAAGTCGTTCGCCAGGAGACCGGCCTGGAGATGATCGCGTCGGAGAACTACGTCAGTTCCGCGGTGCTGGAGGCGCAAGGCTCCGTCCTCACCAACAAGTACGCCGAGGGCTACCCCAACAAGCGCTACTACGGCGGCTGCGAGTACGTCGACGTGGCGGAGAACCTCGCCCGCCAGCGCGCCCGCGAACTGTTCGGCTGCGAGCGCGTCAACGTGCAGCCCCACTCCGGCGCCCAGGCCAACATGGCCGCCTACATGGCGAGCCTGGAGACGGGCGACCGCATCCTCGGCATGAACCTGAGCCACGGCGGCCACCTCACCCACGGGAGCCCGGTGAACTTCTCCGGGAAGCTGTACGAGGTCATGGCCTACGGCGTGGACGAGGCGACGGGCCGCATCGACTTCAACGACGTGCGCGAAAAGGCGCTCGCCCACAAGCCCAAGATGATCGTCGTGGGCGCCTCGGCCTACCCCCGCGAGCTCGACTTCGCGCAGTTCAAGGCCATCGCCGATGAGGTCGGGGCCCTCCTGATGGCGGACATCGCCCACGTCGCCGGCCTGGTCTGCACCGGCCTGCACGCCGACCCCGTCCCCCACTGCGACTTCGTCACCACGACCACCCACAAGACGCTGCGCGGCCCCCGCGGGGGCATGACGATGTCGACCAAGCAGTTCGGCAAGGCGGTCAACTCGGCGGTCTTCCCGGGCATGCAGGGCGGTCCCCTGATGCACGTGATCGCGGCCAAGGCGGCGGCGTTCGGGGAGGCCTTGGAGCCCGAATTCAAGACCTACGCCAAGCAGATCATCGACAACGCCAAGACGCTGGCGTTCACGCTGACGGACGGCGGCCTCGACCTGGTCTCCGGCGGCACCGACAACCACCTGATGCTGGTCGACCTCCGCCGCGGCGACGTCACCGGCAAGGACGCCGAGCAGGCCCTGGAGCATGCCGGCATCACGGTGAACAAGAACACCGTGCCGGGCGAGCAGCGCTCTCCGTTCGTCACTTCGGGCGTGCGCATCGGCACCCCGGCGCTGACCAGCCGCGGCATGGGCACAGACGAGATGGAGCAGATCGGCTCCTGGATCGTGCAGATCCTGTCCGACCCCGGCGACGCCGCCCTGCAGCAGAGCATCCGCCTCGACGTGGACGAGCTGTGCAGCGCCTTCCCCATCTACCCAGACCGGCTGAAGCAGGCTCGCGCCACGCTCGCCGCCGGCGTCGAGGCCTGATCGATGCGCTGCCCCGCCTGCGGGCACGAGGGCAGCAAGGTCGTGGACTCACGTCCAGGGCTGGACGGCATGGAGATCCGCCGCCGCCGCGAGTGTGAGAAGTGCACCCACCGCTTCACCACGTACGAGCGGATGGAGGGCGGCGCCAAGATGGTGGTCAAGCGCGATGGGCGGCACGAGCCGTTCGACCGCGACAAGATCCGCCGCTCGCTGCGCACCGCCTGCCGCAAGCGCCCCGTCAGCGCCGACGCCATCGCCCGCATCGAAGAGCGCGTCAGCGCCAAGGTCGAGGCCGCGCCCGAAGGCGAAGTGACCAGCGAAGCGATCGGGCTGCAGCTGCTGGAAGAGCTCCGCGATGTGGACGAGATCAGCTTCGCCCGGTTCGCCAGCGTGTACCGCCGGTTCGAGTCGCTGGCCGACTTCACGGAACTGGCCGCGAGCATCCTGGTGAAGCCGGACGCCGACTGATGGAGGTCGCCTCCGACAGCGCGGCGATGCTGCGGGCCCTGGAGCTCGCCTCCAGCGCGCGAGGACGAACGTGGCCAAACCCGATGGTCGGCTGCGTCGTGGTGCGCGACGGACGCGTGCTCGCCGAAGGCCGGACCCAGCCCGCAGGGCAGGACCACGCCGAGGCCGACGCCCTCGGACGCATCGACTTCCGCGCCGAGGGCGCCACCGTCTACGTGAACCTCGAGCCGTGCTGCCACTGGGGTCGCACGCCGCCCTGCACCGACGCGATCCTGCGCAGCGGGGTCGAGCGGGTGGTCGTCGGCACCGTCGACCCCAGCCCCCACGTCGCCGGCAAGGGCATCGCCAAGCTCCGCGAGGCCGGCCTGACGGTGGAGGTGGGGCTGCACGAGGACGCCGCCCGGGCGCTGAACGAGGCTCACATCGTCGCCATGACGGAGCACCGGCCGTTCATCACGCTCAAGGCCGCGGTCACGCTGGACGGACGCACCGCGACGCGCACCGGCAGCAGCAAGTGGATCACCGGGGACGGAGCGCGGGATCACGCCCGGCACCAGCGCGCGCTCCACCAGGCGGTCGCGGTGGGCGTCGGCACCGTGCTCGCGGACGATCCCCGGCTGAACGTGCGGCTCTCCGAAGGACGGCGCGAAGGCCTCCCCGACCCGGTCCGGGTGGTCCTCGACTCGCAGCTTCGGACCCCCGCCGACGCTCGGCTGTTCTCCACCGACGGAGGCCCGATCTGGATCCTCACGACGGCCGAGGGGCTGGCCTCGGACCGCGCCGACGCCCTGCGAACCGCGGGCGCCGAGCTGATCGAAGCGGGGGCCGGCTCTCAGGTCGATCTGACCGCCGCCCTGGGGGCGCTCGCCGATCGTCAGATCGCGACCCTGTTCGTCGAAGGTGGCGCCACGCTGCACGGCGCCCTGCTGGACGCCCGGGTCGTCGACCGCTGGCTCGTCTACGTCGCCCCGAAGGTGTTCGGCGGCCGCGACGCGGTTCCTCTGGCGCTTGGCGCGGGAGTGGGCGAGGCTGGAGACGCCTCGGTGCTGGCACCGTTCTCGGTGACCCGTCTGGGCGATGACATCGTGCTGGAGACCCGGACCGCGGACGGACCCGCGGGGCCCTGGTGGACGGAGCGATACGGTTCGGGGGAAGCGACCTGATGTTCACGGGAATCATCACTGCGACCGGCAAGGTGATGACGTCACGCAAGGTGCCCAAGGGGCGCGCGCTGACCATCTCCGGCGGCTGGGACGTCCACGACTACGAGCTCGGCGAGAGCATCGCCATCGACGGTGCATGCCTGACCGTCATCGATTTCCAGGACAGCAAGTTCCAGGTCGAGGTCAGCAGCGAGTCGGTGGACCTGACGACCCTCGGCTCGCTCAAGCGCGGCTCGGTGGTGAACCTCGAGCGGGCGCTGAAGGTGGGCGACCGCCTCGGCGGGCACTTCGTCACCGGTCACGTCGACGGGGTCGGCTCGGTGGCAGCCCGGGAACCCAGCGGCGAAGGCATTCGCGTGCACTTCGCGCTCCCCCGCGGGCTGATGCGCTACGTCATCTCCAAGGGATCGATCGCCGTCGACGGGATCTCCCTGACGATCAACCGGGTCAACGACGCCGCCTCCTCGGTGGAGGTGATGATCGTACCGCACACGCAGCTGCAGACCACGCTGCAGACCAAGGGCCCCGGCGCCAGCGTCAACATCGAGGTGGACATGCTGGGCAAGTACGTCGAGCGCTTCACCGCGTCCGGCGTGCGGGTCCCCGGGCTCGTCGAACGGGGGAGCACCGCTCCGGCGAAGCAGGTACCCATGGACCCCACGATGCCCCCCGAGCCCGACGGCCTGTAAGAGCCGCCTCAGTCGATCCGATTCGGGTTGCTGTCGGGCAGCAGGTCGGGGTGCACATCACCCGCGGCCTCCTGGGCGGCTCGCTCCGCGGCGGGAGCGAGCCGCCCAGGCCCGCTTGAACATCTTGAAGGTGAACATCAGCACGAGCACGGCGAGCCCGATCGCCAGTCCCTTGAGCACGTTGCTGCGATCGAGCCACTCGTTGACACCCCAGCGGCGCATCAGCCCGCTGCTGGTGGTCTCGGCATCCGCGGGCCGGCGCGGACCCCGTCGTCCCTCGGGCTGACGCACGACCCAACCGGAGCCCCGCGTCCACCGCGACCGGGACCTGCCGCCGCGCGACCGTCGGCCGGTCTTGGACTTCGCCGTCCGCTTCCGGCCCGGCCGAGAGCGGACGGGGCGCCTCGGACGGCCCGGCGGGAGCGTCTGTTCGGCGGCTGACAGCGGTGGAGTCATGGGGGCGGGACCGTGGGCGGACGGCGCGGGCGCGGGCCGGTCCATGATCGCGGTCTCGCTCGCCTGCAGCCAAAGCGAGGCGGCGGGCTCGGCCGGAGCCGGCGCCGGCTCGGGCGGCGGAACCAGCGCCGCGGGCGTGCTGTCGGTGTAGAGCCGCGGCTGGAGGGCGAGGTTCGTCGAGGCGCTGCCGAGGTTGAGGTCGATCTCGACGCCCCCGCTGTCCTCCGGCATCTCTTCGGCCAGTTGGTACTGCACAACGGGGTCCGAGCCATACCCGGCGTTGTCCATGCCGACGGTCTTGGGCCAACGGCGCCGACGACGGCGCGGGGGCACGACCTTCGGCGGGGGCGGCAGCGTCACCTGCGCGTCCGCGGGGGGCATGGTCGCGTCCGGCTCGGGGCCGGCCACGTAGGGCTCGAAGCCGTCGGACGGGGGAGGCAGCGTCACGGCCTCGGACGGCGGCGCGGGCAGCGTCTCCACGACCGTCGGCACCGGCGCGATGTTCACGACCTCGAGGGTCGAGGTCTCCCGCGGCCAGTTGGAGGCCCTCGGCGTGAACGCGTTGGCGAACGGCACGGTCACGGTCTTGGGTGAGCGGCTCCAGCACCTCCCACGGCTCGGGCGCGGCCTGCACCGACCACTCCGAGGCGAGGTCCTCGTCCTCCAGCTGCGTCGTGTCGCAATCGTCGTTGCGCAGCGCCTCCACCTCGTACGCGGCGAAGCCCGGCTGCGCAGCCCCCTCGGGGAAGCCGGCGCGCACCCGCCGCAGCTCCAGGGCCGCGGCCGCGCAGGTCGGGTAGCGGTCCTCCGGCAGCGGGGCGAGCATGCGCAGCAGCACGGGCAGGCACGGGTCCTTGAGGCTCAGCTCGCGCAGCCCCTCCTCGAGGGTGCGCGGCCACTTGCCCTTGGTGGGGTGCAGGGATTCGTCCCAGGACACCCGTCGGCCCAGCTGCAGATCCAGGAAGACCAGCCCGATCGCGTACTGGTCGACGGCGGCGCCCAGCCGCTCGCGGGAGCGCCGCTCGGCCCGGTCCGGGGCGATGCCCACGCCCAGCAGCTTGACCCCGCCGTCGGCGGTCAACATCACCTTCGCGAGCGTGATCCGGCCGTGGTGCTGAGGACCCTGACCGTCCAGCGAGTGCACGTGGTGGGTCGCATCCAGCACGTGCGCCACCAACTCCAGCACCGCTTCGGTGGCGATCGCCTCGCCCGAGGCGGCGTGGCGGTCCAGCACCTCGTCGACGGAGTGGCCGTCGACGTAGTCGGTGACCACCGCGGCGAGCTCGTCGTCGACCACCACTTCATGGACCCGGACCAGCCCTTCGTGGTCGGCGCGTCCTCCGCAGGCGGCTTCGCCTACGAGGCGGCGGGGGAAGTGCCGATCGGTGGCCTGGCTGGGTTCCACGACGTGGAGCGCGTAGAGGCCGCGTACGGCGATGGGAGCATCACGCCAGGCCAGCAGCAGGCCGTCTGAATCGCGCCCGATGGTGCCGACGATCTCGTAATCCGCGAGTCCCATGTGCCAACCATAGCCCATGGTTTGTATGAGAACATACGGAGTATTTGTATTTGGAGTCCCGAAGACTGCTTCGGAGGGGCTAGAGCAGCTCGGCCGCCCTCAGCTCGGCCTCCGCGCGGTCCTTGATCCTCGCGATGTCACCGTACCGAATCACCTCGCCCGCGGGGAAGTCGGGGGCGTACTCGTTCCACTCCTCCAGCGCCTCGTCCCCGCGATCCAGCGCCAGCAGGGTGAGGATGTGGATGTAGACGTCGACCTGGCGGTCCTGCGCGAGGATCTTGTTGCCCATCAACTCCGCCGACAGCTCCTCGCCCTCCTTGGCCTTGCCGGACAGCACCTGCCCGTAGGACAGGGTGTTGAGCATCGCGGGGTCGTCGGGCTCTTCCCGCAACGCCTTGCGGACCCGGCGCATGCCCTCGCGCACCTTCGTGCGGTCGTCCGGCCACCCGACGAACAGCACCCAGGCGACGTCGTTCTCCCAGGTGTCGTTCGCGATCGCGTCGCCCGCGAGGTTCTCGAAGGCGCGGTAGCAGGCGAGGCTGCGGTCGTAGTCGCCGACCGAGCTGAAGACCTGCCCCAGGGCGTGCTGCAGCTCGGGCTTGCCTTCGAACTTATCCTCCAGCCGGTCCGCGATCCGCTTGACCGCTTCGGGGTCATCCCGGTCGATGGCCGCGTACATGGCGTGCAGGTCTTCGTTGGGGAGGTAGTCCTGGACGGTGGGGATGCGCGACCCGACCACGGCGGCGGCGAACAGGAAGACGCCCAGGGCAGCGCCAGCGGCGGCCATCTGAATCTGCGCCGCCTGGGGATTCGGCCGTCCGACGATCGCCCGCGGAGGCCACACTGCGCCGATCAGCACGCCGAACAGGAAGCCGCCGAGGTGGCCGGCCCAGTCGACAAACGGAAGCAGCGAGAGCAGCCCGACGAGGAACACGAACACCCACATGTCGGTGCGGAAGTAGTCACGCAGCGGCTTGGGGATCGCGTCCTTGTGCTTCAGGCCGAGCACGAAGGTGACGCCGAGCATCCCCAGGATCGCGCCGCTGGCCCCGATCGAGTGCTCGATGCCGGTCGAGATCGACAGCGCCGCCCCCGCCGCACCCGCGCCCACGTAGGTGACGAGGAAGGCTGCGCGGCCGTAGAGGTTCTCGACGATGCGGCCGAGGAAGTAGAGGACGAGGGCGTTGCCGGCGACGTGCAGGAGCGAGCCGTGGAGCATCGTGCAGCTCAGCAGCCGCCACCCCTCCCCCGCCATCACGAGGTCCGCGTCCAACCAGCCCAGCCGTTCGCCCAGGATCTCCGTCGCCAGGTACGAGCCGCCCGCCGACGGGGGCAGCAGGAAGCTGATCGGCCACCCCAGCACCAGCTGCACCAGGTACCCCCACGCCAGGAACACCGAGGTACCCACGGTCAGGTGGGGGAATGCCACCAACCGATCCACGAACGCCCGCGTCTCCTTGCGCTCCTCCCGCGTGATCGGGCTCCACCGCTTCAGGGGGGTGTGGTGGACGAGCCGCTTGGGGCGGTCGTCGTCGGGGTGCTTGTGCGCCAAGGACCGGAACAATAGACCTCCCCTTCCCGATGTACACTCCGCCGGTCCGTGGTCCGCCGATTCCTGAGCCGAAGCTCCATCAGCAACCGCCTGGTCGGCATGCTCGTGGTCTCCGTGGTCATCCCCGGCATCGTGCTGGCCTGGTACGGCGTCCAGGCGGTGCTCCAGGAAGAGACGCTCTACGAAGCGACCCTGCGCGAGCGGGCCAAGGAGATGGCGGCCGTGCTCCACCGGGACCTCGGCGAGCGCATGGAGACGCTCCTGGGCGACCTGGATGCCACCGCCGTCGCCTCGGGCGGCGCCTGGATCAGCGACCCCGGCAGCGCCGCCGAGAGCCTCCGGGGGGCCGAGTCCCGCGTCGCCGACGTGCTCGTCCTGGACGGCGCCGGAGAGCTGCGATTCCCCCGACGCGCGGCGACCACGCGCACGTCGTCGACCCGCCGCTCCGGCGACCGCGCCTACCTCGGCCCCCTGCTGCGCTCGGGCGAAGAAGCCGAGTTCCTACGGGAGGACTACGACGCCGCCGTCGCCGCCTACGGAAGCGCCCTGCGGCTCATCCCGGGCCAGCGCGGCCGCGGGATCGCCCGGCTCGCCCGGGCCCGCAGCCTGCTCAAAGCGGGGAGGCCCGCCGAGGCCCTGCACGAGTGGGAAGAGGCGGCCACGGCCCACGCCGGCGATCTCGATCTGAACGACTTCCCCATCGACCTGCTCGCCACCTACCAGACGTCGGTGGCCCTGAGCGCCATGGGGCGGGAGACCGACGCGGCCGACCGCCTCGTCGAACTGCTGGACGTGCTCCTACGCGGCTCGTGGACGTTCGGCGGCTACGGGGAGACCGCGCTGGCCTACCGCATCCTGGGGCAGCTGGACGGCGACGGGCTCATCCGCCTCGTGCGCGGGGAGGGGCCGGATCTGCGCGCCGTGCGCCGCCGCCTCGATGCCCGGATCACCCAGCAATCGGATCAGGCCGCGGTGCTCGCCGCCTTGCCCGCCATCGCCGCGGACGCCCGCCAGCTCGAGCGCCGACGCGCCACCTTCTCGTTGCAGTCGCTCCCCTCGGCCGACCGCACGCTGCTGGTCGCCGACCGGTGGTGGAGCCAGGGCGGCAAGGGCCGGCAGATCATCGCCGTGCTCGACGATCGCGGGGTCAAGGCGGAGCTGGAGGCGTCGATCACCACGCTCGCCCGCGCCAACCCGGAGTTCGCCACCGAGCTCGTCAGCGGCCGCCCGGACGAGTCAGCCCCCCCGAGCCCCGGCTTCAAGGTGGTGCAGTCACTGGAGCCGTGGCTCCCCGGCTACTCGCTGGCGGTGACCCGCGGGGAAGCGGTGTTCGGCCGCGCCCGCGCCCAGGCCCGCTACGTGCGGCTGGGGATGATCTTCGCGCTGCTGGTGATCATCCTCGTCGGCATCGTGGTCATCGGCCGCGCCGTCGCCCGCGAGGTCGAGATCGCGCGCCTCAAGAGCGACTTCGTCAGCTCGGTCAGCCACGAGCTGCGGACCCCCCTGACGACCATCCGGATCATGGCGGAGATGCTCGCCCTCGGGGCCGTGCCCAGCGGCGACAAGCAGGCCGAGTACCACCGCAACATCGTCAGCGAAGCCGAGCGGCTCACCCGCCTGATCAACAACGTGCTCGACTTCGCCCGCATCGAAGAAGGGCGCAAGAAGTTCCAGATCGGCATGGGCGACATCGGCGACGCGGTCTACGAGGTGGAGAAGATCACCGGCGACTACGTGCGCAAGGAAGGGTTCACCCTCACCACCACGGTGGCCGAGGGCCTCCCCCCGACAGCCTTCGACCGCGACGCGATCATCCAGGCATTGATCAACCTGATGAGTAACGCGGTGAAGTACAGCCTGGACGACAAGAGGATCGAAATGGGCGTGCGGATGGAGGACGAGCGCATCGTCCTGTCAGTCCAGGATCACGGTCCCGGCATCGATCCGAAGGAAGTGCCGCACCTGTTCGAGAAGTTCTACCGAGGCGGCGATCACATGACCCGAGAGGTTGGCGGAACCGGCCTCGGGCTCAGTATCGTGCAGCACATCGTGGCGGCGCATGGCGGCAGCGTGGTAGTGAAGTCGCGTCTGGGCGAGGGGAGCCGGTTCGAGTTCGCGCTTCCCGTCAGGCAGCTGGATGAGGTCGATCAGAAGAGGCGGAGATGACTGCAAAGAAGAAGATTCTCATCGTCGAAGACGAGGCCCAGATCCGGGAGTCCCTGCAGGACTACCTGAACATGCAGGGCTACAACATCGTGGCGGCGGCGACGGGTGACGAGGGGCTCCAGCTGGGGCTCAGCGAGAACCCCGACCTCATCGTCCTGGACATCATGCTTCCGGGCATGCACGGCTACGACGTCTGCCGCCAGCTCCGCGCGGGCAACTACAGCGGCCCCGTGCTGTTCCTCACCGCCAAGGGCGAAGAGGTCGACAAGCTGACCGGGTTCGATGTGGGCGGCGACGACTACGTCACCAAGCCCTTCTCGTTGCTGGAGCTCCTCGCCCGCATCAAGGCGCTGCTGCGCCGCGCGGAGAAGGACAAGCCGGAGGAGGAGAGCTACAGCTTCGACGGCATCTCGGTGAACTTCACCACCTACGACCTCCAGGTTCAGGGCAAGCCCACCAAGCTGTCCGCCAAGGAGATGGAGCTGCTCCGATTCCTGGTCGCCCACCGGGGCCAGGTCCTCAGCCGCGAAGTCCTGCTCGAGAAGGTGTGGAACTACGACAGTGACGTCTCCACGCGCACGGTCGACACCCACATCCTGAACCTGCGGCGCAAGCTCAACGACAGCCCGCCGAACCGCTACATCCAGACCGTCCACGGCGTCGGCTACAAGTTTGTCGGCGGTCTCTAAGGCGCTGCTGCTCGCCTCCGCGCTTCTGCTGCTGGGGGCCGACAGTCACCTCGATGCGCGGGCCCGCATGGCCGACGCGCTGTACCTCGAGTCCGGCACGGGCGATCTCCGGGGCGCGCTGCGCACCTACTCCCAGCTGTCGGTGTCCGAGGGGATCCCCGCCGATCTCGCCGCCGAAGCGACCCTCCGCATGGGGCTCGCCCGCGAGGCCTTGGGGGAGCCCGGCGACGCCGAGGACGCCTACCGCGACCTGCTCGAGCGGTTCCCCTCGACGCTGTGGGCGACGGAAGCGCGCTCGCGGCTGCAGAGCCTTGAGGAGGAGCGCAAGGTGGTCCGCACCCTGCCGGTCCGCTTCGACTTCGACGCCGACGTGGCGGGCCTCTTCCACGCCCCGTCGCGCAGCACCAAGGGGCGGCTGACCCACGAACAGGTCGATCGCGAGGGCGGCCTCGAGGGCGTCGTCGCGTGGGAGACCTACGTCATCGGCGGCGAGGACGACCTCATCGTCGTGGGGTTCGACCCGAAGCTCCAGATCGAGGGCGAAGTCGAGATCAGCGTGTCAGCCCGAAGCTTCCCCGTGCACCTCAGCTTCTTCCTCATCGACCAGTCCGGGACCCGCTACGGCACGACCACCCGCGTGGTCCGCCCCGAGCAGGGCTGGAAGCACCTCGTCCTCGCCGCGTCGGACTTCTCGGATCGCAGTTCCGGGGCCAGCGGCGGCGGCTACCAGCCCGGCACCGGCATCACCTACCTGATGATCCAGGACGCCACCGGCTACAGCTCCACGGACCGAGGTGAGAACGTGATCCTCGTGGACAACCTCTCGGTCCGGTGATCGCCGCGACCCTTGACGCAGTGGACTCTGGGACCCAGACTCCGCTCGATGCGCACCCTCCTCGCCGTGATCTTCGCCGGCGCCGCCCTCGCTGTGGCGTGCACTCCGGCGCTGGCCGTCGACGCGCCCCGCGAGCCCGCAGCGGACATCCCGCTGCCCCCGCCGCCCCCGCCGCCGCCCACGCCGGACGTCTAGAGCGTCCCCGGGGGTTCTGACACCGTGAGTGTCGTAGTTCACAAGTACGGCGGTTCGTCCGTCGCCACCCCCGAGCGGCTCCAACGCGTCGCCGATCGAGTCGTCGCTGCGCGCGCCGCAGGCGATCAGCCGGTCGTCGTCGTGTCCGCCATGGGACGCACCACGGACGCGCTCGTGGCGCTCGCCCGGGAAGTCTCGGACGGCTCCCACCGGCGGGAGATGGACATGATCCTGACCGCCGGCGAACGCGTCTCCATGGCGCTGCTGGCGATGGCGATCCGCGACCGCGGGTGCGAGGCTATCTCGCTGACGGGGTCGCAGGCGGGGATCATCACCACCACCGACCACAATCGGGCCCAGATCATCGAGGTCCGCCCCGTGCGGGTGTTCGAAGCGCTGGAGGAGGGGTCGATCGTCATCGTCGGCGGCTTCGCCGGGGTCTCCACCGACAAGGAAGTGACCACGCTGGGGCGGGGCGGCTCCGACACCACCGCGATCGCGCTGGCGGGGGCCCTGGAAGCATCGACCTGCGACATCTTCAGCGACGTCGAGGGGGTCTACACGGCCGACCCGCGGGTCGTGTCCGACGCCCGCCCGATCGACACCCTGGAGCACGGCGAGATCCTCAAGATGGGCCTGCGCGGCGCCCGCGTGCTGGCGCCCGAGGCGATCGACTACGCCCGCCGCCACGGCATCACCCTGCGGGCCCGCTCCACCTTCACGGACGGTCGCGGCACGGTCATCACGTCGTCACCGCAGCCCGGGATCGGGCGCGCCACCGCCGTCTCCTCGGACCGCAACGTCGTCGCGGCGTGGTTCCGCGGGCCGCGAAACGAGGTCGACCGCTTCCTCGGCGGACTGGAGGCCCGGGGGATCGAACGCAAGGACCTTCGGCTGGACGAAGACGCCACCGGTGCGGTCACAGGGAGCGTGCTCCTGGACACCCGCAATTCGCCCGACGCAGCCGCTCGGGCGGCCGAACTCGGCGCTCCCCTGCCCCACCTCGAGGTCGCCTCCGACCTCGGCACGGTGACCGTCGTAGGCGCCGGTCTGGCAGAGCAGGAACGCTGCTGGAGCATCGCCCGGAGCGCCCTCGCGGACCTCGGTGTCTGCGCTCGTTCCTTGACTGGTTCGCCGTGGGGGATTACAGGATTGCTGCCCCGCGCGCGCTTGGACGACGTCGTCCGCTCGTGGCACGGAGCATTCCCCGGCCTGGGGTAGGATGGAGCCATGCGCGGACGTACCTCGATGATGACGTACATTATGAAGCCCGCGAACCTGTTCACGGGGACCAGCCTGCTGTGCGGCCTCGCGTCGATCATGGTCTCCGCGGAGGCGAAGCCGCACGAGTCGACCGCCTTCTTCACCGCCGCCCTCCTCATCATGTACGCCGGCATCTTCGACACGCTCGATGGGCGCGTCGCCCGGTGGACCAAGACCCAGTCCGAGTTCGGCGTGCAGATGGACTCCCTCGTGGACGTCGTCAGCTTCGGCGTCGCCCCCGGCGTGCTTCTGTACAAGTGGGGCCTCGAGGCCTACGGCCGCGCCGGCTTCATCGTCGCCTTCGCCTTCGTGCTCTGCGGCGTCTTCCGCCTCTCCCGCTTCAACATGAAGACGATGGAGGAAGATGTCAGCGACGGCCCCAAGCGGTACACCGAGGGACTCGCCATCACCGCCGCCGGCGGCATGGTCGCCAGCCTCGTGCTGTTCCACGCCGAGACCCGCGCGACGGAGGTCTCCAACCACGTCGGCGTGCTGCTCCTGACGGTGCTGCTGTCCTACCTGATGGTCAGTACGGTCCGGTTCCGCACCTTCCGTGAGGTCCGCATGACCCCGGTCATCCGGGCGTTCGTGGCCGGCCTCGTCGCCAGCATCGTCGTCGTGCTCGTCATCCAGGAGTTCACGATCCTGCTGGTCGCCGTGGGCGGCAGCTACATCGGGTACGGCCTGCTGGACGAGATCCTGACGTTCGGCCGACGCCGCCGCGCCGACGACGCCTTCTACCTCGCCGAGCTCCCCGACGACGAAGAGGTCACGGACGAAGAAGAGGCCCACGCCTAGCGTGACGACCTCGCGACGACGCCTGCTTCAGGCGGGCGGCGCCCTGGCTGGAACCGCGGTCGCCTCCCACCTCGGCATCGGCGTCTGGAAACGGGTCGATCGCGGGCCCGCCTGGGGGCAGCAGATCCCCTTCCTGACCCCGCAGGACGAGTTCTACAACCGCTTCGACGCGCGCAAGTTCGACCCCAAGTACTACTGGGTCCGGCTCACTGATCGCGAGCGGTTCCCCCACCGCACCAGGCGCCCCGACGTCCCCTGGATGCTCGCCATCGACGGAGCGGTGAGCCAGCCCTTCGAGCTGTCCGAGCGCGGGGTGCGGCACGCCGGCAGCGAACT
Organism: Pseudomonadota bacterium; assembly: GCA_024229515.1. Lineage (GTDB taxonomy): Bacteria > Myxococcota_A > UBA796 > UBA9615 > UBA9615 > JAAESI01. The sequence goes on along the minus strand of JAAESI010000193.1, from coordinate 40,978 downwards.
GGGGATCGTGCACCTGCTCAAGACGCTCCGCTGCACCGGCGACGGGCCTGACTTTCGGCTCGCCAGCAACGGGGTCTGGACCGGGGTCCGGCTGCGGCCGATCCTCCGGCGCGCGGGCCCGCCCCGGGACGTCACCCGGCTCCGCATCTACGGCGAGGACGGCTTCACCGCCAACCTCCGCTGGGACCACCTCATCACCGCCGACGGCCGCGAGGCGATGCTCGCCTGGGAGCTCAACGGCGAACCGCTGAGCGAACGCCGCGGGGGCCCCGTCCGGTTGATCGTGCCCGACCGCTACGGCTTCAAGAACATCAAGTGGCCCGTGCGGATCGAGGTCACCACCGAGGACGTGGCGTGGGGCAACCACGAGGCGGACCTCAGGGTCGGGCTGGACCCCGGCGTCGTGGAGCTGGGGAGCAAGCTGCTGGACCCGGACATCCGCAAGGGCCGGGCCGAGGTGCGGACCAAGGAGCGACGGCTGGTTCTGCGGGGCTCCGCGCTGCCCGCCGTGGGCGCGCTCGAGCGGGTGCAGATCAGCATCGACGGCGCCCCCTGGGCCGACGCCAAGATCGACGTGCCGGCCGAGCTCACCGAGCATGACGCCGCCGCGGCCGCCCACGCCGCGGCGGGCCATCGCTGGCCGCTTCCGGATGTGTGGGTGCACTGGTGGTTCCCGTGGGACGCCCCGGGGCCCGGCCGCTACGAGGTCCGGGTGCGCGCCACCGGCGCGGGGGGCATGGCTCAGCCCGCCCACGACAAGCAGCGGCTCGACGGAGACTCGCGGATCGCGAACTGCGTGATCGAGATCGCCTAGCGGTCTTCGAGGGCGAGGCTGCCGGGCCCGGGCACGTCCAGCAGCGGCATCTGCCCCTCCGAGCCCGGGACGACGAACTCGAGCTCGCCGGTGCGGTCGGTTGCTCCCAACGCCAGTTCCCCTCCCGTCGCTCGAATCAACGCCAGCTCGCCCCCGTCGGGATCCGGCTCGACCGGCGCCAGGGTGAGGCCCCCCGCCGCGGTCGCGAGCAGCTGTTCGAACCGCGCGATGGGTCCGGGGCGGTCCAGGATCCTTGCCGCCAACAGCCCCAGACGGGGGTCGTCGCCGGACAGAAACCGGGCGGCGAGACGCTGGGCCGAGCCGGTGTCCCGGTAGCGGGTCAGGAGCAGACGAAGCGCCACCTCACGCACTCCGGGGAGGGGATCGGAGTGGACCCGATGGGCCAACTGGGCAGGCCGCTGCTCCGGTCGGGAGCGAAGTCCCTGGGCCAGTTCCACGAGCTTGCCGGCGAGGCCGAGGATCTCGGCTTCGGGCCGTCCCGCCGCGATGTCCAGCTCGAAGGCGCCGTCGCTCAGGGTCAGGCCCGACGTGTGGCGCAGGAGCAGGCGCAGGGTGCGACGGGCGCGCGGCTCGAGCACCGCCACGGCGGCATCCAGACTCTCCCGGGGGACCCGCATGAGGCGGTCGAACTCGGGATCTCCGATGCGGGGATCCCGAGCCCCCGCGGCCAGCGCTTCGATGCGCAGGTCCAGGGGGAGGCCGTCGTCGGTGGCCCAGAGGCGGAGCCGTTCGCCCGCCAGGACCTGCACGTCCACCGTCACGCTCGTGCCCCAGCTGAGCGCCCGGAGGCCCTTGCACAGGCGCTCCATCGGCCGGGAGCCAACCGAGGAGCGTCGGCCCAGCCGGCCGGCGTACCAGGTGACGAGGGGGAGCCCCGCGGCGAGACCGAGGGTGGGGACGAGGAACCGCTCCAGCCAGCCGCCGTCGAAGGTGAGCCAGGGAACGACCAGGGGAAGCGCGGTCAGACCCAGCAGGCCCCAGCCCAGGAGCACCCCCACGACGATCTCGGGGGGCACGACGCTGTCCCGCCAACGGGTGCGGCGGCTGGTCTTCACGGCTGGCTCGGCGATGTCATCGGGTCCCTCCTTGGAGGACCCGCCAGAGCCCGAGATCAGGCCGGGCATCTGCGTGCCCGGTGCCTATTCGGGCTCGCCCTCGTCCATCTGGACCCGCGCCCGGGCCAGCCGCTCAGTGAGCTCGATGTCCCCGGGCCGACGCTCAAGCGCGGTCAGGTACGAGCTCCCCGCCTGGAACCAGATCCCCCGCTTCTCCCACGCCTCCGCGAGGCCCACGAGGAAGGTGACCTCCTCGTCCGGGGTGCCGAGCACGTCGCGCGCCTGGTCGAACGCACCGGAAGCGGCGTCCTCCAGGAGCTGGTTGTTCCGCGGGGCGGTGTCGTAGTGCAGATAGCGGGGGGCGGAGAACTCGATCCGGACGTTGTCGTCGGTGTTGAGCCCCATGCCATCGGCCGCTTCCACGATGTCGGCGCGGTCCATGCGCAGGTACGTCAGGAGGTCGTAGACGTTGTCGATCTCGATGCGCTGGAGGTCCTGTCCCCGCGGCCCCTGCATGTAGGCGCCCAGGTCCGCGGACCAGACATCCACGCTGGCGCGGCTCCCCAGCAGGAGCACGTCGCTGTCCTCGACCGAGTACCAGGCGCTGACCCGAGGGAACACGTCGGCGAAGGTCGCCAGCAGCGACTGCAGGTCTTCGCTGCCCATCCCGTAGATCTGGACCCACTGGCAAAAGATCCCGTCAACACTGAGCTTGGACCGCCCCAGTTCGAGGAACTCTTTGGTGAACAGATTGCTCACCCCGGAGATCCACGGGTTGCTCGGCTCGTTGATGATCACGTCGTAGACGTCGTCGTAGAGCACGAGGTGGTTGCGGGCGTCGTTGGGGATCACGCGGAGGCGTTCGTCCTCCAGGGGACGGTGGTTCACCAGGTCGAAGTAGTGGGACGCGGTGATCACCGCCGGCTCGATCTCGAGCACGTCGATCCGCTCCAGATCGGGCTGCAGGGTGACCGAGCCGCTGGTGACCCCAGAGGCGAGGCCGACCACCAGCGCCGTCTTCGCATCCGGCTTCACCAGGAACGGGAGGTGGCCGAGCATCACCTGGGTCCGCAGGTCCTGCTGGCTGGAGGCGTCGACCTTGCCGTTGTTGGCGAGCCAGATGTTCCCGCTGCCGGCGCTGCGGGCCACGGTCACCGTCGAGGTCGTGCCCTCGGAGTAGTACAGCAGCTCGAAGTCCGACAGCGCGTAGTTCCGCACCGCCTCGTGGCTGAAGTCCGACAGCTCGCTGACGTACTTGTACATGCCCGCACTCATGAGCAGCGGGTCCCACGCGGGACGGTTGGCCATCGCCCCGAGGGCGGCGAAGGAGGCGAGGATCGCGGCGATCGTGCGGGTCCGGACCGGGGCCACCCAGGTCGTGATCAGGGCGATCGCAGCGGCCGACTCGGCCAGCACCGCCACCACGAGCGTCTCCTGGATGCCGAACTGGGGCATGAGCACGAAGCCCGCCAGCAGCGAGCCCACGACGGCTCCAGTGGTGTTCAGCACGTACAGGCGGCTGACGTCCCGACCGACCGCGTCGGCCCGATCCGCGACCACCGCCGCACCCATCGGGAAGGTCAGGCCGATGCAGAACGTCGTCGGCGTCATCACGAGCACCGCGAACAGCCACTGGCCCACCAGCAGGAGGCTGTCGTGGCCGTCGATCATCTTGTACCAATCGACGTACAGGAACGGCATCGAGGGGAAGAGGTGGTTGGTCCCGAAGGCGGTCAGCGCGGCCATGCCGAGGGCCGCGGGGAGCCACCGCAAGGGCCGCGCGCCAGGCCGGGACACCAGCGAGGAGCCGACCAGGGCGCCCCCGGCGGTGCCGAGCAGGAACGCCACCAGCATGAGGGTGAAGGCGTAGACGGACGAGCCGAGGATGAGGGCGAGGAAGCGACTCCAGGCGACCTCGAAGACCATGGTGCAGGCCCCGCTGACGGCCAGCGATCCGAGCACCCAGACCCGCACCCGGCGCCGACGATCGGGGCTCAGGTCGGGATCGGGAACGATCTCCAGGAGCGATTCGGCCTCCGCCGCGTCCGCCGCGTCATCCTCGACCTCCAGCGCGGCGCTCCCCGCGGCGGCGTCGGCCCGCCCCCAGACCAGCGCGGCGACGCCGATGATCAGGTTGGCGCTGGCGGCGAGCAGCTCGGTGCCGCGCACGCCCAGGAGCGGCAGCATCACGAAGCCCGTGGCCCACGTGCCGACCACGGCGCCGGCGGTGTTGAAGCCGTAGAGCAGCCCCGCCCGCCGTCCGACCTTGGATAGCTTGCCGGCCGCCCGCCGCACCAGCAGCGGGAGCGTCGCCCCCATCGCCGCGGTGGGGATGACCAGCAGCAGGACCATCGCGAAGAAGTGGATGAAGTGGGCGCCGGCGTAGTGAGCGGTCTCGGCGGCGACGAGGCTCCGGTAGACGGTGGTCGCGGCCGCCAACAGCGCCGGGAACAGCAGCGCGAACGCGCCGATGCCGAGCTCGAGCAGGCCGTAGATGCGGAGCAGATCGCCCCGCTTGTCGGCCAGCCGTCCCCCCAGGGCGGCCCCGATCGCGAGGCCTCCCATGAAGGCCGCGAGCACGGTCGCGATCGCCAGGTGGGTGGCGCCAAAGACCAGCGTCAGCCGGCGCATCCACAAGATCTCGTAGAGCAGGCCGGTGGCGCCGCTGACGAAGAACAGCCCCAGCAGGGGCATCAGGGGGGGCTCGACCTCACGGGGGGCCGACAGCGGGTTGGCGTTCACCCGTCGTTGCGGCGGCGAATCCGGGTCACACCGAAGGCCAGCCCGATCAGCGGCAGAGCTGCGTAGGGGCCGCTGGGGGTCTGTCCATCACAACCGCCGCCGAGCACGCGGTTCTCCTCGGGGACCTCGCCGGAGGCGAGCCCGTCGTCGGCGCTGTCGTCGTCGTCGTCGTCGTCGGCCGCGGCGCTGTCGTCGTCGTCACCGCCACCGGCGAACGCGATCGCGGGGGTGCACAGCAGGGCCAGGAGCAGGAGCAGGACGCGGATCATTCGGCGGAGCCCTCGGTCTCGGGAGCGGGAGCCTCTTCGGCCGCGGGAGCTTCCTCGGCGGGCGCTTCCTCAGCGGCCTTCTCCTCAGTCGCGGGAGCCTCCTCGGCGGGAGCCTCCTCCTCAGCGCCGGGAGCCTCTTCAGCGGCGGGAGCCTCCTCAGCGGCGGGAGCCTCTTCAGCGGCAGGAGCCTCCTCAGCGGCGGGAGCCTCTTCAGCAGCAGGAGCCTCTTCAGCAGCAGGAGCCTCTTCAGCGGTGGGAGCCTCCTCGGTCGCGGGAGCTTCCTCAGCGGCCGGAGCTTCCTCCGTCGCGGGAGTCTCTTCGGTAGCCGGAGCCTCTTCGGTAGCCGGAGCCTCTTCGGCAGCGGGAGCCTCTTCGGCAGCGGGAGCCTCTTCGGCAGCGGGAGCCTCTTCAGCGGCCGGAGCCTCCTCGACAGCGGGGGCCTCTTCGACCGCCGGGGCTTCCTCGACGGCCGGCGCCGGCGCAGCCTCCGGCTCGCTGTGCTCGTCGGGGTCGTAGTCCGGGGTCGCGGACTTCGGCGGGGACGTGAACCGCACGCCCGCGAACGCCCGCAACTGGGGCGTTCCGAACCCGGCGATGCCGCCACCGGCGCCCAGTTCCAGCTCGACGAGGTCGGCCGGCCGGAGCGCGGCGCTGACGGACCACTCGGCCGTGGCCTGCGACTTGGTCCCCATGTAGCTCATCGTTCCCCAGGTCTCGGCCCGGAGGTCCATCGTCTGCAGCACCGAACCGGAGACGCCGACGGCCCAGTTCATGCCGACCTGGCGGACGAAGCCGCCGTACTCGACGCGGGGCCGCAGGTGCAGCGGCGCGAAGTTGGCCAGCGCCCGGAAGCGGCCGAGGTCGAGTTCGGCGAGGATCTGCACCTCGACGGCGACGCCGCCGTTGCCCAGGTAGCGGCTCGCATGGCCGGTGGGCAGGGACACGGGGATCTGCACGCCGAGGCCGAACTTCTTGGCCCGGGGGTCGATGATCTGCGCCTTCGGGATGAGGGTCAGGTCCCCGATTCCACCGATGTCAGCGCCCTCGTGGACGGGGAAGTCGCCGGTCGGATCCAGTCCCCAGACCACCACCGGGGCGACGGGAAGAACCAGCCCCAGATCGACGTACTTGAAGCCGATCGCCCCGTGGAGGTCGAGCAGCACCTGCGACTGGACGATCACGGACCACGCCTCGCGCACGCCGGAGCTGTCGTCGTAGAGCACGAACGGCCGGTCCACGAGGGAGAAGGTGAAGCCGCCGCCGCCCTGGAGCAGGTCGAGGGTGCGGGGGCTCGCCGTCACGCTCAGGCCTGTGCCCGTAGCGTCGTACCGAGCGTTGATGGCACTGATCTTCACCGGCTCCGCCGACGCCACGGAAGGCATCGTGAGCAGGGAGGTGAGCAGCAAGAAGGGAACGATCGCGCGCGGGCTCATCGGGCCGGGACCCTAGCACGCTCTTGTCCGGTAGACTGCGCCGGTCCCTTGGCCACCATGACCCCCGAGAGCCGGCACGACTGGAAGATCCAGCGGCTGGAGCAGCGCCTCGAAAACGGCGAATCGTCCGTGGAGCTCCTCCTGGAGTTGGCCGAGGCGTGCTTCCAGAAGGGCTACTACTACGGCCGTGGGGACCACTGGTTCGAGCGCGCCGATGAGCTCGCCGCCCTCGCCGTCGAGCGTTTCGGGGGTGCCTGCCAGGCGTTCAACATCCGCGCCAACGCCCGCTACGGGGTCGGTGATCTGGACGGCGCCGAGGACAACTACAAGGCCGCCATCTCCGCCGATCCCCAGGACGCCCTCGCCCACGTGGGGCTCGGTAACCTGCACAAGCAGCGCGGCAGCAGCGCCCGCGCCATCGACGCCTTCACCCGCGCCACCGAGTTGGACGCGGATCTGTGGCAGGCCCACTACAACCTCGGCGGCGCCCTCTACAGCGAGGCCCGCGAGCGCGACTTCAAGGCGTCCGACGAGCTGATGGAGCGGGCCATCTACCACCTCGTCACGGCGCTCCGGCTGCGCCCGTTCGAGAGCTTCGTCGGCAACATCTACAAGGACCTGGGCGAGCTCTTCCTGCACACGCGGCAGTACAAGTACGCCCGCCGGTTCTTCACCCGGCTGCTGCAGCACGAGGAGTACGGGTCGATCGCCCACTACTACCTCGGCCTCACGCACTTCTCGATGGGCCGCTACACCAACGCGATCCACCACTACCGGGAGTTCCTCCGGGCCGAGCCCGACAGCGCCCTGGCGTGGAGCAAGATCGGCCTCGCGTGGCTCGAGCTGGGGGAGTGGGACAAGGCCCGCGAAGCCTGCGAGCAGGCGCTCGAGCTGGAGCCGGACAACATGCTCGCCCGGTTCTCCCTGGGCTGCATCGAGCTGGACCAGCGGCTCTTCGGTCAGGCCAAGCACCGCTTCGAGCAGATCCTCACCGAGACCCCGGACTACTTCCCCGCCTACGTGGAGCTGGTCAAGACGCACTACGTGCGCGGCGACTTCGGCTGGCTGTTCGACTGCCTCCGCAGGGAGGTGGCGGCGTTCGAGGCGGACGAGTCCTTCGACGGCGGCCGGCAGTACTACAAGGGCTCCCGCGGCCGCACCCGCCGCCGTATCGACGTGCTCCTGGCCCAGATCCAGGAGATGGGCATCGACGCCTTCGCCTCCCTGGCGGAGATCGTCGAAGAGGTCCGCACCGATTCGCTCCGCTTCCAGATGTGGGAGCAGCTGTACGACCTCAGCCGTCGCGCCCGCGTCGAGCAGGTGCTCGATCAGCTGGAGGAGCCGGCCCGGTTCTTCGGCCGCAAGCTCGGCCGCACGGTGCTGCTGCTGAGCCAGTACATCCCCGAGGAGGCGATCACCGACGGCTTCCACGTCTCCGAGGACGGCCTCAAGCGCCGCGCCCAGGCCAAGCGGCCGCCGACGGACGACCTCACCGCCTACAAGGGCGCGCTCGAGGAAGCCCGCGTCGAACTGCACGAGTACCAGGCCTACCTGCTCCTGGCGCTGGCGGTGAAGGGGACGGCGTCGGCCGAGGACTTCCTCAGCGACCACCTCGACAGCGAGAACCGCGCGCTCCAGGCCAGCTCCGCCATCTCGCTGCTGTTCTACGGCTCCGAGCGGGCGATCCGCACCCTCCGCGAAGAGGCGGACACGCTGTCCGAGCCCCACGCCAGCCGGCTCAAGGAGCTGATCGAGCTGGGGATCAGCCGGTCGGAGCAGTCCGACAAGATCATCGACCTGCAGGACGCCGCTCGGGAGCGCCCCGATCGCCCGGCCCGCCGCCAGCGCCCCGCCGGCAAGGAGACCTGCTCGCTGTGCTCCCGCGCCGGCGACGAGGTCGACCGCCTGATGAGCGGCAACCGCGTCTTCCTGTGCAACCTGTGCGTCTCCTACATCCACGCACACCGCACGGATCTGGCCGTCAGCGACCGTGAGGACCACGTCTGCAGCTTCTGCAGTTGCTCGATCTTCGAAGCCCGCTGCATGCACCAGGCCAAGGGCCTGCTCCTGTGCGACCGGTGCCTCGACACGTGCGTGGGGCTGCTCGCCAAGGAAGAAGTCGAACGCTTCCTGCGGGGCTTCAGCTAACCGGATACCATCTCCGTCCTCACACCCGCGGAATAAGAGTCCCATGCGCCTCGCTTCCCTCGCCTGCTTCCTGCTGCTGCTGACCGGCTGTCCGACCACCGACGGCGGCTCGGGCACGCCCGATCCCGAGTGCGGCAACGGCGACAACGAAGCCGACGAGGAGTGCGACGACGGCAACACCGACGACGGTGACGGCTGCTCCGCCGAGTGCCTGCTCGAGATCCCCGACGCCCCGATGTTCTGCGGCGACGGCACCCTCGACGAGGACGAAATCTGCGACGACGGCGGCCAGGTCGACGGCGACGGCTGCTCCGCCAACTGCCTCTCGGACGAGACCTGCGGCAACGAGTACATCGACTACCCCCTGGGGGAGGAGTGCGACGACGGCAACAACGAGGACGGCGACGGCTGCTCCAGCCGCTGCCTGCTCCCCGGCTGCGGTGACGGCGTCGTGGACGACGGCGAGGCCTGCGACGACGAGAACAACGTCGACGGCGACGGCTGCTCCGCCGACTGCAGCTCCGACGAGACCTGCGGCAACGACGTCATCGACTACGGCGTGGGCGAGACCTGCGACGACGGCAACACCGACGACGGTGACGGCTGCCAGGGCGACTGCCTGCTCCCCGTCTGCGGCGACGGCATCACCGACAGCGGCGAGGCCTGCGACGACGGCAACACCGACGCCGGCGACGGCTGCTCGGCCCTGTGCGACTCGGACGAGACCTGCGGCAACGACGTCATCGACATCCTCCTGGGCGAGACCTGCGACGACGGCAACGTGGCCGACGGCGACGGCTGCTCCAGCGACTGCGTCGTCGCCTCCTGCGGCAACGGCGTCACCGACCCGGGCGAGGTCTGCGACGACGGAAACGTGACCGACGGCGACGGCTGCTCCGCCTCCTGCGGCTCGGACGAGACCTGCGGCAACGGCGTCTTCGATCCCGCCGTCGGCGAGGAGTGCGAGGACGGCAACAACTTCGACGACGACGGCTGCTCCGCCACCTGCCTGCTGGAGTTCTGCGGCAACGGGCTGGTCGAGTTCCCCGAGGTCTGCGACGACGGCAACAACAGCGACGCCGACGGCTGCAACTCCCTGTGCTCCTCGGACGAGACCTGCGGCAACGGCGTGCTCGACGTGCTCGTCGGCGAGGGCTGCGACGACGGCAACGTGACCGATGGCGACGGCTGCCAGGCCGACTGCGAGGTCGCCGTCTGCGGCGACGGCATCCTCGACCCGGTCGAGGTCTGCGACGACGGCAACACCAGCGACGACGACGGCTGCTCCGCGGCCTGCGATTCGGACGAGACCTGCGGCAACGGCTTCCTGGATGCCGACGAGGGCTGCGACGACGGGAACAACGCGGACGCCGACGGCTGCCAGGCTGACTGCGAGGTCGCCGTCTGCGGCGACGGCATCGCCGACCCGGGCGAGATCTGCGACGACGGCAACACCACCGCCGACGACGGTTGCTCCGCCGACTGCAACTCGGACGAGACCTGCGGCAACGGCATCGTCGAGCTCCTGGAGGAGTGCGACGACGGCAACCCGTTCAACTTCGACGGATGCAACAACTCGTGCGAGTACGAGTGCCCGGCGGACCAGATGCTGTGCGACGACACCTGCGTCGACACCGAGTACGACCCCAACTACTGCGGCGACTGCTCGACCGTCTGCGCCGTGGACCAGGCCTGCTTCGAGTCCGTGTGCGTCGACATCGTCACCGGCGGCGGCCCCGGCGGCCCCTGCGAGGTCACGCTCGCCAACTACCCGCAGACGCTCGCTCCGAGCACCTACGGGTTCGGCGACATGACCTGCTCCCCGGACGGGATCGTGATCGCCGACACCAACAGCGTCTTCCTGTCGGACTCCGTCAACGGCACGATCACCCAGCTGGCCTCGGACTCCTCGCTGATCCTCGGCGTCACCTACCACCCGACCACGGACGTGATCTACGTCTCCGGCGACGGCAACGAGTTCTGGAGCATGCCGACCGCCGGCGGCTCGCTGACCTCCCTCACCGGCGCGACCTCGGAGATTCAGGCCCTCGAGATCGCGCCCGAGGTGTGGGGGGCGTACGGCGACCACGTCATCGCCGGAGCCAGCAGCGGGGTCCGCGCCTACAACACCACCACCGGCACCTGGTCCCTGGTCGGCAGCCCCTCGGGCACCGTGTCGGACATCGCCTTCGCCGCCGATGGAACGCTGTACGCGGTGCATGGAAGCAACCTGTCCAGCGTCAGCCCCACGGGCACCGTGGTGACCGTGGGGAGCGGGCTCGGCTCCCCCGACGGCGTGACCATCGACGACACCAACAACCGCGCGCTGGTCGCGGATGGGGGCGGCGACATCCTGTGGGGGGTCGACCTGTCGACCGGCACGGCGACGAACCTGGGCAGCTACGACTTCGACAGCGGCTACTTCACGTCCGGCGTGCTCATGGGCTCCAACGGCGTGGTGCTGCTGCACCTCGGGGAGAGCGTCGGCACCCTGGTCGCGATCACCTCCCCCTAGGCGGGGGGCCGGACCTCAGCCGAGGATCGTGTCGGGCACCACCACGGCGCCCGGCGTGCTCGGCCTCGGCTCCACGTCGTCGCGCTCCCGGTTCGGCACGAACGCCTTGGCGCGTCCGACCTCGTACCCGTGCACGAAGAAGCGGATCGTCGCGTCCACCCCCTCGGCCAGCGGCGAGGGAACGGCGACGCTGAACTCGACCTCGAGATCCTCTCCCTCAGCGCCCAGGGGGACGGTGCGGTGCAGGTCCTGACCGTCCGCGGGGTAGCCCTCTTCCAACCACAGTTCCACCTCCAGCGGCACCGGGCCGCCCGCGTACAGCGTCGCGTCTGCGGGGGCGGTAGCGACGGTGCCCGGCTCCGCCGCCTTCAGCGTCACGGTGAGGCGCAGCTGAGCGCCCGCCTCGGTGGTGGTCGGAGCGCTGACGTGCGCGCGGCGAATGAGCCAGCTCGTGGCGCCGCCGGTGGGCGGCGCCTGGGCGGGCGTGCCGGGGGGACGGGGAGCGGCCCCCTCGGGTTCCATCCCCGCTGGTTCGGGCTCCTCGTCGTCCTCGTCGGCGAACTCGGTCTCATCGGCCGTCTCGTCCGCGATCGGCGTCGTCGGCTCGATGATCGTCTCGACCTCTTCGCGGACCGTGGGCACGTCCGCCTCGGACCGCTCGGTCTCGGCCCCCGCGTCCACGTGCAGGCCGGCCAGCTCCACCCGCGTCGCCTCGGTGACGGCGGTGGTGGCGGCCTCCACGAGCGCATCCAGCTTGCCGGCCCGCTCCGCCGTCAGCACCAGCCGGCTGAGGTGCGCGAAGCTGCTCTCGACGCCCTGGGGCGGAGAGGCGTCCACCCCCGCGGCGCGGGCGACGGCGGCGCTGCGCCTCGGATCGCTCAGATCGCGGTCCAGCAGGAGGGTGAGTTCGTGGCGGGTCAGGACGGTCCAGGTCATCGCGGTTCCTTGTGCATCACCCGCGGGAGGTAGGTGGAGTAGTCGAAACGGGGGCTGTTGGCGGGGTCATGGCAGCGGCGGCATACGGTCTCGGTGATCGGCTGCCCGGCGGACGGCGCAAACCCTCGACGCGCCGCCTCCTCGACGTGTCGCGCCATCGGCCCGTGGCACGCCTCGCACTCTACGTTGAGCAGCGCCCGCTCGCCCGTGGGGTCGGCGAACCCGCCCGCCGCCGCGAACCCGGTGGTGTGGCAGCGCAGGCAGTCGGGGTTCTCGGTCTCCCCCCGCTCCAGCAGCGTCTTCCACGCCTGCGCATGAGGCGACTGCGACCAATGCGCGCTCTCGGGTGCGTGGCAGCTGACGCACGCCGTCCGCCCCACGTAGCGCGACGCTTCGGGCACCGACTCGAAGGGCTCCTGATCGGCCTGAAGCGCCCGCAGCCGCTCGGCGCCCACCGCGTCGAGCCGATCCCGCACCCCCGGATGCTCCTGGATCGCGGGCTCCATCACGACTTTGCTGACGTGCACCGCGTGCCCTTTCGTCAGCTCCAGGGCGTTGGCGAAGGCCTGCCGTCGCATCGCGGCGATCTCGGCGAGCGCGCCCTGCATGACGTCGGGGTCGGTGGAGGGGTCCAGCCGCCTCTCACCGTCGGAGCCGACCTCGTACTGGCGCGGATCTTCGCCGGCCTCGACCAGCGCCCGGTGGGTACGCCGCTGCCGCAGGTACTGCCCCTCCAGGGAGGCAACCCGTTCGACCGGCTGAACCATCCGCTCCGTCGGCCACAGTCCCCTCCCCTCGCCTCCCGTGAACGCGACATCGAGGCGTCGGAAGGCTCGGCCGAGGGGGTCGGCCCGAACCACCTTCATCGTCCCGTCCCACAGCTGCGCCCGGCTGTCCGACGGCTCCGGGGGGGTCAGCAGAACGTCGACATCCAGCCCCGCCTCACGCCATTGCCGCACGGTCCGCCGATCTCCATCGGTCAGCGCCACGACCAGGTCCACCGGTCCCGCCGCTGCCACCTCCGCCGCCGCCGCCGCCACCGCGTCGGTGGTCGGCGCCGCGGCGAGGCCCGCGTGCGTGCCCGCCTCGCGCACGAGCCCCAGGAACAGCACCCGCCGTCCCTCCACCTCGCGCACCATCGACCGTTGGTACCCGGACGCGTCCAGGTTGGTGGCCACCAGCGGGATCCCGTGCCCCTTGGCCGCGGCCGCCAGCTCGTCGGTCGTCATCACCGCGAAGTCGGCGTGGCCCGGGAAGAAGGCGTCCGGCTGGCTCGCGGCGAGGGTCTCCAGCACGACGCGGCCGCGCGCTCGATGCTCACCTTCGACCGCTCCGAAGCCCAGGATCGCGCGACTGAGCGCCGACGGCCCCTCGACGATGGTGACGTCGGGGAGGGTGGCGCGGAGCTCGGCGGCCAGGGCCGCCCGTCGGGCCATGCCTCCCGTCGGCGAGCCGGGGCAGCCGCATGCCTCCAGCTCGGCCTGGTTCTCCTGGCTCCAGAACAGCCGGAACCAGGGCGGATGCTCGGGGTCCCCCTGGGGGTCGGGCAGGAGCCAACGATCGGGGTCCACCGGTGGCCTGGCAGGGGCTTCCGTCGCCGATTCGGTCTCCGACAGCGGGGGCGGAAGCTCCAGCCGGGTCGGGGGGGTCTTGGGCTCGCCGGGGCCTCCGGTTCCGGAGCACGCCGCCAGCAGCAGCAGCCCGGTCACAATCGTGTGAAGTCCCTGTGAAGCCTTCGCAATCGCCATCAAGAGCCTTTGCTGCGCGGGGCCCAGCATCGTAGCTTGTCCTACGCTGGAGAGTTCCAACCGCCTTTGGGGTGACATGCTGCGTCCGACCGCGTCCGTTAAGAGCCTCTTTCTCGCTGCCCTCCTCCTGCCCGCGTCCGCGCTCGCGCTCGTGGGCGACGAGGAGACCCAGTACTTCCCCGAGGCGCGGACTGCGCGCCTGATCCAGCCCGCCAGCCAGGCCCGGATGGACGCCTCCCCGGCGTGGCAGCGGTTCATCCAGGAGCACGGCTTTCGGTGGACGGCGACGTGGGACGAGCAGACCCTGACCCCGTTCTCGATCCTCGGCGAAGGCTGGTGGATCGACGAAGTGGCGCTCGCCGACGACGGCGGCGCCGTCGAGCTGAGCTGGCGCATCCTCCTGAGCCACCTGGACCTGCTGGGGCCGGGGATCGCGGTCGAAGACCTCCACGAGGGGATCGTGGACCGGCGCGGCGGCATCACCACCGTCACGTTCACCCAGACGCACGAGGGCGTGCCGGTTGAGGATGCGCGGCTGTCGCTCCGCTTCAAGCACGGCCGGTTCGTGATGGCGAACCTGCGCTCGATGCCCGGGATCCGCCTCGACGTGGTGCCCGGCGTCGGTTCGGCCGCCGCCATCGACCTGGCGATCGACCACCTCGACTGGCCCACCAGCGACGCCCAGTTGCTCACCGAGCCGAGCCTCGTGGTGCTCGCCCGCCCCGGCACCGGCTTCGGTGAGATCGACTACCGCCTCGCCTGGAAGGTCGAGCTGCGGGAGGACGTCGGGCGCCCCAGCCACCGCCTCGTCTGGATCGACGCCCAGGACGGGAGCCTGCTCCGCTGGGATGAGCAGGTCCGCTTCGTCACCGGCACGGTCATGGCCGAGATCGACGATCGCTACCCGCAGGTCGGCCTCACCACCGCCGCGATGCCCAACGTCTCCGTCTCCGGGGCCGCCTCCGATGTCGCCGACGGCAACGGCCTGATCGACGTCGCCGTCGACCTCCCCGCAGCGTTCACGTTCGAAGCCGGCAGCTCGATGATGGAGATCCACAACGAGGCCGGCGGCGAGCCGGACTTCTCCGCGACCTTGTCGGCCGACGGCGGCACGGCGCTGGCGCTGCCGCCCTCGAACGACAACCCCGCGCAGCGGCGCGAGCGCGCCATCCTCGATCTCCACGTGAACCTGCACATCGTCATCGAACGAGCGCTGATCATGATTCCGAGTCTGGGCTGGCCGAACACCGAGATGGACGTGTTCGCGAACCTGAACGACAACTGCAACGCCTGGTACGACGGCAACGTCACGTTCCTGCGCCAGGGCAACGGCTGCAACAACACCGGCCGCGTGGCCGACGTCGTCTACCACGAGTACGGCCACGGCTTTCACAACTGGGCGATCATCCCCGGCATCGGCGCCTTCGACAGCGCGCTGAGCGAGGGTCTGAGCGACTACATGGCCGCGACGATCACCAACGACAACGGCATGTCGCCGGGCTTCTTCACCGGCACCGAGAACCCTCTGCGGGACATCGGCCCCAACCTGTCGTGGCCCGACGACATCGACGGCGATCCGCACATCACGGGGCTGATCATCGCGGGCGCCATGTGGGACCTGCGCACCGACCTGATCGCCGACCTCGGCTACGACGCCGGAGTGGCCCAAACCGACTACATCTTCGGTCAGGTCACGTCGCGCGCCAGCGACATCCCGTCCTCGTACGACGAGGCGCTGCTGGCGGACGACGACAACGGCAACCTCGCCGACGGGACCCCCAACACCTGCGCGATCGTCGATGCCTTCGGCCTGCATGGCATGGACCCGGGGGGCGGCGTGGCGGCCTTCTTCATCAGCCACGATCCGCTGCAGGACCTCGAGCCCGAGGCGCCGATCGGCGTGGCCGTCAGCGCGGCCTTGAGCAACCCCGAGTGCGCCGACGGCGACGTCTCCACCGTGCAGGTCCGCTGGACCACCGACCCCGGCGCCGACATCTCCGCCTTCGAGACCACCGACATGGCCAACCTCGGCGGCGACGACTACTACGTCGACCTCCCCGGCCCGGCCAACGGCAGCTACTTCCGCTACCGGATCGAGCTGACCGACGAAGGGGGCAACGCCGTCGGCGAGTTCCCCACCGGCTCCTTCACCGACCCCTGGGCCGCCGCCTGGGTGGGCCCCCGGGACGAGATCTTCTTCTCCGACTTCGAGGCCGACGGCGGCGGCTTCAGCCACGAGCTGATCGCCGGCCCCGACCAGGAGGGCGCGGACGACTGGGGCTGGGGCCCCGCAGGCGGCCTCGCGGGCGATCCCGACTCCGCCTTCTCCGGCACCAACATCTGGGGCAACGACATCACGCCCCTGGAGAACTGGAACGGCGCCTACCAGCCCAACGTCAACAACGTGCTCCGCAGCCCCGTCATCTCCGCCGGCAACGCCGATCCGGTGCTGCTGCAGCTCCGCCGCTGGCTGACCGTGGAGGACGGCTACTGGGACCGGGCCGTCATCCGCGTCAACGGCGAGGAGGTCTGGAGCCAGTTCGCCTCGACCGAGCAGAATGGGTCGGACAAACACCATCAGGACTACCACTGGGCCTTCCGCAGCTACGACATCACCGACCAGGTCGCCGAGGACGGCACGCTCCAGGTGGAGTTCGCGTTGATCACCGACGCGGGGCTGGAGATGGGCGGCTGGAACCTGGACGACGTCGCGATCGTGGGGGTGGACGACTGGGTCGACCCCGGCGATGACGACGACGACGCCACCGACGACGACGACGCCACCGACGACGACGACACCGTGCCCGAGCAGGACGATGACGACGACGACGACGTGCAGGACGACGACGACGACGACACGCCGGCCGTCATCGCCAGCGGCTTCGCCGCCGAGGGCGGCTGCACCTGCTCCAGCGGTGGGACCTCGTCCCCGTCGGGCCTGCTCGCGCTGGGCCTGTTGAGCCTCGTGGCGGTGCGCCGCCGCCGATGAGACGAGCGGCCTCAGCGGCTGCCGCGCTCCTCCTCGGGCTCGCCCCGATCGCGCCTGCATCGGCCGATCAGCCGCTCCCCACGTGGAGCCGCTACCACGCTGATCGCACGATTCAGCTCGGCTGGATCGCGCTGGCGTTGAGCGATCTGGAGCGGGCCGACGAGCTCTCCCTCGAGGCGGTTGAGCTGGACCGGGCGCACGCGGAAGCGTGGCGGCTGCGGACCGCGACCCTGGTGGCGGCGAGGAACTGGACCGACGCCAGCGCGGCCGCCCTGGAGCTGACCGGGCTCGCCCCCGACGATCTCGACGCCGCGCTGATGGCGGGCCGCATCTCGCTGGAGATCGGCGTGCGCGCCTCGGCCGTGGCGGAGTTCCAGCGGGCGGGCCGGATGGAGGTGGGGGATCCCCGCCCCGAGCTCGGCCTCGCGATGACGGCCGCCCGCCTGGACGGCGACTGGGAGGCGTTCGCCCAGCACCTGCGCACCGCGCGGCAGCGCTACCCCGGCGTCGACCTCGCCTCCCTCCCCCTGCAGGACGGCTGGGCCTCCGTCGCCGACGACGCCCAGTTCCTCGCCGCGCTGACCGAGGTGCTGCAGTCCAAGTAGAAACGGCCCCCCCTGAGGAGGACCGTTTCAAGACTTCTACCAAGGCAAAAGGCCGAGCGCGAAAGCAGCCGAGGCCGTGCCAGGTGCAAGGCCCCTCAGGGCCGCGCAGCCGCGCTACCGCGCGGCGTAGTCACTCGGACGCTTACATCATGCCGCCCATGCCGCCCATGCCGCCCATGCCGCCCATGCCGCCCATGCCACCACCGTGGCCGTGGTCGTGCCCGCCGCCGGCCGGGGCCTTCTGCGGGATCTCGGCGACCATCGCCTCGGTCGTCAGCATGAGGCTGGCGATCGACGCGGCGTTCTGGAGGGCGGAGCGCGTGACCTTGGTCGGGTCGATGACGCCGGCCTTGATCAGGTCCTCGTATTCGCCCGTGGCGGCGTTGAGGCCGAAGGCACCCTCACCGTTGCGGACGCGGTCGATGACGATGGCGCCCTCGAGTCCGGCGTTCGCGGCGATGAACCGCAGCGGGGCGGTCAGGGCGCTCTCGATGATCTCGATGCCGAAGCGCTGGTCGCCGTCGGCCTCGAGGCTCGACAGAGCGTTCAGGGCGCGGACGTAGGCAACGCCACCACCGGGGAGGATGCCCTCCTCGACGGCCGCGCGGGTCGCGTTGAGGGCGTCCTCGACACGAGCCTTCTTCTCCTTCATCTCGACCTCAGTGGCGGCGCCCACCTTGATGACGCCAACACCGCCGACCAGCTTCGCGAGGCGCTCCTGGAGCTTCTCGCGGTCGTAGTCGGACGTGGTCTCTTCGACCTGCACGCGGATCTGACCGACGCGGGCCTGGATCTGCTCGGAGTCGCCGGCGCCACCGATGAGCGTCGTCTTGTCCTTGCTGATCGTGACCTTGCTGGCGGTGCCCAGGTCCTCAAGCTCGAGCTGCTCGAGCTTGATGCCCAGCTCCTCGGCGAGCACGCGGCCGCCGGTGAGGATGGCCATGTCCTGGAGCATCGCCTTGCGGCGGTCGCCGAAGCCGGGGGCCTTGACGGCGGACACGTTGAGCGTGCCGCGGATCTTGTTGACGACGAGGGTCGCGAGGGCTTCACCCTCGATGTCCTCGGCGACGATCAGCAGCGGGCGTCCCGCGCGAGCGACCTTCTCGAGCACGGGGAGCAGGTCCCGCATGTTCGAGATCTTCTTCTCGTGGAAGAGGATGAAGGGCTCCTCGACGACGACCTCCATGCGCTCCGGGTCCGTCACGAAGTACGGGCTCAGGTAGCCGCGGTCGAACTGCATGCCCTCGACCACCTCGTGGGTGGTGTCCAGCGACTTGGCCTCTTCGACCGTGATGACGCCGTCCTTGCCGACCGCCTCCATCACCTCGGAGATGATCCCGCCGATGCTGCGGTCGTTGTTCGCGCTGATGGCGCCGACCTGGGCGATCTCGTTGTTGTCCGCCACGGGGCGGCTCTGCTCGGCGAGGTTGGCGACGATGGCCGTGACGGCCTGGTCGATCCCGCGCTTGAGCGACATGGGGTTGTGGCCCGCGGCCACCAGCTTGGAGCCGGCGGTGAAGATGGCCTGGCCCAGGACGGTCGCCGTGGTGGTGCCGTCACCGGCCACGTCGTTGGTCTTGGAGGCGACCTCCTTGAGCATCTGGGCGCCCATGTTCTCGAACTTGTCGCTCAGTTCGATCTCCTTGGCGACGGTGACGCCGTCCTTGGTGATCGTGGGCGCGCCCCAGCTCTTCTCGATGATGACGTTGCGGCCCTTGGGACCGAGCGTGACCTTCACCGCGTCAGCGAGGGTGTTGACGCCGCGGAGGATGGCTCCACGGGCGTTGGTATCAAAACGGATTTCCTTGGCGGACATAACTGCTTACTCCTCCACAATTCCGAGGATGTCGTCCTCGCGGATGATGAGGCGATCCTCACCATCGACCTTGATCTCGGTGCCCGAGTACTTGCCGAAGAGGACGCGGTCGCCCTCCTTGACGGTCAGGGCGGCGACGTCGCCACCGTCCAGAACCTTCCCGGTTCCCACGGCGATGACTCGACCCTCCTGGGGCTTCTCCTTCGCGGAGTCGGGAATGAACAGCCCGCCCTTGGTCTGCGTCTCGCCTTCGAGACGCTGAACCAGGACACGATCGGCAAGGGGCCGGATCTTCATCGATGGATTTCCTCAGTCTTGTATTTGCGTAGTCGCCTGCGGCGCATCACTGCAGGCGCCGGGGTTATTAGTCATGCGGTCAACGGTGTCAAACGACTTTGTTGGCAAGACGCAAGACGGCGTGCTGCAAGGCGCTCCTGCGCCGCGCGAGGCGCGCAGCGCCGGAAGTCCAAGGAAGCGCCGTGGATCGCCCGGTGGCCCGAGATCACAAGCCGCGTTTGAGCGGCTGCCAGACTTCGTTCATCCCCGCTGCCAATGCTCTGGCAGTCCGAACGATTTGAGGCTCCAAGCGGCGCGCGGGCGACGCTCGCAATTGGGAGATCCTGGCTGTTTGGAGCCTTCGATCGGACGGCCGGGAGATCGCGGCATCCGTGGTTCGGTTGGCAGGGGGATCGCGGCGTCCGGGGATGCCGCAGCAGCGATCGGATGCCGATGGTGTCGCGGCATCCGAACCGCGGAGGCCTGGGGACTGACGGAATCCAACGTGCGTCGAGCGGTGCCCGCGCACCGCTTGGAGCTTTGGCTGGTTCGGAGTGGCAGAGCGTTGGCAGGGGGGAGGTACAACGGCCGGCAGCCGCTTAGACGTGGCTTGTAATCTCGGCCGCCTGACGATCCACGGAGCTTCCTTGGCGACTACGCGCCCTTCGGGGCGCTGCGCGGCGCTGATGCGCCTTGCGTTGCGGGAGCCCCCCTGCGTTCACAGAAGCGCGAGCAACCCCAGTCCGACCACCAAAAGCGCCATCAGCGCGCACCCACCCTTGGACTTCGCTTCCGCCTCCACCTTCGGCGGGGGCGTCCACTTCGGCGTTTCCGGCTCCCTCGGCAGGGGCGGGGGGGCGGTCTCGAAGAACAGCTTCACCGCGGCGTCGGGCCCCGCGAAGCGGTGGATCTTCCCGGGCTCGAACCAATCGGGAACGTCCTGCACGCCCTTGACCAGGATCGACAGATCCCCCGAAGCCTCGACCTTGGCCAGCTCCCAGTCGTGGATCGTGACGACCAACCCATCCGGCAGCGCGTTGGCGCGCTGGAAGCTGGTCCCTTCCACCGCCCGGCGGGCCGTCGCTCGACCGCGAACCACGACCTCGGCCACGTCCGCGCCGACGTGTCCCTCACTGCCCTCGGGGTGCGTCGCGAACGGGTGGGGCTCGTCGGCGCTGTGGGACAGGTGCATGTGGAGCGCGCCGTCGTCGTCGAAGCGCAGCACGCCCGACTCGAAGACGATGGGGAAGGTGCCGTCGACGTAGCTCATCGGCGGCGAGCTTAGCGGCTCAATCGCAGGTCGGCGTGTAGCTCCCGCTGTCCACCGCCTGCTTGAAAACGCGCCAGCTCGTCATGTTCGGGCTGACGTCCGCCTCGGGCGCGTTCTGGAAGCTCGGATCACGCTCCAGCACGAACTCCTGCAGGTCCTGGGGGAGCTCGCTGAAGCCCCCGAGCAGCTTGCGCCCGTGCGTGTGGTAGATGAGCCGGCCTGGCGTCTGACCGGCCTGCATCCAGGGCACGAACTGGCCCACGCGGCTCCACGAGATGTGCACCGGAGCGCTGTCGATCGAGGCGTCGTCGAGGTCCTCGAAGTCGACGAACCAGTTGAACATCTCGGCGCTCTGGTACGTGTTTCCGGCCGAGTAGTCGGGGTAGTCATCGACGGGCAGCGGGTTGGTGTAGTTCAGCATCACCTCGGTGCGCCACACGACCCGGCCGTCCACCACGTCGTGCTCGGGAACCGGAATCGTGAAGTTCACGGGGTCGTTCCAGACATGGGCGACGCGCACCTGGGACGACGGCGAGGCGCCCGTGGGGGCGTTCCACCAGCAGTCGATGATCTCACCGTCGAGGTCCCGGTAGACCGCCACCTCGCGCGTGATCATCCGGATGTCCCCGCCGTCCTCCCCGAACCGGGCCACGTTGAAGCCGTCGAAGTGAAGCACCGGCCCGGGGAAGTCGTTCATCGCCGAGCCGAACGGATCGGCGTCCTGCTGCACGAAGATCGAGCCCGTCCAATAGAAGAAGGTCTCCTCCTCGGGGTCCAGGGAGCCGCGCGTCTTGAGGAAGGCGGTCTGGCGATCCTCAGGGTCCTCGAGGTCCAACCCGAGCGACTCGAAGGTGTCAGCATGGGGCGCCTGCGGCGCCTCCTCGACGGAGCAAGCAGCCGCGGAGGCGAGGACGGCGAGCAGGAGCGTGCACTTCATGGCGCGGACCGTAGGGAGGCGCGGGACACACCGGGGTCACAGGTCAGCAAGACGCATCAGCGTCGCGCAGCGCGCGAGAGCGCGCGTAGTCTCAAGGAAGTGACGCAAGGCGCTAAGAGAGTCTTCGCCGACGCCCCCCCGCCAACAGCACCAGGATCACCACCCCCGCGCCCGCGCCAGTCCCCCGCGCCCCTACCGTGCAGCCTTCCCCCTCGCCTTCGCCAGGCCCCAACTGGGCCGGCAGGGGGGTGTGGTAGTTCCCCGTACGCCGCGCGTCGTGGCCGAGCATCGCCCACTCCACCAGCGTGTCCGCGGGGGCGTCCGTGCGCCACGCCAGCAGCGTGCCTTCGCGTGTCGTGGCGACCACGTCCAGCATCCCGTCCCCGTCGACGTCGCCGACCGCGGGGGTGCCCAGGAGCCAGCCGCCGGTGAACAGGGGGAAGCCGTCGGGCTCAGCCCCTTCAGCGTTGAACGCGCGCAGGTTCAGCATCGAGCCGGCGAGGATGTCGGAGCGGCCGTCCGAGTCGAGATCCGCGGCCACCGGCGACGTGAAGAACTGGATGTCTTCCATCTGCCGCGGGAAGCCCCACAGGGGTCGGCTCCGGCCGTCCTCGTCCGCCTTGCCGGAGTAGCCCAGCAGCAGGTGGTCGTGATCGAACTTCGTCGCCCACGACAGGATGTTGCCGCCGTACCCGATGCCCGAGCCGCCGACGAACCAGTCGGGGGTGCCGTCGGCGTTGGCGTCGGCGAAGGCACCGTTGGCGGCCATCATCAGGACCGCCGCTTCGTCCGTGTTGGACTCCGGTCCGAACGCGTCGGAGATCGCCACGAAGTCCACCGCCGAGGTGCCGTCGTGGTGGTAGATGGCGCCCTGGTCCGCGATCGCGTTGGCGGCGATCTCCAGGTCCCCGTCGCCGTCCAGGTCGGCCACCGCGGGTGACACCACGACCCCCTCACCGATGTACGGCAGCGCCCCCGCAAAGCCGGCGAACAGCGGCTGCGGCCAGCCGTCGAGGATGACCCCGTCGACCCCGAGGGCGTACAGCATCCCGTAGCCGCCGAACTCCGATCCGGCCGTCTGCGACGTGCCCAGGACGAGGTCCAGATCGCCGTCCCCATCGAGATCGCCGACCGCCGGGGACGACAGAATGCGTCCCTCGCGCCCCGCGATCGCCTCGTACTCGGGGTCCTGCACCTTGCGCGGCCAACCCTCGACCGCCTGCCCCGCGCCGTCCCAGACGTACAGCCACATGTCCATACCGGGCTGCACGATCTCCAGGCTCCCGTCGCCGCCGAGATCGGCCAACGTCGGGGATGCGAAGAAGCCGCAGTCGTACCGGTGGTCGTCGTCCCGCAGGTCGTTCGCACAGTTGTCGAGGTCCATCGTCACGGGGAAGCCGGCCCGGAGGGAGCCATCGGCCCGCCACGCGTACAGTTCGCCGTTCAGCGTCGCCGCGACCACGTCCGGGAGCCCTTCGCCGTCCAGCGCGCCCACCGCCACCGAGGCGAGGATGTTCTGCCGGCCGGGGGCTGCCAGGTCCGCATGACCAGAGGCGTCCAGGTGGTTGCGATCGTCCTCGGATCGCCAGGGAGGCGCCGCCGCGACCACGTTGGGCCAACCCGGAAGCTCCTCACCGAAGCCGTTGAAGACGTGCACCTCGCCGCCGGCGTCGGCCTGCACGATCTCGAAGACCCCGTCGCCGTCCAGATCCGCCAGCGCGGGCGAGCTCTCGCCGGAGGCCAACTCGATGGGGAAGCCGGGCAGCAGCCGCGGGTCCTCGCGCACGTAGATCTGCCGCCGGTGGCGGCCGACCCGGCCCAGATCGTCCTCGACCCGAAGCCGGAAGCTGAGTCCGAAGGGATCGAGCCGCTCGTTGCGCCCCAGGATCCCGTCGCGCCGCTCCAGCGGGGGGCAGCTGTAGGCCGAGTCGAAGCCCGTCCCCTCCAGCGGATCGTCGTACACGTCGACGCCATCGCAGCCTTCCGCGGCGACCGCGAGCACCTCGCCCACCGCGAGGCTCCCGAGCACGCCCTCGAACGTCCCCTCGCCGCTGCCCGAGCCGGCGGGGCGCCAGGCGTCCTCGGCCACGTCGGTGCCGACACCCCACTCCAGGGTCCAGGTGAACGAGCCCGCCCGCTCAGCGCCGACGGTGCCGGTCACCTCGACGACGTCGACGCCCGGATGCAACTCGCCGGCCTCGTCCACGAAGCTGCGGGGCATGTACTCGAACCAGTCCGGCGACTCGATGGTCGCCACCGGGGGGATCGCCCCGTCGACGATCGCCTGCGCCGCGTCCCCCACGTGCAGCCGGCCGTAGCCGAAGTACTGGTCCCAGCCCTCGTAGCTGGGGAACAGGTCGGGATCGGGGTCGGAGCCGCGCGACTCCACCACGTCCACGTCCGTCGCCGAGCCGATCAGCAGCTGGTACAGCTCCGGCGCCGACAGCGGCTCCTCCAGCTGCTCGTGGCCGATCGAGTCCAGCAGCCCCACCGCGCCGGCGATGTAGGCCACCGCGCCCGTGGCGCAGCTGTTCCGCGTCGTCGCCACCAGCTCCATGCGGGCGCCGAAGTTGTTGCAGTTCACGAACCGCAGGAACGAGGTCCCCTCCTCCCACTCCTGGTTGTCCGCCCCGATGCTGTGCACGTACAGCGCGTGCTCGTTCGACGCCGGCAGGTTGCGGTGCATCGACGTCTCGTCGCCCGCGGCCGCCACGATCACGAGCCCCCGATCCCACGCCCGCGCCATCAGCTCCTCGAGCACCGGCGGGTTGCTCATCCCCCCCAGCGCCGCGGTCATCGCCGTCGCCTCGTGGGTGATCGCGAAGCCCACCGCGTCCGCCACGATCGCCCCGGTGGTGATGAACGAGTCGCCCACCCGGAGCGGCAGCAGCGCGCAGTTGGGGCAGACGCCGATCCGGCTCCCATTCTCCCCCTCGGAGACGGCATTCCGCATCACTCCGGTGCCGTGGTCGCCGTACCCCTCCTCGTTGGTGGCGAAGGGGTCGTTGTCCATCTCGAAGAAGTCCCACCCCGCGATGTCGTCGATGTAGCCGTTGCCGTCGTCGTCGACACCGTCGCTGAAGGTGTGGATCAGGTCGCTGGCCTCCAGCATGTGATCGCTGCGCCAGTCGCCGGCGGCGATGGTGACCCGGGGGTCGGCGGCGTAGTCCTGGATGTTGACCAGCCCGTTGCCGTCCAGGTCGTGGTCGGCAGACTCGACCCCGTCGGCGTCCTGCGGCAGCGGCAGCTCCCCGACGTTGAGGAACACCTTGTTGGCGATGTCGTACTCCTGCCACTTGATCCCGGAGTCGGCGACGGCGACGAGGCTCTCCCAGCGGCCGGTCGAGATCTGCCACGCGGGCAGGACCCCGTTGCCGATCCCCAGCTCGATCTCCTCGGGGCGGATGCGGTCCATCACCACCTCGGGGGTGAAGTTCCACAGCGTCCAGTTGCCGTCCGCCTCGCCGGGGCAGGCGTCCAGTTCGTCCTCCCCGTCGCCGCAGCCGGGGTAGGCCCCCAGCGGGAGGTCCGCGGACGCGATCGTGGGGACGAACAGGGAGAGGGCGAGGACGGGGACGAGCAGGCGCATGCGCGCGGGACTCTACCCAGGGGGACGCCTACGCGGCGCGGGCGATCACGACTCGCTTCTCTTCGGCGGGGAGCCGGTACAGCGATCGCAGCTCCTCCAGGAGCCGGGCGACGCCCTGATCCAGGAGCCCCGCGAGGTGGCGGCTGTAGCGGGCGGCGAGGCGGTGGGCTTCGCGGTACCGATCGCGCTCGTCCGCGTCGAGGTGATCGGCGTACACGGCCCCATCGAAGAGCCTGCGGAGCAGCTCTCGGGCTCCCTGTCCGCCGGTGGCGCCACGGTCCAGGAGGAGCACCGTCGCGGCCTTGTCCAGCTCCGCCTGCAGCTCCAGATCGAGGGCGCGCACCCGACGCCCCTCCAGGGCCGACCAGGACAGCATCACGAAGTGGCTGACCCCCTCGGTCGCGTGGCAGTGCTGCTGCAGGTCCGCGCCGGAGCGGAGGCCCGCGCGCACGCGATCACTGACGTAGACCGCGATGCTGAGTTCGTCGCCGTCGTGGTGCACGAGCACGTGTTCGTCCGTCGACTGCACGATCTCGCCGACGACCCCCGCGGTGACGAGTCCCTGCAGCTGCGAATCGTCGATCACGAAGTCCTCGACGCAATGCGGCACGTCCAACGCGTAAATCGCTTCGAGGTGCTTCTGGATCGCCGAGAGGCTCACGCGCGCGACTCCTCAGTGCGTCCGTTCGGGTCCGTCGAGCATCACCCCGAGCGATCGCAGCCGGGCTTCGGCCCGCTCGTCGCCGGTGGAGGCCCACAGCTCGTAGAGCTTCACGACGTCGCCGTGCTCCGGGGCGCCCTCCTTGACGGTGGTCAGCAGCTCGACGCAGTCGTCGAAGCGCTCGGCCAACTCGCCGAAGACGGGATCGCCCTTCCAGCCCGTGAGCCGGCTCAGATCGCGGTACGCGCTGCCGCCGACGCCGGCGTAGTACTTCAGGTCGACAGACGATCGTCTCAGCGAGTCCGCGAAGAAGCCGAGCTTGTAGAGGGTCGAGTCGGCAAGGTGCTTGAGGTGGAGAAAACGATCGCCCTTGGAACTGCCGGAGCGGCCCTCAAGGAGGCGGATGGCGAGGGGCTGATCATCGACCCGCGTGCCGCCCACAGAGACGAGGCGGGGGGTCTTCAGGAATTGCATTAGGAGGTTGACGAGGTAGAACTCAGTGCCTTCTTCAACGTCAGTTCCGTGCAGTTTCCGCGCGTCCTGAACGCGGTCGTAGAAGAAACTGAACAAGTTCTCCGAGGCCACTACCTGCATATGGACTCCTGCTACTTCTCTCAATATACGTTGTCGGTCATCGCGGTTCCAACTTGACACCCCCTGGGGGGGGCCATACATTTCGCCGTCCTTCGGGACAGCATCCGCCGACATTGGAGATTCGATGGCCCGCGTGACCGTGGAAGACTGCTTGGAGCAGGTCGAGAACCGCTTCGCCCTCGTGCTGCTGGCTGCCCAGCGCACACGCCAGTTGATGAAGGGCGAAGAGCCCCTCATCGACAACGAAGGCGACAACAAGGAAGCCGTGACGGCGCTCCGCGAGATCGCCGCTGGTGTGATCACGCTGGACGACATGGCGCGCATCCGCTCCGAGAACGAAGAGGCCGACCGCGCTGAGCGTGCCGCCCTCGCCGAGAACGCTGCGCAGGCTCGCGCTGCCGCCCTCGCCCGCATGCAGGCCGCGCTTCCCAGCGGCGGCCGGTAGGAGATCACGATGGCCAAGCCCGCCTTTGAAGTGACCAAGCTCGAGTGCGACGCCTTCGACACGCGCGTCGTAGAGCGTCAGATCGTCGCCGGCCGCGTGACGCGCAAGGATCTGCAGAAGCACCTTGCCGGACTGCCCGACGAGGCCGACAACGCCGAAGAGATCATCGTCGGCATCGGCGATGAGGTCGAGGCTGACGAGGCCGATACCGAGGCTGAGGGCGACGACGCCTGAGAGGCCGACCGTGGCCTCCTCCCTCGCGCTCGACGGGACCTCCCTTCGACTTGAAGATCTGGAAGACGTCGCCCTGAGGCGGCGCTCCGTTCACCTGTGCCCAACCGCCGTCGCTGCCGTGGACGCCTCGCGCGCCACGGTCGACGCGATCCTAGAGCGCGGCGATGTCGTCTACGGCATCAATACCGGCTTCGGTGAGCTCGCGTCGGTCCGCATCGACGACGACGACCTGGGCCGCCTCCAGCACAACCTGATCCGCAGCCACTGCGTCGGCGTGGGCGATCCCTTCGACATCGCCACCACGCGGGCGATCACCCTGCTGCGCGCCAACGTGCTCGCGGGCGGCTGCTCGGGTGTGCGCCGGGTGGTGTTCGACCGGCTCGCGGACCTGCTGAACGCCGGCATCCACGCCTGGATCCCGCGCCGCGGCAGCGTCGGCGCCTCCGGCGATCTCGCTCCCCTGGCCCACCTCGCGCTCGTGCTCATCGGCGAAGGCCGCATCCACGGCCCCGACGGCAAGCCGGCTCCCGCGGGTCCGGCGCTGCAGACCGCGGGGATCGAGCCGGTGACGCTGCACCCCAAGGAGGGGCTCGCGCTCATCAACGGCACGCAGGCGATGACCGCCCTGGGGGCATTGACCGTGCTGCGGGCGCGCCGCCTGGCCCGCTCGTGCGACATCGTCGGCGCCGTCACGATCGAGGCGAAGCTCGGCTCCCACCGGCCCTTCGACCCGCGCCTGCACGCCGTCCGCCCCCACCCGGGCCAGACCGCGGCGGCCTCCAACCTCCGCACGCTGCTGGCCGGCGGCAACCTCAACGAGTCCCACATCGACTGCGACAAGGTCCAGGACGCGTACTCGCTGCGCTGCCTGCCGCAGGTCCACGGGGCTGCCCGCCAGGCGATCGAGCATGTCGCCGGGGTGCTCGCCATCGAGGCGCAGAGCGTCACCGACAACCCCACCGTGTTCGTCGAGAACGGGGACGTCATCAGCGGCGGCAACTTCCACGGTCAGCCGGTGAGCACCGCGCTGGACTACCTCGCGATCGGCACCGCCGAGCTGGGCTCCATCTCGGAGCGTCGAATCGAGCAGCTCGTCAGCCCCAAGCTGTCGCCCGATCTGCCCGCGTTCCTGGTGCAGGATCCGGGGCTGAACTCCGGCTTCATGATGGCGCAGGTGACCGCGGCGGCGCTCGTGTCCGAGAACAAGGTGCTCTGCCACCCCGCCTCGATCGACTCCATCCCCACCTCGGCGGGGCAGGAAGACCACGTCTCGATGGGCCCGATCGCGGCCCGCAAGGCGTCTCGCGTAGTCGACCTCGTGGAACAGATCCTCGCCATCGAGTTGTTGGCCGCGGCCCAGGCGCTCGACTTCCGCAAGCCGCTGATCCCCGCGGACGGCCCCCGCGCCGCCGTCGCCGCCCTCCGCGAGCGCGTGTCGTTCCTGGACCAGGACCGCATGCTCGCCGATGATCTGGAAGCCGCCCGCGACCTCATCGCCTCGGGTGAGCTCCTCACCGTGGTCGAAGCCGCCGTCGGCCCCCTGTCCTGAGAGGGCCTTGGGTGGGGAGCGGAGGTTCTCGTTCTTCTCACCACGGAGGCACGGAGGGAGCACGGAGGGGTGGCGTCGGTCTTGACCGAGGCGGTCCTGGCCTTGCAGGAGAGGTGATCGCTCTCTTGGGGTGGAGGGCGTTCGAACCGGAAGCGCCGCGCTCTTTCAGCAGAGGAAGCCCTTGGGCTTTTCTGCAACACCGCACCGCCAACACCAGAACGAGGAACGCCCCTCGGGGGGGACCGAGGGGCGTTCATCGTTCCTTGAGCGCCGGCGACTGAGGAGGAGGGGGATCCACCAGCCGCTCAAGGCATTGCGCTCTAGCTCCCTCGGCTATGAGGGGAGGAGGGTCGCCGTCTCTTTCGAGATCGGGAGCCTTCGCGCGACGGGTCCTTGTCCTCTGGCTATGAGGGGGAGGGGTTGCCAGTGCCTTGCGGCATCGGACGTGGGACCCGGGAGTTGTCAAAGAGACGGTCTTTCTTCTTGCAGAGCCCGTGCCAGATCCGGATCTTATTCTGCGTACAACGTTTCGGGGTGCGAGGCATCGAGCATCTCGTTTTGATACGTTCAAATTGAAACGTTTCATCGTTCAATCTGCAACGTTGCAAATTGAAACGCTTTCCGCGGCCCCTCGCAGGAGCTAGAGTGAGTTGACCCAGGAGGCCGCTGTGAAGGAGCTCGTTGAGCAGATGGTTAAGGCCCTGGTGGACCGACCCGAAGATGTCGTGGTCACCGAGGTCGTCGGGACGCACAGCAGCGTCATCGAATTGAAGGTTGCGAAAGAGGACATCGGCAAGGTGATCGGGAAGAAGGGTGCGCACGCGCAAGCCCTCCGAACGATCATCACCGCCGCCGGGGGCAAGCGGAAAAAGCGCTACGTCCTGGAGATTCTGGAAGATCGCCACTTCTGACGTGAGGTGGGAATACCGCCATGACCCCCGGGTTGTGGAGGTTGTATCCCCACCGCGCGGAGGCGCCCCAAACATGGGTAGAGCGACGACCTTGAAGCTGGTTCCTCAAACGCAGGAGAAGCACCCGAGCGATGACGACATCAAGGTCGTCGCGCGGACGAACCGCGATCGCGGCTTCGACCTGCTGGTCCGCAAGTACCGGGACCGGATTTACTACCACGCGCTGTACATCACCAAGGACAGCGAAGAGGCCTTCGACGTGGCCCAGGACGTGTTCGTCCGCGGCTACCACGAGTCCCGCCTGTTCGATGACGGCTTCCTCACCAAGGCCTGGCTCTTCCGGGTCTGCACGAACCGTTGCTACAACATCGTTCGCGACCGAAACCGCCGCGGCGGCATCCTGGATCGGCTCGGCAAGTCGACCGTCGTGCTGCAGGAGCAGCACCGGGCGATCGACGACGTCATGGCCCGCGAGCTGACCGAAGGGATGGCTCGCGCGATGGAGAAGCTGAGCCCCGAGCATCGAACCATCCTGTTGCTCCGTTACTTCGACGATCTGTCCTACAAGGAGATCGCGGACGTGCTCGACATCAAGCTCGGGACCGTGATGAGCCGGCTCAGTCGTGCCAAGGTGCGGCTTACGGCTGTGATCGGGGAGGATCTGCCCGCATGAATTGTTGGCGCGTGGGGAACTTGATTGCCCCCTTCATCGATGGCGAACTGGACGAGGCGGAGTGCCTCGCGATCGCCGATCATCTCGAGCAGTGCGACACCTGCGCCGAGACGGTGGAGGCAGTGGCCGGGCTCCCGGACTTCGAGCGCGTCTCCGTCGACCCGGAGGTCGAGTCGCAGTTGTTCGAGGCGTTCGACACCTGCCTCGCCCAGCGGATCGCCCACTCCCTGCTGTCCGAGGACGACGAGGAGCTGGCCCCGACGGGTACGTTCGGCACCCTCATCCGACGCGAGCTGAAGGTCCCCGTGGCGCTGGTCGCGGCCTACACCGGGGTCGTGCTGCTGCTCGGCGGCGGCATCCTGCTCAACTACCAGCGGGTCGACGACCTGCAGACGGCCGTGTCGGAGCGCGACGCGATCATCGACACCATGCGCGTTCGCCTCGCTGATGCCGAGGCCGGCCCCAACGACAGCTTCCTGGCCGCCGAGACGGGCGCGGACACGCCGAACATCGTGTTCCTCCCCGCCGGCACCAACGGCACCGGCCTCCCCGCCGCCGCGGGCACCACCGTGATGCCCGCCTCGTTCCAGCTCGGCCCCGCCAACGGCACCGCCTGGCGGAACGCCGCGCTCGAGTCCCCCCGGGTCGTTCACTAGTCCCCTCCCCTTCATGACCTCCCTCCTCCACCGAGGCGCCCGTTTCCTGACGGCCGCGCTCGTCCTGACGCTGCTCCCGCTGGGGCCGCTGCTCGCGGACGACAAGCCGGTGCGGGGCGATCTCCCCCCCGTCGCGCTCGACCCCAGCCGGATGCTGGGCGACACGCTGGACGGACGTCAGGCGGAGGCGCTCGCCAACGAGGTCCACGCCCTCCTGCTCAAGCGTCTGGGCAGCGACCAGATCAGCGACGCAGAGCTCTGGATGGGTGCCATCCAGGGGATGATCGACGTGGTCAACCGGCGTCAGGCCGTGGGCGCGAGCCGCACCCAGGCGGCGCTTCCGCCGTCCGGCATGCTCCTGAGCGAGGACGACGCCGACGAGCTCGGCGATGCCTTCAAGGGTGAGCTCACCGGAGTCGGGATCGAGTTCCAGCTCTACTCCCGCCCCGGCGTCATGGTCGTCTCCCGCATCCTCCCCGGGAGCCCCGCGGAGTTGGCCGGGCTGCTGCCGGGCGATCGCATCATCGCGCTGGACGGCGCGGGCCTCGCGGGAGCGTCGCTGCAGGACGTCCTGGGCATGCTCGGGGGAGACGAAGGCACCCGCATCGCCGTGCAGTTCCAGCGCGGCGAAGGGCTCGCCGCCGCGTCGTTCGCGGTCGGCGTGCAGCGCGGAACATTCGCCGTGCGCTCGGTTCTCAGCGAGCTCCGCAGTGGAGGCGTCGGCTACATCCGCGTGTTCGGATTCCACCAGGAGACCCCGCGCGAGGTGGCCGAGAGCCTCACCGAGTTGGGCGCCCTCGGCGCCGATCGCTACGTGCTCGACCTCCGCAACAACGTGGGCGGTGACCTCAGCGGCGCCATCGGCGTGGCCGACCTGTTCCTCCCCATCGACACGGTGCTGGGGAGGATCGTCGAGCCGGGCGTGGGCGAGCTGGATCTCGTCGCGACGCAGCCGCCGATGACCGAGGACAACCTCGTCGTGCTCGTGAACGCCTGGACCCATGGCGCCGCCGAAGCGGTCGCGGTGGCGCTCCAGGAACACCACCGGGCCTACATCATCGGGGAACCGACCATGGGTTCGGCTCGCACCGAAACCCTCGTCAGCCTGGGCCATTCGCTGGTCCTCCGGATCTCCTCGGTGCGGCTCCAGAGCCCCACCGGCCAGAGCTGGGAGGGCCACGGCGTGCAACCGGACCAGGAGTTCGCCACCGCCGGCGGGTACGACGGCGGCGCCCTGGACGAGGCGTTCAACGTCGCCGCGCGCTACCTCGAAACCGAGGGTCTCTGACTCCATTCGGACCCCCCTCTTGAGCCCGCCATCCCCGGTCGCGTAAGATCCCTCGGTTCCCCCACGGGACAATCCACCAGGAAACGAATGGCTCGGAAGAAGTCGCAGTCCAAGAAGGCGGTCGAAAAGGATGACGCGACCGACCTGCTGACCCAGCTCAGTGAGTTGGGCGAGGGAGGCGTCACTGGCACGTTGCACGTCGACCGCCCCTCGGCGGCGTCCGTAGACGTGCATCTGATGATGGGCTCGATCATCGCCGCCGGCAGCAAGGACGACGACAAGACGCTGGGCAATCTGCTCATCGCCTCGGGCGCGGTCGACGCCGACGCCTTCGAGATGATCACGATGGACATCAAAGGCGACGAGGACCTCGCCGACCTCCTCGTTCAAGCCGGCTCGGTCGACGGCGGCGCCATGATGGCGGCCCGCTCGGGCGTCTTCCGCGACAACCTCGCGTGGGCGCTGGGCACCCCCGGAGCGACCGGAGCGTTCGAAGAGTTGGACGCGGTGTTCCCCGACAACATGCAACTGGGCGTCGATCGAGACGAGCTCCTGCTGGAGCTGAGCGATTGGCGCGACGCGGCCGCCCCGGTGATGGCGATGCTGTCGGACGAACAGACGCACGCGGCGGTCGGTGATCAGCCGAGCGACTGCGCCGATGCCGTCTGGGCCGAGCTGCACACGCCCCGACCGGTCACCGACCTGCTCGATGTGATCGGCCCCCCCTTCATCAACGCCTCCCGCTCGCTCAGCGCGTGGCTCGATGCCGAGGCCATCGGCCCGGTGGAGGAGAGCGACTACGACAAGGCGGCCCGCGGCGGCTTCGTGAAGTCGTACGAGGTGCTCGACAAGGTCGATCTGCAGGGCGTCGCCATCCTCGGCGCCGACGCCCACACCCCGCCCTCGGCCCCGTCGATGGAAGCGATCGAAGCGATCGCGATGGACGAGGACTTCGACGACGAGGACGAGCCCACCGAGGCGATCCCCAAGGCCTTCCTCGATACGCGGCCCGAGACCCCGGTGCTCGCCGTCACCCAGCCCGGAGTCGAGACCCCCACGGGCGAGCTCGGCAGCGGCGACTTCGACATCTTCGGCAGCACCGACGAGGACAGCGCCGACAACGCGGCGGTCGTCGACGCCGACGGAACCGGTTCGATCCGCATCTCGGGCACGCAGGGGCCGTTCACGCGGGAGCAGCTGAACGACTTCGAGGACCGCATCAAGGTGTTCAACAACATCTTCCGCGTCATCTTCGCGACGTTCGCCGAGCACATCACCGCGGACAAGTCGCAGCAACGGTTCAACGCCCTGCTCGGCAGCGGACAGCGCCAGTACCCCGAGCTGTTCCGCGACCTGTCGGTCGGCGACGACGGCACCGTGCCCACCCAGCCCCTCATCAACAACCTCGCCGAGTGCCCCCCCGGGGACTACGGGGCGCTGCTGCACCAGGGCCTGTACGAGCTGATCTTCAGCCACCTGTACGACGCCAAGGACATGCTCCCGGGCGAGGCCGAGTCGGAGATGATGGAGCGGATCGTCATCTACGAACGCCAGCTGCACCAGATGTAGATGCGCGGGGTCCTGTTCGATCTGGACGGCACCCTCGTCGACTCGCGGCGCGACCTCGCCGCTGCCGCCAACGCGGTCCTGAACGACCTCGATCTCCCGACCCTGCCGCTGGAGGTGGTCGCCAGCTACGTCGGCAACGGCGCCCGCACGCTCATCGCCCGCTGCTTGAACCACGTCGCTCCCGGCCGCGAGGCCGACGAGGACATCGCCCACGCGTTCCTCGCCCATTACGACCGCGTCCTGCTGGACACCACCGCCGCTTTCCCCGGCGTCGAGGAAGGGCTCGAGCTCCTGCACTCCCAGGGCGTTCCCATGGGGGTGGTCACCAACAAGCCGCACGAGCCCGCCGTCGACGTGCTCGATGCGCTCGATCTGAGCCGCTTCTTCGGGATCATCCTGGGCAGCGGCGCGGTGCCGGCGAAGAAGCCCGCCCCCGACGGCCTGCTCATCGCAGCGGGCAAGATCGGGGTGCGCCCCCCCAGCTGCATCTACGTCGGCGACTCCGATGTGGACGTAGGCGCCGCCCGAGCCGCTGGCATGACCGCCGTGTGGTGCTCCTGGGGCGGATTCCAGCTGGACGCGCCGGCCGACGCCGACCGGCAAATCCACCAATTCAGCGAGGTGGCGGATCTCGTCGCCAGCTGACGGTCACGCCACCCGCCCCCGGGCCGCGATGACGGCCGCGAGCAGCGCCGCGCCCCACAGCACCAGCTCCAGCGGGGGCACGTGGGGATCGATGTGGAAGGCGCCGGGTACGGTGAGGAGGTACACCCCCACGACGATCCAGGGTCGGCGAGGGCCGGCTTGCCCCTTGCGGCCCGCCCACGCCAATCCGCCGAACGACAGCAGCAGCACAACCCCCGCGAACCAGTCGCCCAGCCGCACGTAGGGGGTCGGCACCGGCGCCAGTCGCACATCCGCCACGAGCACGTCCGGCTCGAAGTTGACCGTGCGCGGCGACGCAATGCCCCGCGCATCGATGATCGCCGAGATCCCCGTGGCCCCCGCGCGGATCTGGGGAACCCCCAGGAGGGCCGACTGCGAGGCAGCCACCCGCAGGTGCAGCCCGGCCTGGGCAGTGTCGCCAAACCACCCTTCGTAGGTGACGTTCACGAGGAAGTCGGCGCCCGCGAGGCGGCCCTGCCGCAGGTACCGGGGCCGGGTCGCCTCGAAGCAGACGACGAACATCAAGCGGCCCCAGTCGGTCTCGAACAACTGGAGGCTGTCCCCCGCCGTCGTGGTCGAGCGCCCGGTGATGGCCTGCAGGGCGGGGAACACATCCGCCAGCGGCATGTACTCACCGAAGGGGATGAGGACGTTCTTCTGGTGGGGAGGGTCGATCGTGCCGTCGGCCTGGATTCGCCAGCCGCCACCGAGCAGCTTGCGGTCCTCGCCCTTGCCGACGCGCCACTGCGCTCCCGTCCAGATCTCGAACTCCCGATCTTCGACCAGGCGGGTGAGCCGGTCGTTGGTGGCGTGGGAGGGCCGGCGGTTGAGCGCCCCCTCGGGCAGGACCACCACCTGGATCTCGGAATCGTCGTCCACGGCCCAGCGGACCAGGTCGGTGATCACGCCGATCACCCCGGTGCTCGACTCGGCCCGGACGCGCCGCCGATCCTCATCCAGCAGGTGCGGCTGAATCACCGCCACCCTCACCGGCTCGACCCCCGCTTCGGCCTCCTCGATCGTGCCCAGGTGCAGCTGAGACCAGCCCGCTGCGACGGCGAGGCACGCGGCCAGGACGGCGGCCGAGCGGCCCGTTCCGGGATCTCGCTCCAGCGCTTGAGCGAGGACGCAATTGACCAGCAGAAGCAGGAACGTGGCGCCTGCAAGGCCGGTCAGCGACACGATCAGGAACAGCTGCGGCGTCTCCGTCCAGATCTCCCCCAACGGCGTCGGAAACAGGTGGGGGGCGAGGTACTCGGCGGCGGCCCCCAACGCCGCCACGGGCACCGGCCACCACGATCCGAAGGTCTCGCGGAGCGGCTTGATGCCCAGCCCGAACACCGCCCAGCCGAGCCCGAAGAGGAGCGAATACAGGACCAGCACGCCGATCGCGCCCGCCAGCGGGATCGTGGAGAACCGGACGATGGTCGGCACCAGCCAGGGGAACAGCCCCGCCTGCATGCACGCCCCCAGGAGCCAGCCGCCCAGGAACGCCCGCCACCCCGTCAGCCGGCCGAGCACGACGATCGCGGGGGCCCACATCACCAGCGACAGCGCCGGCACGCCGGTCGGGGGACTGGCCCAGGAGACGGCGAGGCCGCCGCCGGCGAGGGCCGCGAGCGCCGCGAGGGGGTGGATCGGGGGGGGCGGCTGCTCCGTCACGGGGTGCCGCTTCGCACGCGGCTGCGGTTCTCCGCCTGGCGCTCCCCGGCGGCCCGCAGATCCTCCAGCGTGTGCTCGCTCCGACCGACCCGGTCGAGGCGCTCGCGGGCGTAGCCGATGTACTCGGCTTCCCGCTCGCAGACGAGCCAGCGGCGGCCCAGCAGCTCGCTGACCACCGCGGTGGTGCCGCTCCCCCCGAAGGGATCCAGGACGAGCTGGCCCGCGTCCGACGAAGCCTCCACGAGGCGCCGGATGAGCTCCTCCGGCTTCTGGGTGGGGTGGCCGCTGGTCTCGGCCATGCCGTTGTTGAGCACCGGGATCTCGATGACGTCGCGGGGACGTGCGCCGCCGGGGTGCGGCGACCACGATCGCCCGCCCTCCTTGGCCCCGCCGAACTGCGACGTCGCCCCCTGCTTGCGCTCGGGGTACCGACGCGTGTGGGCGTTGTAGGGGACCCGCACGGCGTCGATGTTCATCGTGAAGGTGCGGCTCTTGCGGAGGTGCAGCAGCGACTCGTGGCTCCGCCCCCAGTCGTTCCGCAGGTTCCCCTTGTTGCGGTACGCCCAGACCAACCAGCGGCAGCCGTCGAAGCGGTCCGCGGCGGCCCACTTCAGGTCGGCGAGCACCTCGGAGAAGCCCATGACGTAGGCGCTGCCGGTGGGCTTGAGGATGCGCGCGAGCTGCTCCAGCCAGCCCGAGGCCCACTGCACGTAGTCCTGGCGCGTCGCCCAGGTGTCCCACCACGCCTTGGCGATGCCGTACGGCGGGTCGGCCACCACGAGGTCGACCGAAGCGTCGGGAAGCCCCTCCAGCCAGGCGATCGAGTCGCCCTGCAGCAGGGTGCCGAGCTCGGTCCGGAGGACCTCCTCAGCCAACCCAGGCCTCGTCCAGCGCGTTCCACTGAGGGCCGGGGTTCTGGCTCCGCCACCACGCCACGCCGGGCGCCGTCATGCCGATGCCGTCGCCGCCCCAGGGAGCGACGCGGGCCTCCAGCCACGACCGCAGCGCGGGGCCGTCGAGCCCGTCGCCCACGCGGGCGATCGCCTCGGGGAGCACCGCGTTGCCGAACTCCATGCGCTGATCGACGTCCAGCAGGGGCGAGCAGTGCAGTCCCGCGGGGGGCATCTCGAGGCCGACCAGCGCCAGCGCCTGGGCGACGAAGTCCGACGCGATCGCGCGCGCCGCCGTGTCCGCTTCGGCCAGCGAGGCTTCGATGTCGTCGCCCGCGGGCACGATCGCCTCGGCGTAGATCTTGGTCTTCGGCTCGGTGCCGGAGGGGCGGATCACCAGCCGGCAGTCAGGGCCGAGCTGGAACGCGAGCACGTCCCGCGCCGCGCGGTCGGTGCCCGAGACGATCGGCCCGAACACCCCCTGCTCGTCGCGCCGGTCGGCGAAGCCGGTGACGGCGTGCCCCCCGATCGCGGTGGGCGGAGAGGCCCGCAACCCGTCCTGGATCGCGAGGATGCGCTGCCGCCCGGTCGCGCCCGCCATGACCAGCGGCATCTGCACGTTGGCAACGGCCCCGTGGGCCGCGTACAGCTCCTCGAGGGCGTCCAGCATCGAGGAACCGGCGGCCTTCCGCTCGGCGCACAGCTCCGCCAGCACGAGCGACGGGGCGATCGCGTCCTTGTCGCGGATTCCGGGGGTCAGGAGGAAGCCGTGGCTCTCTTCGGTGCCGATGAGCACGTCCGTGACGTCGCCGACCACGTCGCCGCTGCGGCCGGTCGTCTCGAGGTCGCGCATCACCTGGGCGATGTACTTGCAGCCGACGAGCAGGTGCTCGACCACCTGCCCCTGAGCCGCCCGCACGACGCGGCTGAACAGCCCGGTGGTGACCTCGGTCTTGATCGCGATTTTGCCCGGAGGCGCACCGTCGAACCGGGCCGCCGCCACCAGCGAGCTGAGCTCGTTGCCGGTCAGGAAGCGCCAAGGGCCGCCGGCGACGCGGCCGGGGATGAGGCCCCCGATCCGGTCGGCGTCGGGGTCGGTGGCGAGCACGAGGTCCGCGCCGATCCGCTGGGCGAGCTCCTCGGCCTCGATCAAGGCCGACGGGTACTCCGGGTTGGGGGCGAGGAAGCGCACGCCGGGGAACAGGCCGTCGTGGCTGCGCTGGGACTCCACGTAGTGGACCTCGAAGCCGGCCTTCTCCAGCGCGTCGCCGACGGACTGATCGCCGACCCCGTGGAGGTTCGAGAACACGATCCTCGCGCCGCGAGCGTCGCCCCGCAGGACCTGGGAGCTGTCCTGCACGTAGGCGTCGTGCAGCGACGGCGGGAGGAAGTGCACCCGGCCGGTGGCGAGGGCCTCCTCCCAGGTGCAGGTCTGGACCGCGTCGACCCGCTCGACGAGCTCGACCATCTGCTCGTCGTAGGGCGGAATCTCCTGCGCTCCGAGCTCCGTGTAGAACTTGCCCCCGCTGTCGTCGGGGTGGTTGTGCGACGCGCTCACGTTGAGGCCGCCGTGGGCCCCCAGGTGCCGGATCAGGAACGACAGCTCGGGGGTCGCGAGGTAGCGGTCCTCCCCCGGCCCGATCATGTGCACGGTGCAGCCGTTGGCGACGTAGATCGCCGCCGCCTCACGCGCGAGATCCACCGACGTCATCCCCAGCAGGGGGTTGTCGACGTCCGCGGGGAAGGCGCCCTTGAGGTCGCGGAAGATCCGCACGTCCGCCGCGACCACCACGGTCAGCGGCTCATCCCCGAAGCGCTGGCGCAGGAAGTCGATGTTGCCCTGCACCGAGGTACCGACTGTCCACGGGTTCATCCGGTTGGGGCCCAGCCCGACCGGCCCGCGGCGGCCGCCGGTGCCGAAGGGCAGCACCCGGTAGAAGGAATCCAGCAGCGTGTCCCACTGCTCCCGCTCCAGGAGCGCTTGCAGCAGCGGCCGGTACCGGCCGAAAGCGGGCTCGTTGAGCCACCGCTGGATGTTGGCCTCGGCGTCCGCGGCGTGGGAAGGGTCGGATGCGAGGCCCGCCAGGGCCTCCTTCAGCGATTGGGACATGGCCGCGGAGCCTACCAGAGTGCCCTTGTGGCCCTCGGGGGTTTGCTTTAGGTTGCGCGCGATGCAGAAGTTCCTCGGTTTGATGTGTGTTGGCGCCTTGTGCGCGACCCCTGCACTCGCCGAAGGGGCGACTCCAGACGCGTTCACAATGGAGAACGCGATGGTGGTGCATCTCAGCACCGGCGGGCTCGACGCCCTCGGCGAGTCGATCGCCGGCGTGCTCCCCGTCAGCATCGAGGCCACCGGCCTGTCCGGCGAGGTCGACTGCGACGAAGAGACCGAGGGGGTCCTGACCTACTCGGCCGACGACATCCAGATCAACCTGTACACCGAGACGGTCGAGATCACCCCCGAGGACAGCTCCCTCAACATCGCGATGACGATGACCCTGTGGAGCGAGCCGG
Organism: Pseudomonadota bacterium; assembly: GCA_024229515.1. Lineage (GTDB taxonomy): Bacteria > Myxococcota_A > UBA796 > UBA9615 > UBA9615 > JAAESI01. Next base: position 1,503 of record JAAESI010000193.1, on the reverse strand, counting down.
TGGCCATCACCACCGCAGGCACCTGCGTCGTCGAGCTGAACGAGACCTGCACGCTCGCGCTCCCGCCGACCTGGCTGGACGTGGACGTCGGCATCGACCTCGTCCTCGAAGACGGCGCCCTCAACGCGCAGGTCGACCACCTCTGGTTCAGCCACGGCAACTTCGGCAACCCGGTCGGCACCGGCTGCGTGCTCGGCGACGCGCTGGAGACGATGCAGGGCTACGGCGTCGACCTCATCGGCACCATCCTGGACGGCGTGCTCGACGAGCAGATCGCGGAGCTCGAGACCCAGCTGGAAGAGGCGATCGGCGGCCTGACGGGCGCCCTGGACCTGGGCGGCGAGATCGACATCCTCGGCACTCCGCTGACCTACGAGATCGAGGCCGCCGGCCTCGACGTCTCCTCCACCGGCGTGGAGCTGGCCTTCTCGAGCAAGTTCACCAGCCCATTTTACGGGACCTGCGTGCCCCAGGACTCCGGTCCGTACCTCGCTTCGGCGCACGACGCGCCGCTGGTCACGGGCCTCATCCCCGACACCACGGTCCCCTACCACCTGGGCATCGTCGTCTCCGAGGACATGCTCAACCAGGCGCTGTACGCGGCCTGGCAGGGCGGCGCGCTGTGCCTGTCGCTGGCGGACCTGGCGGACCTGGAGCTGACCACCGACTACCTCGCCCTCGCCGAGGAGGAGCTGGTCGCCGATTTGTGGCCCGAGCCCAAGACCCTGGACGTGCGGGTGGTGCCCGTCGGCCCGCCGCTGGTGGACTTCGGCGCCGGCCCCGGCCTGACCGCGCAGATGGCGATCGACGTGTACGGCGACGAGCTGGACCGGGACACCCGCTTCTGGTCCAACGGCCTGTACGCCGACGCCGGCATCGGCCTGGAGCTGGACGACGGCACGCTGCTCATCGACCTGGACTTCGATCTGGAGTCCCACCTGGGCATCACCGTCGACTACAACGAGTGGCTCCCCTCGGACATCCCCGAGAGCTTCGCGGCGCTGCTGCCGGATCTGGTGGGCGCGGCCTTCGACCTGGAGTCGCTGGTCCCCGAGTTCACCATCCCGGCCATCTACGGCATCACCCTGGCGGACCTGGACATGCGGGCCGTCGGCGCGGAGGAGGACTACCTCGGCGTCTACGCGTGGGTGAACCCGGACAGCGCCATCCCGATCGAGATCGGCCCCATCGAGCTGAGCGGCATCGGCTGCGGCGACACCGGTGACGGCGGCGAGATCAGCATTCCCGGTTGCGACAGCGAGGACGGCGGCTGCGGCGCGGACTCGGGCTGCGACAGCACCGACGGCGGCTGTGGCGGCTGCGACAGCGGCGAGGACAGCTCCTGCGGCAGCTGCTCGGTCCAGGCGGGCTTCCGGCTCAACGGGTGGAGCGTGATGACGCTCCTGGTGCCGATGCTGCTGCTCAGCCGGCGGCGCCGCTGATCTGAACCAGCGCGCTGAGATCTCCGAAGCCTCGGCTCTTGACCTGCTCCAGGTTGTAGCT
>JAAESI010000192.1 GCA_024229515.1 Pseudomonadota bacterium | reverse complement strand
TTAGAAGGCCGTTTAGTTCAGGAAGAACAACGCCTACAGCTTTAGCAGCACCAGTTGAAGATGGGATGATGTTTTGAGAAGCACCACGGCCACCGCGCCAGTCTTTAGCAGAAGGACCATCTACAGTTTTTTGAGTTGCTGTAGTAGCGTGAACTGTAGTCATTAGGCCAGACTCGATGCCCCACTTGTCGTTAAGAACTTTAGCGATTGGAGCAAGACAGTTAGTAGTACAAGAAGCGTTAGAAACGATGTCTTGACCAGCGTAAGTGTCTTGGTTAACGCCCATAACGAACATTGGAGTTGCGTCTTTAGAAGGACCAGTTAGAACAACTTTCTTCGCACCAGCAGTGATGTGCTGACGAGCAGTTTCGTCAGTTAGGAAGATACCAGTTGCTTCAGCTACAACGTCAACACCGATTTCGTCCCACTTAAGGTCAGTTGGGTTACGCTCAGCAGTTACGCGAACTGTTTTACCGTTAACGATTAGGTTACCGTCTTTAACTTCAACAGTACCGTTGAAACGACCGTGAGTTGAATCGTACTTAAGCATGTATGCCATGTACTCTACATCGATAAGGTCGTTAATA
>JAAESI010000191.1 GCA_024229515.1 Pseudomonadota bacterium | reverse complement strand
GGACACACAACAATGCCCGTTATATCTTTTGATTACAGATATTCTAACTTATGTAACTTCAAATGTCGTATGTGTGGCGAACAGTTATCATCATCTTGGGAAGCAGAAAAGAAGTTGAATAATATGTGGAGCATAGAACATCAACCGTTCATGCAGAAAGATGTTAAGAGTAAGATGACAGCATTTCAAACTGAAGTTGTTGAACCAGAATTCAGAGAAGCAATATCAAAAGGTATCGTTGAAGAAATATATTGGGTTGGTGGTGAACCATTGATGTATGACATACATTGGTGGGCATTAGAAGAAATGATTAAGAATGGTTCAGCAAAGAACTGTCATCTAAGATATAATTCTAATCTATCACGCACAGAATTAAAAGGCAAAAAACTATTTGACTATCTACCACAATTCAAAGATTGGTTAATGTGTGCAAGTATAGACGGAACTGGAGATATAGTCGAGTTCATTCGAAAAGGAATTGTATGGGAAGAATGGCTTGAGAACTTTAAAGAAGGACTCGCCGCACCTGGCGGCAAAGACAAGATGTTGTTTGACTTGACGATTACTGGTCCAGGTATGTTTAGCATCAAAGACTTATTTGATTTGAGTTTAGAACTTGATGTGAGAATAGAAACAAAGATTATGTTTGCGTTTCATC
>JAAESI010000190.1 GCA_024229515.1 Pseudomonadota bacterium | reverse complement strand
TACGCCGCCCAGTTCCGCACCCGGTACTTCGTCTTGTACTTCGGCGTCACCTTGCTCTTCGTACGCGCGGCCATCTTGGTCGTCTCCGGAGGCTGATCCTCGAGGAGCACCGTGGGCCGAGCAGGCCCATCAGGTCAAGACACCGAGCCATGCACCAACGCCCCGCTTCACCGCCCGCTCTAGATGTGAAGGCCAGACACGTTGTTCCGCTGTTGAAGGAGTAGTTGGGCGTGTGCCCCCGGTTCCAGGCTCCCCCGAGGGCCCTTCTCAAAAAATTCTGAAAAAAGCGGAGGGCCCTTCCCTTTGTGACTCCACGAATCAACCCCAAACACGGAGTCACTCATGAACCCCTTCCACAAACTCAGCATCTTCGCCCTCCTCGCCCTCACACTCAGCGCAGGCTCAGCCTGCACCTCCGCCCCGCCTCCGGCCGACGACGACGATTCGGTCGACGACGACGACTCGGCGACCGATGACGACGACTCGGCCGACGACGATGACGACGACTCGACCGGCGACGACGACGACTCGGCCGTGTCCAACGTCCAGGCCCCCCCTGCTCCCGAAGACTTCGAGGCACTCGCCCTATACGCCCGACAGGACCTCCTCCAGAGCTACACCGTCGACGTCAACGCCCTCGGCTACATCAACGGGGAACAGGGCACCGTCCTGTCCTTCCTCGGGCCGGACAGCCTCAGCCACCAGGACGGAAGTCCGGTGACTGGCAACGTGACCGTCGAGCTCCTCGAGGTCTTTGACAAGGGCACGATGCTGGTCGCCAACATGCCCAGCATGGGACAGATGCCCGACGGCGGGATCGCCCAACTGGTCTCGGGTGGCGAGCACTTCGTCAACGCGACCCAGGGCGATGAGCAGCTCGTGCTGAACACCGGCTTCATCCTGACCGCTCCGGTCGACGAAGAGGTCGGAGAGATCGAGCGCATGACGATGTTCCGCGCCGTCACCGAGGACGGGCTCGACGCCGACTTCGACGACGAGGCCGTCTGGGTCGAGGAAGAGGTCGGCGGAGACGAGTTCATGATCAACCAGACGGACGACGACCCCACCGGCAACGGTGGCCTGCAGTACTGGTCGCTCTCGAGCCAGTTCGGCTGGAGCAACATCGACCGCTGGTACTCGGACCCCCGGCCCAAGACCACCATTCACGTCGACGTGCCCGAGGGCTTTGACGACACGAACTGCGCAGTCTACCTGTCCTACGACAACGAGCCCACCGCCCTGGCCAACTTCGACACCTACGATGCGTCCACCGAGCTCTTCTCCGAGCACTACGGCCTCATCCCCATCGGCCTCGAGGTGCACGTCATCCTGGTCACGGAGTTCGAGGGACAGTGGAGCTACGCCATCCAGGCGGAGACCATCGTCGACGGTCAGCTGACGACCTTCCCCTCGGCGGCGGCCCTCATCGAGACCGACATGGAGGGCCTGAGCGCGGTCATCAACGGCCTGCCCTGAGTACTCCTCCGACAACCTTCAACCTCGACGCGGGCGGCCCTGGCTGCCCGCGTCGACGTTCTCGTGTGCGGGGTTCGGGCACCGAGCGCGCCCCGCCCGAGAAAAAGAACCAAGAAAACTGAAAAAAACGGGAAAGCCCCCCCTTCGTGACTCCACGAACAAACCCCAACACGGAGTCACTCATGAACCACCTCACCAAGATCAGCACCTTCGCCCTCCTCGCCTTCACCCTCAGCGCAACCTCCGCATGCGAGAGCACCTCCCCGTCCAACGTGGAACTGCAGCCTCCTTCCGCCGGCGCCTTCGCCTCACTCGCTCTCGACGCCCGGCATGATCTCCTCCAGAACTTCACGATCGACGCCGATACTCTCGAGACCGTCGTCGGCGAGCAGGGCACCACGATCTCCTTCTCGTGGAACGCCGGGCTCACCTACCCGGACGGCAGCCCGGTCACGGGCGACGTGAACCTCGAGCTCATCGAGATCTTCGACCGGGGCAGCATGCTGGTCACCGGGATGCCCACGAACGGTCGGCTTCCGAGCGGCGAGCCCGGTCAGCTCATCTCCGGCGGCGAGCACTACGTGAACGCCACCCAGAACGGCGAGGACCTCGAGCTGGTCGGCTCCTTCTTCCTGGAGGCGCCCTCGGACAACACCGGAGCGTTCGACAACAACATGGACGTCTTCCGCGCCGAGACCGCGGACAGCGACGTCGCCGGACTCGAGGACAACTCGGTCTGGGTCGAGGGCAGTGGCAACGGCAGCTGGTGCTGCAACACGGAGGGCGGTGAAGGAGCCCTCTACGGCCTGACCAGCGACCAGTTCGGCTGGTCCAACATCGACCGCTGGTACGGCGACCCGCGTCCCAAGACCTTCTTCAGCGTCGAGGTCCCGCAGGGCTGGGACAGCACCAACTCCGAGGTCTACGTCACCGACGACGACCAGGACAACATCCTGACGACCCTCGGCGGCGGTGGGGAGGGCAGCCCGCTCTTCGGCTTCACCGGGGATGTCGTTCCGGTCGGTCTCAACGTGCACGTCATCTTCGTGACCGAGAACGAGGGACAGTGGAGCTACGTCATCCAGTCCCACACCGTCGTCCACGAGGACACCCTCGACTTCACCTCGACGGACGACTTCATCCACACGGATCAGGAGGGCATCATCGACGCCATCAACAACCTCCCCTGAGCAACCTGCAACCTGGTGTTCGGTGCGGGCAGCCCTGGCTGTCCGCGCCGGGCTCGTTCTGCGGACTTTTCGGACCCGTGGAGAAGAAGAACGAAATTCTGAAAAAGACGCCGAGACCTCCCCTTTGTGACTCCACGAACCAACCCCAACACGGAGTCACTCATGAACCACCTCAGCAAGCTCAGCACCTTCGCCCTCCTCGCCTTCACCCTCACCGCAACCTCCGCCTGCCAGGACACCTCCCGGCGATCTGACAGCGGCTCGGATCAGCAGCCCCCCTCCGCCGACGCCTTCGCCTCACTCGCCCTCGACGCCCGGGAGGATCTCCTCCAGAGCTTCACGATCGACGCCGACACCCTCGATACCGTCGTCGGCGAGCAGGGCACCACCATCTCCTTCTCGTGGAACGCCGGGCTCACCTACCCGGACGGCAGCCCGGTCACGGGCGACGTGAACCTCGAGCTCATCGAGATCTACGACCGGGGCAGCATGCTGGTCACCAGGATGCCCACGGACGGACGACTTCCCAGCGGCGAGCCCGGCCAGCTCATCTCGGGCGGCGAGCACTACGTCAACGCCACCCAGAACGGCGAGTCCCTCGAACTGAACGGCCACTTCTTCCTGGAGGCTCCCACCGACAACACCGGCGGCTTCGACCCCCAGATGGAGTTGTTCCGCGCCGAGACCGAGGATGGCCTCGCGGCTGGACTCCAGGACAACTCGGTCTGGGTCGAGGGCAGCGGCAACGGCAGCTGGTGCTGCAACGACGACGAGAGCGATACCGGCAACGGAAACCCCTTCTACACCCTGACCAGCGACCAGTTCGGCTGGTCCAACATCGACCGTTGGAGCAACGATCCCCGTCCGAAGACCTCGGTGACGGTCGAGGTTCCCGAAGGCTGGGACATCACCAACTGCGCCATCTATGTGACCGATGACATTCAGCCCAACACGCTGACGACCTTGACCGGGGCTCTGGACAGCCCGATCTTCGACAGCGGCTCGTTCGAACGCATCCCGGTGGGACTCGCTATGCACGTCATCCTGGTCACCGAGAACGATGGTGATTGGAGCTACGGCATCCAGAACTTGACGGTGGAGGGCGACGACACCGTGGTCTTCGCCTCGGCTGAGGACCTCAGTGTGACCGACTCGCAGGGCCTGATGGACGCCCTCAACGCCCTCCCCTGAGCAACCTGCAACCTGGTGTTCGGCGCGGGCAGCCCTGGCTGTCCGCGCCGGGCTCGTTCTGCGGTCCTGTCGGACCCGTCGCGGAGAGAAAAGAAACTCTGAAAAAAACGCCGAGACCTCCCCTTCGTGACTCCACGAACGAACCCAACACGGAGTCACTCATGAACCACTTCAACAAGCTCAGCAACCTCACCCTCCTGGCCCTCGCCCTCAGCGCGGGCTCCGCCTGCACATCCGCAGCACCGAGCGAGGACAACCCGACCTCTCACGACGGCAACAGCGCAGACCCGATCGCGGTCGGCTCCATCCACGGCCGCGTGATGACCCTCTCGGGCATGCCGGTCGTCGCCGCCGACGTCGAGGCCGGAGGCGACGCGGGGAGCACCGACTCCGAGGGCTACTTCAGCCTGACCCATGTCGCCGCCGGCACCGACGTCGATGTGATCGTCCAGAGCGAGCGCTACTCGAGCGGCCGCATCCGCATCGCCCTCGCCGAGCACCAGGAGCAGTCCGTGTTCCTCACCGTGGCCCCGGCCGATCTCGAGATCCTCGACGACGCCGCCGCGGGTGGCGCCGTGGTCGCGCCCAGCGGAGTAGAGATCATCTTCCCGGCGAACTCCATCGTCGATGCGGCCGGCAACCCGGTCAGCGGAGCCATCGAGGTCAAGACGGCCCTGATCGACGAGTACCACGAGGCCGCCGCAGCCCCGGGATCGAGCCTGGACCCGGCCGTGGCTGCCGGTAGCGAGCTCGGCATGGTCGAGGTCGAGCTGACACAGGATGGCGCTCCGGTGGAGCTGTCGACCGACGTCGAGCTGAGGCTCCCACTACCGGCCGGCACGGCCTACGTGGACGTCGACGTCGTCGACCTGCATCACTTCGACGAGGATCTGAGCGTCTGGACTGCGGAGGGCAGCGGCCTCATCGACACCGGCATGTTCGTTACCTCTGTGGGGCACTTCTCCTGGTGGTGGTACCTCGGCTATCCCGGGGGAGGCTCGAACCCCAACCCGGACAGCAGCTGCATCTGCGGAACAGCTGTGACCCCCGGCGGCGCGCCGCTGGTCGGCGGAACCGTGCAGGCCGAAGGCGAGAACCACTGGGGCTGGGGCTCCAGTCAGATCGACGCCAACGGCGACTTCTGCATCACCCTGGGCGCCAACAACCTCATCTTCCCCGTGACCAACACCCTCCAGATCTGGGGCCCCGACGCCAACGGTGACTTCTTCGAGACCGAGCTCACCGGGCAGCAGACGGGCACGGTCCCGACAGACTGCAGCCAGGGCACCGGCAGCTGCGTCGACATCGGCACGCAGACCCTCGCCCCCACGGCGTTCACCTGCATCCAGGGCACCCTCTCGGGAGCCTGGGCTCCGGGGATCGATGTCTGGTGGAATGCCAGACTCGGCAACGGCTGGCCATGGGACGAGTACTGGAGTGACAAGCTCGACGGGCTCACCGCAAACGGCCCCTTCTGCATCACGATTCCGAGGGCACCCATCGATGCCAACGGCGACCCCAGCATCTGGTACGTCCACGCGGAGCACGGCTTCGGGCCTGGCGGCCCGGGTGGCCCGACCGGAGGTGCCTACGCCGGGGCAATCTCCGCTACCACCCTGGTGAGTGGGGCATACGCAGTGCCCCACGACGGGACATCCGGCCACTGCGACCTGGGCACCTGCATGGACGTCGGCATCCTGGACATCACCTTCTATCCCAATTGATATCCAGCCCGGTGTGGGCATCCCAGACCTCGGCGCGGGCAGCCTGGCTGTCCGTGCCGGGGTCGTTCTCCGATCCGCGAACCGCCGACTCCGGGCCCCTCTGAGAAAACCTGCAAAAAACCAGCGAAGCCTCCCTTCCCCAGGTTGGAGAGAGGGCATCGGCTCGGCCAGTTCGCGTTCACGAAAAGCACTTTGTCCGGCCTACACGCTTGCAGCCGAACACCGAGGCGGTCACGAGGATTGCCGGGACCGGGGCCATGGGAGGGTTGCCCGCGGTACTCGGTGATCTTCTGCTCGGAGGGTGGCATCCGTGTTCACTTAGCGCGGACAACTTCCTGAAAAGACAGGAGAAACTATCAGTCTGCGGGTGATCGGCAGCGGGCCATGGGCGTGAGAGGTTGCGGTTGCGAGACCAACACCCACCCACGGAGCCCCATGACCCGCCGCGAAGCTACTTCTCCTGCCGCCCTCTTGCACGATCTCTTTCCCGCGTCGCTGCTCCGCCAGGAAGCCGCGGCGGTCGGCCTGGTCCAGCGCGTCCGCAAGGTCGACGTCGTGCAGCTGTTCCTCGCGGTCGTGCTGACCGTGAGCGGCCGCGGGGGCCAGACCCTGGCGGCTCTGCGCGGCGTTGGTGCATGGCTCGGCGTCTTGACCTGATGGGCCTGCTCGGCCCACGGTGCTCCTCGAGGATCAGCCTCCGGAGACGACCAAGATGGCCGCGCGTACAAAGAGCAAGGTGACACTGAAGTACAAGACGAAGT
>JAAESI010000189.1 GCA_024229515.1 Pseudomonadota bacterium | reverse complement strand
CGACGACGACGCAACCGACGACGACGACGCGACCGACGACGACGACGCAACCGACGACGACGACACAACCGACGATGACGACTCCGCCGGAGACGACGACGACGCAACCGACGATGACGACGCAACCGACGATGACGACGCGACCGACGACGACGACGCGACCGACGACGACGACGCGTCCACCGACGACGACGACGCGACGGGCGACGACGACGACAGCGCCACCGACCCGGACGGCTGCAACTGTGAGTCTTCCCTCGCCGCCGGCGCCGCCCCCGCCGCGCTCCTCTTGCTGCTGCCCCTCGCCGCCACCCGCCGCCGGCGCTGAGCGGGACTACCCGAGCAAGGCCGCGACCTCCTCGGCGAGCGCCAGGCTGGAGGTCAGACCCGGCGACTCGATCCCCGCGAGCGTGATCCAGCCGGGCAGGTCCATGGCGACCACGAAGTCCCGAAACATCCCCGGACCGGGCACGGGCTTGGACCGCACCCCGGCCATGTCGGGGGTGAGGTCCTCGGGTTCCAGCCAGGCGAACAACCGGCGGCCCGCGCGCCAGAACACGTCCCGCTTGGCGGGGTCGACGTACAAGTCGAAGGGAGGCCCGTCCACCCACTCGAAGTCGGGCCCCAGCCGCAGACCGCCGCCGACGTCGAGGCAGATGTGCACCCCGAGGCCTCCGTCCGTGGCTCGGCCGACCGGGTAGACCAGGCGCTGAACGCGGCCCCGGTGGCGGGGCGAGACCGCGAACCAGACGCCCTTGCAGGCGTAGTTGGGGTAGGCGTCGATGCCGACCAGCGCCGACACCGCCGGCTGGCCCAGCCCGGCAGCGTTGATCACGGCCCGCGCACGCACGCGCGTGCGCGATCCACCGTGTTCGACCGCGACGTCCCAGCCCCCGGCGGTCGAATCGGCCCCCACCACGTTCGCGTCGAACAACACGTCCGCGCCGCCCGCTTCAGCCTCCGCCTCCAGCGATGCGGCGAAGCGATGCGAGTCGACGATCCCGGACCACGGCGACCAGAGCGCGGCGTCTCCATCGGTGCCCGGTTCGAGCCGACGCAGCTCGGTGCGATCGACCAGCGTCAGCCCCTCGACGCCGTTGGCCCGCCCCCGCGCCAGGAGCCCCTCCAACTCAGCCGCTTCGGAGTCTCCGAGGGCCACGATGACCTTCCCGATCCGCGGCGCCGCGATCCCGAGCCGATCGCAGCGCTCGTACAGCAGGTGCCGGCCCCGAACGCAGCTGAGCGCCTTGCGCGACCCCTCCGGGTAGTAGACGCCAGCGTGCACGACCTCGCTGTTGCGGCTGCTCGTCTCGCGGCAGATGCCGTCGTGGCGTTCCACGACCAACACCGACCGAGTCGCGCTCAGCGCCGCCGCACAGGCCAGTCCGACCACGCCGGCGCCGACGACGAGGACGTCGTAGTCCACCTAGCCGTTCGGGCCCCAGGCGGAGTCCAGCCACCAGTGGAACATCAGCAGCGTCCACAGCGGCTTGCGCCGGTCGCGCCGACCGCTGAGGTGATCGTCGATGAGCGAGTCCACGACCGCCTGATCGAACCAACCCGTGCGCCCCGCGGCGCCGCCGCCGAGGGTGTCGATCAGCAGGTCCCGCCACGGCCCCTTGAGCCAGTGCGCCACCGGCATGCCGAAGCCCTTCTTGGGGCGCTTGATCACCTGCGGCGGCAGGTGCGCGCCGACGGCCCGCTTGAGGATGTGCTTGCCCGAATTGGCCTTCACCTTGAGCTTGAAGGGGATGCGCGCCGCCATCTCGACCACGCGGTGATCCAGGAACGGCACCCGCACCTCCAGGCTGTTGGCCATCGACGCGCGGTCCACCTTCACCAGGATGTCGTCGCCCATGTAGGTGCGCAGGTCCAGGTGCATCAGCCTGTGCAGCCCGCAGTACGTGTCCGGCTCGGCGTGGATCGCGTCCAACTCCGACCAGGGCGTGTCCGCCGCCAACTGGGCCCGCACTTCCGGCGCCAGCACCGACCGCATCTCCCCTTCGAGGAACGAACCGAGCCAGGTGGCCTGCCGCCGCGGATCCGTCAGCGGCGCACCCGCCAGGAACCGGCGGATCTTGTAGTCCGTGGAGATGTTCTCGAACGAGCTCGGCAGCGCCCGATCCGCGATCTTGCCGGCCGCCGTCAGCAGCGGCCCCATCAGCGGCTTCCGCATCAACCGGCGGGCCGCCAGCTGCGCGTTGTAGGTCGGGTACCCGGCGAACAACTCGTCCGCCCCGTCGCCCGACAGCACGACCGTCACGCCCTCTTCCTTGACCGTCTTGCTGAGGAACCAGGTGGGGAGGATCGACGCGTCCGCGAACGGTTCGTCCACGAACCCGCGCACCGCCTCCAGGGCGCCGGTGAACTCGTCCTGGGAGAAGACCCGCGCCGTGTGCTTGCTCCCGATGCGGTCCGCCACCGCCTGCGAAAACGGCGCCTCGTTGAACGACTCCTCCTCGAAGCCGATCGAGAACGTGCGCAGGTCCGGCACCTCCTCGGCCATCAACGCCGAGATCGCCGAACTGTCCACTCCCCCGGACAGCAGCGCCCCGATCGGCACCTCGCTGACCAGCCGGAGCTTCGTCGCGTCCCGCAGCGCGTTCAGCAGCGACGGAATCCAGTCCCGCTCCGTGTCCGCGCCCGCCGGCGGCAGCGGCAGCTCGGGGTGCTCCCAGCCGTCCCGCCCCACGTCCCAGTGCAGCGTCCAGTAGCGCACCTTGCGACTGCTGCCGTCGGCGCGGACGTGCAGGTAGTGCCCGGGGAGGAGCTTCTCGATCCCCTTGTAGATCGACCGCGGCGACGGCACGTACTCGAACATCAGGTACCGCGCGAGCGCATCCGCGGCGATCTCCCGCGGCACCGCCGGATGCAGCAGCAGCGACTTCAGCTCGCTCCCGAACACCCACGTGCCGCCGAACTGGCCGACGTGCATCGGCTTGATCCCGAGCCGGTCGCGGGCCACGAACAGCTCGCCGCTGCGCCCGTCCCAGATCGCGAACCCGAACATGCCGTTGAGCCGCTTCAGCAGCCCCTCGATGCCCCACGCCTCGTAGCCGTGGGGGAGGATCTCGGTGTCGCCGTCGGTCTGCAGGTCGTGCCCGAGCCCGATCAACTCCTCCCGGATCGCCCGGTAGTTGTAGATCTCGCCGTTGAACACGCAGACCGTCTTGCCCGACGGCCCCCACTGCGGCTGGTGCGACGCCGCCACGTCGATGATCGACAGCCGTCGCGCCGCCAGCCCCACGCCGGGGCCGGTCCAGATCCCCTCTTCGTCGGGTCCTCGGTGCGTGATCGCGTCGCACATCCGCTGCAGCGCGGCGCGCTCGTCGTGACCGATCGGTTCGTTGTCACGAGCCCGAAAGAAGCCCGTCAGCCCGCACATTCACTACCCGAGTTTGCGGACGGGTGGCAGCTCGTGGCTGGTTTGCGATGCGCCGATCAGTGGCGTCTTCGCTTCGATCCCGCGCACCTGGCGTACCCGGTACGGCGCCTTCTGCTGGATCTCGAAGTTCATCCGGATCATCACCTCCGCGAGGAGGCCGAAGAACAGCGAGTTGACCCCGAGCATCACCGCCAGCGCGCTGATGTGGATCATCGGGTTCTTGTGGATCCAGGTGCCGTCGGTGAACTTCAGCAGCACCGCCCAGGCGGCGAAGAGGATGCCCACAGCGATCGCCGCGAATCCGTAATACCCGAAGAAATACAGGGGGTTGGTATAGAAGTCGCGGAGGAACACCGTCGTCATCAGGTCCAGCACGACGCGGAACGTGCGGCTCAACCCGTACTTGCTGCTGCCCTTGGTCCGAGCCCGGTGGTTCACCGGCACTTCGATCATCCGCGCGCCCGCCCACGTGACGTAGATCGGGATGAAGCGGTGCATCTGCCCGTACAGCTCGATGTCGTCGACGTACTCGCGCCGGTAGACCTTGAGGGTGCAGCCGTAGTCGTGAAGCACCACGCCGGTGGTCCGCGAGATGAGCCAGTTGGCGCACTTGCTCGGGATCTTGCGAACGATCCAGTTGTCCTCACGCTTCTTGCGCCAGCCGCAGATGAGGTCGTAGTCGTCCAACAACGGCAGCAGCCGGGGGATGTCCTTCGGATCGTTCTGCAGATCCGCGTCCATCGAGATCAGCACGTCGTAGGAGGCGTGCTTGATCCCCGCGGCCATCGCCGCGGTCTGGCCGTAGTTGTGGATGAAGTGAACGACCTTGAAGCGCGGGTCGTCGGCGTGGAGCTGGTCCAGCGCCTGGGTGGTGCCGTCGGTGCTGCCGTCGTTGACGAGGATGACCTCGTACTCGATCCCGGTGTCGTCGAGCGCACGCGTGATCTCACCGTGGAGATCATCGACGTTCTCGACCTCGTTGTAGACCGGGATGATCAGCGAGATCGGGCCATAGTCAGCGGGGTTTGGTTCGGTCACGGGCGGTGAATATAGCTGGCCTACCTCTTATTCCGCTCGATGAGGCTCAACCAAGTCGCGATGGCGACGATGAGCAAACCCGAGACAAGAGAATCGAACCCGCGAAAGGGCACACCCGAGCGAAAGCCGGGGTCGCAAAGCTCCTGACCTGACTGCCTCCGGGCAATGGTTTGAAGGGCTGCCGAACGGAACCTTTACGGGTCGATGCATTCGCTGCTTCGTGTGACCTCGTGAAGGGATTTGATCCATGACTCGCGTCCTCGCTTCCGCTGAGAGCTTCTGCGCGATGATCCTGTGCGCCATCGCCACGGGGTACGTCTTCATCTTCTCCGGCTGCTCGCCGGTGATGGACCTGGAGACGGCGCGAGCGGAGGCCCAGTACATGCCGGTCGAGGTCGCCGCCACGCTCGCTCTGGGCATCAGCCGAGCCCAGGACTACGGCGCCCACAGCGTCGCCGTGCACAGCAGCTACAGCAACGGCACCCCCATCACGCAGGACGGCTGCATCGGCATCGCCCTGACCGACGACTTCGCCATCGATGGCGTCGGCGAGCTGGTCTACGACTTCGGCGCCTGCGGCTCGCAGAGCGGCCTCGTGCAGGTCAACCAGACCGTCACCTACAGCCTCCCCGAGGGGCAGAGCGCCGAGGACTTCGCCGACGAGAACGACAACGGCATCCCCGACGAGTTCGAGAACGGTGGCATGGACGGCAGCGGCCTCGTGGGCGAGATCACCGCGACCGCCAACATCAACGTCACCTACAACGGCTACAAGGAAGGCCTGCTGAACATGAGCGGCGGCATGGCCCTGGCCGGTGGCGTGCTCGACAGCGACGGCACCGGCGGCGACCTCGCCGCGGCCCTCAGCGTCTCGGCCCTGGACTACGGCACGACCGTCACCGCCGACGGCACCTGGGCCGCCTCCCCCGCCAACCCCGACGCCCAGCTGCTCAGCTTCGCCGGCTCCTTCACCAGCGCCACGGGCCTGGAGTGGACCATCGTCGCCGAGAACGTCGAGATGGCCCCCGGCTGCAACGACGCCATGGGCGGTCAGCTGACGGCCCGCTACTCCGGCGAAGCCGGCGACGTCGAGGTCATCGCGGTCTTCGACAACGTCTGCGACGGATGTGCCCACCTCATCATCGACGGGGTCAGCCAGGGGCAAGCCTGCTTCCCTGACAGCCCCCTGCTTCAGACCAACAACGACGACAGGGAGGAAGCGTAAGCGACTGCCCGCGGGATTCGCCCCCCGCACGCCTGCAAGAGAGCCTGCCCTCCGGGGCAGGCTCTCGCCGTTCTGGCTAGCGGCAGGACTGGATGGTGGGGGTCGGCAGCCCCTCGGGCATGCAGGCGCCGAGCTCCTCGCGCCAGGTGCAGACGAACTCGGTGCGCAGACCGGCGACGTCGCCGCAGGCCGGGACCGTCCCCGCCGGAGCGCATCCGGCGCAGGGCTCGCAACCGTTGACGCACCAGCCGGCCGTGGGGCCCGTGCACTCGTCGCTGAAGCCGCACGTCGCCAGCGCCGGCTGGAACATCTCCTCGCTGCCGTCGCAGTCGTAGTCGTAGCTGCCGTCTCCGCGATCGCTGGTGAAGAACTCGGTTTGGGCCGGGTGGACCCACGGGTTGTTGTCCATGCAGTCCCCGTCATCGACGCCCCAACCGTCGCCGTCGGCGTCGTAGCCGGTGTCGTCTCCGTAGACGGCGATGATCTCGAAGGGGAGCGCGCGCGAGCGCTTGTTGTCGTCGGTCCGCACCACCGTGAGGAGATGAATGCCGGGCACGTGGGCCGGCACGGTCGTCGTGTAGATGCCCGCAACGCCGGTCGCGAACAACGGCGCGAACACGTCGTCGAACCGGGCCTCGATCGGTCCCTTGGCATTGGCGAGGCGGAGCGTCAGGGGCGCGCCCGGCTCCGCTGCATCGACGGACATCGTCTGGATGACAGGGCCGAGGAAACCACACAGCACCAGCCCCCCGGACTGCGTCGTGCCTTCCACCACCGTGGGCTCGGTCTCGAGCTCGTCGCAGCTGCTCTGGGTGGTCGGGCCCGGGTCGTGCAGCTGGCAGGACCAGGGCACGTCCGGCGGAACAGTGATGGCGAGCTCCCATATCGCGTGGTCGCGATCGGGGACCAGCGGCGATCGGCCGAAGCTCGCGCCACCTCCAACCTCGGTCTCCGCGGGCTCACCGTTGAGGGTCGCCTCCACGTGCTGATCGCCGAACACCTTGATGTTCAGGTGCACCTCGAAGCCGACGAAGTCGAACTCGTTGTAGCAATCCGGGGAGGGCTCGTAGACGTCGTTGTAGTGCCAGTCGTTGAGGATGTGGAGCTTCTGGTCGCCCCCGTAGTCGAGGTACAGGTGCGTGTAGACGCCCGTCAGGGGCTGCACGTCGAACCACTCGAAGTGGTCCGCCGAGGTCAGGTCGGGAGACCAGTCGGTGAAGCCACCATCCAGCGTGTGGGCGTAGCTCGACTGGGGCTGGCTCGTCCACCCTCCGCCGTCGCCTTCGCTGTCATTGCCGTCCCAGCCGTCGTCGTTGGGCTCATGGGGCGTGGGTTCCTCGTCCTCGGCCGCGGGAGTCGGCTCAGCCTCAGGCTCGGGGTCCGGGTTCGAATAGACGCAGGCAGCGCCCAGCAGAACGCCGAGCGCGAGGAGCAGATGGATCCGAGTCATTGGGTCGCCTTTCCCCCGAGAAGCCAACCCAGACTAGGCGGGGACGAGGGAAAAGCGGAAGGGGCGCGGTTTCGCCCGAAGCCTCAGTCCTCGAGGCGCTCGCCGCCGGAACCGCCGCTGTGCACCGCGGCCCAGCGCCACTCGGCGTCGCACGAGGTGATGTCGCAGGGCTGGTCGCTCAAGGCGGTGGTGCCGGCGACCTCGACGATCACCGAACCGGTGGCGATGTCCCAGCCCTCCTCGCCGAAGTCGAAGTCGATGTCCACGGTGAGGTCGAACTCGCAGCCGATGTCGTCCTGTTCGAGCAGCACGGAGAAGTCGGAGCCGAGGTAGCCGTCCTCCACGGTGGTCGCCTCGGCGAACCGGCTGCCGGTGAAGACTCGGTCGTCGTTCCCCTCGACGTCGGCGAAGAAGACGCTGCCGTCGCCACGTTCGAACTGGGCCTGCGAGGCGGCCTGGCTCAGCGGTCCCCCGCGAGTGACGCTCATGTCGTCGGGGGCGAGGTTCGACATGGCGTCGGTGAACGTCGTCGCCCGCGCGGTATCGACCCCGGCGGCGCAGGAGGCGGCGAACAGGAGCACGTCGTCGAGGCGGTAGTCGCCGGTCTCGTTGGTGGAGCAGCCGGTCAGGAGGACCGAGGCCAGGAGCGCGGGCGTGAGCAGTCGAAGCATGGCGCGCAGTCTACTCAGCCATCCTCCCGAAGTTCGACTACCGCTTCGAAGACGACGTCGTTGTAGTCGTTGTCGGCGCCGTCCTCGTGCTCGAGGAGCCAGTGGTTCGGGGAGGTCTCGTTCACGTGGAACGCGGCGGGGTCCAGCGTCGAGAAGGTGGTCGAGCAGGACGTGGACGTGAAGTGCATCACCGAGCAGGAACGTCACGGGCCCGACGTCGACCTCGGTGCCGATGGTTCCGTGGACCTCTCCCACCATGTCCGCGATGACGACCGGCTGGTCCATCGCGAGGTAGATGTCGCAGCCCGCGTCGACGGACTGGATGGTCACGTAGAGGTGACCGCGGTCGTAGATGAACATCTCCTGGGCGGCGCCGGTGGGGATGTCCTCGGGTTCGCCGTCGCAGTTGGAGTCGATCCCGTCGCAGGTCTCTTCCGCGCCGGGGAAGAGCGTTGCGTCCTCGGGAGCGCAGTCGCTTTCGTCGGGGGTGCCGTCGCCGTCGGTGTCCGGGGGCGGGGGGGTGACGTCGTCGTCGTCGTCGTCCGAGGCGGCGCTGTCGTCATCGTCGGGGATGTCGGGGTAGCTGTCGTCGTCGTCCAGGGTGACGTCGGCAAGCGGGTAGCAGCCGGTCAGAAGCATGAGGGCGAGGAGGAGCGCGCGGGTCCAGATCGTGGGCACGAAGCTCCGCCTCGTGGTGCACCACAGCACCCCCGAGGTCCCCGTCCGCGCCGACCCCGCGCAGCTGGATCAGGTGGTCATGAACCTCGTGACCAACGCCAAGCACGCTTCGCTTCCCAGCGGGACCATCTCGGTGCACACCGACCTCATCCCGATCGGGATGGCCCGACCCTGCCCGTGCCAGGTCCGTCGGCACCCGGGCCCCCTTGGGCTGCTGATGGTGGAGGACGACGGCACCGGAATGGAGCCCGAGGTGGCGGCGCGGATCTTCGAGCCGTTCTTCTCGACGCGGGACTCGACCACCGGAACCGGCCTGGGGCTGGCGACGGTCTCGGACATCGTGGAACGCAGCGGAGGGCACGTGTGCGTGACCAGCGCGGTCGGCAAGGGCGCCGTGTTTCGGGTGTTCCTGCCCGCGGACCTCTAGCTCAGCCCGGTCCCACGTGGTGCAGCCGTTGCACCTCTTCTCGGAGCGCCTCGAACGGGATCGCCAGGTCCTTGATGAGCCCGTCGCTGAGGTCGTAGACCCAGCCGTGCACGCTGGGGAACCCGAACTCCTCGTAGTGCCGCTGCAGCGCCGAGGTCTTGATGACGTTGGCGCACTGCTCCCACACGTTCAGTTCGATCAATCGACGGTGCCGGGCTTCCTCGTCGGGGAGCGCTTCGAGCTCGTCCTGGTGGAAGCGATAGACGTCGCGGATCTCGCCGAGCCAGCCGTGCAACAGCCCATGGTCGGCGTGCTCGGTCGCCGCGTGAGCCGCTCCGCAGCCGTAGTGGCCGCAGACGATCACGTGGCGCACGTGCAGGTGCTCGACGGCGTACTGGATCACCGCCTGCGCGTTGGCGTCGGTGTTGACCACCAGGTTGCCGACGTTGCGGTGCACGAACACCGAGCCCGGCCGCAGCCCCATGATGGTGTTGGCGGGGACCCGGGAGTCCGCGCAGCCGATGTAGAGGAAGTCGGGTGACTGTCCCGCGGCGAGGGTCTCGAAGAAGGAAGGGTCCTCCTCCATGGTCCGCGCGACCCAGTCGCGGTTGTTCTGGAGGACCTGTCGGTATTCGTCGGTCGGCATGGTCACTCATCCTGCCAGAACGACAAACCGGGACTCAAGCTACTGCTCGGCCCCGGCCGTCGAACCGCCTCGAAGGGCGGAAAGCTAAGAACTAACCGTTCTTGGAGTTCTGCACGTCCACGCGGATCTCCTGGGCCAGGCCCTTGAGCTCCTGCATCGCCTTGCGCAGGCGGGTGCCGGCAGCCTTGTTGCCCTTGCCGTAGAACTTGTCCGCTTCTTCGCGGGCCGTGGCGACGAGCGCCTCAAGCTTCTCGATCGAATCCATGTCGTCTGCTTCTCCAGGTTGCCGCTCCATGCAGCAGGGCGAGCATCCTAACGCCCAGAATGGCTGGCGCTACCCCTCAGAGCCCTAGAAAAGCCAGAATTGGGTCCATTCGCCGTCCTGGTACTAGGATGTCGGGCCATGGACGGGGACCGACGACGACGGCGCATGCTCGCGGCGATGGGGCACGGACCCATCTTCGACAGCGAGGACGACCTGCGCGGCTTCGACGTCTTCGCCGCCACGATCGCCGAGCTGATCGACGACCCCGCGGTGGGCCGCACCGTCATCGCCGTCAACGGCCCCTCCGGCAGCGGCAAGTCGAGCCTCGGCCACCTGATCGAGACGAAGCTCAAGGCGCTCGTCTCCGGCGATCGCCCCGTCGTCTGGTTCGACGCCTGGATGCACGACGAAGCCGACAACCTGAGCTCGGCCTTCATCGCCCGCCTGCTGCTGGCCGCGGACGACCACCGCCTCCCCATCGTGTGCTGGTTCCGGCCCCTGCCGCTGCGGCTCATCCCCCCCGGCGATCGGATCAAGAAGTGGATCCCGCTGGTCCTCTTCCTCGCGGCGCTCGTCGGCGCCCTCACCGGCGCCGTGGGCGTGCCCACGAGCGAGCTGTTGGGCATCACGCTGGGGCCCGTCGTCGGCGGCCTGGGCGCGCTGGCGGTGACCGCCCGCTTCCTCTTCACCACCGCCGACTCGGTCGCCGCGTTCGTCCGCAACCCCGGCCGCATGGCCGAGAGCGGGGCCCTGGAGCGCGTGCGCAAGCAGCTTGCGTCGGTGATCGCCCAGGCCACCCGGGGCGGTCCCCCGCTGGTCATCGTCATCGACGATCTCGACCGCGTCCGCGGCTCCGCCAGCGGCGACATCCTGGAGGCGATCGATCAGCTCATCCCCGGCCCCGTCGCCGTCGTCGTGCTCGCCGAGGTCGACACCCTCGTCCGCGCCGCCGAAGCCAAGTACGGCTCCCCCGACAAGGACTCCGGCCGCCGCTACGTCGAGCGGATGATCCCCGTGCAGTTCGACCTGCCGTGGCGCAACCCGGCCTGGAGCACGGCGCTCCTGAACGCCCGCATCGAGCACTACCCGGGCGCGCGGGAGGCGGTCGGCAGCTACCTCGAGGACGCCCTCCTCCCGGCCCGGCGGATCAAGCGTGTGCTCAGCCGGCTCCAGCTCAGCCTGCGCATCGCGGAGGCCCGAGGCTTGTTCGCCGAAGGCTCGCCCATCGGCCCCCCTCACGTGGGCAAGTGGGTCGTGCTCCAGGAGCGCTGGCCCGGGGTCGCCGCGCGGCTGATCGCCGAGCCCGGCAAGCTCGCGGCGGTCGAGGCGCGGCGATGAAGGGGCTGACGGACGCCTACGGCTCGAGCACCCGCTTGCGGGCCGTCCTGGCTGCAGAGCCCATGCTCGCGGAGCATCTGAACGCCCTCGTCCTGTTCGAGGCGCCCTCGGTTTGACTTCGAGGGTCCGCTCCGGTCGAATGGCGGGCCTGCTCAACCCTGGGAAGCCCTGAATGTCGATCACTCTGCGTGGCTACTGCTACCTCGACAGCCTGCAGCCTCACCTCGCGTCGTTCATTGGAACGACCGCGCGAGGGTTCCTGCCGGTCCCCGGTCAGGCCAGCCTCTGGATCGAGACGGCCCCCGGCATGGTCATCAACTCGCTGACCGACGTCGCCCTCAAGGCGACCGACTGCCAGCCCGCCATCCAGTTGGTGGAGCGGCGCTACGGCGCCCTCGAGTTGCACCACAGCGACAAGGGTCAGGTGCTCGCCGCCGGCGACGCCATCCTCGGCCACCTCGGCTTGAACGAGGACGGTCGGGTCAAGCCGAAGGTCGTCAGCGACCAGATCATCCGGTCGATCGAGCCGTACCAGACCCAACTGCTCAACCGGATTCGGTACGGGCAGATGATCGTGCCCGGCGAGTCCCTCTTCATCCTCGAGTGCGTGCCCGCCTGCTACATCACGCTGGCCGCGAACGAGGCCGAGAAGGCCGCCAACGTAAACCTCGTCGAAATGCGCTCGATCGGAGCCTTCGGCCGCCTGTACATGGGTGGCTCGGAAGCCGAAATCGACTGTGCCCGCGACGCCGCCATCGCTGCCATCAACAGCGTGACCGGCGTCGAAGGAAAGGACTAAGCAGACCATGTCCGATGCCCTTGGAATGATTGAGACCCGCGGCTTCGCCGCCATGGTCGAGGCCAGCGACGCGATGGTGAAGGCCGCGCGCGTGGAGCTCATCGGCTACGAGAAGATCGGCGGCGGCTACGTCACTGCCATCGTGCGCGGCGACGTCGCGGCGGTGAAGGCGGCGACCGAAGCCGGTGCCCGCGGCGCCCAGCGTGTCGGCGAGCTCGTCTCGGTGCACGTGATCCCGCGCCCCCACGCCAACGTCGACGCTGCCCTCCCGCTGGGCCGCGCGGCCAAGGGGAAGAAGTAGCCGCGTGAAGCTGGCGCGCGTCGTTGGGACGGTCGTCGCCTCGCGCAAGGACCCCAAGCTGGAAGGACTCACGTTCTTCCTGCTCGAGGACCTCGACGGGAAGATGAAGCCCCGGGGATCCATCGTCGTCGCTGCCGACTCGGTCGGTTGTGGTGTCGGCGAGGTGGTCCTGTACGCCTCCGGCAGCAGCGCCCGGCAGACCAACCAGACCGACAAGCGTCCTTGCGACGCGACCGTCATGGCGATCATCGACTCGATCGATCTGGCCGACGGCGGATCGCTGTACAGCAAGGCTGAAGGGTAGGACTCATGGCCGATCTGAGCGCCAACGAGATCCAGGCCATCGTGAACAAGGTCGTGGGCCGCCTCGGCGGTCCCGCGGCGGGCGCTGGAGGCCTCGGCACCGGCGCCTCGGGTGGCGCCTCCACCGTCGAGATCAAGATGAGCGGCCGGGGTCTGTTCCCGGACGTCGACTCGGCCGTCAGCGCCGCGCGGCAGGCCTTCCAGATCTTCTCCACGGTCCCCTTGGAGACCCGCAAGCGGATGATCGCGAACGTGCGACGCCGCTGCACCGAGGCCGTCGACCTGATGAGCCGCCTGGCCGTCGAGGAGACCGGCCTGGGCCGCACCGCGGACAAGGTCACCAAGAACCTGCTCGTCATCAACAAGACCCCGGGCCCGGAGATCCTCGAGCCGAAGGTCTTCACCGGCGACCACGGGCTCTGCCTCACCGAGTACGCCCCCTACGGCACGTTCGGCGTCATCACCCCCTGCACCAACCCGACCGAGACCGTCATCAACAACGGCATCGGGATGCTGTCGGCGGGCAACACGGCCGTCTTCAACTTCCACCCCTCCGCCAAGAAGGTGTCGGCGCTGTGCATCAGCCTGATCAACGACGCCATCGTGGAGGCGGGCGGGCCTGAGAACACGCTGACCGCGGTCAGCGAGCCGACCATCGCCTCGGCCCAGGCGCTGATGAAGCACCCCGAGGTGCGGCTCCTGTGCGTCACCGGCGGCCCCGCCGTCGTGAAGGTGGCGATGAACAGCGGCAAGAAGGCGATCGCCGCCGGCCCGGGCAACCCGCCCGTCGTCGTGGACGAGACCGCCGACATCGACGCCGCGGGCCGCGGCATCGTCGCGGGCGCGAGCTTCGACAACAACATCGTCTGCATCGTCGAGAAGGAAGTCTTCGTCGTCGATTCGGTCGCTGACGCGCTCATCAAGTCGATGCAGAGCGCGGGCGCGGTGTTGATCAAGGGCAGCCAGGTCCGCCGCCTCGAGCAACTGATCCTGATGGACGACCGCGAGCACATCCACAAGCAGTGGGTGGGCCAGTCGGCGCACAAGTTCCTCGACGCCCTGAACATCCCGTACGACGGCGACCCACGCCTCGTCATCTGCGAGGTCCCCTGGGACCACCCCTTCGTGCAGGTGGAGATGCTCACCGCGATCCTCCCCATCACCCGGGTCAAGGACGTCGACGAGGGCATCGAGCGGGCCATCCAGGCGGAGCACGGCTTCGGCCACACCGCCTGCATGTGGTCCAGGAACATCGAGAACCTGCACCGCATGGCGCGGGTGGTGAACACGTCGATCTTCGTGAAGAACGCCCCCGCCTACGCCGGCCTCGGCGCCGGTGGAGAGGGCTACACGTCCTTCACGATCGCCTCGCCCACCGGCGAGGGTCTGACCACGGCGCTCTCCTTCAGCCGGCAGCGTCGCTGCACGCTGAAGGACTTCTTCCGCATCGTTTAGCCGCGTGCGGCGTCCTGACCCGCCTGCCATCGCGCTCCTGGAGTTCAGCTCCATCGCGCGTGCACTCCGGACCGGCGACGCCATGGTCAAACGGGCCGACGTCTCCGTGCTCCTCGCCGAACCGATCTCCCCCGGCAAGTACCTCATCCTGATCACCGGCGGCGAAGCCGAAGTCGACGAGTCGTGGCGGGCGGGACTGGCCGACGGAGCCGACGCAGTCGTCGATTCGCTGTTCCTGCCGGGCGTGCACGCGGACGTGCTCGACGCCATCGGGGGAGCCAGCAGCAAGCGCGGCAAGGAGCACTCCCTCGCCGTGGTCGAGACCTCGACCGTCGCCGCCGCCATCGTCGCCGCCGACGCCGCCATCAAGGAGGCGCCCTGCGAACTCACGCAGCTGCGCCTCGGCAAGGGCATCGGCGGCAAGGGCGTCTTCACCCTCGCGGGCGAGCTGTGGGACGTGCAGGCGAGCCTCGCCGCGGCGACGACCGCGATCGAAGAACGCGGCGCCACCGTGGGCACCGAGATCGTCGCGCGCCCGGATCCCCGCTTCGAGGGCGGCCTGTAAGGGCTAGCTCTTGTCGGGCTTCACGAAGGTGATGGCCGACCACGGGATGTAGACGCCAGCCTCCTTGGACTCCAGCGTGCCCTGCGGCATGTACTTGACGTGCGTCTGGTCGATCCAGATGCCGGCCTCGTCCATGTCGGTGCAGGTGCCCCACAGGTAGAGGTTCTGGTCGTTCTGGCCTCCCCGGACCATCACGGTCACGGCCTGGCCCTTGAACTTGGTGGGCAGCGCGAGCGCCGAAGCGATGGTCGCAGCCGAGAACATGAGCGTGATGGCGACGGCCAGGGAGCGGATGACGGACTTCTTCATGGGTCTCCTCCTCCCCTCAGGATACCGCTGCGTTATCTTGTCGCCCCGCATGGAACTCGCACGCGTCATCGGCACAGTCGTCGCCTCCCAGAAGTACGAAGGGTTGGAGGGCACCAAGCTCCTGCTCGTCGAACCGCTGGACGAGGTCCTGGCGGTCGTGGGCGAGCCGTTCGTCGCGGTAGACCACGAGCAGAAGGCCGGCCCCGGCGACGTCGTCTCCTGGGTGGGCGGTCGCGAAGCGGCGCTGGTCTGCCCCGTGCACTTCGTCCCCGTGGACGCCGCGATCGTCTCGATCGTCGATGACGTGCAGGTGGAAGCGTGATCCTCGCCCGGGTCATCGGCAACGCCGTCAGCAGCCAGAAGCACCCCGTCTACGAGGGCAAGATCGTGCTGGTCTGCCAGCCCGTGAAACGGGACACCAAGACCAAGCTCGGCTCCGCGTTTCTGGCCTGCGATTCGGTTCAGGCGGGGCCTGGCGATCTGGTCGTGTGCGCCCGCGAGGGCAACGCCGCGCGTCAGGTCCTGGGCGGCCCGGACGACCCGTTCCACGCGGTCATCCTGGGCATCGTCGACGAGGTCACCCTCGGGGCCTGATCAGCCTCCGGCTTCGGGCACGGGGGCCGCATCCTCGGGCGCCGCACCGTCTCCCTTGACGTCCACTTCCGCGGCCAGGCCGGGGACCCGCCACACTTCCTGCGCACCCTCGATGCTGTCGTAGGGGTTGTTGCGGGCCTCGTCGGCGCAGCAGGTCTGGAATCCGGAGACCCAGTAGGGCTGGGCGGTGTTGATGATCGGCGGGATGGCGTCCAGCGGCATGCGCACGTCCAGCGCGGTGCCCGTCCAGAAGCAGTTGGCGACGACCTTCTGGGCCTCGGCGGCCTTCACGTCGCCCAGCTCGCAGGGGCGGCCGGTGGTGCCCACCTTGACCTCGACGGTGACCATGTTGCCCTCCTGCTCCAGCCAGAAGCGGACCTCGTGAGTGTTGTCGCCCGTCATCGGGGCGCGGGAGGTCATGCGGCCGTACAGGTACTTGTCGTCCATCACGACGAAGGCGGCGAGCAGGTCGTCCGTGGCGGTGCCCTCGACCTCGTCCTTCGGCGCGTCGGTCAAGTGCGGGTCGAACTCACGCAGCAGCGTGACGACCTCATAAGGCTCAGCGTCGGGGTCAGTGGAGATCTCGGGCGCAGCGTCCTGGCCGGGCGGCGTCGCGCCGATGGTCTCCCACGCGAGGCTCTCGTACTGGCTCTTGGTGTCCGGTCCGGCGTCCGGCGGAGCCTGTACGACGATGACCGGAGGCTGGGCCTGCGGCGACGTGTCTCCCCCGCCGCCACCCGAACAGGCGGCGATGGCGAAGGCTATTGCGCCGAGGAAAACGTACTTCTGCATGCCCGGTAGCGTCGGTCATCCCCGGCGGGGTGTCAAACGCCTTGCTGCGGCGGTGAGCGGGGCACACCGGCTATGATCCGCCACCCCATGTCCACGAGGCCCCAACCCGGTCCGGTCGACTCGGCTCAATTTCCGGTCGCCGACCCTCCCTCCGATCTCGCCGGTGACCTCACCGACGCGGACCTGCGCGGGCGCGACCTCCGGCGGATCAACCTCCGCGGGCGCAGCCTCTCGGGAGCCCACCTCGAGGGCGCACGGCTGGACGGGGCGGACCTTCGCGACGTCGGCCTCACCAACGCCAACCTCAGCGACGCGACCCTGGTCGGCGCCCGCCTGGACGGGGCGGATCTGTCGGGCACGGACCTGACCCGCGCCAACCTCAGCAGCGCCGTGCTCGACGGCTCCACCCTGGAACGGGCGATCCTCCACGACACCCGCCTCAACGGGGCCCGCGTGCACAACGCCACATGGACCGAGGCCGAGGCGCGCGAGGGGGACTGGACTGGCATCGACCTGCGCGGCTCGGCCCTGCGCAACGTCGACTTCAAGGACCTGGATCTGCGCGGCGCCGTGCTCACGGGCGTGCGGGTAGACGACTCCGACTGGGCCCGGCTGCGGCTCAGCGTCGCCTGGCTCGACGGACTCAAGGTGTCGGACTGCGCCTGGGAGGACGTCGAGGTCCGCGGCGCCCACCTGGAGAAGGCGGAGGTTCGCTTCGCCAACCTCGACCGGGTCGACTTCGAGGGCGCTTCGATCGATGGCATGACCTTCGAGTCGGTGGCGTTCAAGGCCTGCCGCTTCGTCGACGTGAAGGCGCCGGGCATGCGCTTGCAGCGGTGCGCGGGCATCCCCGCCGGGGATCTCGACAAGCTCCGCGACGCCGGGGCCGAGATCGCCCAGCCGCTCCCCCGACGGATCTGGCTCGCCCTGGGAGACATCCCCGGCGGTCGGATCGCGGCGGTCGTGCTCATCCTCGTCGCCGCAGCGTTCGTCGTGGAACGCGTGGTCGGGCAGGGCGTTCTCCGCGAAGTCGACGTGGGCGACGTCGAAGACAGCGTGCTCGAGCTCGCCGACGACGTCACCCAGGCCCGCTGGGCCGAACTCGAAGCTGCCTACGAAGCCGCCCCCGCGCAGCGGATCCCGACCCTCACGGAGATGGCGGCGATCCTCGAACAGCTGGCCTTGCTGGACGAGGCGGAGGAGCGGCTCCGGGAAGCGGCCGGCCTGGCGCGGCTGAACCCGGCCCTCAGCGCCACGGAGCCGTCGATCGCCCTGGGCGCGTTCCTGCTGCGTCACGGGCGGCACGACGAAGCCTTCGACGTCGCCCGGCAGGCGATCGACGAGGCCTCCAACTCGACCGATCAGCTCGGCGGCTACCTGCTGATGGCGCGCACGCGCATGCTCGCGGGCGACATCGAAGGAGCGGTGGAGGAGGTCTCGACCGTCACCGGCACCCTCCCCACGGTGGATGCGCCCATCGCCATCTGGCTCGACGGTGCCCTCCTGCTGGAGGAGCTGGGCGAGGTCAGCGCCGCGCTCTCGCTGCTTCGCGGGCTCCCGGAGGACGCCGAGCACAGCGACCGAGCGGAGGCGGAGCTGCTCCGCGCCGACCTGCTGGTGCGCGCGGGCAACGCGACCTCCGCGGTCAGCACCTACGACCGCATCGTCGTGGACTTCAACGACCTCCCCCTCGTCGTCGCGCGGGCCCGGGAGGCCCGTACCTCGGCGCTGTCCGGCGGTCCCGATCCAGCCACGGAGGCGCAGCAGCTGGATGTGCTCGCGGGCGCCGACGACCCCGAATTGGCCATCCAGGGAGAGCTCGGACGGGCCCGCCTGGCCATGCGCATGGAGAAGCCCGACGAGGCCCAGGGGCACTACGAGCGGGCCCTGGAGCGCTTCCCCGACCGCCTCGAGCTGACCCTCCCGGCGCGGCGCGAGCTCGCCGAACTCCACCTCAGCGCGGGGCGCACCCGAGAGGCCATCGCGGTGCTGGAGCCCGCCGAGAGCAAGGTGTCCAACCCGGATGCCCTGATGGATCTGCGGGAGGACCTCGCCCGCGCGTGGGAGACCTCCGGGGAGTTCGACCGCGCCAAGCAGATCGTCGGCTCGTCGATCCGAGAGTTCGCCGACGACCCCGAGTTGCAGGCGCGAGCCAAGCTCGGCGTCGCCGGCATCGCCGACAAGCAGGGCGAAGTGAAGCAAGCTCTGGGCCTCTACCGCGAGGTCTCGAACGCCAACATCGAGCCGTCGATGACGGCCGCGGCGCTGTTCGGGGAAGCGACGCTGCTGCGCCGCACAGGCAAGGTCCCCGACGCCCTCCCCCTGATGGACCGCGCCATGGAGGTGCTGCCCCCGGCCCACCCGATGCGGGGAGCGGTCGCGGTCGAGCGGGCCGAGACCCTGGTCGAGTTGGGCGACGGCTCCGTCGGCGATCTGGAGTCGATGCTCGCCGAAGTCCGCGACGCGGGACTGGAGCACGCCCAGCCGGTCGCCTACGGCGAGCTCCTCCTTCTCCTGGCCGCCCAGTTGATGGAAGACGAGCGGCACGAAGACGCGCTGGCGGTGTTCCAGCGGGTCGCCGGCTCGGCAGGTGCGGTCGAAGATCCCGGCCTCAAGCACGCTTCTACGGAGGGCCAGGTCGCCTCCTTGATGCAGCTGGGCCGCAAGGAGCAGGCGGACTCCCTGCTGTCGAGCCTGGGCGTCGCGGAGATGTCGTCCGGCGAGGCCGAGGAGAACTGCGACGCGGGCATGAGCCTGGCCCGCAGCCGCGCCGAGACGGGCGAGATCGACGCCGCGTCGGAGGGCTTCAAGGAGCTGCTGGGGCAGTGTCGGGCGCCGGTGTTCCTGGTCGTGAACCTGCCCGTGATGGCGGACGTGCTGGCGGCGGCGAGCCGGCAGGACGAGGCCCGGGCGATGCTCGCGGAGCTGCGTGACTCGGAGATCGCGGCGGTGGGCAAGCAGGCCGCACAGCTGGAGTTGGGGCGGCTCGGATCCGTCGCCGACCTGGAAGGCGCGCTCGAGGGACCGGACCGGGCGCTGGCGTCGTTGGCCCGCATCGAGCGTGGCGAACAGCTCGCCGCGGTCGGCCGGCTCGCGGAGGCGGAGCCGCTCTGGCAGGCGGTCCTGGACGACGAGGGCAGCGAGCCCGTGCCCCGGAGCCTCGCGATGCTGGGGCTGGCTCGACTGGAGCTGGCGCGGGACAAGCCGATGGCGGCTCGGGGCCACCTCGAGGAGGCCAGGCTGCTCGCCGCCGACGAGTGGGTGGTGGAGCAGGCGGAGGCGATGCTGGCCGAGATCGCCGGGACCGAGGCGACGCCCACCCCGTGATAGATTCGCCGGCCCATGCCCTCCCGCGCTGAGCTCGCCACCGACATCGTCCGCGTCTCCCACGCCCTGCACCGCAACGGCTGGGTCGCGAACCACGACGGCAACGTGTCGGTCCGCCTCGCGCCGGGCCGCTACCTCGTCACCCCCACCGCCACCAGCAAGCTGGACATCACCGAAGGCGGCCTCGCGGTCGTCGGCGACGACGGCAAGCCGGTCGAGGGGGAGGCCCGGCCTCCGTCGGAGTTCGCCCTGCACCTGGGAGCCTTCGCGGAGCGGCCCGACATCGGCGCCGTCATCCACGCCCATCCGCCGTACGCCACCGCCATCGCGTGCACCGGCAAGGGGATCACGACGTTCCTCGCCGAGGCGGTCGTCTCGATCGGACCCGAGGTCCCCGTGACGACCTTCGCGCTGCCCTTCGGGGCGGCGGGCGCGGCCCCCATCCGCGCGCTCATCGACCGGTACGACGCGCTGCTGCTGTGCCGCCACGGCGTCATCACGGTGGGCAAGGACCTGGAGACCGCCCTGCTGCGCATGGAGTTGGTCGAGCACATGGCCAAGATCGCGACCCTGGCGCTGCCCCACGGCGGGGTCCAGCCGCTGCCCGAGGACGTGCTCCGCCCGCTGATCCAGAAGCGCCGCGGGGCCAAGCTGGGCCTCGCCGCCGAGCGCACCGCGCTGCCCGGAGGAGAGGCCGAACCGGCCCCCGCCGCGGCCCCGACCGCAGCGTCTTCCTGGACCCCCGCCGGTCCGCCCCCCGCGCCGGATGCGTGGTCGGGAGGCAAGACCGAGGGAGCGTGCGGGGTCGTCTACGGAGCCCCTGGAGTCGAGACTCCCCGTAACGAAGAGCTGGCCTCGGCCGTCAAGACTGCGATCGATCGTCATCTCGCCGGGAAGAACTCATGAGCCTCTACTTCGACCAGGACGTCGCCAACCCCGAGTCCGTCGTGCGCGAGCGCTACGCCGCCGCGTCTCAGGCGGCCGAGCCGGCCCTGTGCTGCCCCATCGACTACGACCCGAAGTACCTGAAGGTGCTGCCCGAGGAGGTCCTCGAGCGGGACTACGGGTGCGGGGATCCCAGCAAGTACGTCACCGAGGGCGACGTGGTGCTCGACCTGGGCAGCGGCGGCGGCAAGATCTGCTTCATTGCCAGCCAGATCGTGGGGCCGACGGGCAAGGTCATCGGCGTCGACATGACCGACGACATGCTGGATCTGGCCCGCCGCAACGCGCCGATCGTCGCGGAGCGGATCGGCTGGGACAACGTGACCTTCCACAAGGGGCACATCCAGGACCTGTCAATGATCGAGGACAACTCGGTCGACGTGGTCGTCAGCAACTGCGTACTCAACCTCGTCGATCCGGCCCACAAGGCCCAGATGTTCAACGAGATCTTCCGCGTCCTGAAGAAGGGCGGGAAGGCCGCGATCAGCGACATCGTCGCGGACGAAGCGGTGCCCGTGCACCTGCAGGAGGACGCGACGATGTGGAGCGGCTGCATCAGCGGCGCGCTGGTCGAGGATCAGTTCCTCCTCGCGTTCGAGCAGGCGGGCTTCCACGGCATCACCCTGGACACCTACGGCGCCGAGCCGTGGCAGACGGTCGAAGGCATCGAGTTCCGCTCCGCCACCGTGCTCGCCTGGAAGGGCAAGCAGGGCGCCTGCTTGGACCACAACCAGGCGGTCATCTACAAGGGGCCATTCAAGAACGTGCTCGACGACGACGGCCACCGGTACCCCCGCGGCGAGCGGGTCGCGGTCTGCGACAAGACCTACCGGCTGCTGCAGTCCGGGCCGTACGCCGACAGCTTCGTGTTCGTCGATCCGATCACCGCGATCGCGTCGGAGGACGCCCCGCCGTTCCCGTGCGCCGACGACACGCTGCTGCGCCCCGCCCGCGCCACCAAGGGCGAGGACTACGCCCTCACCACCGAGCTCTGCGAAGGCAGCTCCTGCTGCTGATCAGCGGCAGCTGAGCCCTTCTTCGGAGAGCACCGCCTCGACCGCGGCCTTCATCTCGGGGACGGGGCTCCACCGACACAGGTACTGGCGCACGAGCGCCTCATCCCCGCCCGCCCGAACGCGGGTCGCGTCCACCGCCGCGCGGACGGCCGCCTGGCGCTGCTCCGGCTGCATGTTCTGCCACTCGGGGAAGCCGAACACGTTGTCCGGGTACGGCCGATCGTGGCCTTCGCGGAAGAGCAGGTAGTAGTCGGAGTTGGCGGGGTACACGAGCGTCAGGCCGCGCATGGAGTCGTTGCTCCACTCGCCCACCGTGTGCCGAGCGAGGAGCTCGGCCATCGCCTCGGACTCCTCGATGCGCACCTGGCCGATGCCCGCGGCGCGGTAGCCGGCGACGTCGTAGGTCGCCAACGCCCCGAAGTCCGGAGCCTTCCACCAACGCGCCTGAGCCACGAGGCTCTGGCCGGCGACCAGGAGCATCGCAATCGCGAGCACGCCGGCGACGGTCTTGCGCCGGCTCCCGCCGTTCTCGCCGAGCCAGTTGATGCCCAGGCCGATCGAGGCGCAGAGCACCGGGAACACGATGACGAGGTACCGATGCGGCACCTCCGGCCACGCCAGATTGCCCGCCATCCGCACGACGAAGAGGTAGTGGAGCGCGGGCAGCGTCGCCACCGCGACCAGCAGCGGCGAGCGGCGGGCGATCGCTCCCGCGACCCCGAGCACGGCCCCCACCGCGATCGCGCCGCGCAGGCTCCACGTGACGACCGTGGGCGTGAAGTCGAGCTGATCGGAGTTCTGGGCGAGGTACGCCGCCCCTTCGCCGCGGGTCAGACCCCAGGGCCACAGGTTGTGGGGCAAGGAGGTCACGGCGCCTTGCAGGACGGCGACGATCCCGCGCGCGGCGACGTCTCCGGCCTCGTCCGAGCGGCCCGAGTTGTGGATGTTACTGTCGAAGTACGGCAGGTCGAGCCAGAGCAGCCCGACGATCCAGGGGAGGAACCCGACCGCTCCGGCGCCGATCAGCAGACCCGCGCGCAGCGGCGCCCCGCCGTTCTTCCACCGCTCGGCGATGGCACCCAGCGACAGGATCACCACCAGCGGCGCCGCCAGGTAGGTGAAGTAGACGGCGAAGCCGCTGGTCAGCCCCGCCAGCACCCAGGGGAGCTTGCGCTCCGAGCTCAGCCCCCACTGCAGCAGCAGGAGCATCAGCGGGGCGAACACGATCCCTTCGAGGTGCCCCCCGCGGGAGACGCTCGTCCACTTCAGGAACAGCGGCGGCGCCCCCACCATGAGCACGAGGGCGAGGATGGCGGCGGTGGGCTGCTCGCGCCGGAACAGCCACGCCGCGAGCAGCCCCGCGGCGAGCACGGTGGCGCTGACGGGGAGCATGCGGAGCGTCGTCAAGGTCGCGCCGAAGACCTTGCTGAGGCCGGCGAACAGCACGGAGATGGCGGGGTAGCCGCCGTGATGAACGTTCTCCGGCCCCGCGAGGAAGGTGTAGAGCTTGTCCTTGAAGCCGCCGCCGTCGTTCAGCCCCCGGATCGCCAGATCCATGTGCTTGAGCTCGCCCGCATCGAGGTCGTGGAGCAGGTCGGGCTGCCCCAGGACGAGGATCATCCGCTGCACCAGCAGCAAGACGAGCAGCCCGATCACGACCCTCTTGTGCGCCATCAGTCCTGCACGAACTGGATTCTGTTGAGCCCCCAGCGACGCGCGATGTCGTCGTAGGGGAGCGGATCGGCCTTGGTGTCGGCGCCGGCGGGGAGCAGCCGCTCCTGGGCCAACGTCGCCGTGATCGCCTCGGCCATGAGGGCGTAGCCACGCCAGTTCATGTGGCAGAAGTCCAGGAACAGGTCATCGCCTACGAGCCCGGTGCCGGTCGTCGCGATCGCCGCTTCGTCCAGATCGACGAGGATGGTGTTGTCCGACGCCGCCGCCTCCTCGCGCACGATGGCGTTGAACGACGGCCGGCAGCGGTTGCGCGGCTGCAGCTCGATCGACTGATCCAGCGCCGCCCTGGCCTCGGCGTACGCTGCGTCACGGGCGTGGGCCATGCCGGTCCAGCGCAGGGCGTCGGGGATGTCGCGGCAGCTCTCCAGGTGGGCGACGGCGTCGGCGAAGCGGGCCTGCTCGATCAGCGAGCGCGCCTCCTGGATGCAGACCGTCTCGCCCCAACCATTGCCGTGGGAGGGGATGAGCGGGGTGCTGTCGGTATCGCCGATGTAGAGCCGGTTGATGGGCAGCGTCGCCAGCACGAGCGGCACATCGGCCGACTCGGCGTACCCGATGATGTTCTTGATGTTCTGCCGGTACGCCACGGCCAGCGCCACGCTGTCGTCGTCCTGCGGCGTGAAGTAGCTCCGCTCCTGTGGCTTCGGGGCCGGCGTCAGGTGCTTGCTGAGCAACCGGAACCCGCCCAGTTGATGCAGCTGCTCCCGCATCTTGCTCGGAGGCAAGGCTCCCTCGTTGTTGCACGTGCCGACCACGAGCACGTCCGCTTCGTACTCGACGACCCGCTCCACGATCGTGGCCACCCGGAAGGAGTTCTGACCGCCGACGCCGAGGTTGACGACCTCGGTGGGCACCTCCGGCCCGCGCCGGTCCAGGTCCTTGCGGAGCCAGCTGGTGATGCCCCCCGGCATCTCCGCCCCGTGCCCCTGGAAGGTGTAGGGCGAGCCCATCATGAAGGAGCCGCCGACCGCGAAGACCCGCCAGCCGTTGCCCTTGTTGACCCGGAAGCGGGCGGGGACCATGCCGGTCTCGGTCGCGTAGTCGCTGGAGACGTACATCGGGTCTGGCTCGACGTCGAACAGATCGCCGGTGACGAACTGCACGGCGTCGTCCGGTTGGTAGGTGGCGACCACCCCCTCGTCCTCCAGCCGCTCGACGATCGCGTTGAGCCCAAAGAGCACGACGGCGACGGTGATGGCGGCGAAGACGAAGTCTCGACCTTTGCTGCGTTCGCGGCTCACGCACGAATTGTGGCACGCAGTCCTATGATCCGCTGCGTGCGCGGCCTCGGAGCATGGGTGGGAGCGATGTTGGTGGCGGTACCGGCCGCCGCCGCGGAGCCGTGCTTCGGCGACTTCGCCATCGGCGTGGACGCCGTGATGGACGATGCGGCGGTCGACCAGTTGGCCGCCGCCCTGGAGGCGGGAGGGACCGAGTGCGGCCCGCCGCTGCTGGAGGCGTTCCTGGAGACACCCACCGGCCCGATGACCGAGGTCGTGACCCGGGCGTTCGGCTCCTGGCGGGACGAGGCGCATCTCCCGATCCTCTACGCGGCCTACGGCGAGGCGATGCTCCAGGCCCACGGCCGGAACGAGAACGTCGCCGCCGGAACGGCTGCGGCGGTGGGGGCGACCCTGGGACCCGACGGCTACTTCCTCGGTCCCGCCGCCGCGCCCGCGGTGCACGGGCCTTGGATCGAACTGGCGGCCGATCGCTACCGGAGCGAGTGGCGGGTCGAGCTGTCCGAGACCAGCGGCGAGCCCCCCCTCGAGCAGTGGCGCCCCCTCGCCGGGGCAGCCTTCGCCAGCTGCCTCGACGACCCCACCGGCGCGCCCCCCGACCCCTTCGACCCCCTGGGCCTGAACCCAAGCCCGCTGGCGGCGATGTCGATGGGGACGCGCTGCGCGAGCCTCGCGGTGCTGACGGCGTGGCAGGAGGCGGAGCCCGACGGCGACTGGGCGTTTCGCGTCCGGGGGCTCGCGGGGCGCTACGCCACCGGCGGCCTGGAGTGGTTGGGGCTGGAGCTGGAGCGAGGCTGGAAGCAGGGCGCGGCCGAGCCCCTCGCCTCCACCCCGAGCTGGGCCGCACTTCCTCGCGAGGAGGCCCCGACGGCCCCTCCCTGGCGGACCCCTGTGGCGGTGCTGGCGGTGCTCCTGGCGCTGATCGTCGGCCTGGCGGCTCGGTCGGAGCGGGGACGCGAGTGGCTCAAGCGCGGGGCGGCCGTCGGGTTCGGCCTCAGCCTGCTGGGGCTCGTCGAGCTCGCCGGAGGGGCGGCCGGCATCGAGCTGGGGGACGAACTGCGGCCCCGCCCCGAGCCCCGACTCGCCATCACCGAGACCGGCCACCACCGCGACGCCCGCCACCGCTTCTTCCCCGAAGCTCCCGCCCCCGGCCGCGCCCGGGTGGTGGTCGTCGGAGCTTCCAGCATCGTGGGCCCCGGCCTCGCCGAGAGCGAGTCCGTCCCCGGCGTGCTCCGCCGCCGCCTCAACGGCGAACTGAACGGCTGCGTCGACGTCATCAACGCGGGTGCTCACGGGGTCGCCTCGACCGTGATTCGCAGTCGCGCCATCGACGCCGTCGACCGCCTCGGAGCGGACGCCGTCGTCGTCTACACCGGCCACAACGAGGTCGGGATGATGCGGGAGAAGAACCGCTACCGGGGCGCCCTGGACCGCTGGTTCGTGCCCCGCACCCACGCCCGCCGCACGCGGTGGTGGACGCTCTTGAGCGCCGTGGTTCCGGAGGAGACACCGATCAGCTCCATCGGGGAGCCCGTGCCGGCGGCCCCCGGCGAGGACGCCTCTCCCGAGGCGTTCGTTCGGGCCCTGACCGCCAGCTTCGACCGGGAGATGACCGACCTGGCGCGGGCCCTGGAGCGGCGCGGCGTGCCGCTGGTCCTGGTGCAGCCGGGGTTCAACCACCACGGCCTCCGCATCCCCACCGAGGGGAGCAACACCACCGAGCGCGCGGTCGACGCGCTCACCAGCGGCCGCACCGAGCAGGCGCTGGAGCTCACGGCGAAGCTGCTGGGCGACAGCCCCGACCACCCCATGCCGTGGTTCCTGCGGGGCCTCGCGTTGGAGCAATCGGGCGATCTCGCAGGGGCCGAGGAGGCGATCTGGGCCTGCGCCCGGGTGAACCTGAGCGCCTCATCGATCACCCCGGACCTGGCGCTCCTGATCGACGGTCTCGGCAGCCGGGAGGGCGTCACCGTGGTGGATGCCCACGGGCTCCTGCACCGCGCCTCGGGCGAGCACCTCCCCGGCTTCGACCTCTTCTCCGACTACGTGCACCTCAACCCACGGGGCGCCGCCGTCGTCGCTGACGGGGTGATGGAAGCCCTGGACGTGGCTGCGCTCGGCCGGCTGTGTGAGTCTCGTTGAGGGGACGTGCGACGACGGGTGACCGTCACTCGCTCGCGAAGTACTTCGCCTCGGGGTGGTGCAGCACCAGGGCGCTCACGGAGGCCTCGGGGTCCATCATGTGGCCCTCGGTCAGGCCGATGCCGATGTCCTCGGGCTTGAGCAGCGACCAGAGCCCCACCTGCATCGACAGGTCGGGGCACGCGGGGTAGCCCGGGGAGTAGCGTCGGCCCTGGTACTTCGCCTTGAACCGGTCGACCATCGTGGCGGCGGGGTCGTCGGGGAAGCCCCACAGGCCGCGCATCCGGCTGTGCAGCCACTCCGCCAGCGCCTCGGCCGTCTCCAGCGCCAGCGCCTGGACGACGTGGGACTTGAGGTACTCCCCCGCCTCTTTGAGCTCGGTCGACCAGGCGCGAATGCCTTCGCCCGCGCTCACCGCGAAGAGGCCGACGTGGTCGGTCTCGGGGTGCACGTAGTCGGGGATGCCGACCCCGCCGCCGCGAGCCCGGGGGAGGGTCCACGTCACGGTCGGGGAGTTGGAGCCGTTGTCGAACAGGTGCAGGTCGTCGCCGACCCCCTGGGCGCGGAACCACTGCCAGACGGCCCGTCCGACCATCGTCCCGGAGCGGCCCTCGGCCTTGATCTCTTCCAGCACCCCGGCGATGTCACGCGCCTTGGGGTCGCCCTCGGCGAGCGCCTTGTCGAAGTCGCCCTTGAAGCCCAGGTGCTTGCCGTAGAGCATCCGCGGGTTCACCCACCGCCAGACCTCGTCCAGCGAGACCTCACGAAGCACGTGCCGCTCCAGATCCGGGGGCGCCGGCACGGACGCCAGCGTCGTCACGTCGGCGTTGACGGCCGCCCGCACCACCGCCGGCTTCGCCGCCTTCTTCGCCGCCGCGGCCGCGAAGTCCTCGGCTTCCTTGGCCAGCTCGGCGCGAAGCTGCGCGCGAGCATCTGGATCCACGAGGCGGCCGGCCAGGGCCAAGCCGTTCATCGCGTCCTTGGCGTACAGCACGTCTCCGGCGTACTTCGGCGCGATCTTCTTGCGCGTGAAGGACCGCGTCAGCGCGGCGCCGCCGACCATCAGATCGGGGGTGCAGCCGGCCACGGTCATGTCCTCGGCGCTCACGATCATCATCTGCGCCGACTTCACCAGCAGCCCGCTGAGCCCGACGATGTCCGGATGGTGCTCCCGCACCGCCTTGATGATCGCCTCGGGCGGGATCTTGATGCCGAGGTTGATGACCTCGTAGCCGTTGTTGCTGAGGATGATCTCGACGAGGTTCTTGCCGATGTCGTGCACATCGCCCTTGACCGTGGCGAGCACGATCTTGCCGCGCGAGGCCGCGTCGGCCTTCTCCATGTGCGGCTCGAGGTGCGCCACCGCGGCCTTCATCGCTTCGGCCGACTGCAGCACCTCGGCGACGATGAGCTGGTTGGCGTTGAACAGCCGCCCGACCTCGTCCATGCCGGCCATCAGCGGACCGTTGACGATCTCTAGGGGAGGGACGCCTTCGGCCATCTTGGCGTCCAGGTCGCGCGTCAGCCCCTCCTTGGAGCCCTCGAGGATGCAGTTGGCCAGCCGCTCGTCGACGCTGAGGGTCGAGACGTCCTTCTTGACCCGCGAGGTGGCGTCGCGGAAGTGGTCCGCGAACGCGGCGACGGTGGCGTCGCTGGTCTCGAACAGCACCTGCTCCGCGAGGATCCGCTCCTCCTCGGGGATGGACGCGTACCGCTCCAGCTTCTGTGTGTTCACGATGGCCATGTCGAGGCCGGCGCGGGTGCACTCGTACAGGAACACCGAGTTGAGGACCTCGCGACCGGCGGACGGTAGCCCGAAGCTGACGTTGCTGATCCCCAGGATGGTCCGCGCTTCGGGGAACGCCTCCTTGATGAGGCGCACGCCCTCCACCGTCTCGCGCGCCGAGCCCAGGTAGGCCTCGTCGCCGGTGGCGCAGGGGAACACGAGCGGGTCGAAGACGAGGTCCTCCAGCGGCACGCCGTACTTGCCCGTCAGCAGGTCCACGGAGCGACGGGCGATGGCCAGCTTGCGCTCCCGGGTCACGCCCATGCCCTGCTCGGGGTCCTCGTCGATGCAGCCGACGACCAGCGCGGCACCGTAGCGGCGGGCCAGCGGCACCACCTGCTCGAACCGCTCCTCGCCGTCTTCCAGGTTCACCGAGTTGATGATCGACTTGCCCTGGCAGTACTTCAGGGCCAGCTCGATCACGTCGGCGTCCGTCGAATCGATCATCAGCGGAGCCTTGACCTTGCGGATCGCCTGGTCGAGGAAGCGCTCGGTGTCCTCGGCCTCGTCGCGGTCGGGGTTGGCGAGGCAGACATCGACGATCTGCGCGCCCTTGCGGACCTGCGCTCGGGCGATCTCGGAGGCCCGCTCGAACTCCTCGTTCTCGATCAACCGCTTGAACCGACGGGAGCCGATCACGTTGGTCCGCTCGCCCACCATCATCGGCCGGTTGTCGGCGGTGGACTCGGCCCAGTCGATGCCGGAGTACAGCGCCCGCCGATGCGTCGGAATCACCCGCGGAGTCTTGCCCGCGGCCATCTCCGACAGGGCCGTGATGTGGGCCGGACCGGTGCCGCAGCAGCCGCCGAGGAGGTTGATCCACCCCTGGTCGACGAACCGGCCGACGACCGAGGCGACCATCGCCGGGGTCTCCAGGTAGTTGCCGTCCTCGTCCGGGAGGCCCGCGTTGGGCACGCACGCGATCCGGGTCCGCGCCATCTCCGAGAGGGCCCGGATGTGGTCGGTCATGAACTCCGGCCCGGTGGCGCAGTTCAGGCCGATGTACAGCAGATCGACGTGCGACACCGACACGGCCAGCGCCTCGGCGGTCTGCCCCGCCAGCATCGTGCCCATCGGCTCGATGGTGCCGCTGACGGCGACGGGGATGTCCTCGTGGCGCGACGCGGCCAACTGCTGCACCGCGATGAGCCCCGCCTTGATGTTCCGGGTGTCCTGGCAGGTCTCCAGGAGCAGGTAGTCCGCGCCCCCGTCCAACAGCCCCTCCGCCTGGGCGGCGAAGTGCTCGACGAGCTCGTCGAAAGTGACGCCGCCGGTGACCGAGATGGCCTTGGTGGTCGGCCCCATGGATCCGGCGACGTAGCGCCGGCGGCCGGGGGCATCGAACTCGGAGCAGGCCTGCCGCGCCTGCTCGGCCGCGACCTTGTTGATGCGGTAGGTGAGGTCCTGCAGGTCGTACTCGGCGAGGACCAGGGGGGTGCCGCCGAAGGTGTTCGTCTCGACGATGTCGGCGCCCGTGCGCAGGTAGGTGCGGTGCAGGTTCAGCACGACGTCGGGGCGGGTGATGCAGAGGTTCTCGTTGCAGCCGTCCAGCTCGGGCCCGCCGAAGTCGTCCGCGGTCAGCTCGACCCCCTGCAAGCCGGTGCCCGTGGCGCCGTCGAGGCAGAGGATGCGACCGTCGAGGTCTTCGCGTAGGCGCGCGCGCCGGTCTGAAATCGAAAGCGACTCCGTCATCGCCGCACGTGTAGCACCTTCGGCCCCGGTTCGCCCCTCAGGCGCGGGCCAGCGCCGATCGGGCGAGCCTGGCGACCTTGCCCACGAACGCCTCCCAGTTGCTCATCTCCAGCTCGTCGTCCCCGGCGATGACGTTGAGGAGGTCCAATCCGCGTGCGATCAGCAGCCCTTCGACCTCCCCCAGCTCCTGCTCGAACCAGGGGCGCAGGGAGCTGTAGCCGTCGCGAAACGCGTCGAACAGGGCCGGGTACTCGGGGCGGCTGCTGACGTAGTAGAGCGACACCATCGCGTCCAGCAGGGGGGCCGACCAGACGACCTCTTCGAAGTCGATGGGGCCGAGCACGCCGCGGTGCAGCTTCACGTTCCACTGGTGCAGATCGCCGTGGCAGAGGATGGCGGAATCGCGGGCGGCGACGGCGCGCACCCGCTGGTCGGCGAGCTCCCAGGCTTCGAGGATCACGCTCCGGTGCTCGCCCAGATCCGCGTCCGCCACGACCACCGGGTCGGGGCGCAAGATCAGCGAGTCGTAGGTGCCGACGGTGAACCCCGGCGGCGGCGTCCACGCTTCCCCGAAGTCGTGCAGCCTCGCCATCAGCTCGCCCATGAGCCGCCAGTTCGCCGGGGTCACGTGCCTGGCGAGGTCGGGTCCGGGCACCCAGCTGAAGACGATGCAGGTCCGCGGCTCGGGCACGCCGGGAGCCGACGCTTCGGTCACCAGCTCGCCGTGGTGGTTCCGGATCGGAGCCGGGATGAGCAGGTCCGTGGCCTCGCCGAGCGCTTCGAGGTAGTCCGCCTCGGCTTGCACCATCGGGAGGTCGTGGCCGTGGCCCGGGAGCGTCACCCGAAGCACCAACGGCCCCGTCGGGGTGTCGAGCCGGAAGATGCAGTTCCAGGTGTTCGTGATCAGCCGCATGCGTCGCACGTCGAGGTCGTAGGAGGCCAGCGCCGCCTCCGCGAGCGCCCGCAGCCGTCGGGCCCGACCCTGGA
This sequence comes from Pseudomonadota bacterium, assembly GCA_024229515.1. Lineage (GTDB taxonomy): Bacteria > Myxococcota_A > UBA796 > UBA9615 > UBA9615 > JAAESI01. Next base: position 24,820 of record JAAESI010000189.1, on the reverse strand, counting down.
GGGTCAGCTCGGTCCATCTCAGCGGCACGGAACCCTCAACTCTCCTTGGAGGCGGCCTCGCACTCGGCGGCGAACTCTTGCGGCGTGATCGTCGTGCCGTTGCGGAACGGGTGGACCCGGTTGGCGCCGCTGGGTCCAACCCCGGGCGGCAGCACGAAGAACGACGGATACCCGGCGACCCCGAACACCTCCCCGAGCGCCTTGGCCTCGGCGGACGACTCCGGGTTCACGTGCACACGAAGCACGTTGCTGAGGAAGCGGCGCACCAGCGGGTCGGGGAGGAAGTCCTTGTTCAGGGCGCGGCAGTAGTTGCACCAGTCAGTGTGGAAGTAGACGACGAGGGGCCGGTTCATGTCGCGGGCCTGCTCGAGTCCGCGCTCGTAGCCGGCGACCCCCTCGTACCAACCGACCCACTGGAGGTCGTCGACCCCATCGATGTTGGTGACGACCCTGATGTCGGATGGGATCGGTTCGTCGCCGGCCCCGACGTCGTACGACGGCTCGGACTCCGCCGCGGCGCGCGCGGCCTCCAACTGGGCGGGCGTCAGCGACGAGCGCTTGCGATTCGGATCGACCTCGCCGTACTCGTCCAGGTCGCCCGCCTGCAGCAGTTGGCTGGCGGTGAGCCCCGGCGCGGGTCCGTCGGCCGTGGTCTCCGGGGTCGGGACCTCGACCGAAGAGGACTCAGCGGCGGTCGCGGTCGGCTCCGGGTCGATCTGCTTCAGCATCGACTGGCGGATCCCGAGCATCACCACCACCGTGAGCAGCACCGCCAGGATCAGACCGATCAAGATCGTCGGCGGCCCCGACGGCTCCTTCGCCTTGACCGCCTGCCTGCGCGCCATCGACGCCTTGTCGGGGTCGTACTTGGCGTATACAACCCCGCAGGAGGGGCACTCGTCGCCTCCCTGGCGGTCCTCGGGCACCTCGTAATCGCAGCGCGGGCAGGTCGTTACCGTCATCCGGCGACAGGGTACCCGGCCAACGATCTGGATCACCGGAGGCACCCCCCATAAGGTGGGGCCTCACTTGGGGACCTCTCGGGGGAGGAACAGTGCTTACATCCGCTCATCGTCTTACGTCGACCCTGTACGAGGACTCGGCGGGATCCATCCGCTGAGCCGCCAAGGCTGACGGCTCGGAACCGCTCCTGATCCACCTCGGCGGTCGCGCCGCTTTGGACCGGGTCTCCAAGGCCCTCACCCACCTCGATATCGAACACGCGCGAGTCGACCCCGGGAGCCTCGGCGTGGACTCGGCCGCCGCGATCGTGCGCGCCGATCCTGGAGGCGAACTGCTCGCGTCGCTGGTGCCGGCCGACGGCCTCCCCTCGGTGCAGGCGGTCCGGTTCGCGTCCGGCATCGCCAAGTTCCTCCAGCAGCTCCACAGCGGTCGCTTCGTGCACCGGGAGGTCCACCCGCAGGCGTTCCTCGCCACCCGCGACGGCGATCTCCACCCGCTGGTGGTCGAACAGGCCTCCCGGATCCCGCGGGAGACCAGCCCGACGGTGCACCCCGAGGGGCTCACCGGGAACCTGGCCTACGTCTCGCCCGAGCAGACCGGGCGCATGAACCGGGCCATCGACTGGCGGACCGACCTCTACAGCCTCGGCGCCACGCTCTACCACCTGCTCACGGGCCGGCCCCCCTTCGCCACCGACGACGCCGTGGAGATGGTGCACGCCCACATCGCGAAGGCCCCGAAGGCGCCCCGCGAGGTGCGGTCGAAGGTCGAGGACGCCCTCAGCGACATCACCCTGCGGTTGCTCGCCAAGAACGCCGAGGACCGGTACCAGAGCGCCGCCGGCGTGGCCGACGACCTCGCCACCTGCCTCCGTCGGCTGGAAAACTACGGGGAGATCGGCGAGCTGGAGCTCGGCTCCACCGACCGCTCCGACCAGCTCCGCATCCCCGACAAGCTCTACGGCCGGGAGCGCGACCTCCGGGCCCTCATGGAGGCCTGGACCCGCATCGCGGACAGAACCTCCGAGCTTCTGCTGGTGGCCGGCTACTCGGGCGTCGGCAAGTCGGCCCTGGTGCACGAGTTGCACCGCCGCATCGTCGAGAAGCGGGGCTACTTCGTCGCCGGCAAGCAAGACCAGTTCCGGCGCGGCCTGCCGTACCACCTCGATCGCCGAGGCGTTCTCCGACCTGAGCCGCCAGCTGCTCACCGAGAGCACCGACCGCGTCGCCGCCTGGCGTCACCGGCTGGAGACCGCGCTGGGCGAGAACCTCCCTGTCCTCGTCGATCTCGTGCCCCACCTCCGCCACCTCGTAGGCGACGTCCCGGCGCCCACGCCGCTGCCCCCGTCCGAGTCCGATCTCCGGTTCAACACCGCCATGGAGCGGTTCGTCGGAGTCTTCGCCAAGGAGCGTCCCCTCGTCCTGTTCCTGGACGATCTGCAGTGGGCCGACGCCGCATCGCTGAAGCTGATCCAACACCTCCTGGGGGTCGCTGATCAGGGGCTGTTCGTGGTCGGCGCGTACCGCGACAACGAGGTGAACCCGGCGCACCCGCTGATGCTCGGCATCGAGGCGATGAAGGAGGCGGGCGTCGTCCTGTCCCAGATCACCCTCAAGCCGCTGTCCGGCCCCTCGGTCGAGCAGCTGGTCGTCGACACGCTCTCCTGCTCGGTCGACGAAGCGGCCCCCCTGGTCCGCCTGCTGCTGGCCAAGACCGACGGCAACCCGTTCTTCCTCCGCCAGTTCCTGTCGAACCTCTTCGTCGAGGGCTACCTGAACTTCGGGACCGATCGGCGGGGCTGGACCTGGGACCTGGACGCCATCACGGCGCTCAGCGGCACCGACAACGTCGTCGAGCTGATGGTGCGCAAGCTGCTCCGGTTCGACGAGGCCACCATCGATGCCCTCCGGCTCGCCGCGTGCGTGGGCAACTCGTTCGATCTGCAGACCCTCGCGCACGTGTACGAAGCCGATCTGGAGACGACTCGCGCCGCGCTGTGGCCGGCCGTCGAAGAGGGGCTGGTGCTGGACCGCGGCGCCGTCCTGGCGTTCCTCCACGACCGCGTGCAGCAGGCCGCCTACCAGCTCATCGATGAGGCCGACCGGCCCGGCACCCACCTGCGGATCGGGCGGCTGCTCCGGGCGCAGACCAGCGACGATGACCTGGAAGACCGCGCCTTCGAGATCGTGGAGCACATCGGCCACGCCTTGAGCGACCTGACCGATCCCGCGGAGCGGCTCGACATCGCCCGCCTCAACGTCTCGGCAGGCAAGCGGGCCCGCGACGCGATGGCCTACGACGCCGCCGTCGGCTTCCTCCGCAACGCCGTCGAGTTGCTGGGCGAGGGCGTCTGGACCGAGCACCCCAAGCTCGCCTTCCGCGCCCACTTCGACCTCGCCGAGGCGATCTACCTGACCGACGCCTGGGAAGACGCCGACGACCACTTCGACACGATCCTCAAGAAGTCGACGTCGGTGGTGGACCGAGTCCACGTCAGCGAGGTGCGGACCGTTTTGGCGCGCCATCGAAACGACTACACCGGCGCCCTCAAGCACGCGACCGAGAGGCTGGCGATGACCGGCATCACGCTGCCGCCGCCGGAGGACGTCGATGGCTTGATGGCGCTCATGGGGCAGGCCGGCGCGGCGCTCGCTCCGCTCATGGAGGGGCGCAGCCCCGCCGAGCTGATCGATCTGCCGCCGATGACCGACCCGCTGCGGCTGGTGGAGGCCGACCTGCTCGCCGAGCTGATGCTCCTGGGTTACTTCTTCACCCCGCTGTACATCCAGATCGGCGTGCTGACCCTGGTCGGCCGCTCGATCGAGCACGGCAACTCGCGCTCCTCGCCGGCCGCGTACGGCGCCTACGCCATGACGATCGGCACCGCCGCGGGGCAGTACGAGGCCGGCGCTGCGTTCGGCCGCATGGCGATGGATCTGGCCGACAAGCAACAGGACCCCTTCGCCAGGTGCAGTCCCAGGTCTGGTTCGCCGGCTTCACCTCGCACTAGACCGACGCGCCCGACGTGGGCATCGGCGTGCTCAAGGAGTGCGTCGACAACGCCCTGCGGATCGGTGCCCCCCTGTGGGCCGCCTACGCCGCGTTCTTCACCCCCGTGCACATCTGGTGGCGGGGGGCGCCGCTGCCCGAGACGCTCGAGGCGCTCGAACGCTACCTGCTCGTGATGGACGCGGAGTCCACGGGGGCGGCGACGGCGTACCGGTACGCGGTGCGGGGCCTGATGGGGCTCGGCGCCAGCGACGGCACGCTGGACGACCCCTCCGAGAACTACGTGGAGAAGGAGCACGAGGATGCGCTGGTGGAGGGCGGCCTGCTCCTGGCGCTCCAGCACTGCTTCGTCGCGCGGGTGGCCTCACACAACCACTTCAGGCAGTACGCCCAGGCGCTCGAGGCTTACGCCGAGTCGGCGGCGAGGGGATCGATCTACGAGATCCTGTTCGCCCAGTGGACCCCTCCGGCGCTGGCGTTCCACCACTGCATCGCCTCGGCGGCGTGCATCCTGGACGGCACCCACCCGGATCCCGAAGCGGGCCGCGCCGCGCTGGATGCGACCCGCGAGCAGTTCGGGCCCTTCGCAGAGACCAACCCGACGATCTTCGCCCACATGAAGCTGCTCCTGGACGCCGAAGCGGCTGCGCTCGACGGGAACGAGCTGGACGCCATCGGGCTGTACGACGACGCCATCGACCGCGCCCGCGCGGACAGCTTCCTCAACGACGAAGCGCTCAGCCTGGAGCGGGCGGCGATGTTCCACGAGCGGGGCGGCCGCAGCCGGATCGCCCGACAGTACCGTCGGGACGCGCGGAACCGCTACGAGACGTGGGGGGCCGCCGCCAAGGTCGCCCAGATCGAGCGGGAGCTCGGCGAGACCACGGCGTGGCAGACCTCGACCCACAGCACGATCCTCAAGCCGGTCCGCGCGGGAGCCACCAGCCTCGACATGGCGTCGGTGCTGAAGGCGGCGCTGATCGTCTCGGGCGAGGGCGAGATGGACCGGCTGCTGCGCCGGTCGATGGAGATCCTGGTCGAGAACGCAGGCGTCGGTCGGGGCGTGCTGCTGCTGTCGGACGGCGCGGGGCTGCTGCCCTCGGCGGTGTCCCAACTGGGAGGCGCGGACGCCCGGACCCTGGTCGGGGCCGAGCTCACCGACGTCAGCTACCCGCAGGCGGTCGGCGACTACTGCCGCCGCACGCGCGACCCGGTGGTGCTCGCCGAAGCGACGCAGGACGCGCTGTTCGGAACGGACGGCTGGATCACCGAGCACAAGCCTCGCTCGGTGATGTCGGTGCCGATCCTCAACAAGGGCCGCCTCATCGGGATCCTGTACGTCGAGAACAACCTCAGCGCGGGCGCCTTCACCACCGATCGGGTCGGCGTGCTTCAGGCGCTGTGCTCGCAGATCGCGGTGTCGATCGAGAACGCGCGGCTGTTCCACCAGCAGAAGAAGATGACGGACGCGTTCGCGCAGTTCGTGCCCCAGGAGCTCCTCGAGCGCCTGGGCCGCAACAGCGTCGTGGACATCGAGCGGGGCGACGCCGTCGGCCGCGACATCACCGTGCTGTTCAGCGATCTGCGGGACTTCACGTCGATGTCCGAGGGCATGACGGCGCGTGAGAACTTCAAGTTCTTGAACAACTACATGGAGCGCATGGAGCCGGCGATCGAGGCCCACAAGGGTTTCGTCGACAAGTACATGGGCGACGCCATCATGGCGCTGTTCTCGCGCACCTCGGACGACGCGATCGCCTCGGCGGTGGAGATGCACAGCTCGCTCCAGAGGTACACATCGAGCGCTCGGGCTCGGGCAAGGCCCCCATCACCATGGGCGTCGGCGTGCACCACGGCCCCGCCATCCTCGGCACCATCGGCTCGGCCGGCCGGCCGGGTCGATACGACGGTCATCGGCGACACCGTGAACCTGGCCTCGCGGCTGGAGGGGCTGACCAAGCGCTACGGCTCCAACCTGCTGGTCAGCGACGACGCCCTACGCCAGACGGAGGCCCCCGAGGCGTTCCTCACCCGCCACGCGGGCCGGGTGAGGGTGAAGGGCAAGAAGCTGGCGGCGACCGTGCACGAAGTGCTGAACGCCGATCCCGAGCCGCTGCGCGACGCGAAGATGGAGACCCTGGACCTCTACCGGGCCGGCACCGAGGCCTACTACGGCAAGGCGTTCCCGGACGCCGCGGAGCAGTTCCGCAAGGCGCTGGAGGGATGCCCCAAGGACACGATGGTGGCCTACTGGATGGGACGCAGCGTGGAAGCCTCGGAGCGACCGCTGCCCGAGGGCTGGACCGGCATCGAGGAGCTCACCTCGAAGTAGCGCCCCCGGGATCGACGCGGTATTCCTCCCGTCCGTGACGGACAGACCCGAGGCGCTCGATCCCAACTGGCTGCTGCTTTTTGCAGCGTGGCTGATCACCACCGTCGCCGCGTTGGGGAGCCTGTTCTTCAGCGAGGTGATGGAGTTCGCCCCCTGCTCGCTGTGCTGGTACCAGCGGATGTTCATGTACCCGCTGGTGATCGTGCTCGGCGTGGGCCTGTTCCCCGTCGACCGAAGCTCGGTCCGGTTCGCCCTCCCGCTGGCCGTCGGCGGCTGGCTCGTGGCGGCGTACCACACGCTCCTGTACGAGGGCGTGATCCCCGAGAGCGCCTCGCCCTGCCGGCAGGGCGTCTCCTGCAAAGAGCAGTACATCGAGGTGCTCGGGTTCTTGTCGATCCCGGCGTTGTCCCTGTTGGCGTTCACCGCCGTAGTCGCTGCGCTGGTCGTCGTTCGAAAGAGGTTGAAGGCATGAAGAAGCAAGCGATCGTGGGCGGCGCCGCCCTCCTCCTGGTGGTGGGCTTCGTCGCCGCCTCCGGCATGTACAAGGGTCAGGAGGCCGAGCGGGTCGAGACCATCGCCGAAGAGCAGGCGGCCGTGCTGGCGCCGGACTACGCCATGAGCGTCGGACCCGAGCACGCCAAGGTCACCATCGTGGAGTTCTTCGACCCGGCCTGCGAGACCTGCGCGATGTTCCACAAGCCGGTCAAGGAGTTGATCGGACAGCACCCCGACCGCGTACGCCTCGTGCTTCGGTACGCGCCCTTCCACCACGGCTCCGTCGACGTCGCCAAGCTGCTGGAGGCGGCCCGCCGCCAGGACCGCTACTGGGAGGTCCTGGACGTGATGTTCGCCACCCAGGGCAAGTGGGCCAGCCACCACCACCCGCAGCCCGACCTGCTGTGGGAGCTCATCCCCGCCGCCGGGGTCGACATCGACATGGATCGGCTGCGCGAGGACGTCGGCGACTTCGAGATCGCGTCGATCGTGGAGAAGGACATCGAGGACGCTGCGACCCTCGGCATCCGCAAGACGCCGGGCTTCCTCGTCAACGGCAAGAGCCTGCCGAGCTTCGGCCTGCGCCAGCTTCAGACGCTGGTGGCCCAGGAGATCGCCGCCTCCTACTGAGCGACCGCGGCCGCAACCGCCTAGCGGCCCGGCATCGGGGCTCCGCCCCCCTCGGGCACGATCGTGACCAGGTAGTCGACCGGACCGCCGGAGTAGCCGACCACGGTGAGCCAGCACCGACTCCCCGCCAACAGCGGGACGAGGGTCACTCCCGCCTCGGGCACGCTCGTGTCGGTGATGCCGGGCCACGCGGGGATGATGTAGATGTTGAAGTCGGTCTGGTCGTCGCCGTACTCGCAGTGAAGCAACACATCCAGGTCGTCGGCGTTCGCGCCCCACTCCAGGAGGATGTGCGTGGGGCCCGCCTCGGGGTTCGTGAACGTGTAGGTGTCGTTGTCCCCGTTCCAGGTCAGCTCTTCGATCCAGTCGATCCGGCCGGAGATGGTGTTGAGGGACATCGCCCCCCCTGTCGCGCCCAATGGCTGCGCCGCACCCGCGGGGGGCGGGAGGGTCCCGCCATAGGAGTTCGGCTCGAGGTCCAGGCCCTCGTAGACCTCAGCCCCCTCCCCGTCGCGAGCTTCGAACCACCCCTCTCCAGGGACGGTTTCGGGGGGCAGGCCCGCGTACTCGTCGTCGCCTGCGCTGTCGTCGTCGTCGCCGGCGCTGTCGTCATCGTTATTCGCGCTGTCGTCGTCGTCGGAGTCCGGCACGCAGCCCAGGGCGGGCAAGCCGACCACGAGCAGAAACTGGAGGACCGAACGGCGCATCAGGGACACCATCCCACGGATCAGGCGGTCCCAGATTCCGCGAAGCGCCGCGCGACCACGAGCAGGTGGTCGATCAGCGCCTGCGCCGCCGCCGACCTCCGCTTCGCTCGAGGGTAGACGATCCACGACCTGGCCGAGTCCGGCAGGGCGCCGCGCAGGACCTCGACCAGGGAGCCGCGATCCAGATCCTCCTGGCAGGTCAACAGCATCAGGGGAGCGATGCCGAGCCCGTCCAGGGCCGCCCGTTGCGCCGTATCCAGACTGTTGGCGGCGATGCGGTTGCGCATCTCGACCCGGACCGGTCCCCGGTCGCCGTCCACGCGCCGGATGGCGTTGGGGGCCCACCGATCCATGCAGACGCCGGCGTGGTTGGCGAGGTCCTCGACCGACTTCGGGGTGCCGTGCAGCGCCAGGTACTCGGGGCTCGCCGCCAGCAGCATGCGGGAGTCCCACATCAGGTGGGCGACCAGCTCGGTGGAGTCGGGGGGCGCGCCGCCCCGCAGGGCTACGTCGATGCGCTGGTCGATGAGATCGACGTACTCGAGCGTGTGCCGGATCTCCAGATCGACCGCGGGGTGATCGCGCACGAACCCCGACAGCGCCTGCCAGATCATCCCTCCGTCGTCCGGCGGCGCGGCGATGCGCAGGGTGCCCGCGGGCGCCTCCCGCGAGCGCTCGACCGCCTCCTCCGCCTCCGCCAGCAGGCGGGGGATGCTCGCGATCCGCTCGTAGTAGAGCCGCCCCGCCTCGGTCAGCCCCACCCGACGCGTGGTCCGGTGCAGCAGCCGGAACCCCAGCCGATCCTCCAACCGCTGCACCCGCCGGCTCACCGCCGACGGGGGCAGGTCCAGGTCGCGCGCGGCAGCCGTGAAGCCGCTCAAGCGGGCGACGGCGACGAACACGGCGATGTCGTTGAGATCGTGATCCATTAATGCCCATACGATAACAGAACCGTGCTCCAGTCCCTATTTATCCACTACCAGCACAGGCTAAGGTCGTCGGCATGGACTTCGACTTTTCTGCTTTGAACTGGTTGGCGGTGCTCGTGAGCGTCATCGCCGGGCAGGTGATCTCCACCCTCTGGTTCGTCGTGATCTTCGCCGCCCCCTGGGCCGAGGAGTACGGCGCCGCCGACGCCAAGCAGCACACCGCGGAGATCCCCCCGTACACCTACGGGCTCGGGGTCCTGTCCACCGCCACGCTGACCCTCAGCATCGCGCTGCTCCAGGGCGCCCTCGGCACCTCCGGCGCCATGGAAGGGATCATGCTCGGGCTCGTCGTCGCGGTCGGCTTCTGCTGCGCCACGATGCTCCCGGGCCAGGCGTTCCTGAAGCGCCTCCGCGTGTTCGCCATCGCCGCGGGGAGCCAGACGGTGATGATCCTGGCGATCTCCACCATCCTCGCTGTCTGGAAGTAGGTAGCGTTCCTGGTCGGAGGAACCCATCGCCGTCCACGCCGCCCTCGCCGTCACGCTCCTCGGACTCGCCGCGCTCCTGATCGCGGAGAAGACCGAGAACCAGCGCCTCCGCTGGGGCGCCAAGCCCATCGCGTCGACCGGGTTCGTCGCCTTCGGCCTGCTCCAGGGCGCCCTGGAGACCACCTTCGGCACCGTCGTGCTCGTCGCCCTCGTGCTGTCGTGGTGGGGCGATGTGCTCCTCATCCCCAAGAGCAAGAAGGTGTTCCTCGCGGGCATCGCCGCCTTCGGGCTGGGCCACGTCGCCTTCGCCGCCTCGTTCGTGGTGCTCGGGATCAACCCCGCCGCCGCGTTCGCAGCCGCCATCGCCCTGACCGGCCCCGCGATCTTCCTGGGCCGCTGGTTCGTGGGGAAGGCGCCCGACGAGCTCAAGGGCGCCGTGTCCGGCTACATCGTCATCATCTCCGTCATGGTCGCGCTCGCCTACGGCGCTGTCCGCAACGGCGGCGACCCGACGATCCTGGTCGCCGCCATCGTCTTCTACGCCTCTGACATCTCCGTCGCGATGGACCGCTTCGTGAAGCGCTCGTTCACCAACAAGGCCTGGGGGCTGCCCGCCTACTACGGCGCCCAGCTTCTGTTCGGACTCGCGATCGCACACGCCGCGGCGGGCTGACCTCCGTCAATTCGGCCGATGTATGCCCGATGTAATGATCGGTCTGGCCGGATGGGACCACTGTCTGGGTGAAGTCGGCGGACCCACGCAAACGGAGGACCTCATGAACCGCACCATCCTGATCACGCTCGCCCTCACCCCCCTGCTCGCCCTGACGGCGTGCGAGTGGAACAACAACCGCATGTCCCAGTGGGAGAAGGACCAGCTCGAGTCCCGCGCGGCCAACGACCTGGACGACTTCGTCGCCGAGTTCGAGGGCTTCGGCAACGGGCTGTCCGCCTCGGCCGAGGCCCGCGAGGAAGGCGACGACTACGAGTGGTCGACCTGCATCGCCGGGTACGCCGGCTGCCAGCGCTGCTACACGATGGCCGGCATCGTCGGTGAAGGCGGCACGCTGTCGATGGAGCACACCCTCGGCGACGAAGTCGAGGAGTGCGCCGCGTCCGTGACGCTGAACGACGTCTACTACGGCTACACCATCCACCAGTGGTGGTGGGACGGCGCCTGGGCCCCCGCGAGGACGGCCTGTTCGACGTCTCCTGGAACGGCGAAGCCAGCTCCACGCTCACCATCGAGGGGAGCAACAACAACGACGGTGAGTACGACTACGACTACGTGATGAACGCGGCCACGGGCGTCACCGACGGCAACGGCAACATCAGCGAGTGGGGCGTGAACTACTCGTACAGCGGCTTCCTGGACCGCGCCTTCGACGTGGTCTGCGCCAAGGACGCCGAGGGCGTCATCTCCGGGACCATCACGGGCGAGAACGTGACCTGCACCATCTCGGGGCAGGACTACGGCTACGTCATCGACTGCGTCTAGGAAGCGTCCTTCGCCGCCGGAACGCGGCGAGCAGCAACAGCAGGGCCATCGAGGCCCCGGAACCCGAGTCGGGGGTGGTTGTCGCGGAGCACCGCAGGCAGCCGCCACCGCTCACGTAGTCGCTGACGAGCGATGACGTCGTCGTCGTCGACCGTGCCGGTGTCGTCGTCGCCGGAGCTGTCGTCATCGTCGCCGGAAGTGTCGTCGTCGTCGCCGGAAGTGTCGTCGTCGTCACCGGGGAAGCAGTCAATGGGGTAGCCGAGGCTGGCGTCGGTGTCGTCGGGCGGGATGACGCCGTCGCAGTCATCGTCCACGCCGTTGCAGACCTCGACCGCGGACGGGTTCACCGAGCTGAGGGAGTCGTCGCAGTCGCCGGTGCAGTTGCCGTACCCGTCACCGTCCTCGTCGACCTCCTCGTCGACGTCTCCGTCGCAGTCGTCGTCCACGCCGCAGTCCTCATCGACGCCGTCGCAGGTCTCGACCGCGTCGGGGTTGATGGTGTCGTCCGTGTCGTCGCAGTCGCCCGCGCAGGTGGTGAACGTGTCGCTGTCGGTGTCGAACCCTTCGTCGATGCTGCCGTCGCAGTTGTTGTCGGTGCCGTCGCACACCTCGGCGGCGTCGGGGTTGATGGTGGAGTCGGTGTCGTCGCAGTCGGTGGACGGACCGAAGCCGTCGCCGTCGCCGTCGATCTCGTACAGCGTCGTGGCCGACGTCTCCGGCATCTCCTTCTCCGTGAGACCCACGAAGAAGGTGCCGCTGGCCTCGTTGACGAAGGGTGTCCTCGGACAGGAACTGGAGGGTGACGGTCTCGGTGCCCGACTCGCCGGTGCCGAGGTCGCCCAGGTCCCACGTGACCTCGTGGCCAACGGGGTCGTACACGCCACCGGCGGATGCGGACACGAAGTCGGCGCCGGCGGGCAGCTCGTCCACGATCTCGACGCCCAGGGAGATGCCCGGGCCGGAGGTCGACCAGTCGATCGAGTAGGTGACCGTGTCCACCAGCGACACCGCCGCGCCCGTCTTGTCCAGCGTCCAGACGGGGACGTTCTCGCCCTGGAGCAGGTCCGAGATGAACAGGCCGTTGAGGTAGAAGCGCACGCCGTTGGCCTGGCCGTTGCCGCTGATGGGGGTCGAGGAGCTGTAGTTGTGCCCAGCCATCAGGGTGACGACGCCGTTGTCGGGATCGCCGTCCAGCGGTCCGTGGACCAGCAGGTCGTGCACACCGTCGGCGTCGCCGCTCTTCTTGATCAGGGTCAGGACGTTGGCGTCGTAGAAGGAGCCGGACTCGAGCTTGATGGAGCGGATCGACCCCGAGTCGGCCGTGAAGGTGCCTTGGTGCTGCGCGATCGCCAGGTCCATGTTGGCGAACTCGTGGCTGCCGCCGTTGTTGATGCCGGAGCTCGTGAGGAAGCTGGCGGTGGGCTCGTCCTCCATGGTGGCGATGGACTTGCACTCCAGGAACACGTGGTTGAGGCCGGTCTCCAGGTAGGAGCGGAGCTCATCCGCGAGGCCCGCCGGGAACGACGACGGGTCGTAGTGCATGACGTCGATCTCGGCGTAGATGGGGAGTCCGTCGGCGTTGAACAGGGCGCCGTCGCTGGTGTCGCCGAGGGTGCCCGCGACCTGCGCCGCCGTCAGCACGTCGGGGTAGGCGGAGTAGTCGCCGAGCTCGGCGTTGGGCCACGCCTGGCCGGTGCTGTCGGGGATGCCGGCGGCGTTGAGGTAGTCGAAGGCGATGTCCTCGTGCCCGTCGACGAAGACCGTGATGTTGGGGGCCACGGCGAGGGTGCGCTCGCGGGGGGCGGTGAAGTCGGCGGTGGCGATGTGGACGTTGGTGTCCGAGTACAGCAGCTGCCAGTCGTCGACGATGTCGAGCACGTCGCTGTCCACCAGCTCCGCGGGCACCACCCAGGGACCGCCGGCGTAGCTGCGGGTGGTCAGGTTCGAGCCGTCGAACAGCGTCGCTTCGGCGCTGAAGTCGACCCCGCCGACGAGCTTGCCGGGTTCGATGATCCAGTCCACGGAGACGTTGTTCAGGAGCAGCTGGTGGAGCAGTCCGTAGACCGTGAGTCCGCCGTCGTCCTGGTAGTGTCCGATGGGAGGATCAGCGAGCCGGCGGCGTAGTCGTCGGCCAACGCTGGACGGGAAAGCAGCAGCAGGGCGGCAACGAGCAGGAATCGAGCGCGGATGGTGATCTCCCTGACTTCAAGGGTGACAGATTGTCCCGCTTTCCGAGTACCTTGAGTAGGTGAGCATCCGACCGATCTCCCTGCTGGCCCTCCTTGCTCTCCTGGGGTGCGGGGCGGCGGACGTCCCCGATGCGTCCCTCCCCGACGACGACGATGATGCGGTGGAGGGGGACGACGACGACGTCGCACCCGATGACGATGACGTCGCACCCGATGACGACGACGTCGCACCCGATGACGATGACGTCGCACCCGATGACGATGACGTCGCACCCGATGACGATGACACCGCAGACGACGACGACGACGACGACGACGACGACGACGACGACGACGACGACGACGATGATGATGATGACGACGATGACGACGACGACGACGAGGATGACGACGACGACGACGACAGCCTCCCCGCGGTCTGCGACGGCCCCGCGAACCTGCACTCGGGCAACTACGCCGTCGCCAACAACACCCACGCGATCGACCTGTGCGCCACCTGGACGGGGGTCAACGGCGACCTGACCGTCACGTCGTCATCCCTCACCGATCTGGACGACCTGGACTGCCTCTGCGAGGTGGCCGGCTTCCTCAAGGTCGAGGCCAACCCGCTCCTGACGGACGCCAGCGGGCTGAACAACCTGCAGACCGTGGGCGGTGAGCTGAAGTTCAAGACCAACTCCCTGCTCACGACCGCGCCGGAGATGACGTCCCTGGTCTCGGTTGGAGGCCACCTCAAGTTCGAGGAGAACCCGCTGCTGGGCCCCTTCGTCGGCAACTTCCCTGCGCTGGTCACCGTCGGCAACGAGCTCAAGCTCAAGCTCAACCCGCTGCTCACCAGCGTGGACGCGTTCCCCCTCCTGGAGTCGACGGGCGGCCACCTCAAGTTCGAGGACAACGTGGTGCTGTCGAGCGTCGCAGGCTTCGACTCGCTGGAGACGGTGGGCAACGAACTCAAAGCCAAGGACAACACCGTCCTGACCGATCTGACGGGTCTGTTCGGCATCGACTCGATCGGCGGTCACTACAAGATGGAGTCCAACCCGCTGCTGCCCACCGTCGGTCAGGCCGAAGCGCTCCGGGACGCCATTGGCGTCGGCAACATCGGCGGCAACGTCACGATCACCGGAAACGGGCCGGGCTGACCCACGGGCCGGCGGCCTGGATCTCAGGGCGTTCGGAGGTCCGCCGTCGCTCTCACGGCTGCCCGTGCGTCTTCGAACGAGCGCGCCAGCACTCGGTCCGAGGCGATGTCATCCATCAAGCCGAGGAACGAGTCGCGGTCCATGCCGTGGGACGAAAGCAGGCAGGTGGTCGTGTCGGGGGCGGCCCAGATCTTCTCGACCAACAACGCCGCCCGGTCGGCCTCGTGGGCCGCGATCGGCTCCGCCGCGGCACGGCACGGGTCGCGGGCGTCGTCCAGCGCCTGGAGGCCGAGGGTCAACCCGGTAGGGGCGGTAACGAAGAAGAGCCCCAGGAGCGCCAGGGAGGCCTGGAACACGGCCGCCCGAGTCCAGAAGGACGTCGGCTCGGGCTCTTCCTTGACCTCGATGGCGGGACCAGCCGGGTCCAAGGTGGTCGGAGCTTCGGCGCCGTTGGATCGGTCCGGGTGATCGTCGGGAAGGGCATCGGGGGTGTCATCTGCGTCCCAGAGGGAAAAGCCGCGGTCAAACGTGCTGTCGGGCCCCTCGTTCCAGCCCCTCGCCTCAAGGTCCGCGTCACCGATCGACCGCATGCTCTCTGCGGTGCTGGGCGCCTCGTCTGCTTCGGGGATCGCGGTCTTGGCAGTGGGCTGCCGAGCCGGATCCGTGGGGAGAACGACGGCGGGCATCTTGTCCGTAGACATCCGCTCCGCGATGGCGATCAACCGGCGAGGCACCTTCACATAGGCTCCGCATCCCCCGTGGGTTCCGCTTGCTCCTCAACAAGCGCGCGAGCCGGCTTCTCGGTCGCGTCCAGGATCTCCGCCATGCCGCCCTCAGGAGTGGCGATTTCCGTCTCGAGTTCAGGCTCCGGGGCCGGGCTCCACCAATTCATGAGCCAGACGCCCACCACCATCGACAGACTCGCCATGACCATGGCGAGGATCGGACGTCGGAGGGGGGTGTCGTGGGCCTGCATGCTGGTTTTCGCCGGATTCCTAGATTCCGGTGAAATGAACTCTAGCGGGTTTCGCCCGGAAGTCGCGAGTGGACTCTGGGCTCGTCCTCCAGATCCCGTCGGCTTTGCAGCGCAGCCTCCACCTTCCGATTCGGGAGGAGTTCCGTCGATCCGACGACCGCGGCGAGCCGAATGCGGGGGTCGGAATCAGCGAGCGCGGGCTCGAGCACGTCCCATGCCTCCTTGTGGCCGGTCGCCCCGATGAGGCGCAGGGCCGCGGCACGGACGGGGAGCGAGCCCTCCTCCGTCAGCGGGAACAACGCGCGAGCGACTGCGAGGCCGTCGATTCGGTCGATGAGGCCCCTCAGGGCGGTCTCGGCCCGATTCCGCATCGCCGCATCCCCCGAAGCCAGGGACCCGGCCACGATGCTCGCCACGCCCGCGCCTCCGATGGCCTCCAGCAGGTCCATCGCGGCCCATCGAACCTCCGGCGACGAGTCGCTCTGCAGGGCGACCGCTGCCTTGCTTCCCCAGTCCGTGAGGTCCTCGGGGGAGACCGTCAGTTCGGGGTGATCGGCGACCGCGCGGTACAGATCGAGGACCTCCGCGCGCACCCGACCGTTGGGGTGGGAAGCGAGGCCGGTGGCGGCCCGAAGCGCCGCCTCCACCGCCAACGGCTCCTTGCGCTGGGCGTCGGCGAGCCAGATCAGGTGCCACCGAACCGAGCCGTCCGACCGGTCCGCGGGCCGCGCGAGGGCATCCTCCGCCAGAGTCTCCGCCAGCGTCTTGCGCTCCTCCGGGGTGCGAGCCCCGGCGCCGGTCACGATGTAGATGTGCACCACCGCCGTCTCCGCCGGACGGAAGTCCGAGACCCGCCCCAGGGCCGCGGTCAGCATCCCGGGACCGCCCTTGGTCAACGCCGAAGCGGCGGCGGACGGGGAGGTGGCGTGCTCGACGATCAACGCAACCGCCTCCTCGTCCGAGGTCGGGGCGCCCAGGTTGCTGTAGCCCAGGCCTCCGCCCGTGCGCTGCGGGGCGGCGTCCAGGTAGGAGGCGTTCCCGTCGTCGTCGATCCGCAGCCCGAGGGCGACGCCGCCGGCACCACGACCGCCGCTGGCGACGTACGTGTCCTGGCCCTGGGCGTCACGCAGGATGGCGGCCGAGCCCCATCCCCCGTGGCCCTGCCCCGTCTGGCCGACGTCGTAGCGGTCGTCGCCCGCGGTGTCCGAGAGCATCGCCACCGCGCGGTCTTCGGCCCACCCCTGGGCGAACTCCGGGGCGGCGTAGCGGTCGTTGCCCTGACGGTCCAGGAGCACCGCCACGCACTGCTCCCGGGCGGACGCCTGGGCGTGGGGTGAGGAACTGGTCCAGACGTCGTCCCCCGCGAGGTCCGCCGCTGCGGCGACGCCCCCTCCGACGCAGCCTCCCTGCCCCCCGCCGGCGGTGGTCCGCCGGTCGTCTCCGGCCTCGTCCAGGAGGAACGCGAAGCCGCCGCCGAGCCGCGGGAACCAGCCCACGCTG
This sequence comes from Pseudomonadota bacterium, assembly GCA_024229515.1. Classification (GTDB taxonomy): domain Bacteria; phylum Myxococcota_A; class UBA796; order UBA9615; family UBA9615; genus JAAESI01. Next base: position 7,962 of record JAAESI010000189.1, on the reverse strand, counting down.
AGCCCCTGACCGCCGCCTGCGCCGACCTCCATGGTGTCGCTTCCGCCGGCGTCGTGAAGCACCGCGAGGGCGGCGGGGAAGGCCGCGGCCTGCGAGGGGCCGACGGAGCGGTAGGTGTCACCGTCGCTGCCGAGGTCGCGCAGCGCGGCGGTGCCGAAGAGGGCAAACCCCTGGGATCCCGCCCCTCCGTCGTAGATGTCTCGGCCCGACACATCGAGCCACGTCGACGTCCCGAAGGCGGCCGCGCCGGCGGTCAGCCGGCCCCCGCGCCAGGTGTCGTCGCCGGCGAGATCGAGGCCCGCCGACACGCTCATGAGCGCCCCGCCGACGCCACCGTCGCCGGTCTGCCAGAGGTCGTCGCCGCCCAGGTCGATCCAGCCGCGCACCGCCCGCGCACCGCCTTCGCGGAACGCCGTCGCGTCCGGGAACACCCGCCATTGGTCGTCGCCCCCGGGATCCACGATGAGGAAGGGGTCGCCGGTGCCGGAGTTGCTCGCGGGGGAGCCGATCCAGACCTCGCCGAACTCCGTGGGGAAGATCGTCGGCTGACGCGGCCACGCCTCGGGAGGCAGCGTGCTGAGCTCCAACGCCGCCGCCGTCAGCGACGAGGACCACGCCGCGCCGGCCGCCAGGAGCGCGGCGCGGTCGGTGTCGGTCCAGGCGGACGCGAGCGTAGAGGCGGCGTCGTCCGCCTCGCTCGTGCCCGCGGGGATTCCAGTGATTGCCGCTTCGACCGTCGCCACCACGGCCGCCCGACGCTCGTCGTCCCACTGCGCAAACGCGGCCTCCAACTGGCATGACGACGACGCTGCAGCCCCCATCAGGGTGCCGATGGCGGCGTTGAGCCGACCGTCGATGGACTCGTTCAACTCCCGGACCTCGCGCTTGCTGCGGCGAAGGCCCGTCGAGGCCTCGTGCGCGACGCTCTGCTCCACGAGGGTGGAGGCCGCCGGGGGAACGCAGTCCGCCCCCGCCCCGTCGATCTTCAGCTGGGTGGCGGCTTCGACGAAGTGACGCTCCCAGGACAGGCCCGCCATGGGTCCTCCGCCCGAGACCGACAGCTGCGCCGCGGCGCCTTCGGCCATGACCGCGGCCAACAGTGGGGTCGCCCCCAGGAGCTGCTCACTCGCCAGCGTGCGCCACGGATCGCCGGGTGCCTTGGGGTTGCGGTTGACGGTGTCGCGCCAGGAAGCGGCGAAGTCGCTGGGGACGAGCCCCGCCCACGCCAACTCGTCTTCGAAGACGAGGTCCCGCTGGGCAGTTCCGGTCGCCGGAAGGAGGCAAATCAGGCCAAGAATCAGGAGGGTGCGTCGCAAGGTCGGCAGCATACCGACCCTGTGGCAAGGTGCGGTTCGTGCGCGTCCTCGCCCTCGTTCTGACCCTCCTGATGCCCGCCCCGGCCTTCGCCGGCGGGTTGTTCACGCCCGACACCGGCGTCGTCGGGTTCGGCCGGGGGGGAGCCAACGTGGCCCGGGCCGACGACCTCGTCTCGGGCCTCTACTACAACCCCGCGGGGCTCTGGCAGATCGACGGCCTGTCGGTGCAGGGCGGGCTGCACCTGCTGCGCACGGACGTCTGGTTCGAGCGCGCCGGCGGCGACGGCATCTACAACGTGGACGAGGACGGGCTACCCATCGAGGGGTCCCTGGAAGAGCCGTTCCCGCGGACGCGCAAGATCCCCCACGTGCGGCCGATCCCCGAGGGCGGCATCGCGTTCGGGTTCGAGCGGCCCGACCTGACCATCGCGCTGGGCATCTACGCGCCGACCGCCCCCATCCAGAGCTTCCCCCGCTACGGACCGGGGCGGTACCGGATGATCAGCCAGGAGCTGATCCAGGGGAACATCAGCCTGTCGGCGGGGTGGCGCATCTGCGACTGGCTCGCGGTGGGGGCGAGCTTCCAGGTGCTGCTGATGCAGTTGAACCAGGAGTTCGCGTCGTCCTCGGACTTCCTCGCCACCGAGAGCAACCCCGAGGACCCCCAGTGGGACGTCGTCACGTCCTTCTCCGCCGACGCGATCCGGCCCCACTTCAACATCGGCGTGATGGTGATGCCCACGCCCTGGCTGCGCATCGCCGCCAGCTTCGAGCCAGCCTACAGGTTCGAAGGGACCGGCGCCGCCCACCTCCGCGGCACCCTCGGCGAGCAGTACTTCGCGGAGCTTCCCAGCTTCCTCGGCGACGTCGTCGGACGGGACCCGATCGTCCTGCGAGGCACCGACGACGAGATCGACGTCGCGACGGGCCTGCCCGGCCGGATCCGGGTCGGCGTCGGGATCGAGCCGGTGCCGGAAGTGTTCGAGTTCGAAGTCGACTTCAACCTCGAGCTGTGGCGCGGAAGCGGGGACGTGGTCGGGAGCAACATCGCCATCCCCCTCGAGCACACCGGCGACGACGTGGACGAGCCCACCCCCCTGGACGAGTACCTGGACTCGCGGCTGCTGTGCGACGACATCGTCGACTGCAGCGTGACCGACGTCTACCGGGGCGAGGCCAACGGCGGGACCGTCGCCGTTCCCACCGACTACCGTTCCACGTGGAGCCTGCGGCTGGGCGGATCGGTGACCCCCATTCCGGCGCTGCTCCTCCGCTTCGGGGGGTTGTACGAGGCCCCCGCGACGACCGAGGCGAACCAGGGCATCACGATGATCGACGGCCACAAGTTCCTCGCGGGCGGGGGGGTGACGTTCCGCCCCTGGGCGGGCGACGAGTTCGGCGCCCCGATCGAGATCCACTTCAGCTACGCCCACGTCTTCTACCGCCCCCGAACCATCTCCGGCGAGGTCAGCGACGGCACGCTGAAAGCCCTCGAGGGGGTGGCCGTCAACTCGATCGACAACGGGGAGTACGGCGGCTCCGCGGACATGGTCGGACTCAACGTCGCGGCCCACTTCGGACGCATGGCGAAGCGTGCGCGCGCCAGCAAGGCAGGCCCCGATCCGAGCTGAGCTGACCCGACTGGTCGCAGCGTGGGCCGCGGCCTGGATGCTGCTCGTGGGCGCGTCCCTGGCCGAGCTCCACGGGCGCCTTGGGGCGCAGCTGATCCCCATGGCTTCGGACTACGCGGGCGCCGTGCTGCGGCTCCTCCCGTCCCAGGCGGGGTGGGCGGCGGCCGGTGTCGCCGTCGTCGGCCTCGCGCGGTGGGCCTGGGGCCGGGCGCGGGCGCTGCCGCCGTGGGCGATCGCTGTCGCCGCCGCGATCGACGGGGCCTCCCGGCAGGTGCTCGGAGAGGCGTGGCTGGGGGCCGTGGTGGAGGAGCGTCTGACCGCCACGATCGGCCCCGCCGTCCTGTACTTCGGCCTCCTTCCGACCGCCGCCACGTTGCTCGCTCTGGTCGGCCTGATCCTCGTCCCCTCCCGCGCCGTGGCAGCCACTGCGATCGTGGGCGCCGCCGCCGCCTGCCTCGCTCCGGCGGGCGCGGCGCCCGAACCGGCGCCCAACCTCTTGCTCGTCACGATCGACACCTGGCGCTACGACCACCTCGGCGCCCACCCCGCGGCCGTCGACCCGGATCTCACCCCCACCCTCGACGCCCTCGCGGACCGCGGCTGGCTGTTCACGGAGGCCCGCGCCCACGTCCCCATCACGGTGCCCTCCCACACCTCGATGCTCTCGGGACGGACACCGTGGGAGCACGGCTCGCTGACCAACGGGGGGCGGGTCCACGAGGACCTGCCGTGGCTCCCCGAGGACCTGCAGGACGCGGGCTACGCCACCGGCGCGGTGGTCAGCGGAGGGGTGATCCGAGGCTCCCGAGGCTTCGCCCGGGGCTTCGATCGCTTCCACGACGACCTTCGCTCGCCCCCCGCGGTCGACGACCTCGTGGGCCTGCGCCTCGTCCGGCTGCTCCGCGGCGAGGACGACCCCAAGGTGTTTCGCGCGCAGGCTCCGCGCGCGACCCGGCGCGCAGGCGCGTTCCTCAATGAGGTGCCCGCGGACACGCCCTGGTTCCTCTGGGTCCACCTGTACGACGTGCACCTGCCCCACACCGTCGAGGCGGCCGCATCCGCCCCGTTCCTGGACTCGGCGTTCGACGGACTCCCCGACCCGTGCGCCTACAAGGACCACCCGGTGCCCGTCGGGGGCCCTGCCGGCATGAGCCTCGGTCCGCGTGCGGGGGGCCCCAACGCGGAGCGGGAGGCGCAACGCCGATGCGGTCACCTCGACAGCCTGCAGCGCCGCCTCGCCAGCTACCGAGCCGAGGTTCGGGTGGCGGACGCAGCCGTGGCCGAGCTCCTGTCGATGGTCGAAGCGCGCGGGGAGACGGAGCGGACCGCGGTCATCGTCACGGCGGACCACGGGGAGAGCTTGACGGAGCACGGCATGCGGGTGGCGCACCAGTTCAGCGCCTACGAGCCGGTCTTGCGGGTGCCTCTGATCGTGGTGCCCCCGGGCGGATCGACGCCCCGCACCTCCGGCGTGCTCGTGCAGCACCGCGACCTCGCGACGACGGCGGCTCAACTCCTGAACCGCGAGCCCCCCACGGACGACGGGCGGAGCTGGATCGACGGCGCCGGCGTCACCCAGGTCGGGTCGGTCACCCACGTCCCGTTCCTGACCGTTCGCCGGGGACTCGGCCGCTCGCCCGACGGAGCCCCGCGCCAGCAGCAGGCGCCCGTGCGGGTGGCGGTCCGCGATGGCGCCTCGTCGATCGTGTTCACGCCGGGGCTCCCCACCGAGGTGTACGACCTGCTGCGGGACCCGGGCCAGGCCTCCGATCTCGCTTCGGCCCAAGGTTCCGCCCCGCCCCCAGACCTGCTCCGAGCGGCCCAGTCGATCGTCTCGGCGTTGTCCGAACGGAGCCCCGAAACGCTCGACGTGGACGACCCGGATCTGGAGGCGATGCGCGCCCTCGGCTACGTCGAGTGATCCCCGCCGCCTAAAGCTCGCCCCGCCCGGGCCGATGAAGGTGGGTGATGGCACGTCCAAACCTTGCAGTTGTCCGCCGCGCTACCAACGAGTCGCGGGAGCTGTGGCTCCGCGTCCTTGGCGAGTCCACCTCGGATCTCGTGGTGGTGCTCGACGCCGCCGGCGCGGTGACGTTCGCGTCCGAGGCCGCCGCCGCCCTGATCGGGGTTTGGCCGGGCGGACTCGAGGGCGCCAAGCTCTCCGACCGCGTCCACCCCGACGACAAGGAGTCCCTCGAGTCTGCGCTGCAGAGCTGGATGGACCCCAACGCCGAACCGGCCGTCGCCGAGCTGCGCTTGTCCGACGCCGAAGGCGACTGGATCCCCACGGAGGCGACGGGCAACGACCTGCGCGCCAACGAGCACGTGCGCGGCGTCGTCGTCATGGTCCGCGATGTGTCTCACCGCGAGGCCTCCTCGTGGAGCCTGGACGAGTCGTCCGCCCGCATCGTGCGCGCCGCCCGCAGCACCAGCGACGGCCTCTGGGACTGGGACCTCACCACCCAGCACGTGCACTACTCCGAGAAGTGGCGCGAGGTCGTCGGCGTCGAGCCTGACGACGTCACCGGCAAGCCCGAGGACTGGCTCGACCGCATCCACCCGGAGGATCGCCAGCCCTTCGAGTCGCTCCTGGCGGCTCACCTCGACGGCCACACGGAGGCGCTCGACCACGAGCACCGCGTGCGCACCTCCGAAGGCAAGTACCGCTGGATACTCGTCCGCGGACTCGCCCTTCGCAACGAAGACGGCGTGCCCACCCGCATCGCCGGCTCGATGCTGGACGTCAGCGAGCGGAAGCTCTTCGATGCCCTCACCCGCCTCCCCAACCGCGGCACGTTCAAGGACGTACTCGAGACCACCGTCGAGCGGTGGACCGACGAGCCCGAGCGGCTCTTCGCGGTCATGGTCATCGACCTGGACCGGTTCAAGGTCATCAACGACAGCCTCGGCCACCACGTCGGCGACCGCCTCCTGACGAGCATCGCCCGCCGCATCCAGAGCTGCGTCCGCCCCCACGACACGGTCGCCCGCCTCGGCGGGGACGAGTTCGCGGTGCTCCTGGACGGCATCGACGTGCCCGAAGACGCCGAACGCATCGCCCACGAGATCAAGGACCTGCTCGGCCGCCCCCTGACGGTCGGCAGCACCGAGGTCTACTCGACCGCCAGCCTGGGCATCGCCCTGAGCAGCAAGGGCTACATCAAGGCCGGCGACATGCTCCGCGACGCCGACACCGCCATGCATCGCGCCAAGGACGCGGGCCGCGACCGAGCCGAGACGTTCCAGACCAACATGCACATCGAGACGCTCAACCACTTCAAGATGGAAGTGGACCTGCGTCGCGCGATTCGCCGCGAAGAGTTCGTCGTGCACTACCAGCCGCTGGTGGACCTCCACAGCGGCCGCTTGAATGGCTTCGAGGCGCTCGTGCGTTGGCAGAGCCCCGAGCGCGGCTTCGTCTCGCCGATGGACTTCATCCCCCTCGCTGAGGAGGTCGGACTCATCGCCCCCATCGACCGGTTCGTGCTCAAGGCCGCGGCGTCCCAGGCGCGCGACTGGCAGCAGGGCCACGATCGATTGGGCGACCTCGCCATCTGCGTCAACGTCTCGAGCAAGCAGTTCAGCCGCGACGACCTCGTCGAGTACGTCGCTTCGGTCCTGGAAGAGTGCGAACTCGACCCCCGCTGCCTCAAGCTCGAGATCACCGAGAGCGCGATCATGCAGAGCCCCGAGCGGGCCGCCGACATCCTGTACGACCTCCGCGACCTCGGCGTGCGCCTCGCACTGGACGACTTCGGCACCGGCTACTCCTCGCTGGGCCACCTCCACCGCTTCCCCTTCGACGTCCTCAAAATCGACCGCTCCTTCGTCAGCCGCCTCGGCGTCAAGGACGAGCCGGCGCGGGACCAGGGCCGCGGGAGCCGCAACCCGGAGATCGTCTCCACCATCGTCGCCCTCGCGAACGCCCTGAGCCTGGACGTCGTCGCCGAGGGCATCGAAACGGCCGAGCACCTCGAGCTCCTTCGCGCCATGGGCTGCCGCTACGGTCAGGGCTGGTTCTTCAGCAAGCCCCTGACGGTGGAAGACGCCGAGCGTGTCATGGACGCCGACCCCACCTGGTAGCGGCTACCCTTCCGTCATGATCGCAGACCGCGGCGGCATCCGAACTGGACTGATCGCTGCTTCCGCGGTCGGCCTTGGCCTGGGACTGACCGGAGTCTGGCTGGGCATCACCGAGGCGGGCATCCTCACCGTGATGTTCGGCGCCGCCGCCGCCGCCGGCTTCGATCTCCTCCGCAAAGGCAAGGCCGAGTGGGCCGCCTGGCACTTCGTCACCGGCTGGTACCTCTGCGCGATGCTCGGCACGGCCTGGTTTGGCGGCCTCGATGGGCCCGCCTTCAGCACGTTCTTCCCCGCCGTGGTGGCCGCGTCCGGCCTCGTGGGGCGGCGCGGTCTCTTCCTCGGGATCGCGATGGCCGCCCTGGGAGCGGTCGGGGCCGAGGCCATCGAGGCGGGGCTGCTCCCGACGGAGACCATCGTTGTTCCCGTCTGGCTGCATCAGGTCGGGTTCGCTGCGAACCTGTGCCTCGCGGGCTTCATGCTGACGGACGCCGACCGGTTCTTGAGCGCGCGCCTGACGCGGGCGAGCAGCCAGCGCGATCGCGACCCGGACACCGGCCTCCCCGACAAGATCGGGCTGCTCCGACACCTCGGTGAGCTGGGCGAGACTCCCCCCCACCTGCTCGCGGTGCGATTCGAAGGACTGCGACGCGCCCGTCAAACGCTTGGGCCGACGCTCAGCCGGGCCGCTTCGGATCAGATCGTCGCCCGGTTCCGCAGCACGTTGCGCACCAGCGATGTGCTCGCCCGCACCGGCGCCTCCACCTTCGCGGTGGCGCTCGGCCCCCGGACCAGGCGTTGGTGCAAGGATCGCCAGGTCGCGAGGGGCCGCCCTCGGAATGTGCGGAGTTCGCCTGCTTGAGCTGAACGGAGCCGCCCATGTCGAACAGCAGGTCGAAGGTCCATCCGAACTACAAGGCCCGCCATCGCGTTCG
>JAAESI010000188.1 GCA_024229515.1 Pseudomonadota bacterium | reverse complement strand
GTGCTGCGCTCCGCCGAGCAGTTCATCGACGTGCGCGCCTTCGCGCCCCGCTGCCCCGGAGAGGCCGAGCTCTCGGCCGAGGCCCGCGCGATGCGGTTCTTCTTCTTCGACGCCTCCGCCTCGCCCATGGCCACTGACGTACCGTCCCAGCTGCTCGGCGGCGGCAGCCTGTTCACCTCCTTCGATGCGTCAGCGGACGCCGCCACCCAAAGCGGCGGCCGTCTCGTGGCCCCGCCCGGCGCCAGCGCGCGCCAGTTCGACACCTCGCCGCTGCCCTTCGTCGTGGTGCCCGGCAAGGCGCTCACGCCCGGCCTCAAGTACACTGTGCGCGTCTTCGCCCAGCTCATCAGCAACCCCGCTGCCGTGGCCTCGGCCGACATCGAGGTCGCGCCCCAGCTCGACGCCCTGCGCTCCAGCATCGCTGGCGGCTCCTTCAAGCAGGCCCCCGTGGACGTGGCGCTCACCCTCGACGCCTCGGCCTCCTCAGACCCGTCTGCGCTCTCGGGCGTGGCGGCCACCTTCTCCTGGTCGTGCCAGCCCGATTCGGCTGCCAACAGCGCCGCCGGCCTGGCCGCCGTTGCTGACTGCGGCCCCGCAGGCACCACTGTGGGCGCCGCCACCGTGGGCGCCGTCACGCTCCCGGCCCTGTCTCTCTCGGCCGGCTACACGTACCGCTTCACCGTGACCTACACCAAGGGCTCGCGCTCCAGCGTGTCCACCCAGACCGTGCAGGCGGTGTCCGGAGCGGGCCCCGAGGTGCTGGTGCAGGAGCCGGAGACCATCGACTTTGCCGGCATCCTCGGCGGACAGCTGTCCGTGGTGAGCGAGCAGGACTCCGTGTTCCTCGATGCGGTAGTGAGCTCCCTGGACGAGGGCTCGCTCGAGCTGCAGTGGACGCAGGAGGGCGGCCCCCCGCTGCCGGCCGGCGCCTTCACCGACCCGGACATGGCCGACGAGCTCTTCGCCTCCAGCCCGCTGTCCTCCACGCTCATCGTGCGCG
>JAAESI010000187.1 GCA_024229515.1 Pseudomonadota bacterium | reverse complement strand
GCGGCTGCACCCGGGGTCCTCTGCCTGGTTGGTGGGGTCGGTGAAGGACTGGATCACGCAGTCGTAGCCGCCCACCTTGACGAGCGTCTCGCCGCGCACCCAGTTGCAGCCGCGCAGCGAGATGGTTGCGCCCGAGCCGTCCGACGAGAAGGTCTCAGAGCTGTACGACTGCTCGCGGCCGAGCGCCGGCGCCAGCCTGGAGAAGGCCTTCACGATGGACTTCTGGTTGCCGACCGAAATGCGCACTGCGCCCTGCTTGTTCGTCACGAAGATGGTCACGCGGTCGTGCCTCTCGGCGTCGCGCATGGTGTTCTGGCCCACGCTGATGTCGTTCACGAACCCGATGGTGCCGAAGTTGGACGTGTTCGTGCGGTCGCTCACGCTCACCACGATGCAGCCGAGCTCGCCGTTGCACAGGTTCTCGCCGATGATGTCCAGCTGGTACCAGCCGTCCCACTGGGGCTCCGTGGCCAGGCGCGGGTTGACGTACCAGATGTCCGGCGCGTCGTACGAGAAGGTGGCGGCGCTCGAGCGGATCGTCACCGGGCTGCCGGACGCGCCAGGGGCCGACGGGTCGAGGGGCGCGGCCGAGCGGATCACCACGCGCACGGGAACGTCCTTGCCGAAGCCCGCCGGGATGCGGAACTTGAGCGCCTGCAGTGACCGGCCGTTGCTGTGGCCGGGTGCGCCGCTGCGCGTCGTCCAGCCCTTGCCGGGCACAACCTCCAACGGCCCCGCGAAGCCAGCTGCCGCGAAGCTGGAGCCAGCGATCGCCTGCGCGATGTCCGCGCCAGCATCGGGCGTCGGCGTCTCGGGCTCGATGGAGATGGTGCGCGAGCCCTGGGAGCCCGACAGCACCATCTCGACCTTGACCGTCACGGTCGGGTCGCGCAGGCCGAAGTCGGTGCCCACCAGCGTCATCATTGTGCCGCCCATCGTCGGGACGGGCGCGTCGGAGCCAGCGCTGGCCTGGAGCAGGGAGATGGCGGGAGCTGCGTAGCTGGTCACGCCGCCCACGAGCGGCGAGATCTCGGAGACGAAGCCCGCCACGCTCACCTTCCACACGTGCGGGCCGCCCACGCCCGCAGCGGTACGGCACGTCAGCTTGACGTGGCCCGCGCCGTCCAGGCTGCAGTTCGTCGCCATGTATTCCCCGCCGGTCGGGCCGTAGCGCACCCAGTCCAGGAAGGGCCCGGGGTCCGCCGAGGGGCCCAGGTTGGCGCCGCTGAGCTCG
>JAAESI010000186.1 GCA_024229515.1 Pseudomonadota bacterium | reverse complement strand
TGCCGCGCACCACCAGCGCCTGCACCAGCGCCTGCTTGACCAGGTCGTTGCCCTTCTCCGCCACCCCGTTCTCGTGCGCCTGCCCGGGACGGATCCGCGTCGAGGACAGGCCGTAGTGCTCCAGCACACCCCGGAACCGCTTCGTCAACGCCCGGCCGCCGCTGCGCCTGAGCTCGTGGGTGGCCGCCGAAAGATTGTCGTGGCGCAGCACCGTCGGCGTCCCGCCGAGCGACCACAACGCCCCCTGGAGACCCTCGACCAGGGCCTCGTAGGTTTCCCCAAAGGCCACCTGCACCCACGTCCAACCGCTGCAGCTGAGCTTGAAGACGAACAGCAGGTGAGCCAGCAGCTCCCCCGCGATGCGGACCTGCAGCTTCGGCGCGTGGGTGAAATCCAACACACCTTCCCGGCCCGGCGGGTGCTCTTGGGCGAAGAACACTTCCTTGCCCGGACCCGAGACCGCACGCCAGTCGCGCACCCGCCGCTCCAGCGTCCGGCGCTGGCCGGGCTCAAAACGCCCCGGGTGGTGCGAAACCAGCTCCTCGAAGATCGTCTTGACCTGCAGCTCGCCGTCTTCGTCGGCCTCCAGCAGCGGCACCACGTCGCGCTCCCACACCTTCGCGAACGGGTCCCTGCGAGTGCGCCAGCTCCGGCGCCCAGCCGCCGCCGTCACCTCCGACGGCAACGGCCCCTTCTGCCATTTGCGTGCCGAGCGCACGCTCATCCCGGCGACCGCCGCCGCCGTCTCCTGACTCGTCTT